>CAZGGK010000019.1:0-65328 GCA_964525125.1 uncultured Mycobacterium sp.
CCTCAATCATCGCGGCCCAAGGCTATCAATACGCAGCCACGGCGGCTCTCCCGGTTAAATGTTTGTGGTGGCTGTATTACGACCAAGTTAACGCCAAGATTCATTCGGTGTGATCGAGATCCCAACGGGCAGGCGCGAACTGCGTCATGCGTGACGCAGGAGTGCACACAGTGAACGCAGCACATTCCGTTTGTGTAGCAAGCACGTCCACACGATAACCGTAAGGTTAATTCAGCCGTTACGGCTACGCTCTGCTCCAGTGCCGGGAATGTTGACGAAGTTTGCCACGCGTCCGTAGCGTGGTTCTCACGTCGCCATCGCACCACCGCTCGACAGCGAGGCATGAAGAGATGCCTCGGCCCGGCTCCACATCAGCACCTAGAGAAGGGGTTCTGCATGCCATTGCCTGAGCAGCTGCCTGGACGTAACGCCGACAACTGGGCTTGGCAACTGCAGGGCGCGTGCCGTGGTGTCGATTCGTCGGTGTTCTTCCCACCCGACGGGGAACGAGGCCGGGCCCGCGCGCAGCGGGAGAAGCAGGCCAAGGAGTTCTGCCGGGACTGCCCGGTGCTCGCCCAGTGCCGCAGCCACGCGCTTGCGGTCGCCGAGCCCTACGGAATCTGGGGCGGCATGTCGGAGTCCGAGCGCTTCGCCGTGCTCAGACACCAGACCCGGCGGATCGTCTAGACGGAATCGGCGAAGAGGAGCACCCCCGGCGACAAGCCGGGGGTGTTCTGTTCCGGCAGGCGACAGCCGCACCGTGGCCACGCCGTTCCGCAGCCGTTTCGCACGCTAATCGCCCGGGGGGATTCCGGAGGATTGCGGCATCCACGCCGAGGCGGGCGATGGCAGAGTTCCCGATTGATCCCCTCGCGGTGACGGCGGGATGGCTCAGCGAGGTCTTAAGCGCTGGGGTGCGGGATTTCCGGCTCGAGCAGACCGGCATCGGCGCCGGACTGCTGGGTCGCCTGTACCGCGCCCAGCTGCACGGCAGCCCGGATCTGCCCGGGTCGGTGGTCGTGAAGCTCCCCATCGTCGACAGGGAGGGCCCGCAGCCGAGCTACCCGACTTCCCAGTCGTATGACCGGTAGGATAACCGGTATGGCAAAAGAGAAGATCTCCGTCACGGTCGACACCGCCGTGCTGGCCGCCGCCGACACCGACGCCGCGAGGGCCGGCTTGAATCGGTCGGAGCTCATCGAACGTGCCCTCCGCAACGAGCATCTGCGGATTGCGTTGCACAACTACACCACCCGAACCGTCCCGGCGCTCGACATCGACGGCTACGCCGCCAAGGTGTACCAGGCCAACCGGGCAGCGGATTTGTGATCAACCCCGGAGACATCGCCCCGCGCCGCGACAGCGCACACGAGCTTTACGTCGCGGTGCTGTCCAACGGTTTTCACCTCGCCGCCGACACCGGACGGGTCATCACCTGCCCGTTCATCCCGGGCCGGTTGCCGGAGAACGCAATGGCTATGGTCGTCGGCGTGGCGCACCCCGAGGGCACGCTGCTCCCGGAGCTTGTGCAATGGCTCCCCCGAGCCGCGATCGGCGAACCCATCGGCAGCATTGGCCCGGCCGCCCTGCGCGAAACGGCGATGATCATCGGTTCGCTGATCACCTGACGATCCGGCGAATGTCCCACCCGCACGATGGGCGGAGATCAACCATTGCAAACCGCTGAACTCGATACCAGGATGTGAACAGTAGGCGGGGCCGCCGATCTGAGGGGGACGTGATGATTCAGCTGGCGCTTCGGTCCGAAGCTCCGCGCGCGGCGAGCGCGAAGAGCTCAACAGTGAAGGCGCACAACGGTATAGCTCGGACTGCCGCCGCAGGCTTGGTCGTTGCCGCGGCCACCGCGGCGGCCAGCCAATCCCTTCGCGCCGAGGCGGTGCTGCTGTCGGCCGCCGGTCCGCTGTCGGGCAGCGCAACGGCGCTCATCCTCGGCGGGACCACCGAACCGACGCCGTCGCCCGAATTCGCCCGGACCGCCGAGGCCCTGTTTCTGCAGCCGCTGGGTTTCGGCGCCTTCGACGGCGGTACAGCCGGCCCGACAATGGTCTGTTACATGGACGGCACCGATCCCTGCAGCGCCCCACTGCAGGTGCTGACGACACCCGAACTGATCCAGCAGGGCCCGAGCAGCCTCACCGCCGCGTCGGCCATCGTGCTCGCCGTGCAGAACGCGTTCAACGCGAACCCCGGCGCTTTCGATGCCGAGCACCCGCTGACGGTGTTCGGCTACTCGCAGAGCGCCACCGCCGAGTCGATCGCGATGGCCCGCCTCGCCGAAGCCGGCATCCCCCGCGACAGTCTGCACTTTGTGTTCATCGGCGACCCGTCCACCCCGGGGGGCATATGGCAGCACCTGGAAGCCGCCATGGACATGACGTTCGGCACGAGCCTGACGAACTACCTGCTCAACCTGCTCGACATGACCGGGGTCCTTCACATCCTGACCCCGAATGACCTGTATCCGGCGACCATCTACAGCCTGCCCGGCGATCCGGTGCCCAACTTCCAGGACGTGTTCGACGCCAAGGGGCTGTGGGGCGCACTGCTGGCCGTATTGGGCCCGCACGTCGAGTACCTGGGCCTGACACCCGAGCAGGTCGCCAACTCCACCACCGTCACCGACGGCGAGCTGACCTACGTCAACATCTCCGATGCCGACATCAACGACGTCAACGCCTGGCTCGGTGCGGTTCTCAGCGGAGGGGCCGCCAACAGCGGACTGTTCCAGAGCGTATTCGACTCGCTGCAGCTGCTTTTCACCAACGTGTTCTGACCCGATCGGGATGAGTCAGCTCGCGCCCGCCGCGATCACCTGGTCCACTTCGTTCGCCCGGTCGGCCATCTCGGCGTGCGCCCTGTCCAGCGCCTCGGCCTGATCCTCGTCGGCCTTCATCAGCGCCTCGATGTCCAAGCCGGCCATATCCAGCACACCCATGTCCCGGAACGCCTTCTGGACCTTGGCGCCCCACAACCCGATGTCCTTGACGATCGGCACGATGCGGCTGAACAGGTGTGAGCGGAACTGCAGCATCGGCGGCGACGTGTCGACCCAGTCGGCACAGGCCTTGACGTCCAGGCCGAGGGTCTGAAAAACCTCCTCGCCGCGGAACCGGTCGCGCATCAGGTAGCAGGCGTCCACGACGAATTCCTCCCGCTCGTCCCGCTCGGCTTCGGTCAGCCCGGAGTAGTAGTCCTTCAACGAGATTCGCCCGAACGCGACGTGCCGGGCCTCGTCCTGCATGACGTAGGCCAGCAGTTGCTTGGCCAGCGAGTCCGGCGCCGCCATGTCGCGCAGCACCCCGAAAGCGGCCAGGGCGAGCCCCTCGATGAGGACCTGCATGCCGAGATAGGGCATGTCCCAGCGCGAGTCACTCAGGGTGTCGTCCAGCAGTGCGGTCAGGTTCTTGTTGACCGGGTAGACCAGGCCGACCTTGTCCTGCAGGAACCTGGAGAACGCCTCGACGTGCCGGGCCTCGTCCATGGTCTGGGTGGCCGCATAGAATTTCGCGTCCAGGTCCGGTACCACCTCGACGATCTTGGCGGCGCAGACCATCGCCCCCTGCTCGCCGTGCAGGAACTGCGAGAGCTGCCAGGCCTGGGAGTGCCGGCGCATCTCGGCGCGCCGCTTGTCGTCTGCGGCGTCCCACATCGGGCTGCCGAACAGCGGATGGAAGCCGTCGGGCAGCCCGATCGGGTTCACCCGGTCGACGTCTTGGGACCAGTCGATGCGCGACTGGGCATCCCACTGCTTGTCCTTGCCCTTCTGGTACAGCGAGAGCAACCGGGCCCGCCCGTCGTCGTACTCCCAGGTGAAGTGCACATCGCCGGCGCTGGGAACCTGCCACGAGTACGGCTCGGGCACTTGCGTGTAGCTGTCCCTGGTGGTCATGAACTGCCGCCTCTCCCAGAGCTGTGACCGGAAGGTCAGACGATGTGTATCCAGGGTGAATCTCGCTGTACCGATCGTCAACCCCGAATGTCCGGATCCCCGGCCACGGCGCGCAGTGTCACCCCGATTCCCTACACATGCGTTCCCAGCGCGCCGATGAAGCTTTCCGGCTCCGTCGGGCTGCGAGCCGGCGTGTCGCCGTTGGCCTTGGTGAACTGCTCGACCCGCGTCGCCGCCGAATGCGAACGTGATATTCATAGACGACGAAAACGGGAGCGCGGTCTATGACTCAGGTACTGCGGCGTGCGGGTGCGCCGATGCGGTCGACGACGCCGGCGGCCGCTTCAGCACGGGGTTCTGCAGGGGGCGCGCGTAACGCCGCTGTCTACCTTGGCGCCCTCGGCATGGTCACCGGAATGGGCGTCGCCGCAATCGGCGCGCCGATCACTCAACCCGTCCAGCCCCGGCATTTTGCGTCAACCCTGTTGTCCACCGCCGGCCCGCTGGCGGGCAGCGTAACGGCGATCATCCTCGGTGGAACCGGTCAGCCGACGCCGTCGCCCGAATACGCGCGGTCGGCCGAGAACCTGTATCTGAACGCACTGGGGTTCAATTCCGGCTCGACCGACTCGACGGTCTGCTACATGGACGGCACCGATCCGTGCAGCGCGCCGCTGCAGGTGCTCACCACGCCCGAGCTGTTCCAGCAGAGCAGCCGCGCCGACGCGTTAGCCGTCGTCCTCGCCGTCCAGAACGAATTCAATGCGAACCCAGGGGCTTTCGACGCCGAACACCCGCTGACGGTCTTCGGCTACTCGCAGAGCGCCACCGCCGAGTCCATGGCGATGACCCAACTCGCGGCGGCCGGCATCCCCACCGACGCGGTGCACTTCGTGTTCATCGGCAACCCCTCGGCCCCCGATGGCGTCTGGCAACACCTGGAGGCCGCCATGATCGCCACGCTCGGCGCGAGTTTCACGGACGCCGTGCTCAAGTTCACCGGTATGGACGACAGCATCGGCAGCTCGACACCGGATGACCTGTACCCGGCCACCATCTACAGCCTGCCGACCGATCCGGTCGCCAACTTCGTCGACGCCTACGCCGCCCACGGCCTGTGGGGCGCGCTGCTGGGCATCTTCGGCTCGCACGTGGAGTACCTGGGGCTGACGCCGGAGCAGGTCGCGGATGTCACCACCACCATCGACGGGCAGCTGACCTACGCCGAGATCAACGACGGCGACATCAACGCCTTGGGCGCCTGGCTCAGCGCGATGTTCCTGCACGGGGTCGCCAACAGCGATCCGCTGCAGAGCGTGTTCGACTCCCTGCAACTGCTTCTCACCAACACATACTGAGCGCAGGTCCCCCGGGTAGCGCCACGAGAACGCCCCCGGCGGCGAAACCACCGGGGGCACCTCGTTTTCAGGTGCTAATGGGCGTGCCCATGGTGTCCGTGACCGGCGTGCTCGTCGGCCTCGGCCGGCTTCTCCACCACCGCGGTCTCGGTGGTGAGCACCATCCGTGCCACCGACGCGGCGTTGAGCACCGCCGAGCGGGTCACCTTCACCGGGTCGATGATGCCGGCCGCGGCCAGGTCGCCATAGCACAGCGTCGCCGCGTTGAAACCCTGCCCGGCCGGCAACTCGGCCACCTTGCTGGTCACCACGGCGCCATCCAGCCCGGCGTTGGTGGCGATCCAGTACAGCGGCGCACTCAGCGCGGCCGAGAACACATCCACCCCGGTCGCCTCGTCACCGCTGAGCGTGGCACGCAGCCCGGTCAGCGCCGCGCGAGCCTCCAGCAGCGCGGTGCCGCCGCCGGGCACGATGCCCTCCTCGACCGCGGCCTTGGCCGCCGCCACCGCGTCTTCGACGCGGTGCTTGCGCTCCTTGAGGGCGGTCTCGGTGGCCGCGCCCACCTTGATCACGGCTACCCCGCCGGCCAGCTTGGCCAGCCGCTCCTCGAGCTTCTCCCGATCCCAGTCGGAGTCGGTGGCCTCGATCTCGGCACGCAGTTGCTTGACCCGGGCCGCAACCGCCTCGGCGCCTCCACCCCCGTCGACGATGACGGTGTCGTCCTTGCTGGCCACCACCCGGCGCGCCGAACCCAGCACCTCCAGGCCGGCCTCGCGCAGCGTCAGACCCACGTCGGGGTCGATCACCTGGCCGCCGGTCACGATCGCGAGGTCCTCGAGGAACGCCTTGCGCCGGTCACCGAAGTACGGCGCCTTGACCGCGACGGCCTTGAGCGTCTTGCGGATGGCGTTGACCACCAGTGTCGACAGCGCTTCGCCCTCGACGTCCTCGGCCACGATCAGCAGCGGCTTGCCGGCCTCGACGACCTTCTCCAGCAGCGGCAGCAGATCCGGCAGCGAGCTGATCTTCTCCTTGTGCAGCAGGATCACCGCGTCTTCCAGCACCGCCTCCTGGGAGTCGAAGTCGGTGACGAAGTACCCCGAGACGAAGCCCTTGTCGAATCCGACCCCGTCGGTGATCTCCAGTTCGGTGTTCAGCGTCGAGGATTCCTCCACGCTGACCACGCCGTCACCGCCGACCTTGGTCATCGCCTCGCCGACCAGTTCGCCGACCTCGGCATCGCGGGAGGACACCGTCGCCACCTGGGCGATCGACTCCTTCCCGGAGACTCCGGTGGCGGCGGCCAGCAGGGCCTGCGACACCGCCTCGGCCGCCTGCGAGATGCCCTGCCCCAGCGCGATCGGGTTGGCACCGGCCGCGACGTTGCGCAGGCCGGCCTTGATCAGGGCCTGAGCCAACACGGTGGCGGTGGAGGTGCCGTCGCCGGCGACGTCGTTGGTTTTGGTGGCGACCGACTTGACCAGTTGGGCACCCAGGTTCTCGAACGGGTCCTCCAGGTCGATCTCGCGGGCCACGGTGACACCGTCCATGGTCACCGTCGGGCCGCCGAACGCCTTGGCCAGCACCACCGTGCGGCCGCGCGGCCCCAGCGTGACCCGGACCGCGTCGGCGAGCTTGTCCGCGCCGGCCTCCAGGGCGCGGCGCGCCTTCTCGTCGAACTCAATCTGCTTGCTCATAGCTCTTTCCCGATTGGTTGGTCCCGCTACGCGTGCCGCCCCGGAAATCGCCCATGAACACGGAGGTCACGGGGATCGCCGGGGCGGAACACGTTGTTGATTGCAGGCTTGGTCGATGGCCTACTTGGTGACGACTGCCAGCACGTCGCGGGCGGACAGGATGAGGTACTCCTCACCGTTGTACTTGATCTCGGTGCCGCCGTACTTGCTGTAGATGACGGTGTCACCCTCGGACACGTCCAGCGGAATCCGCTTCTCACCGTCTTCGTCCCAGCGACCTGGGCCGACGGCGACGACGGTGCCTTCCTGCGGCTTCTCCTTGGCGGTGTCGGGAATGACCAGACCGGACGCGGTCGTGGTCTCGGCCTCGTTGGCCTGTACGAGGATCTTGTCCTCGAGTGGCTTGATGTTCACGCTCGCCACGATTGGAGCCCTCCACTTATCTGGATGCGGCCCGGGGCGGTTCCCCGAGCCTTCTCGAATTACCAGGTGTTCGGCATTCGTTCGTGCCCTCGCGTCGTCGTCGCGGGTGCCGAGCCAGGGATTGTCCGACTGCCACCTAGCACTCTATACATGAGAGTGCTAGCACTCAAGGTTGCCTCGCTGCTTCCACGGTCGCCCTTGCCGCGAGCGTGCGCGGTTGTACGCCTTTTCCCAGGAAATCCGTACGGCGTCGCACGTTCGCGCGGGGAGAGTGGAGGTCATGTTCACCGGTATCCGCGGAGTAGCACTGGCCGTCGCCATCGCCATCGGGACGGCCGGGGTCGCACACGCCGACCCGAACGGCCAGCTGTACGGCGACCCGGGAGCCGCCGCCCCCTACTGGCGCTACCAGCACCAGGAGGATTGCGGACTCATGGCCGTCGCCGATGTGGTCGGCCAGCTCACCGGCCACGAACCCTCCCAGGTCGGGATCGAGCTGCGCGGCGTTTTCACCAAGAGCGAGGCCCATCACGGCGACGTCTACCACTTCGACGGCACCTCGCCGCAGGATCTGGTCATGCTGCTCGGCAAATACGGCATCGCATCCGATCTGACCACCGGCAACACCATGGCGTCCCTGGAGCAGGACCTGGCCGGCGGTCACAAGGTGATCGCCGGGCTCAACGCCGAAACCATCTGGGACTACCCCCCGGGCCAGGGACAACGGACCGACGCCGACCACGCCGTCGTCGTCACCGGCGTCGACACCCGCACCGACGTCGTCCACCTCAACGACAGCGGCACCCCCACCGGCCGCGACGAGCAGATCCCGCTGGCCACCTTCACCCAGGCCTGGGCGACCGGCGACAACCTGCTCATCGTCACCCGGTGACCGCGAGACGGGCAGCGGGATCAGCGCAGCTGCCCGCGGGTGACGGGCAGGCCCGGATCGGTGGCGACCTCAAGCGGCGACGGCGGCGCCCCGGCGGCGATCAACTGCGCGGCGAACGACGCGATCATCGCGCCGTTGTCGGTGCACAGCCGCAGCGGCGGAATCCGCAGCGCCAGACCGGCTTGCGCGCACCGCTCTTCGGCCAGTTCGCGCAGCCGGGAGTTGGCCGCCACGCCCCCGGCGATCAGCAGTGCCGGCGCCCCCGATTCGGCGGTGGCCCGCACGGCCTTCATGGTGAGCACGTCTGCCACCGACTCCTGGAAGCCCGCGGCCACGTCGGCCGGCGAATAATCCGGGGTCTGCTCCACATAGCGGGCAACGGCGGTCTTCAGCCCGGAGAAGCTGAATGCGTGCCTGTCGTCACGCGGGCCGGTCATGCCGCGCGGGAACACCACGGCTTCACGGTCACCGGTGCGGGCCAGCTCATCGAGGACCCTGCCGCCGGGGTAACCGAGCCCGAGCAACCGGGCCACCTTGTCGTATGCCTCCCCGGCGGCGTCGTCGACGGTGCCGCCCAGTTCGACGATGGGTTCGCCCAGCGAACGCACCCGCAGCAACTGGGTGTGCCCACCAGAGACCAGCAGCGCCACGCAGTCGACCAGCGGCCCGTGGGAGTAGACGTCGGCCGCCAAGTGCCCGCCCAGGTGGTTGACGGCGTAGAACGGCACCCCCCACGCGGCCGCGTACGCCTTGGCGGCGGCCACCCCCACCAGCAGTGCGCCGGCCAGGCCGGGCCCGGCGGTGGCCGCCACGGCATCGGGCCTGTCCACACCCGCGGCAGCCAACGCCCGGCGCATGGTCGCACCGAGTGCCTCCAGGTGAGCCCGCGACGCGATCTCGGGGACCACCCCGCCGTAGCGGGCATGCTGGTCGACGCTGGAGGCCACCTCATCGGCCAGCAGGGTCACCGCACCGCCGGCATCGAGGCGGGCAATGCCGACACCCGTTTCGTCGCAGGACGTCTCGATCGCCAGGATGATCGTCATCGGCCCCCTCCCCCGCAAGCGGGTGGGGGTACCTCCCGCTTGCGGGGGCGTGCCCCCACAAGCTGCATCAGGTAGGCGTCGGCGCCGTTGCGGTAGTAACGCTTCCGCACCCCGGCCTCGACGAAACCGACGTCGCGGTACAGCGCGATGGCCACCGCGTTGTCGGTGCGGACCTCCAGGTGCACCACGCCGCCGTCGGCGAAATCCAGCAACTCGCCGAGCAATCGGCGACCGATGCCGCGGCCCTGGTAGGCCGGGTCCACCCCGATGGTGTGCACCTCGTACTCGAACGGCGGGGTGCGGCCCAACCGGGCGATTCCCGCATAGCCGACGAGCACGCCGGCCACCCGGGCGGCGACGTAGCGATGGTGCCGGGCGTCGAGTGCTCGCCGGAACGCGGCGGCCGGCCACGGATCGTCACCGCCGAACAACTGCTCCTCCAGTTCGGCGCATCGGGCGGCGTCCGCGACGGCGAGCGGACCGATGTCGACCGGTGGCGCGCTGGGCGGGCCGGCCGGCTTGGCGTCGGGTCGCCGCAGATACAGCGGCACCGGGGGCGGCGGATCGGCATTCCAATCTCGCACCGCCGCGACAAGTCCGGCCGCGGAGGGATATTCGGGAGCCAGTACCGGCAGGCCGAACAGCGCCGCGTGCGCCGGCGACCCGGCCACCGCCCGCACGGCACCGGCATCGACATCGGCCGGGGCGCCGACCGCCGGGCCGGCGGTGCGGACACCGTCGCGATAGCGCGCCCAGTAGACCTCGCGGCGCCGGGCGTCGGTGACCACCAGCACCTCACCGGTGGTGCGCACCCCGATCGCATCCAGGCTGCACACCCCGTGTACCGGGACACCCAGCGCGTGCCCGTAGGCGGCGGCGGTCGCCATGCCGACCCGCAACCCGGTGAACGGCCCCGGCCCGCAGCCCACCACCACGGCACCCAGGTCGGCCATCCCCAGCCCGGCGTCGGCCAGCGCCGCCAGCACATTCGGGGTGATCCGCTCGGCGTGCGCTCTGGCGTCGACGGTGACCCGCTCGGCAAGCACGGTGCACCGGTCGGCCGCGTCCACCAGACCCGCCGTGACCGCGGGAGTCGCGGTGTCGATCGCCAGGATCGCCCGCTTCACGTCGCGCCCCACCGCCAGGTCGCGGTGCGCACCTCGGAGTCGGCACTGCGCTCCAACCGGATGTCCAGGTGCCGGTCGGAGAGCCGTTCGGCCAGCCCGTCGCCCCACTCCACCACGACGACGGCGTCATCGAGATCGGTGTCCAGGTCCAGCGAGTCCAACTCGGCCGGCAGATCCAGCGTGCTGTCGCCGAGCAGTCGGTACAGGTCGACGTGGATCATCGCCGGCGCGCCGGGTCGGCGCGGCGGATGCACCCGGGCCAGCACATACGTCGGCGAGACGACCGGCCCGTCGACGTCCATCGCCTTCGCGATTCCCTTGGCCAGCACTGTCTTTCCCGCACCGAGCGGACCGGACAACACGACCACGTCGCCGGCCCGCAGCTGGCCGGCCAGCTGCGCCCCGAGTGTCACGGTGTCCTCGGCGGTGGGCAGCGTCGCGGTGCCCGCCGCGGTCACTTCGGCACCCGCCGGCCGACCGCCGGCCCGCCTATCGGCCGGCACCGCTTGCCGCACGATAGGTTCGGGTGATCCGCCCGCGCGGGCCGGCCACCACCTCGTAGTGCACGGTGCCGAGCGCGTCGGCCCAGTCCTGGGCGGTGGGCTCGCCGTCGCGGCCCGGCCCGAACAGGATGGCCTCGTCGCCTTCGCGGACGTCGACGGGCCCGGGACCCAGGTCGACGACGAACTGGTCCATGCACACCCGCCCCACGCTGCGGTGCCGCCTGCCGCCGATCAGCACGTCGAATCGTCCACTGAGCGCCCGGAACACCCCGTCGGCATAACCGATCGGCAGCAGCGCCAGTGTGGTGTCGGCCCCGGCGACCCAGGTGTGCCCGTACGACACCGCCTCGCCGGCCCGGATCGACCGGATCAGTACCACAACGGTTTTCAGTGTCATCGCCGGCACCAGACCCAGGTCGTCGCGACCTGGGATCGGCGTCAGCCCGTAGACCGCAATCCCGGGCCGGACCAGATCGAACGCCAGGTCGGGCCGGCTCATCACCGCCGCCGAATTGGCCAGGTGCGCCACCTCGAACGCCACACCCTGATCGCGAGCCTGCGTCAGCAGGTCGGAAAACCGTTGCGCCTGAACATTGTTCGCCGGGTGTTCAGGCGCATCGGCACAGGCCAGATGGGACATCAGTCCGCGCAACCGAACCGCGCCGTCGGCGACGGGCCGGCGCAGCGCGGTCAGCAGCGCCGGATAATCGGCCATGCTGACGCCGTTGCGGTTCATCCCGGTGTCGACCTTGACGGTCACCGTCGCGGTGCGCCCGGTGCGGTGGACCGCGTCGAGCACTTCGGCCAGCTGCCGCCGCGAGGAGATCGCGATCTGCACGTCGGCGTTGAGCGCGGGGCCGAAGTCGGCACCGGGCCGATGCAGCCACGCCAGCACCGGAGCGGTGACTCCGCCCGCGCGCAGCGCCAGCGCCTCGTCGACGGCGGCCACCCCCAGTTCGGCCGCGCCGGCGGCCACCGCCGCCTGCGCCACCTGAACCGCACCGTGCCCGTAGCCGTCGGCCTTGACGACGGCCATCACCTGCGCGGAGCCCGCGCGCCGCGCCAACGCCCGTACGTTGTGGGCGATGGCGCCCAGGTCCACCACAGCCTCGGCGAGCAGGCCGGCGGTCTGGGATATGGCAGTCATGTCAACGGCGATTGTCTCAGAACCCCGCGGCATGCCGCCGGGCGTGCGGCGAAAACCTAGTGAGCGAAGTGCCGCTGCTTGTGGTGCCCGCCGGGTTTGAGCTTGTCCAGGGTGGCCACCGCCTTGGCGATGTCGTCGTAGAGCGCCCTGGCCAGGTCCGCCGACAGACCCTCACGGACCACGATGCGCAGCACCGAGACGTCGCTGGCGCCCTCCGGCATGGTGTAGGCCGGCACCTGCCAGCCGAAGGTCCGCAGTTCGTGGGAGACGTCGAACTCCGTGTAGCCGCGCTGGCCGGCGAGCCGGAAGCTGACCACCGGGATCGCCGACCCGTCGGAGATCACCTCGAAGTGCTCCCCGGCGGTCAGTTGTTCGCTGAGCCAACGCGCGGTCTGCGACAGCGCCCGCATCACCTGGGTGTAGCCCTGGCGGCCCAGCCGCAGAAAGTTGTAGTACTGCCCGACGACCTGGTTGCCGGGGCGCGAGAAGTTCAGCGTGAACGTGGGCATGTCACCGCCGAGGTAGTTGACCCGGAACACCAGGTCTTCGGGCAGCTGCTCGGCACTGCGCCACACCACGAAGCCGATGCCGGGATAGGTCAGCCCGTACTTGTGCCCGCTGGCGTTGATCGACACCACCCGTGGCAGCCGGAAATCCCACTTGATGCCGGGGTGCAGGAACGGCACCACGAAGCCGCCGCTGGCCGCGTCCACGTGCACCGGGACGTCCAGCCCGCGCTGTGCGGCCAGGGCGTCCAGTGCCGCACAGATTTCGGCGACCGGTTCCAGCTCGCCGGTGTAGGTGGTGCCCAGGATCGCCACCACCCCGATGGTGTCCTCGTCGACGGCGTCGACCACCTGTTCGGGGGTGATGACGTAGCGGCCCCGCGCCATCGGCAGGTAGCGCGGTTCGACGTCGAAGTAGCGGCAGAACTTCTCCCACACCACCTGGACATTGGCGCCCATCACCAGATTGGGGGTGCGGCCGCGCCAGTCGGCGCCCGCATTTTGGATACGCTGGCGCCAGCGCCATTTCAGCGCCAGCCCGGCCAGCATCACCGCTTCGGATGAGCCGACGGTGGACACCCCGGTGGCGCTGGCCGGGTCGTCGTCGCGCAGGCCTTCGGCGTGGAACAGGTCGGCGACCATACACACGCAGCGCTGCTCGATGGCCGCGGTGGCCGGGTACTCGTCCTTGTCGATCATGTTCTTGTCGAACGACTCGGCCATCAGCTTGTCGGCCTCGGGATCCATCCAGGTGGTGACGAAGGTCGCCAGGTTGAGCCGGGAACTGCCATCGAGCATCAACTCGTCGTGGATGAACCGGTAGGCGGTCTCGGGGTCCATCGACTCCTCGGGCAGCCGCAGCGCGGGGATCGGCGCGGTGAACAGCCGGCCGGTGTAGGCCGGTGCGATCGAGTGCGCCGGGACGGACGGGTGCGAGTGCGACACGGTGGCTCCTCCGGGGGGGGTATTACAACTCGGCCAGGGCGGTTCGGATGTGGTGCAGAATGCGCGACGCCGATGTCGGGGCGGGGCCGGGGCCGGGGTCGGCGGCCGACGCGGCCGCCGCGCGGGCGTGCACGAACGCGGCGGCCGCCGCGGCCTCGGCCGCCGGCAGGCCGGAGGCCAGCAGCGCGCCGATAATCCCGGAGAGCACGTCGCCGGAGCCGGCGGTGGCAGCCCAGGATTGCCCCGCCGGGTTGAGGTAGACCGGCCCGCCCGGTTCGGCGATGACGGTGACGTTGCCCTTCAGCAGCACCGTGCAGCCCATTCGCTCGGCCAGCCGCCGAGTCGCGCCGACCCGGTCGGCACCGGGCGGGTCACCGGCCAGCCTGGCGAACTCACCGGCGTGCGGGGTGAGCACGGTGGGGGCGGCCCGCTCGGCGACCAGTCCGGGGTGCGCAGCCAGCATGGTCAGCGCGTCGGCGTCGACGATCACCGGCAGGTCGGTGTCCAGCGCGAACCACAGCGCGGCGGCCGCGGCCTCGTCGGTGCCCAGGCCCGGACCGACCACCCACGCCTGCACCCGCCCGGCGGCCGCCGCGCTGGGCGCGGCCACCACCTCCGGCCAGTGCGAGACAACCTGCGCGGCAGCACTTCCCGCGTAGCGCACCATTCCGGCGGTAGCCGCCACCGCGGCGCCGGTGCACAGAATCGCCGCACCGGGGTAGGCCGCCGAGCCGGCCAGCACCCCGGTGACACCCTGGGTGTACTTGTCGTCCCTCGCACCGGGCACCGGCCAGCACGCCAGCACGTCGGCCACCTCGAGACCGTGGATGTCGGCCGGCGGTAGGTCCAGTCCGATGTCGACCAGTTCGACCCGCCCGCAATCACCGAGTGCGTGCACCGGTTTGAGGCCACCGAAGGTCACCGTCAGCGCGGCGTGCACGGCCGGGCCGTCCACCGCGCCGGTGTGGGCATCGACGCCACTGGGGATGTCGACCGCCGCAACCGGGACACCGGCGGCCCGTACCGCCCCGAACACGGCGGCGGCGTCCGGCCGCAACGCACCTTTGCCGGAGATCCCGACCACCCCGTCGATCACCAGATCCGTTGCGAGTGGCACGGTGTCGACGATCCGGCCACCGGCCTTGCGGAACGCCGACAGCCCCTTGACGTGGGTGTGCTCCGGGTTGAGCAGCACCGCGGTACCGGCGGCGCCGCGGCGGCACAGGAAGGTGGTCGCCCACAGCGCATCGCCACCGTTGTCGCCGGAACCGATGACCGCGCAGATGCTCCGTCCAGCCACCCCGCCGGTGCGGGTGATCAGTTCCCGGGCGACGACGGTGGCCAGGCCGAATGCGGCCCGGCGCATCAGCGCCCCGTCGGGCAGGCTGGCCAGCAACGGCGCCTCGGCCGCCCGGATCGCGTCGACGGTGTAGTAGTGCCGCATCGGTGCCTCTCTGCGCGTTCGATGCCACGTTACGTGCCGGCGGCCCCGCGTCGCTGCGAATGATGCCGAAGATGGCGGGTCAGCGGAGAACAGCACAGGCCGGGCAGGACAGCGGCGGCGTGGCCGATCGCGGTGAAGTCCGGCCGGATGACCGGGACCGCGGCCCAGATGCCGACCGGGCCTTCACCGGTACCACGGCCCACAGCGCCGTACGGTCACCGAATGCATTGCATCCGGCGTCTTCGGGCCGGCCGCACCGCCCGCGTATCGTTTCCAGGCAGTCACGCAGTCCCGGCGGGAAGGAGCGACTCGATGCGCAACCGCTATGCGGGCGAGCCCTTCACCACCGCGACATCCGACATCGCCGCGGCGCTGCAGCAGGTCAGCATCCCGACGCTGTTGCTGTCCTGTGTCCACATCACCGGCGATCCGCGGTTCGTCCGCGATTTCCGACAGGCCGGCGTCTTCCTCAACGAGATCCAGGGCTTCATGTCCGAGGAGGACAAGGCGCGGGCCAGGGCGGTGGCACTGCCGGTGCTCACCGACTACCGCGACCGCGGCTGTCCCGAACCGGCGCCGCTGCCGGCCGAGCTGGTCCGGGAGATGCTGGACTGGGCTGCCTGCGAGACCGTGCCCGAGAGCTACCTGCCGCTGCTCATCGAGGAGCTGGACCTCGACGGGGCCGACCCGCGCCGGCCCGGGGCGCTGGATCCGGGCCGCGCGGCACAGTTCCCGGTGGCCGTGATCGGCTGCGGCGAATCGGGCATTCTCGCCGGAATCCGGCTGAGCCAGGCCGGCATTCCGTTCACCATCATCGAGAAGAACGCCGGACCCGGTGGAACATGGTGGGAGAACAACTATCCGGGTGCGCGGGTAGACGTCGGCAATCATTTCTACTGCTACAGCTTCGAACCCAGCAACGACTGGACGCACTACTTCGCCGAACAACCCGAGTTGCGGGCGTACTTCACCGCGCTGATCGACAAGCACGATCTCAGACGGCACATCCGGTGGCGGACCGAGGTGACCGGGGCAGCCTGGGACGACGACGGCCGCTGGACGCTCACCCTGCGTTCACCCGCGGGGGCGGACACCACGCTTCGGGCGCACGCCGTCATCACCGCGGTCGGCCAGCTCAATCGGCCCCACATCCCGGAATTCGACGGCGCCGGCACCTTCGCCGGACCGTCCTTTCACTCCGCGGCCTGGGACCACTCCGTCGACCTCTCCGGCAAGCGGATCGCCCTGATCGGTGCGGGCGCCAGCGGCTTTCAGATCGCACCGGCAATCGCCGGCGACGTCGCGCAGCTGACGATCTTTCAACGCAGCGCGCAGTGGATGTTCCCCAACCCGATGTATCACGACGCGGTTCCCGACGGGGTGCACTGGGCGATGAACCATCTGCCGTTCTACGGCCGCTGGTACCGCTTCCTGGTGCTGTGGCCGGGCGCCGACAAGGGACTCGACGCCGCGCGAGTCGACCCGGACTACCCCGACCAGGACTACGCGGTCAGCCAGATCAACGCGGCCGCCCGGCTGATGTTCACCGACTGGATCACCAAGCAGGTTGGCGCAGACAACGATCTGCTGGCCAAGGTGCTTCCGGACTATCCGGCGACCGGAAAGCGAACGCTGCAGGACAACGGCAGCTGGCTGCAGACGCTGCGCCGCGACGACGTCGAGTTGGTCCGCACCCCGATTGCGCGGATCACCGCCGACGGCGTCGTCACCGCCGACGGCGTCAGCCACCCTGCCGACGTGATCGTCTACGCCACCGGCTTCCGGCACACCGACGTGCTGTGGCCGATGACGATCACCGGCCGTGACGGCGTCGACCTGCGCGACCTCTGGGGCCGGCGCCCGTACGCCTACCTGGGCATCACCGTCCCCGGCTTCCCGAACTTCTTCCTGCTCTACGGGCCCGGCGCGCATCTCGCGCACGGCGGCAGCCTGATCTTCAACTCCGAACTCCAGATGCGCTACATCGACAGCTGCCTGGCCGAGATCATCAACGGGGGCCTGCACAGCATCGAGCCCATCGCCGCGGCGGCCGTCGGGTGGCATCGGCGCACCCAGGCCGAGATCGCAAAGATGGTGTGGGCGCACCCGGCGGTAGAGCACTCCTACTTCAAGAACGCCGACGGCGAGATCCACACGGTCAGCCCGTGGCGGCTCGACGAATACTGGGCGGCGGTGCGCGAACCGGATTGGTCGCAGTTCAGCATGAAAGGTCGCAGTTCAGCATGAGGGAAGACGCACTGTGAATGGGATGACGCCGCCGGCGCCGCGCTCGGGCGCCGACATCGCGATATCGATCATCGCCCTGGTGTGCACATTCCTCGGCGGCGCGGCCGCGGCGTTCCTCGGGCTGATGACGCTGGCGTTCACCGACTACTGCCCACCGGAGACCTGCCACATCGACCGGGGCGTCACCCTGATCACAACCGGGTTCGGGATCGCCGCGGCGATCGCCGTCATCGGGACCGTGATCACGACCATCCGGTTGGTCCGACGCTCGCTGGCATGGCCGTTCGCCGTCGGCACCCTGATACTGTGCGGAATGGCTTGCGTGTCGGGGCTTTTCGGTTACATCACGGCCGTGAGCGGATAGCGTGACGCGACGCCTCCTGGGCGAGTTGCACACGGGATGTCAGGCCGAGTTTGCTGTAGACATGCGTGAGGTGGGTCTGCACGGTGCGCGGCGACACGAACATCCGCGCCGCGATCTCCTTGTTGCCGAGCCCCTCGCCGACAAGCCGGACGACGTCGCATTCGGTGGCGGTGAGTGCGGCCCAACCGGACGACAGCCGTCTGCGCTCACCGTGACCGCGCTGAGCATAGCCGACGGCCTCGTCGGCGGGGAGCGCGGCGCCGTCGGCCCATTCGGTTGCGAAGTCGCGATCTCCCAGGGCAGCACGCAGTGCGTCGACCGCGGCGTGATGCGCGGTGTCGTAGGTCTTGAAGCGGACCTGGCCGGTGCACTCCCGGATGGCCTGCGCGGCACCGAACAGCCGGGCCGCCTCGCGCAGCGCGCCACCATCGGCCGTCCGGCCGGCAAGGCATTCCAGCACATCGGGAATCGCGAGGTACGCATTGTCTTTCATCGCAATTCCCAGCGCCTCGTGGGCATCGCATTCGGCTTGGTCGAAATCGCCCTGGGCGACGGCGACCCGGATACGGGTGGCCAACAAGACCATCCGGTGCACTCCCGTGGCCAGCGCGACGGCGTCGTCCACCCAACGACGCGCCGCACCCAGTTCCCCGACCGCCAGCGCGGCCTGACCACAGGGGTTGCCGTTGACCGCCAGCAGGTGCAGCTGCGGACACGCCTGCCACGACGCGTCACTGGCCGCGCGTGCCGCCACCGCATCGCCCGCCGCGAGCGCGGCGTCCGCCTCGGCACCCAGGGCCAGCGCCTGCTGGATACCCGTCAGGTCGGCCGCAGCCTCGACGGCCGCCTGCGCCGCGGCCCGCGCTGCACCGGCATCACCCTGGCAGGCAAGAGTCTTCCCCAGCATGAACAGGCCGTACACCGTCCACAGCGGGTCGTGAGCAGCCTGCGCCTCGATGACCAGATCATGGAATTGTGTTGCGGCACCGGCAAGGTCGGCACTAAGCCACTGCGCCATGCCGAGGAACCAGCGGCACATCCGCGACAACTCCCGGTCTTTGAGGGCATAGGCCAGGCCGCATCCCTCTTCGGCCGCGGTCCGCATTGCGGCCGGGTCGCCGGCCGTGTAGCTCGAGTCCGCCTGCCAGGCCAGCGTCCAACACAACTGCCAGTCGTCACCCGAAGTACGCAGGTTGCGGACCGCCTCGGTGAAGTACGGCAGCGCGACCGGGGGGTAGAAGATGTACGCCACACCGCAGGCGGTGAGCACTCGGGCGAGCAACTTCGGCTCACCGAGCTCGCGGGCGATTGCCAGCGCCTCGTCGGCCTGAGCCGCCCGGCCGAAATCCCCCGCCAGGTGGTCGAGAATCAGCTTGTCGGCCAGCGTGCACGCACGCGCCGCGGGTGCGGCCGCGACGCCATCGGCCAGCACGGCCTCAAACCAGGACAGCCCCTCCAGGATTCGGCCGCGGGTGAGCCACAGCGGTTGCAGCGACGACGCCAGCCGCGCGGCCAGATCGATGTCACCGCGCTCCCGGCTCCACGCGAATGCCGCCCGCAGGTTGTCGATCTCGACTTCGGCGGAAGCGACCCGATGTCGGTCATCGGCCGACATCGGGGCGTCGAACAGGATGGTGTAGTAGTCCCGGTGCCGGGTCCGCACGATGTCGGACTCATCCGAGTCGCCGAGTTTCTCCAGCGCGTATTGCCGGACGGTCTCCAGCAGCCGGTACCGGGTTGCCCGCCCCTGATCATCGGCGGTCACCAGCGACTTGTCCACCAAAAGGGTGAGCTCGTCGAGGATCTGGTAGCGCGGCGACTGCGGGCCGCCGGCGACCGCGTGCGCGGCGTCCAGATCGAATCCCCCCAGAAACACCGCCAGCCGACGGAACAGCAATCGCTCGGACGCGGTCAGCAGCCCGTGCGACCAGTCCACCGAGGCGCGCAGCGTCTGCTGTCGCGGCACCGCGGTGCGCGCCCCGCCGGTCAACAGCCGGAACCGGTCCCGCAGGCCCTCGGCGATCTCGTCGGCCGACAGCGCGCGTAGCCGCGCGGCGGCGAGTTCGAGTGCCAACGGCACACCGTCCAGACGTCGGCAGATCTCGGCCACCACCGCGGCGTTATCGCCGGTGACGACGAAGTCCGGCCGGACGAGGCGGGCCCGCTGGGTGAACAGCTCGATCGCTTCGTCGGCCAGCCCCAGTGACGGGGTCCGCCAGGTCACCTCGCCGGCCACCCCGATCGGCTCGCGGCTCGTCGCCAGGACCGTCAACCGGCTGCAGGAACTCAGCAATGTGGCCGTCAGCGCGGCGCACCCGTCGAGCAGATGCTCACAGTTGTCCAGCACCACCAGCAGCTGCCGGTCGGCGATGAAACGCGTGAGGGTGTCGAGGGCGGAACGACCCGGCTGGTCCGGCAGGCCCAGCGTGCGCGCCACCCGCACCGCCACCAGGTCGGCATCGGTGATCGCGGCCAAGTCCACCCACCACGCCCCGGCACCGAATCCTTCGACGAGCCGACCGGCCAACTGCACCGCCAGCCGGGTCTTCCCGACGCCTCCGGCCCCGGTCAGCGTGACCAGCCGATGGTCGCGGACCAGGCGGCGCACCTCGGCCAGTTCGGCCTCGCGGCCGACGAAGCTCGTCAGCTGCGCCGGCAGCCGCCGACCACCGACCCCGGCCGGCAGCCACTCATTCACATCCAGACCGCTCCAGTCCGATCCGGCGCGCCATTGCGCCGATCCATGCTTCCCCCATGCTAGTCCGGTGGGGCATACACCGGGGATCGCCGTTCCACCGCGGCACCCACGGGCCGGACGGGGCCCCGCCGGAGAGAGTCAGGCCTGGGCCGTGGCCTGCTGCACGAGTTGCACGCGTGAGGTCAGCCCCAGCTTGGCGTAGATGTGGGTGAGATGGGTCTGCACGGTGCGCGGCGATACGAACAGCCTGGTGGCAACTTCCTTGTTGGTCAGTCCCTGGTTGACCAACTCGACGACGTCGAGTTCGGTGGCCGTCAGTGCCGCCCAGCCGCTGGGCGGCCGTTTGCGTTCGCCGTGGCCACGCTGGGCGTAGGCGATTGCCTCCGCTCTCGACAGGGCGGAACCCTCGGCCCAGGCCGTCTCGAAGTCGCTGCCGCCCAGCACCTCACGCACAGCCTGCATTGCCGCGGCGTAGTCGCGATCATAGATTCTGAAGCGAACCTCTCCGGTGCGGCCCCGGAGCGCGGCCGCAGCCCCGCCCAACCGGGCC
This sequence comes from uncultured Mycobacterium sp., assembly GCA_964525125.1. Taxonomy (GTDB): domain Bacteria; phylum Actinomycetota; class Actinomycetes; order Mycobacteriales; family Mycobacteriaceae; genus Mycobacterium. Next base: position 20,858 of record CAZGGK010000019.1, read on the forward strand.
GCCTCTCGGTGACTTCCGTTGTCCAGGGACAGTATCGCCAGGCATTCGATCACGTCGGGAACCGTCAGGTACGCCTGCGTCTCGGTGGCGATCGTCAGTGCCTCATGAGCGTCCCGCTCTGCCTGCCTGAAGTCTCGCTCAGCGATTGCGACCCGAACCCGCGTCGCCAGGGCGATCAACCGGTGCCCGCCCGAGGCCGCCGAGACGGTTACGTCCGCCAACTGCCGGGCGGTGCCGAGATCTCCTGCCGCCAAAGCAGTCTGCGCCGCCGGGTAGCCGTTCACCGCCAGCAGCTGCGGCTGCGGGCCGGCCTCCGAAGCGGCGGCCACGGCGACAACCGCTGCCGCCACATCGCCGGCGGCGAGCGCCGCGTCGGCCAGCGCCCCGAAGCTGAGGACCCGCTGGAAGTCCGGCAGGCCGCCGGCAGACTCGACGGCGGCTTCCGCGGCGACGCGCGCACCGTCGACATCACCCTGGTAGGCAAGCGCTTTACTCCGCGCGAAGTACCCGTACACCTGCCAGAGCGGGTCGTGGGCCGACCTGGCCTCAGCCACCACATCGCTGAATTGAGCTACAGCTTCGGCGAATTCCGCGCTCATCCAGCGCGCCAGACCGATGTGCCAGCGGCAGATTCGTGAGATGAACCGGTCGCCGATGACATCGGCGAGATCTCGTCCTTCCTCGGCGGCCGCCCGCGCTGCGTTCGGATCGCCTGCCGTGAACGCTGACAGCGCAACCCATCGCAGGATCTGGCTCAACTGCCAGTCATCGCCGGAGGCCCGGGCGAGTTCGACCGCCTCGGCCAGATACGGTGCGGCGACCTCGGCGCTGAATCCGAAGGTGGCGCCGCAGGCCGCGAGCGTGCGGGCCAGCAGCGCCGGGTCGCCCAGTCGGCGTGCGATCGCCAGCGCGGGCTCGGTCTGGTCGACGCGGCCGAACACTCCGGTGACCGCGTCGAGGATCGTCTTGTCGGCAAGGGCACGCGCGTAGGCTGCCGGCGCCGCATCGGGGCCGTCGGTGGGCAGCGCCTCAAACCATGCCAGCCCCTCCAGAATCCGGCCCCGCAACCACAGTGGCTGCAGTGACGACGCCAGTTGCAGCGCGACCGCGGTATCGGCGTTGTCCCTGCTCCAGGCGAAGGCGGTCCGGAAGTTGTCCAGTTCGGTCTCGGTCCGCTCGATGCGGGCCCGATAGCTGCCGGTTGCCGTGGCACCCAGGCTGCCCGCCAAGTCGGTGTAATGGTCTCGGTGGCGGGAGCGCACCGCGTCGGCTTCGTCGGACTCCACAAGCTTTTCCAGCGCGTACTGCCGGACCGTCTCCAACATCCGATACCGTGTCGCACGCCCCCTGTCATCGGCCGACAGCAGCGATTTGTCCACCAGCAGGGTGAGTTCGTCGAGTATCTGATAGCGCGGTGCTCCCGCGCCGCCGGCGACCGGGTACGCGGCATCGAGATCGAATCCCCCGGAGAACACCGCCAACCGGCGGAACAGCACCCGCTCGGACTCGGTCAACAACGCATGCGACCAGTCCACCGAGGCACGCGGGGTCTGCTGTCGCCGCACCGCGGTCCGCGCGCCACCGGTCAGCAGGCGGAACCTGTCATGCAGGCTGTCGACGATCTCGGAGAGAGACAGTGCCCGCACCCGAGCGGCCGCGAGTTCGATCGCCAGCGGAATGCCGTCCAGCCGCCGACAGATCTCGGCCACCATTGCGGCGTTCTGCCCGGTGACAGTGAAATCGGCGCGGATGAGCCGGGCACGCTCGGCGAACAACTCCACGGCCTCGTCGCCATGCGACAGCGACGGCGTGCGCCAAGTCACCTCACCGGCCACCCCGATCGGCTCCCGGCTCGTTGCGATGATCCGCAACCCGGGACATCTGCCCAACACAGCGGTGACCAGCGTCGCGCACGCATCCAGTAGATGCTCACAGTTGTCCAGCACCAGCAACAGTTTCCGGTCCGCGATGAACCGGATCAGGGTCTCCGACGTGGAGCCACCGGGCTGATCGGGCAACCCCAACGTCTGCGCCGCGGCAACCGCAACCACGCCCGGGTCGGTGATGGCCGCCAGATCCACCCAGCACACCCCCGCGGTGTACCGGTCGGCGAGTTGGCCGGCCAGTTGCGCGGCCAACCGGGTCTTCCCCACACCGCCGGCGCCGGTCAACGTCACCAGTCGGTTGTCACGGATCAGTTGCCGCAAGCCGGTCAGCTCAGCCTCGCGGCCGACAAAGCTTGTCAGGTGCATCGGAAGGCCGCGGCCGACAACCTGCTCAGTCACGCCGGGCAGCGGAAAGTCGTTGCGAACGCCGGGATGGCACAGCTGCAGCACCCGTTCCGGACGTGTCTCGCCGGGCGCGAGATGCAGGCCCAGGTCGATAACCCAGCTATCCGCGGGCAATCGATCCGCCACCAGTTGCCCGGACACCCCGGACAACAGGGTCTGACCACCGTGGGCCACATCCCGCAAGCGAATTGCGCGGCCGACCGCCGGGTCGACACCGTCGTCGTACTGGTGCGAGCGCACCTCCCCGGTGTGCACGCCGATGCGCAGCCGGATCGGCGCCGGCGATGCCTGGTGCAACGCCAAGGCACCGGCCAGCGCGTCACTGGCCCTGACGAAGGCGACCAGGAAGCCATCGGGCCGGCCCGGTGCCACCGCGCGCACGCCGCCGTGGGCGGCTGTCACGATCGCCACGGCGCGGTCCAGCTGCGCCATCGCCGTCGTCATCTCCTCCGGCCGACCCGCCCACAGTTCCGCGGCACCATCCACGTCGGCCGCCAACAGGGTCACCGTCCCGGTGGGCAACGGGTCGCCGGTCCGCTCCATTTCGCTCACACCCACCAGCATCCCGCCGGGCCGGGGAGAAAACATCGGCAGAATCGCGTAGATCGGCACCGCCCGGATATACGACCCCCGCGGGCTTCACGTCAGCTACGGTGACCACACCAGTGTCGGAACACCCGCCGAAAGAGCTGCCATGCGACCAGCCCTTTGCCTCAGTGGCGCCGTCGGTGTCGCGGTGGCGGGCGCCGGCCTCACCGTCATCGCGCCGGGCGCCGCACCACTCGGCGGGCCGCACCCGCACGCGGTCCAACTCACGGCGAGCCCCACCGATCCCTATGTCGACCTGATCACCAACACCTTCGCCAATCTGGGCGCCATCGGCGTGCACTGGCGAGACGATCCGCTGCCCGCCCTGGTTCAGCTGCTCGTGAACTGGGCCGGTTACCTGGAGACGACCGTCTCATCGGTGGCCGCCACCGGACAGGCGTTCGTCGATGGACTGGGCAACCTCCCAGGCCAGCTGCAGACCCTGTTCGACGCCGTCACCACCGGCGACTTCGAGGCGGCGATAGCGATGGCGATCATCATCACGCTCAGCGCCAACCCCGCCATAGCACTGGTGGACCACCTGTTCGGAATCCCCTACGACATCGCGGGAAACGCCGTGAACGCGGCCATGGCGGCGCTGTACGCGGCGCAGGTGCCGATCGGCCTCGCCGCGGTGACGTCGATGCAGGCCACGTTCAGCGAAATCGGCGTCACCGTCCAGCATTTCGTCGAAGATCTGGGAGCCGGCGACCTTGCGGGCGCACTGGCCCAATTGGTCGGAGCTCCGGCACAGATCCTCGACGCGACCCTCAACAGTGACATCCCCGGCCTCCCGGGGCTTCTCACGGCGTTGCCGGATCTGAGCCGAACCGGCTTCGTCGATGCCATCGTGAATTTCCTGCCGCAAACCGTTGCGGCGGCGATCGGCACCGCCGGCGATTCAACGACGCTGGGCCCGGCGGCGGCCGACCTCCCGCCGCTCGAACTCTCGGGTGCGTTCGGCTGACGCTGCTCAGCACTCGCCTTGAGTAAGCGAATTCGAAGGTATTTAAGCGAATTCAGAGAATTTGATCTGTAATCGGGTCGTGGCGCAACCGTGATCATGGAATAGCACTGTTACACCGGTGACTTCGGGCTTTGGTGACACCGGAACGGCCCACTGGCCGCACCGCCTCCTATCGATCGCTTTGGCGTTTGCGGTCTGGACCGGCGGGCCCGCCGGCACCGCCTCGGGTCTGCCGCCGGCACCGTCGGCGGCCCTCACGCAAGCCCAGAGCGTACAGGCGGTGACCGCGGCGAACACGGCGGTGACCGCCGGACTGATCGCCGAGCCAGTCGGCCCCACAACACAGTTCGCGGTGATCGATGCTCCCGCACACGGTAGCGTCACGATCAGCGGAGCCACCTTCACCTACACCCCGGCTACCGGCTACGTCGGAGCGGATGCGTTCCACTACGCGGTGGCAGGCGAAACCGGCGCCGTGCCGGCGACCGTCGACGTGCAGGTGCTCTCCACCACGGTGGCACCGCCCTCGCTGGCCACCGCCTGCACCGACCTGGGCCCGGCATTCACCCCGGTGTGCAGTGCCATCGGCGATGTCACCAACCCGCTGGTACGGACCTGCAGCACAGTAGCACCGACGGATGCCTGCAGCGTGCTCGGCGGCAACAAGTACGGCTTGGTCAGCGCCTGCTTCGACGTCGTCACCGGCCAACTCGCGTTGGCATGCAAGGGGGTGGGCACCGCACTGCAGTTGGTCGCCAGCCAGTGCCGGGTGGTCAACGTTCCCACCGACTACTGTGCCCTCTACAGCGGCAGCGCCATCGGCGATCCGGCGATCCGCAGCTACCTGGCCGGGCCGGTGCACCGGGCGCTGCAGCAGCAGAACCAACTCGGCTTGACGCTGCCGTTGCGCAACGCGCTGGTTCCGGCCAGCCACAACTCGTTCAACTACACCAACGCCAACACGCCACCGACGCTGTCGGGCATGGACCCCGACCAGTTGTATTCGATGACCCAGCAACTCGATCTGGACATGCGCGGCCTGGAACTGGACATGCACTGGTTCCCCAGTCTCGGCGCCCCCGGCGGCTACGCGCCGATCCTGTGTCACGGCCTCAGCAATCATCTCGGCTGTACCTTCGAGCGCACGGTCGCCTCCGGCCTGCAGAAGATCCGGGCCTGGCTCGACGCCCACCCCGAAGCGGTGATCGTCCTCGACGTCGAACAGCATCTCGACGACCCCGTCGACGATGTGGCCAAGTCCTTCCCGGCCGCGGTCGCCGCCATCGAGGGCACGCTGGGCGTCAACTCGGCCCGCGACATCCTGTTTCGGCCCGGTCAGGTGCGGGCCGGCGGGACCTGCGCGAACCAGGACATTCCGTTGGATGTGAGCCTTGCCCAGATTCAGGCAACGGGCAAACAGGTGCTGATGTACTCCGGCGGCTGCGGCCACGACGCCGGCTGGGATGCGATCGTCTTCAACGAAGGCAATCGGCTGCAAGCCGAGGGAGCCGCTTTCGGCAACTCCCAGTACCCCGACTGCTACTTCACCCGCGAGCAGTATCAGACCTCGTGGACCCGGTTCTACGACTCCAGCACCCTGATCGACGCGCTGTCCGGCGCCGGACCGGCCCAGCCGATGTCACCGTCGCAGATCCACCAGATGGTTCGCTGCGGGGTGAACATGCCGTCGATCAACTTCCTGGATCCGCACGCTGGGCAGGGCGAAGCCTTCGTCTGGAGCTGGTCCTACGGCCAGCCGCTGTCTGGCCCCACCCAGCAGTGCGCGGTTCACAACGGCGACGGCCGGTTCCAGGCCGAAGCCTGCGGGCAGTATCTCCGGTACGCCTGCGCGGCAGCCGACGGCTGGCACATCAGCGCAGCCAGCGGTGTCTTCGGCGCCGGCGCGACGGCCTGCGGGGCCGGTGCGTTCTCCGTGCCGCGCAACGGTTATCACAACGAACTGCTCAATGCGGCCAAGGCGCAGGCCGGGGTCGACCGGGTCTGGCTGGCCTACGCCGACCGCGGCGACGGCAACTGGGTCACCGGTTCGGCACCGGCGGCACAGCTGACGTCCGCTATTCGACCGTGACCGACTTGGCCAGGTTGCGCGGCTTGTCGACGTCGTAGCCGCGGGCCCGGGCCACCGCCGCGGCGAACACCTGTAGCGGAATCGTCGACAGCAGCGGTTGGAGAAGCGTTGATACCGCAGGTATTTCGATCAGGTGGTCGGCGTACGGCCGCACCGTCTCGTCGCCTTCCTCGGCGATCACGATGGTGGTGGCGCCGCGGGTCTGGATCTCACGGATGTTGCTCAGCAGCTTGGCGTGCAGCACCGCGGCGTTCTTCGGCGAGGGCATTACCACGATCACCGGCAGGTCGTCCTCGATCAGCGCGATCGGGCCGTGCTTGAGCTCACCGGCGGCGAAGCCCTCGGCGTGCATGTAGGCCAGTTCCTTGAGCTTGAGCGCACCCTCCAGCGCCACCGGGTAGCCGACGTGCCGGCCGAGGAAGAGCACAGCACTCGATTTCGCGAACCGGCGCCCCAGCTCGGCTACCGGCTCGATGTCGGCCAGCACCTGCGACACCAGCGCGGGCATGGCCTCCAAATCGTCGTATTCGCGCTGCACCTCGTCGGGGTACTTGGTGCCGCGGGCCTGCGCCAGCGCCAGCCCCACCAGGTAGTTCGCCGTGATCTGAGCCAGGAACGTCTTCGTCGACGCCACCCCGACCTCGGGTCCGGCGCGGGTGTAGAGCACCGCGTCGGCCTCCCGCGGGATCTGGCTGCCGTTGGTGTTGCAGATGGCCAGCACCTTGGCCTTCTGCTCCTTGGCGTGTCGCACCGCCTCCAGCGTGTCGGCGGTCTCACCGGACTGGCTGATCGCCACCACCAGCGTGCCGCGGTCCAGCACCGGGTCGCGGTAGCGGAACTCGCTGGCCACCTCCACCTCCACCGGCAGCCTGGTCCAGTGCTCGATGGCGTACTTGGCCAGCAGCCCGGAGTGATACGCGGTGCCGCACGCCACCACGAACACCTTGTCGACCTCGCGCAGTTCCTGCTCGGAGAGCCGCTGCTCGTCGAGCACGATGCGGCCGTCGACGAAGTGGCCCAGCAGGGTGTCGGCGACCGCGGTGGGCTGCTCGGCGATCTCCTTGAGCATGAAGTACTCGTAGCCGCCCTTCTCGGCGGCGCTCAGGTCCCAGTCGATGTGGAACGGGCGGTACGGCACGTCGGGATTGCCGTGGAAGTCGGTGATCGTGTAACCCTCGGTGGTGATCACCACGGCCTGGTCCTGGCCGAGCTCGACGGCTTCGCGGGTGTAGGGGATGAATGCGGCCACGTCGGAGCCGACGAACATCTCGCCGTCGCCGATGCCGACCACCAGCGGTGTGGACCGCCGTGCCGCGACGATGGTGCCCGGTTCGTCGGCGTGGGCGAACACCAGGGTGAAGTGCCCCTCCAGCCGGCGCAGCACCGCCAGCACGGAGGCCGCGAAGTCACCGGCGGTGTCACCGTCGCGGTACGCCCGGGCCACCAGGTGGACGGCCACCTCGCTGTCGGTCTCGCTGACGAATTCCACCCCGGCGCGTTCCAGTTCGTCGCGCAGCACGGCGAAGTTCTCGATGATGCCGTTGTGCACGACGGCGAACTTGCCGGCGGTGTCGCAGTGCGGGTGCGCGTTGCGGTCGGTGGGCCGGCCGTGGGTGGCCCAGCGGGTGTGACCCAGTCCGGTGCTGCCGGTCAGTGCGGCGGGATCGGTCTCGGCGAGTGCCTGCTCCAGGTTGGCCAGCCGGCCGGCACGGCGCCGGACGGTCAGCCGGCCTCCCTGAACCGAGCCGTCGACGATCGCGACACCCGCCGAGTCGTAACCGCGGTACTCCATCCGGCGCAGCGCCTCGACGGCGACGTCACAGGCGGACCGCCGCCCGACGTAACCGACAATTCCGCACATAACCCCTCAGGGTAGTGCAGCGGCGCCGGACCACACCGAATCCGCCAGGTCAGCGCGGTCGCCCTCGGCGCAGCACGCGGTGCGTTACCGTCAACGGGTGGCCCGCACCCGCAAGCTTCTCAACACCCTGGCCCGCCGCGGCCCGCACCGTGTGCTCCGCGGCGACCTGGCTTTCGCCGGCCTGCCGGGCACCGTCTACACCCCCGAGGCGGGGCTCAACCTGCCGGGGGTGGTGTTCGGCCACGATTGGCTCACCGGCGTCGAGCGATACGCGGGTCTGCTGGAGCATCTGGCGTCCTGGGGCATCGTGGCCGCGGCTCCCGGTACCGAGCGCGGACCGCTGCCGTCGGTGCTGAATCTGGCGGCCGACCTGGGCACCGCGCTCGACATCGCCTCCGGGGTACGCCTCGGGCCGGGCAGGATCGGTGTGCACCCGGCCAAACTCGGTGTGGCCGGTCACGGTTTCGGCGGGTCGGCGGCGGTGTTCGCCGCAGCCGGCATGCCGTCGCTGGTCAAGACGGCGGTCGCGATCTTCCCGGCGGTCACCGCACCGCCCGCCGAACTGCCGGCCGCGGGCCTGACCGTGCCCGGCGTGGTGTTCGGCGCTCCGGGCGACCCCGTCGCGATGCGGTCCAATTCGGCGCAGCTGGCACGAGCCTGGCCCGCCGCGACACTGCGGGTGATCGCCAAGGCGTCCCCGGCCGGCCTGGCCGAAGGCCGCCGGCTGACCGGGTTCTTCGGGCTGCCGACATCGGATCGCCGCACCCAGCGGCGAGTGCGGGCACTGCTGACCGGTTATCTGCTGGCCCGGCTGGCCGACGACAAGACCTATCGGGACTTCGCCGATCCGCGGGTGGAACTGCCCGGCACCGAGCCGGTTGACCAGCCCCCGGAGCCGGGGACCCCGGAGGAGAAAGTCGTCGCGCTGCTCAGGTAACCGGACTCGTCACGTCGATTTCATCGACCACGGCGCCGCACCGGGGCGGCACTCAGTCCTCCCGGGTCTGCTGGCGCTGCTCGATCAGCCGTTTCGCGACGAAACCGGCCAGTCGCAGTGCACCGGCCGCCTTCTTGGCGTTCGCGGCCTCGTCGACCGGCGGCGGCGGTGCGTGCCATTCGGCCACCACCTCGAGGTCGCCATCGAGGAACTGCTGCCGGCACTCGCCCCGCTGAATCTTGCCGCTCGAAGTGGTGGGGATCTTCATCGGCTTGACCAGGAGCACGTCGTGCGCCTCGATGCCATGGTGTTCGACAATCGCGGCCCGGATCGCATCGACCACCTCGGTCAGTTCGACCCCGTCGTCGCGGTGGCGGTGCACCTCTTGCACGACGACGAGTTGCTCGGGTCCGCCGCGCCCGGCAGTGGTCGAAAAGACCGCCCCGCGCCCCGGCAGCAGCACCGAATGGCAATCCTGGACGGTCATCTCGATATCGTTGGGATAGTAGTTGCAGCCGTTGACGATCATCAGGTCCTGGCAACGCCCGGTGACGAACAGCTCACCGGATCGGAAGAATCCCATGTCACCGGTTCGCAGGAAGGGACCCTCGCCGGTGTCGGAGAGATGCGCCGCAAACGTCTGCTCGGTCTCCTCCGGCTTTCGCCAATAGCCCTGGGCCACACTGGGACCCGACACCCAGATCTCGCCCACTTCGGTGCGGTGGCATTCACGTTGCGTCTCGGGGTCGACGATGATGACGCGCTGACCACCGCCGACCGGCCCGCAGCCCACCACCGCGGTAGTCATAACCTCGTCCGGCGCAGCTTCGACGACCCGTCCCGCCCCCAACGCGGTGCGGTCGATGTGCCGAATGGTCGGTAGAACCGGGCTGGACGCACCGGACACCCCGACGGTGCCTTCTGCCAGCCCGTACATCGGCTGCAGCGCCTCGGGCCGGAAACCCGCCGGAGCGAACGCCTCGGCGAAGGCGTGCAGCGTCGCAGCGCGCACCGGTTCACCGCCAACCACGGCGATGGACCAGTTGGACAGGTCGAGCGCCGCGCGCTGTTCCGGGGTGCTGCGCTTGACGCAGAGGTCGTAGGCGAAGTTCGGCCCGGCGCCGATCACGGCGCGATATCGGGACATCGCTTGCAACCACCGCATGGGACGCATCAGGAAGGCGCTCGGCGACATCAGTACGGTGCTGCCCCCGCCGTAGAGGGTCCCGAAGATGCCGCCGACCAAGCCCATGTCGTGGTAGTGCGGCAGCCAGGAGACGCCGCTTACCGCACTGGTGTACACCGGGTTGTCGGACTCGGGGTTCCAGGCCTGACGGATGGACTCCAGATTGTGCAGAAAGTTGCGGTGGGTCACCACAACGCCCTTGGGCGATCCGGTGGAGCCCGAGGTGTACTGGATCATGGCGGTCGTGCCCGCGTCGATCTCGGGCATCACCCAGTTCTCGGCAGCGCCACCGGCTTCGTCCATGGCCGACCACCGCAACGCACGGCCCCCCGCAAGATCATCTACCAAGGCCTTGATCTTTGCGGGCGTCCTTGCCGTCGCCAGTGCGAAGCCGGCCTGCGCATCGGGCACCACGGTGGAAATTCGGGGCGAGGTCCACTGCTCGTTGACCGGGACGGCGACGGCTCCGGCGTAGAAGCAGCCGAAGAAGCCGGCGATGCTCTCGATGCCCGGACGGCACATGACCAGCACCCGTTCACCAGTAGCGCCCTGCGCTTGCAGCGTGGCCGCGATAGCCCGAGCTCTGATGTCCAGCCCCCGATAGGAGATGCGGCTCTCCTCGTCATCACCATCGGGGCAGAAGCTGAAGGCAAGGGTGTCGTGATATCGGTCGGCCTGCTGCTGCAGGACATCCACCAGGGTGCCTGCGGTGGTTGGTGCTATCTGCTCCGGCATGGACACCACCTAAACCATCGTCGTGATCGCTGCATACACAGCTAGAGCCCAGGCTATAGCAGCCACGGCGTGTTGTCGGCCACGGTTCATCGGATCCCGCACGGCGCCTGTGGTATGTGTCGTGGATGCGAATCGGCGTGCAGCTGGCGTACTCCGGCGGGTTCAAGGAAGCGGTCGAGCAGGTCGTCGAGTTGGAGCGGGCCGGCATCGACGTGGTCGCGGTCGCCGAGGCGTACTCGTTCGACGCGGTCAGCCAGCTGGGCTACCTGGCGGCCCGGACCTCCACCGTCGAGCTGGCGTCGGGGGTACTGCCGATCTACACCCGCACCCCGTCGCTGCTGGCGATGACTGCCGCGGGCCTGGACTTCGTCTCCGACGGCCGGTTCCAGCTCGGCATCGGCACCTCCGGGCCGCAGGTGATGGAGGGCTTCCACGGGGTGGAGTTCGACGCCCCGCTGGGCCGCACCCGGGAGGTCGTCGAGATCTGCCGGCAGGTATGGCGCCGCGAACCGGTGCGCCACGCCGGCAAGCACTACCAGGTTCCGCTGCCGGCTGATCGCGGCACCGGTCTGGCCAAGCCACTGAAACTCATCAATCATCCGGTGCGCGAACGCATCCCGATCTCGATCGCCGCACTCGGGCCGAAGAACGTCGAACTGACCGCGGAGATCGCCGAGGGTTGGCAGCCGGTGTTCTTCTACCCGGAGAAGGCCGACGACGTGTGGGGCGACGCACTGAAAGCCGGTGCGGCCAGGCGTGACCCGTCGCTGGGTCCGCTGGACGTGATGGTGGGCGTGGCGCTGGCGATCGGCGACGACGCAGCGGAGCGACTGGGGTGGATCAAGCCGCAGCTGGCGCTCTACCTCGGCGGCATGGGTGCCAGGAGCCGCAACTTCTACCACAACCTGGCCACCCGCTACGGATTCGGCGAGGTGGCCGACCGGATGCAGGAGCTGTATCTGGCCGGCCGCAAAGCCGAAGCGATCGACGCCGTGCCCGACGACCTGGTGCGCCGCATCTCGCTGATCGGCCCGCGGGGACAGGTGGCCGAGCGGGTGGCGGCATTCGCGGCGGCCGGGGTGACGACGCTGCTGGTGCAGCCGCTGACCGCCGACCCTGCCGAGCAGCTGCGCTACGTCGAGGAACTGCGGGCGCTGCTGCCCGGCTGACGCCGGTGGCGAAAGCTCTCAGTCGAGTGCCAGCACCGCTCGAAGCGCGGCGTCGACTTGGTGCAGTTCCGTGGCGGTGAGCCGGCCGACGAACTCTCCGAGGCGATGCTGCGGGTCGATCACCGTGAGCTGTTCGACGATCACCCGGGTCTTGGTGCCGTCGATCTCGATCTCCGGACGAAACGAGGCCGCACGGCGTCCGGTCGAGGTCGGGGCGATCAGCCAGGTGGACAGCGGCAGATCATCGGACTGCACCACCACCGCGTAGCGACCTCCGGACTGCTCGTGGCCGCGCGCTTCCTTGGGTGCCCGCAGCCGATACAGGTCACCACGCACGGACGGTGTCCATCTCGGCGGTCAGTTCGCGTGCGGCAGTGACGTCTTCGGGGTCGTTCCGCAACTCTTCGGCCTCGGCACGCAGCTGAGCTCGGCGCCGCGCGCGCTCCGCGTCGAGGATTGCCTTGCGCACCGCTTCCGAACGCGACTGCCCCGTTCCGGTCAGTGCCGCCAGGGCCCGCTCCACCTCGGCGTCAATACGGATTGTCAGCGTAGCCATAAGACGCATTGTAGTGCGTTTCGCACTGACCGGAGGCCCAAGACGGTTCACGGCCCGGCGTGCGGCAACTCGTCGGCGGCGATCTGGCATGGCGTCGGCTGCGCACCGTCGGCTGTCGGGCCCGGGGCGATCGGTGGTTGCTCACCGGTCGACGCACCTGCCGCATCGCCAACCGGCGTGTCGGCGAGAACCTCGGCCGCAGGTTGTTCGGATTCCGGCTCGGCGGAGCCCCCGGCCGCGGTGTCGTCGGCAGGCTCATCATCGGCGCCCCGATCTGCGTCAACCACCGGATCCCCGTCAGCCTCGCCGACCGGCCCGGGCTCGCCGTCCCCGTTCAACGGGTCCGCAACCGGGTCTTCGAGTGCGGTTGTGCCGCCGACGGCGCCCAGCAGTCCGCCGATCGCGTCGGCGATCCGCGGCAGCAGACCACCGTAGCCGCCGGCACCCGTCAGTCCGCCGGCCCCGGGTAGGCCGCCGGTACCGGGTAGCCCCAAGTCACCGGGTAGCCCCGAGTCACCGGGTAGTCCGAAGTCGCCGGGTAGTCCGAAGTCGCCGGGTAGTCCGAAGTCGCCGGGCAGTCCCCCGGAACCGGGTAGCCCCAGGTCACCCGGCAGCCCGTCACCAGCGGGCGGACCGGCCAGGCCGGCCGCCGGCGCGTGCGCTCCCGATGCTCGCGGCGCGACTGCCGGCTCCCCGGATGGCGATGGCTCCACCGGTGGCGCCGCCACGAAAGCCGGGGCCGTCGCGGTCATCGCCACCGGGACTTCATCGGGCCGACAGTGCGGGCCGAGATCACCGGGAATCTGGAAGATCACGCCGACTCCGGGTGCCGCGGCGGTGGTCGCGGTGTCGTAGGCCGCCGCCACCGCAGCCCGGGCAGCACGCATCGCGGTGAGCCAGTCGGTGCGAATATCGTTGTCCACGTAGGGTTTCACCTGTTCGTCAATGACCTCGAGGGAGAGCCGATCCCCGCTCGGTGCACCGTTCGCGGCGGCCAGCCAGGTCATCCGCTGCCCGGCGGACCGGTCGTCGATACCCACCGCCGCCGCCACTTTGTCGTCGATCACCCGCCACAGGTTGTCGCGCAACTCCGCGCATGCCGCGGCGGCGCCGCGCAGCCCGGCGACCAGGGCTGCCCCGGTGTCGCAGTGCCGGCACAGAAATGACACCGCCGCATCTGCGCCCGGCCCGCGCCAGGCCGTGGCCAGCTCGTCGAGTTGCGCGCGCTGCAGCGCCAGCACATCCTCGGCGGCGGCGACCACCGCCCACAGTTCGGCGCAGTCGTCGGCCAGCAGCCGCAAGTCCAGGCCGTCCTCGCCTTCGTACCAGTCCCGGACCTGCCCGTCGTAGGCGGTCAGGTCCGGGTGCGGGTAACCGCGCAACCGACAGGCCGACACGTAGATCTGAGTGTGTCCCACGGCTTCTCGCCCCTCTGCCAGCCGTGCCGCCACATCGAGTCGCACACTCATCGGACCCTCGCCGTCGACCGCGATTCGGCCTCGGCGTAGCCCTGCGCGCCGCTTCGCAGCGCGGCGCCGATCTCGGCACTGGCCCGGGACCACTGCGCCAACTCGCCGGCCCACCGGTCCAGCGCCTGCCGCAGCGCGTTGCCCGCGGCGAGGTGGACCCGCCCGGCGCTGACGCCGCTGAAGCGCAGCCGGTCCAGCCGGTGACGCACCGCATGGTCGATGATCTCCGCGCCGGCGTCGAACCGGTCGGCGGTCGCGCGCAGCGCGGCGGTGTCGGCGACGAAGTGTTGTTCCCGCATGTCCGATTCGACGGCGTACGGGGCGTGCCGGTTCCCCCGGGATCAGCCTTGGACGCGTACGGCTTCGGCGACGCCGACCGCGATCCGACGGGCGGTGTCTTCGTCGGCTGCTTCCACCATCACCCGGACCAGTTGTTCGGTTCCCGACGGACGCAACAGGATTCGTCCGGTTTCGCCGAGCTTGTCCTCGGCCTGGCGCACCGCGGTGCGTACCTCCGGCCGTTCCACGGCAGCGGCCTTGTCGGTGACCTCGACATTGACCAGCACCTGCGGCAGTGTGCGCATCGCCGACGCGAGATCGGCCAGTGCCGCACCGGTCTGCGTGATCCGCGACATCAGCCGGAGGCCGGTGATGATGCCGTCGCCGGTGGCGGCCAGCCCGGGCAGGACGATGTGGCCGGACTGCTCACCACCGAGGGTGTAGCCGCCGGCCCGCAACTGCTCGAGCACATAGCGGTCACCGACATCGGTGGTCTGCACGCTGACCCCGGCCGCGCGCATCGCCAGATGCAGGCCCAGGTTGCTCATCACGGTGGTCACCAGGGTGTTGTCGACCAGCTCACCGGACTCGCGCATGCCCAGCGCCAGCACCACCATGATGGCGTCACCGTCGACCACGGCGCCGGTCGCGTCCACCGCCAGGCACCGGTCGGCATCCCCGTCGAGCGCCAGGCCCAGGTCGGCGCGGTGGGCGAGCACCGCCGCCCGCAGCGGTTCCAGGTGCGTCGATCCGCAGCCGTCGTTGATGTTCAGCCCGTCGGGCTCGGCGTTGATCGCGATCACCTCCGCACCGGCGGCGCGGTAGGCCAGCGGCGCCGCCACCGACGCCGCACCGTGCGCGCAATCCAGCACCACGGTCAGACCGTCCAGCCGGACAGCGCCGACCGCCTTCAGGTGACTCAGGTAGCGGTCCAGGGCGTCGGGCGCGTCCAGCACCCGGCCGACCCCGGCGCCGATCGGGCGCAGTCCCGGCCCGGCGGCGACCAGCTCCTCAATCCGGTCCTCGGTGGCGTCGTCGAGCTTGTGGCCGCCGGGACCGAAGAATTTGATGCCGTTGTCGGGCATCGGGTTGTGCGATGCCGAGATCATCACCCCGAGATCCGCCCCGTAGGCACCGGTCAGATAGGCCACCGCCGGCGTCGGCAGCACCCCGGTGCGCAGCACGTCGACGCCCTGGCTGGCCAGCCCGGCCATGACGGCGGCCTCGAGCATCTCCCCGCTGGCTCGCGGGTCGCGTCCCACCACGGCCAGCCGCCGGGCAGCACCGCCGGCCAGCGACCGGGCGGCCGCGCCGGCCAGGGCCAGCGCCAGCTCCGCGGTCAACTCGCGGTTGGCGACCCCGCGGACGCCATCGGTGCCGAACAGCCGCCCCATACGCAACTCCTTATTCGCCGAGCGTGAATCCGGCGACGCGACACGCCGTGCCGGGCGTCGCCGGATTCACACTCGGCGTATCGGTATCAGCGCTTGCTGTACTGCGGGGCCTTGCGGGCCTTCTTCAGCCCGTACTTCTTGCGTTCGGTAGCCCGCGGGTCACGGGTCAAGAAGCCGGCCTTCTTCAGCGCCGGCCGATCCTCGGGCTGTACCAGGATCAGCGCCCGGGCGATAGCCAGCCGCAACGCGCCGGCCTGCCCGGAGGGGCCGCCGCCGTCCAAGTGGGCGTAGATGTCGAAACTCTCCACCCGGTCCACGGTGACCAGCGGGGCCTTGATCAGCTGCTGGTGCACCTTGTTCGGGAAGTAAGCCTCCAGGCTGCGCCCGTCCAGGTCGAACTTTCCGGTGCCGGGAACCAGGCGCACCCGGACCACGGCCTCCTTGCGGCGCCCGACGGTCTGGATGGGCCGGCCGAGGTCGTACGGTTCGTGAAGGGCCACGTCCGGCGCGGCCACCTCGATGGTGGCTTCTGGGGTTTCGGTAGCCGTCTCGGTCATTGCGTCACCTGCTTGATCTCGTACGGAACCGGCTGCTGGGCGGTGTGCGGATGCTGTGCGCCGGCGTAGACGCGCAGCTTGCGCTTGATCTGGCGGCCCAGCTTGTTCTTGGGCAGCATGCCGAGAATCGCCTTCTCCACGACCCGGTCCGGGCGGCTCTGCATCAGGTCGCCGATGGCGCGTTTGCGCAGCCCACCGGGGTAGCCCGAGTGCCGGTAAGCCATCTTGCTGTTCAATTTGTCGCCGCTGATCGCGACCTTGTCGGCGTTGATGACGATGACGAAATCGCCGCCGTCGACATTCGGCGTGAACGTCGGCTTGTGCTTGCCGCGCAGCAGGGTTGCTGCCGTTACGGCGAGCCGGCCGAGCACCACGTCGGTGGCGTCGATGACATACCACGACCGCGTGGTGTCACCCGCCTTCGGCGTATAGGTGGGCACAGCGCTTACCTTTCTCGTTCGGGTTGTCCCCGGGTGCTGAATCCCGGCGCGAGCCGGGTGCCGGTCCGGCGTGACGATGAGGCGTTCCCGGCGACCGACAGTGACCCGAGAACCCGCTGAGCCGTACCGGCTCCGCACGCCAACGGTGCAGCTTACCGACGGTAAGGCGGCCGGGTCAAAACGCCTCCCGACACCGGCGCCGGTTCCCCCGCGCTGAGGAATGCACCGGGGTTGCCGGTGTGGCCCCGACGGCTCCCCTCCATCGGGGCCACACCGCGCTCGGTGGCCTTGTCCAGCCGCTACCGCCCCCAGGTGCCGGCGGCCCGCCGGTCGGCGTGTGCCATGTCGGCCGCGCCGTCGCGCACCGCAGCACCCAGGTTGACCAGGATCTCGTTGAGCGCGGCGGCTGCCTGGTGCCATTTGAGCTGCTCGGCACGGTAGGCGCCGGCGGCTTCACGGGTCCAGACCTGCTGCAGCGGCGCGATCTGGCAGCGCAGGTCCTCCAGCGCGCCGTTGAAGCGGGCGGCCGTGGCATCGATGTCCTGCCGCAGGCTGTGCTCGATTTCGTCGAAGTTGTAGGAGAGCACCGGGTCCATGACCGATCCCCTCAGATGCCGTCGCCGACGGCGCCGATGCGGTGGGAGTGGTCGTCGGCCGCCTCTCGCAGCGCCCGCTCGTTGTAGCGGATGGTGTCGGCGATGCCCTGCAGGGCACAGTGCAGTCGCACCGACTCGGCGTTCCAGCGGTCCATCACCTGCCGAAAGCGGTCCGCCGCCGTCCCGGACCACACCGACGGCGGCACGCCGCGCATCCGGGCGACAAACGCCTGCAGTGTCGCCCGGATCTCCTCGTTGCGGGTTTCGGTGGCAGCCGCCACGGCGTGCATCAGGTCGAAGTCGGTGCTCAAGGTGGTCACGGTTCCCCCTGCAGTCGTTGGTACAAGAGTTGGACTGCCGCCGGGAGCTTTCGGTTCCGGTCAGCCATGACCGATGTGACCGATGGCTTCAGGTCACGGCGTGCGCCGACCGCACCGCCTGCTCGCACACCGCACGCATCGCGTCGGCGCCGCCGGCGGAGCTTTGGCATCCGATGCTGATCCGGACCGCGCCGTCGACCAGCACGGTCCAGTCGATGTGATGGCGGGCTCGTTCCTCCCGATAGGTCACCGCAGGTCGGCCGGCAACGTTTCCGGCCGGGTCGAAACCAACGAACACCTCCGCGGACTCCGCGGCGTTCGCCCGCGTTACCGCCCGCCGCAGTGCCTCGGCGGTGGCGGTCAGGGCCGTGTCGGGGACCGGCGATTGCGTCACGTGCAGTGCCACCCGCGGATCCGACGGTGAGGTCACCTCCACCCGAGCCGATCCCGGTCCGCCGGTGACCCGGCGCACCTGCCACTGCGCCGGCACCTCCAGTGCCACCCGGCCCTCGACCAGAAACATGGTCGGCGTCTCAGCGGTGACCGGTGCTACTGGCCGCCGCCCGGCCCCGGTTCCCACTACCGCTGCGCCCAGGACGGCGGCACCCGCCAGCGCCGCGACGATCCGGTACCGGATGCCGAAAGCCGGTGGCGCGGCGGCCGGCTTGCCAAGCGGATCCGGCACCGCAGCCGCCGCGAGGCGCGACATCGCGGGGTCGTCGACAACCTGCACGGTGGCGTCGGCGGTCACGGCGCGCAGTCGTGCGGCGATCATCGCCGCCAGCACCGCGGCTCCGCCGACGGTCCCCGGGCCGTCGATCGCCACCGTTGCGGGGACGCCGCGGATCAGGGCGGCGACCCGGCGCACCACCGCATCGGCGACCGTATCCGGTGGCCCGCTGCGGGGGTCGGCGGCAGTTCCGGTCGCGGTGACCGCCACCAGCCGGTCGGCGATTTCGACGACGACCATGATGTCCTCGCCGGGGGCGACCAGCAGCCCCGAGCGCGGCCGGGCGAGGATCAGGTCGGCCAGCGGCCGTGCCGCCGCGGCGACCAGCTCCACCCGGCGGGTCGACCACCAGGTCGGGTGGACGATCAGCATCGATCGCGGTGCGCACCGCCGACCGGGGCAGGCCACCGCTCGCAGCACGCTTCGCCACAGCGCGGGGACGGCGACCGGTTGGCCGTCGACCAGGGCGACCGGGTCGTCGATGCAGTCCAATGCCGTCGTCGCGCGCTCTGCGGGATCCCCTCCGCCGCAGCATAATCGGCGCACGGTGCCGGGACCGATCTCGATGACCGGCGGGTGTCCGGTCACGGTGGCGGACTCCAGGCCACCTGGAGCAGCTGCTCGCCGTCGGCGCGGGTGACCAGGGTGCCACGGCCCGCCGGAAGCCGCGCCGGCCGGGCGGAGCCGATCAGCGGGCCGTCGTCGGGGTTGGCACTCATCATCAGGCCCATGCAATCCAGATCGCGCAGCGCGGCAAGCAGCGGCTCGTAGACCGCTCGTGCCGCTCCCCCGCTGCGCCGGGCAACCACCAGCCGCAGACCGATGTCGCTTGCGTGCGGCAGATATTCGAGCAGCGGACTCAGCGGATTTCCGGCGGCGGTGACCACCAGGTCGTAGTCGTCGACGACCAGATACAGCTCCGGGCCCGACCACCACGATCGGTCCCGCAACTGCTGCCGACCGACGTCGGGGCCGGGCAGCCGCTGCGCCAACCGGTCCAGTACGCGCGGCAGCAACGCTCCCAGCGCCACCGCCGACGCGGCATAACCGCCCAGGTGATCCGAATCGACGACCCCGACCAGGTTGCGCCGGTAGTCGACCAGCATCAATTGCACCCGCGCCGGCGTGCTGGTCCGCACCAGCTCGCGGCAGAGCAGTCGCAAGACCGAGGTCTTGCCGCACTGGCCAGCACCGAGCACCAGCAGATGCGGCTGCCGCTGGAAGTCCAGCGTCACGATCTCGCGTTCGCGGTCCCCGACCCCGAGCACCGGCCGACCGCCGCTTGCGGTGTCGACAAGCTCATTCCGGTGTATCAGCATCGGCAGCACCAGCACCGGCGGCGCCGCCTCGGCTGTCCCGCGCATCGGATCGACGCCTTCCGGCCGGGCGATCAGGCTGTGCCGGCCCCCCTCGGTCAGGCCGCGGCCGGGTGCATCGCGGGGCACGCGCCGGGCCTGGCGGCGGTCCAATTCCGAATCCGCCGGGTCGCCCAGCCGCAGCTCGATGCGGGTGCCGATCTGGTCGCGCAATCCGGGCCTGATCTCCGCCCAGCGCGACGCCGACACCACCACGTGCACCCCGAACGACAGTCCCCGACCCGCCAGCGCAACGATCGACGGCTCCAGCGCGCCGAACTCGCGGCACAACGCCGCCCACCCGTCGACGACCAGGAACACGTCGCCGAATCGATCACCGACGCAGGCCGGATCCCGGTCCGCCTGCAGCTGCCGGTACCGGCTCATCGATGCCACACCGTGGGTGCGGAATCGATCTTCGCGAAGTTCCACGATCGACTCCATCACGGCGACCGTGCGGCAGACCAGTTCCGGTTCGGCCGGACCCGCCACCGAGCCCACCTGCGGCAGCGACCGCAACGATCCCAGCACGCCACCGCCGAAGTCGAGGCAGTAGACCTGGACCCGGCCCGCGTCATGGCCGGCCGCCAGCGCACCGATCAGTGTCGCCAGCGCGGTCGACTTGCCTGCCTGCGGTGCGCCGACGACCGCGACATTGCCCGCGGGCCCGCGCAGGTCGACCATCAGTGGGCTGTGACACTGCTCCAGCGGCACATCGACGATCCCGATGGGCACCACCAGGCCGGCGCGGTCCGACGCATCTTCCAGCAGGCTTCCCAGCGTCGGGGAATCGCCCAGCGGCGGCAGCCACACCCGGCGGGCGGCCGGGCCCTGCCCGGCTAACCGATCCAGCACCGCCTGCAGGACACTCCGACCGGTACCGGTCGCGGACCCGGCTGCGCTCACCAGGCCGTCGGTTGCGGTGGTGAACAATCGCACGGGCCATCGGGGTTCGGCACCCGAACGCGGCGCTTCCGGGCAGGGCCCGGATACGAACGCGGTCCGGAAGCACACCAACTCGTCATTCGCACAGCGCAGGTAGCCCAGCCCCGGGTCGGCGGGCAGCTGGTAGGCGTCCGCGACGCCCAGCACGATCCGGGATTCACTGGCAGACAGCGTTTTCAGACACACCCGGTAGGACAGGTGCGCTTCCAGGCCGCGCAACCTGCCTTCGTCCAGCCGCTGACTGGCCAGCAGCAGATGAACACCGAGGGAGCGGCCCAGCCGGCCGATCGCGACGAACATGTCCGCGAAATCCGGATGCTGGCTGAGCAGTTCGGAGAACTCGTCGACGATCACGAGCAACGAGGGAAGCGCCACCAGCGGGACACCCGCCCGGCGGGCGTCTGAATAGGCGGCGGCGCTGACGAAGTTTCCCGCGCTGCGCAACAGTTCCTGCCGGCGGTTCAACTCGCCGGCCAGCGCGTCACGCATCCGCTCCACCAGGGGCGCCTCCTCGGCCAGGTTGGTGATGACCGCCGCGACGTGCGGCGCCCGCTCCATGCCGAGAAACGTCGCGCCGCCCTTGAAGTCGACCAGCACCAGGTTGAGCGTCTCCGGCGGGTGCCGCGCCATCATCCCCAGCGCCAGGGTGCGCAGGAACTCCGATTTGCCCGACCCGGTTGCACCGATGCACAACCCGTGTGGCCCGCTCCCGTTCTCGGCCGCCTCCTTGATGTCGAGGTGCACGATCTGCCCGGACGCGGCGACGCCGATCGGGACACGAAGCCGCTCGGCCGGATTCACCTGCCGCCAGAGGCTGTTCGGGTCGAAGTGGGTGACGTCGCCGATCCCGACCAGATCCGCCCAGCGCAGTCCGGCTCCGGCGGCCATGTCGTCGACCCGGTACCCCGCCAACCGCCGGGCACACACCAGAGCATCGCCGGGATCCAGCCGATCCGGACGGACCGAGGACTCCTGCCCGTCGGGCCGGCGCACCGTCAGCGTCGTCGCGGTCACCCGCAGCCGCGGCCCCACTGCCGAACCGCCGCTGCCGGAACCGATCCCGACGATCGTCGTGTCTGCTGTTCCACCGCCGGCGACGATCCGCTCGGTGCCCGCGACGACACCACCGTCGACGACCAGCAGCAGTCGCCGGCCGACGCCCTTTGCAGCCAGCGCCGTCTCGGCGGCGGTCAGGCTCGGGTAGGTCATCCGGGCCGGGCCCGCACCATCAACCGCGGTCGGATGCTGGTGGTGTGGCAGCCATTTCAGCCAATCCCAATACTCGCGACTGTGCTCACCGACCACCGCGGCGACCAGCACCAGATCCGGCCCGTGTAGCACCGCGAGCTGGCAGATCATTGCCCGCAGCAGTCCGCGGGCCTGACGATGATCGCCGTCCAGGGTCACCGCCGAGTATTCGAAGAGTGCGAGCCCGACCGGCGCGTCGGGAAGCACCCCGTGGACGTCCAGGAAGCGCCGCAACGCAGTCGCGGTCACCGGGTCCACCCGCTCGCCCGGTCCGGTCCGCGGCGCCACCAGCGGGCCGGCTCGCGGCACCTCGCCGAGGCCGATGCGGACCAGGCCGAAGTCGGAGTCGGCGATCCCGCGCTCCCACATCCGCGACCCGCCGACCAGGGTCCACAACGCCTCCGGGGGCGGGTGGCAGTGGTTCAACGCAACCCGTTGTCCGGCAGCGGCGTTGGTGACCACCTCGTGCAGGTCCGCCAGGTAGACCAGATATTCTTCCCGATCCGCGTCGACGTCGCAGCCCGGACGGTGCCCGCGCCTCACGAGCACGGTGGCCGTCACCGACAGCAGCATCATCAGCGGGAACGCCAGAAAAGCCTGACCCCGCGGACCCGACGCGCCCGTCCGGTACCCGATGACCATCATCGGGACCATCGCGACGGCAACCACCGCCGGCAGCAACGCGACCAACGCCTGGCCACCGGCCGGCCGCACCCACTGCGGCGGTGCCGCAACCGGAATCTCGGTGGTGTCGAACGGCGGCGGTGCGCTCCGCGGCCGCCGCGCGAAGGCCGCGGCTGCGGTCCGGTCCTCACATCCGGTCATCTGGCCCCCGCCCGGTTCACCACCGCCCGGCGATGGACTGCGGCACACCGTAAGCCGGGCGGAAACCGGCCGCAAGTCGGTTGTGGAGCACCGGGAACGGCCCGGTGGATGACGCGATAGCGTGCCGGTGCGGGGTCAGGGGAACCCGTACCGAGAGGGGGCTCGGCAGTGTCTCAACCGTATCCGCGGCTGTGCCGGGTAGCCGTGCACGCCGACACCGCACATGTCGATCTGGCGCTGCCGGCGACCGTGCCGATCTCCGAGTTGCTCCCGGCCGTCATCGACACACTGGCCGGCAGCGACACACCGGCCGTCATCGACACACTGGCCGGCAGGGACACACCGGCCGGCAGCGGCGCCGGCCGACCGAGCGCCGGTGCTGCCGCGCCGTATCGGCTTGCCCGGCCCGGATCGCAGCCACTGGACAGCTCGAAAACCCTGGCACAGCACGCTGTTCGCGATGGCACCGTGCTGCTTCTGACGCACGCGCCGGAGGCGGCGCCGGGCCCCCGCTTTCACGATCCGGTCGCGCAGGCGGCGGAGACGGTGCGGGCGGTCACGCGACCATGGACCGCGCCGGCGGCGCGGTGCACCGGCGGCCTTGCCGCGGTCGGCCTGGCCGCGGTGGCCGGCTTCGTGGCGGTTCCCGGCGGCCCGGGCGCACCGAATGCGCTGGTGGCCGCCGTTGCCGCGCTGGCGGCGGTGGTGCTGGCGATGCATCTGGGTGCTGCGGGATCGGTGTTGACGACGGCGTGCTGCCTGGCCGCGCTGGCCGTTGCGGTTGCCCTGGCCGTGCTGGTCACCCGAGCCTCGCCCCAGGTGATCGGCGCGGCACTGGCTGCGACAGCGATCGGCGTGCTGCATGGCGCGGGGCGGCTCGCGATCGCGCTGACCCGGTTGGCACCGTGGCCGATGCAGTCGTCAAACCACCCGGAAGGCAAGGTGATCCGCGCGCAGCACGTGCTCACCGGACTGGTTGTGGCATCGGCGGCAGCTGCCGCCGCCGGGGCACTCGGCACCGCGACCGGGACGCATGGCGACACCGGAGCCCGGTTCGGCGGGGTCGCGTTTGGCGCCGTGATCGGTGCGGCGTTGCTGCTGCGCGCCCGCGCCCACACCGACCAGGCTCAGATCGCCGCCCTGGTGGGCGGTGGAATCGCCGCACTCGGCGGATCGCTGGTTGCCGCCGCGGCCACCGTGCCGCAGCACCCGCTGTGGCTGTGCGCGACGGCGGGCGCCGCGTCCGGCATTGCGCTGCACCTCGGCAACAGGCCGGCACTGTCCCCGGTCACCTGGCGGGCCCTGGAGTTGCTCGAGTACCCGGTGTTGGCCGCGGTGGCGCCGTTGGCCTGCTGGGCCTGCGGCTCCTACGACGCCATCCGCGGCCTGGGCCTGGCCTGACCGTGCGCACAGCACGGCCGGCCCGGATTGCCGCGGTCACGATGCTTGCCATCGGATCCCACTGTGCGGCCCCGGCATCGGCGGTATCACCGCCGTCGATCGACCACAGCTGGCTGCCCGCCGCGGCGCGGCCCGGTCCGGCGCGGCCCACCGTGCAGCGTGCGGTATGCACCGTCCCCGCCCTCGGCGCCGAACACGCCGCTGCGCCCTCCCAACTCGAACGACTCGACCTGCCGTCGGTCTGGCGGCTCAGCAGGGGCGACGGCCAGCGGGTGGCGGTCATCGACACCGGTGTCGCGCCGCACCGGCGGCTGCCCAGATTGATCGGTGGCGGTGACTACGCGTCCAGCGGCGACGGCACCCGGGACTGCGACGGGCACGGCACCCTGGTGGCCGGGATCATCGGGGCGGCGGCGGACCCGGAGACCGATGCGTTCAGCGGTGTCGCGCCGGAGGTCACGGTGATAGCCATTCGTCAGTCCAGCGAGAAGTTCGGCGCCGTCGACGAGCCCGCCCATACCGGCATCGGTGACATCCAGACACTGGCCAGGGCGGTTCGCACGGCGGCCGATCTGGGTGCGTCGGTGATCAACATCTCGGCGGTGGCCTGCGTGCCCGCCGCCACCGGACTCGATGATCGAGGGCTCGGCGCCGCGCTGGCCTACGCGGTCGACAGCAGGAACGCGGTCGTCGTCGCCGCGGCCGGCAACGCCGACGACGCCTGCCCGGCACAGGGT
The DNA here is from genome assembly GCA_964525125.1 of uncultured Mycobacterium sp. Classification (GTDB taxonomy): domain Bacteria; phylum Actinomycetota; class Actinomycetes; order Mycobacteriales; family Mycobacteriaceae; genus Mycobacterium. Next base: position 45,533 of record CAZGGK010000019.1, read on the forward strand.
GCACAGACCGGCTGGGACGACGCCACCGTGGTGGTGAGCCCGCCCTGGTACGACGACTACGTGCTCACCGTCGGATCGGTGACCGCCGACGGCGCTCCCTCGGCGTTCACCCTGGCCGGGCCGTGGGTGGATGTCGCCGCGCCGGGCGAGGGCGTGCTGTCGCTCAGCCCGGTGGGTGACGCGATGGCCGATACGGTCGGCGGGCAGGGCTCCGCGGCGATCGCCGGAACCAGCTATGCCGCTCCGGTGGTCAGCGGGCTGGCAGCGCTGATCCGATCCCGGTTCCCCGGCTGGACACCGCGCCAGGTGATGGACCGCATCAAGGCCACCGCACACCACCCGCCCGGCGGCCGGAACAACCTGGTCGGCAGCGGTGTGGTCGACCCGCTGGCGGCGGTCAGCACCGGAGCGGCGCCGGCCACCGGCACCGCCGCGCCAGCTCCGGTCGCGGAAGCGGCCGTGGCCCCACAGCCAGCCGCCCCGGAAGAATCCGGGCGGCGCACCGCACTCGGCGCTGCCGGCGTTCTACTCGCCGTGCTGGCGCTGGGCATGGCCGGCGCAGCGGCGACCCGGCGGTCAAGGCCCATCGATCACGTCGCGGGCGACTAACGCCGGCGACCGATCCAGCTGCGGCCCCGTCGGCAGTGCCGCCAGCACCGGCCACGGCGCCGGTAGTGCGGTCACCGGCAGGCCGAGGCTGCGCGCGGCGTCGTCGTCGACCGGATACCGCACCCCGGTATCGGTGACCAGATAGCGTTCCCCGCCGGAACGGCCGGAGATGCCGGTGGATCGGATGTAGGCGCTGCGACCGGGTGGCAGATAGACGGAGTCCAGCAGCGGCCCGCTGCCGTCGGCCCGGGCCAGCACCACCGGGTCCGCATCGACCGGCAGCGGCAGGCCGGCGCCGAAGGACAGCGCGACCTCGGCGTCGCCATCCGGCCGGACGGCCCAGTTCGCGCACAGCACCGCGGCGCCGACAGGTGCCGACACGGCGGGGTTCAGGCCGGCCGGAAGCTCGATTACCGGCGGCGCTTCGGGGATCGCGCCCAGCAACACCGGCGAGACCGGGCGTGGCGCCGGTCCGGCCGATTTCGGGCCGGCTCCGGCCACCACCGCGCGCCGGCCCCGATACAGCAGGTACACCGCCGCTTCCGCTTCGGCGGTGACCAGCACCGGTTGCCCGGCGTCCACAATGCCAACGCCAGGAACCGGTTCGCCTTCTCGGACGACGACGGTCGTGGTGGGTCCGGTCGCACCCGGTGTGTCGCACACCGACCAGATCACGGCACCGGACAGTGCGGCACCGAGCACCTGTGGCGCGCCGGGGATTCCCAGCAGCGGTCCGCGGCGCAGCCGAGCGAGATCGGAGTCGCGCACCAGCCGCGGGTCAGCGGCGGTGTCGGCGATCAGCCGGGCTGACACAAGGTTGAGCACCGGGTGCAGGGTCCCGGCCACCCGAACATAGAGCGCCCCGGATTGCCGGCCCAGCACGATCGGTGCGTCGCCCGGCAGCGACTCTGGCCGGATCAGGGCCAGCGACACGCACCCGAGCAGCACGACAGCTGCCAGCACGCAGCCGACCGTCAGCGCCGAGCGGCCCGGCCGCGGGTCATCCACCGACCGCAGGGTCCCGCACCGCAACGCCCGCTCCAACCGACGCGCCAGGAATCGCTGACCACTGGCCTGCAGCTGCGTCGTCGGCTCTCGCACCGGGTACCCTCCGGATTGTTGTGGCTGTCGACGGTAGACGGCAGGCCGGCGAGGCCGCCCCCGGCAATCCACAGGCCTGGCTGGCGAACAGTCGTTCACCGGGAGGCCGGTAATATCGCGGCATGGTTTCCAGTCGGCTGACCCACGCCATATCGCAGTGCTACCGCCGGTGGGCGGCGCCGGTATGGGCAGGCCTGATCGGCGTCGGCGTGCTGCCGATGCTGCCGGGCGTGTTGCCTTCCGCCGCAGCCGATGACTGCCCGGACGCCGAGGTCGTCTTCGCCCGCGGCACCAGCGAGCCACCCGGCATCGGCCGCGTCGGGGACGCCTTCGTCGACTCGCTGCGGCAGCAGACCCCCCGCAGTGTCGGGGTCTACGGGGTGAACTATGCCGCCAGCCGGCTGCAGTTGCACGCCGGCGACGGCGCCAACGACGTGATCGCACATGTCAGGGATGTGGCCGGCCGGTGCCCGGACACCAAGCTGGTGCTGGGCGGCTACTCCCAGGGCGCCTCCGTGATCGACATCGTCACCGGGACACCGGTCGCCGGTATCGGTTGGGGCAACTCGCTGCCGGCCGAATTCGCCGACCGGGTCGCCGCGGTGGCGGTGTTCGGCAATGCCGCCAACCGGATGGGCGGCCCGATCACCACCCAGAGCGCCCTGTTCGGCTCCAAGGCCATCGACCTGTGCAACCCGGGCGACCCGATCTGCCACGAGGGGCCCGGCAACATGTGGAGCGACCACACCGACGGCTACATCCCCGCACTGACCAGCCGAGCGGCGAATTTCGTGGCCGGGCGACTGGGTTGAGGTGCCACGCCTCCCGCATCGGTGCACCGATGTCTAAACTAGTACTTTAGAGATTATTTAGACCGTCAATATTTTTGCTGGCTAACATCTGGCGGTGTGAAGCCACACCGCATCGCCGCAGCCGCCGCCCTTCCCGTCGCGGTCGCGTGGTCGCTGACCGCCGGCCCCGGGCCGCTGCTCGCGACGGCGGCTGCGCAGTCATGCCCGGACACCGAGGTGGTATTCGCCCGGGGCACCGGTGAGCCGCCGGGCATCGGCCGGGTCGGCGATGCGTTCGTCAACTCGCTGCGCGCCAAGCTCCCCGGCAGGTCGGTCGGGGCCTACGGGGTCAACTACCCGGCGAGTTACAACTTTCTGCAGGCCACCGACGGCGCCAACGATGCCAGCGGCCACCTCCGGTACATGGCCGACACCTGTCCGGCGACCCGGCTGGTACTCGGCGGTTACTCCCAGGGTGCCGCGGTGATCGACATGGTGACCGCCACGCCGGTGGCCGGCTTCAGCGTCAGCCGGCCGCTGCCGCCGGAGACCGCCGACCGGGTGGCCGCCGTGGCTCTGTTCGGCAATCCTTCCAAGCACCTGGGCGAGATGTCGACCGTGTTGAGCCCGCAGTTCGCGGCGAAGACCATCGACGTGTGCACCGGCAACGACCCGGTCTGCTCGCTGGGCCGCAGCTGGAGCGCGCACACCGCGTATGTGCAGACCGGCCTGACCAGCCAGGCCGCGGCGTTCGTCGCCGCCCGGCTCTAGGCCTGTGCACGACCCGGTTGTTCAGTCGTTCTCCCGCAGCGCGCGGGTGACCGCCACCCGCGCCGCCAACTGGTCATCGGGTGGATAGTCCACGCCGACCAGCGTCAGCCCGCGCGCCGGTGCGGCGGTGAAGTCACTGGACCGGCTGGTCGCCGACAACAGGTCACGACACCAGGACGCGGTGCGCCGCCGCTCGCCGATCGCCAGCAGGGCACCGACCAGGGAGCGCACCATCGACCAGCAGAACGCGTCGGCGCTGATCTGCGCGGTGATGAGGTCACCATCCCGGGTCCAGTCGAGTCGCTGCAGATCGCGGATCGTGGTCGCACCGTCGCGGTGCCGGCAGAATGCCGCGAAATCGTGCAATCCCAACAGGTCCCGCGATGCTGCGGCCATCGCCTCGATATCCAGTGGACGCGGCCACGCGGTGATGAAACGCGACTCTTGCGGTTTCACCCCGTAGGGCGCGGTGGACAGCCGGTAGAGGTAGTGTCGCCGCAGCGCCGAGAACCGGGCGTCGAAGCCGGGGGCGGCCCGCACCACCTCCAGCACTCGGACATCCGGCGGCAGGAAGCGGGCCAATCGCCGTACCAACGGCAGAAATTCGGCCTCGCCATCCCGATGAGTACGCGGATACGCATGCCCCAAAGCCGATTTCGGGATATCGATGTGCGCTACCTGACCGGTGGCGTGCACGCCGGTGTCGGTGCGGCCGGCAGCGAACAACCGGACCGGCGTACGGAACACGGTCGCCAATGCCTCGTCGAGCACGCCGGCAACGGTGCGCTGACCGGCCTGTGTCGCCCAGCCGGCGAATTCGGTTCCGTCGTAGGCGATGTCGAGCCGAATTCGAACCGACTCGGCGACGGTGTCAGGCCTCGTCGGTGTCCTCAGCGGCCTCGACGGCTTGGACGGTCTCGGCCGTTTCGGCGGCCGCCGCCGGTTCCGGGGCGGACTCCGCCTGCGACTCCTCGGCCGGCGCCGGGGCCGCTTCGTCGGCGGGCTTCGCGGTGGCCTTGGCAGCCGTCTGCGCCGCCGCCGACCGGCGGGCCCGGTCGGCCTCCGAGGTGACGGTGCGCTCCCGGACCAGTTCGATCACAGCCATCGGGGCGTTGTCGCCCTTACGCGGTTCGACCTTGATGATCCGGGTGTAGCCGCCGTTGCGGTCGGCGAAGTGCGGGGCGATCTCGGCGAACAGCGAGTGCACCACGTCCTTGTCCCGGATCTTCTTGAGCACCTCGCGCCGGTTGTGCAGCGCACCCTTCTTGGCGTGCGTGATCAGCTTCTCGGCGTAGGGCCGCAGCGCCCGAGCCTTGGGCTCGGTGGTCTTGATCCGGCCGTGGGTGAACAGCGACGTGGCCAGATTGGCCAGTATCGCCTTCTGATGTGAGGACGACCCGCCGAGGCGCGGACCCTTGGTGGGCTTGGGCATTGCTGACGCTCCTGTTCTCGTCTGGAGACTAAAGCTGTTCGGTTTCGGCGTAGTCCGGCTCGTCGTACCCGCCGTCGGCAGACCAGGTGCCGGTGGCGATGTCGTAACCGGCGACCTGCGACGGGTCGAAGCTGGCCGGGCTGTCCTTGAGGGACAGGCCCAGCTGGTGCAGCTTGACCTTGACCTCGTCGATGGACTTCTGGCCGAAGTTGCGGATGTCGAGCAGGTCGGACTCGGTGCGGGTGACCAGCTCGCCGACGGTGTGCACACCCTCGCGCTTGAGGCAGTTGTAGGACCGGACGGTCAGGTCGAGGTCGTCGATCGGCAGTGCGAACGACGCGATGTGGTCGGCCTCGGCCGGCGACGGGCCGATCTCGATGCCTTCCGCGTCGACGTTGAGTTCCCGTGCCAGACCGAACAATTCGACCAGCGTCTTGCCGGCCGAGGCCAGCGCGTCGCGCGGGCTGATGGAGTTCTTGGTCTCCACGTCCAGCACCAGCTTGTCGAAGTCGGTGCGCTGCTCGACCCGGGTGGCCTCCACCTTGTAGGTGACCTTGAGCACCGGCGAGTAGATGGAGTCGACCGGGATCCGGCCGATCTCGGCGCCGGAGGCCTTGTTCTGCACGGCCGGAACGTAACCGCGGCCGCGCTCGACGATCAGCTCCACCTCGAGCTTGCCCTTGTCGTTGAGCGTCGCGATGTGCATGTCGGGGTTGTGGACCGTCACCCCGGCCGGCGGGACGATATCGCCGGCGGTGACCGCACCCGGACCCTGCTTGCGCAGGTACATGGTGACCGGCTCGTCCTCGTCGGAGGAGACCACCAGGCTCTTGAGGTTCAAGATGATGTCGGTGACGTCTTCCTTGACCCCGGGAACGGTGGTGAACTCGTGCAGCACACCGTCGATGCGGATGCTGGTGACCGCTGCCCCCGGAATCGACGACAGCAGGGTGCGCCGCAACGAGTTACCCAGGGTGTAGCCGAAGCCGGGTTCCAGCGGCTCGATGATGAACTGCGAGCGGTTGTCGGCGACGACCTCTTCGGACAGCGTGGGACGCTGCGAGATCAACATGGTGTTACTTCATCTCCTTCTCGGCACCCGCTATTTGATGCCGGTCCACCGGTACCGAACGGCACCGGGTGCTACTTGGAATAGAACTCGACGATCAGCTGCTCGGCGAGCGGGACGGTGATCTGGGCGCGTTCGGGCAACTGGTGGATCAGGATGCGCTGCCGCTCCCCCACCACCTGCAGCCAGCCGGGGACCGGCCGGTCGCCCTGGGTCTCCCGGGCGATCTGGAACGGCACCGTGTTCAGCGACTTGTCGCGCACGTCGATGATGTCGTACTGCGCCACCTGGTAGCTGGGAACGTCCACCTTGACGCCGTTGACCGTGAAGTGCCCGTGGCTGACCAGTTGGCGGGCCATCCGGCGGGTCCGGGCCAGGCCGGCGCGGTAGACCACGTTGTCCAGCCGGCCCTCCAGGATGCGCAGCAGCTCATCGCCGGTCTTGCCGCCCCGGCGGGCCGCCTCCTCGTAGTAGCGACGGAACTGCTTCTCCATCACGCCGTAGGTGAAGCGGGCCTTCTGCTTCTCCTGCAGCTGCAGCCGGTATTCGCTCTCCTTGATCCGGGCACGGCCGTGCTGGCCGGGCGGATAGGGCCGCTTCTCGAATGCCTGGTCGCCGCCGATCAGGTCGACGCCCAAGCGCCGCGACTTGCGGGTCGCCGGTCCGGTGTATCGAGCCATCTGTGCTTATCCTCCCTAGACCCGTCGCCGCTTGGGCGGACGGCAGCCGTTGTGCGGCTGCGGCGTGACATCGGAGATCGCGCCCACCTCGAGGCCGGCGGCCTGCAGCGAGCGGATCGCGGTTTCGCGGCCCGAACCGGGCCCCTTCACGAACACGTCGACCTTCTTGACGCCGTGCTCCTGTGCCTTGCGGGCGGCGTTCTCGGCGGCCAGCTGCGCCGCGAACGGCGTGGACTTGCGGGAACCCTTGAAACCGACGTGACCCGACGACGCCCAGGCGATGACGTTGCCCTGCGGGTCGGCGATCGTCACGATCGTGTTGTTGAAGGTGCTCTTGATGTGGGCGGCGCCGTGCGGGATGTTCTTCTTCTCCCGCCGCCGGGTCTTCTGACCCTTGGCCCCCTTCTTAGCGGACGTTGCCTGCCCTTTTTTTGCTGGTGGCATGGGGGTTACCTGGCCTTCTTCTTACCGGCGATGGTGCGCTTGGGGCCCTTGCGGGTACGCGCGTTGGTCTTGGTCCGCTGACCGCGCACCGGCAGCCCGCGACGGTGCCGCAGGCCCTGGTAGCAGCCGATCTCGATCTTGCGGCGGATGTCGGCCTGCACCTCGCGGCGCAGGTCGCCCTCCACCTTCAGGTTGGCCTCGATGTAGTCACGCAGGTGGGTGAGCTGCTCGTCGGTCAGGTCCTTGCTGCGCTGGTCCTTGTCGATACCGGTGGCGGCGAGAATCTCGTTGGATCGGGTACGACCGATGCCGTAGATGTAGGTCAGCGCGATCTCCATCCGCTTGTCGCGGGGGAGATCGACGCCCACTAGTCGAGCCATGGGTGGCGTTCCTCTTTTTCGTTGCGGAGGTCTGATCCCAGCCCGTTCCCGGCCTGAACTGATCCGGGGCCCGGCCTCCGGCCCGGGCGTTGCCGAGCGGCGTATCCGCTCAGTGGTACTGGGAGGTCTGCATTGAGTTGTGTAGTGCGTGACGCAGGCTGCAGTTCGGGCCGCAGTTGCAACCCCGGCGCGCTAGCCCTGCCGCTGCTTGTGTCGTGGGTCCGAGCAGATCACCATGACCCGCCCATGCCGACGGATCACCCTGCACTTGTCACAAATCGGCTTGACACTCGGGTTGACCTTCACGGCTGGTGAATCCTGTTCTATCGATGGTTGACGTCTGATCGGGCCGGAACTACGCGAGACTACTTGTAGCGGTAGACGATGCGGCCACGGGACAGGTCGTACGGCGACAACTCCACCACGACCCGGTCCTCCGGCAGGATACGGATGTAGTGCTGCCGCATCTTGCCGCTGATGTGGGCGAGCACCTTGTGACCGTTCTCCAGCTCAATGCGAAACATCGCGTTGGGCAGTGGCTCGATCACTCGGCCCTCGACCTCGATGGCACCGTCTTTTTTGGCCATTACTTTCCGGCGATCCTCTACATTCCTTAGCGTCCTGAGCGTCCTGCGATTACCTGTTGTTTCTCGCGCCCGTCTTGGCGCAGCGCCGGCCGCGACTGCAAAACGTGAGCCGGTGGCAGGAAATTCCGGGAAAATCCTTCAGACAGGGCACGCAAGAGCCGACGCGAACGCCGCACCGTTGTCCCAGGGTACCCGTATCGTCGCCGGGCGCCAAAATCGCCAGGACCGAACGGCCCGACCCCTGGCCGCCGGCGTCCGGAGCTGACAGGCTCGAGGACATGACAGCGTTCAAACCCGGCCTCGGCAGGTTCGGCGTATGGACCGCCGGCCCACCGACGCCAGAGCAGGCCGTTGCGATCGAAGAGCTGGGCTACGGCGCCGTCTGGGTCGGCGGTTCGCCGGCGGCCGGCCTCGCGTTCGTCGAACCGATCCTCGCGGCGACGTCGACCCTGCAGGTGGCCACGGGGATCGTCAACATCTGGACCGCACCGGCAGACGCGGTGGCCGAGTCCTTTCATCGCATCGAAGCGACCCACCCGGGCCGGTTCCTGCTCGGGATCGGTGTCGGCCACCCCGAGGTCACCCGGCAGTACCGTTCGCCCCGCCAGGCCCTGGCGACCTACCTCGACGCCCTGGACGCGACCTCGGTGCCGACCCGCCGCCGCGTCATCGCCGCGCTGGGCCCGCGGGTGCTGCTACTGGCGGCGGAGCGCAGCGCCGGGGCCCACCCCTACCTGACCACCCCGGAGCACACGGCTCACGCCCGTGAGCTGGTCGGACCGTCGGCGTTCCTGGCGCCCGAACACAAGGTGGTGTTGTCGACCGACGCCGACGAGGCCCGCGCCGCCGGACGCGACGCGGTCGGCTTCTACCTGGGCCTGTCCAACTACGTCGGGAATTGGCGCCGGCTCGGCTTCGGAGCCGAGGACGTGTGCCCGCCCGGCAGCGACCGGCTGATCGACGCCGTGGTCGCCTACGGCGCACCCGACGCCGTCGCCGCCCGACTGGCCGAGCACCTGGAGTCCGGCGCCGACCACGTGGCCATCCAGGTGCTGGGCGGCTGGAAACGGCTGCTGCCGACCCTGACCGAGCTGGCCGGGCCGCTGGGGTTGACGCCGCGGGTTTCACGGTCGTAGCAGGCGGTGTTGCCGAACCCCCGTTAGGGTTGCCACCATGCGGTTGCTGGTCACCGGCGGCGCCGGGTTCATCGGGGCCAACTTCGTGCACAGCACGCTGGCCGAGTGCCCCGAAGTGACGGTTACGGTGCTCGACGCGCTGACCTACGCCGGCAGCCGGGAATCGCTGGCCGCCATCGCCGGCGACATCCGGCTGGTGCAGGGCGACGTCACCGACGCCGAACTGGTCGCGACCCTGGTCGGCGAGGCCGACGCGGTGGTGCACTTCGCCGCCGAGACCCATGTCGACAACGCGCTGGCCGAGCCGGAGCCGTTTCTGCGTTCCAACGTGGTCGGCACGTTCACCGTGCTGGAGGCGGTCCGCCGGCACGGTGTACGGCTGCACCACGTGTCCACCGACGAGGTCTATGGCGATCTGGCGCTCGACGACCCGCACCGGTTCACCGCGGCCACCCCGTACAACCCCTCCAGCCCGTACTCCGCGACCAAGGCCGCCGCCGACCTGCTGGTGCGGGCCTGGGTGCGCTCGTACGGAGTGCGCGCGACCATCTCGAACTGCTCCAACAACTACGGCCCGTTCCAGCATGTGGAGAAGTTCATCCCGCGCCAGATCACCAACCTGCTGACCGGCCGGCGAGCCAAGTTGTACGGCACCGGCGCCAACGTGCGCGACTGGATCCACGTCGACGACCACAACAACGCGGTCCGGCAGATCCTCGAGCACGGCCGGGCCGGCCGCACGTACCTGATCGGCGCCGACGGCGAACACGACAATCTGAATGTGCTGCAGACGATCCTGCGCCTGATGGGCCGCGACGCGAACGATTTCGACCACGTCGCCGACCGGGCCGGCCACGACCTGCGCTACGGCATCGACCCCTCGGCGCTGCGCGACGAGCTGGGCTGGAAACCTCGGCACACCGACTTCGAAGCGGGCCTGCAAGCCACCATCGACTGGTACCGGGACAACGAATCCTGGTGGGCACCACTGAAAGACGACACCGAATCCCGCTACGACGAGCGGGGCCGGTGAAGTGGCGGCACGCGAACTGGCCGTCTCGGGCGCCTGGGAGCTGACCCCGCAGCAGCATCACGATTCCCGCGGGCTGTTCTTCGAATGGTTCACCGACCGCGAGTTCACCGCGCTGACCGGCCACCGGTTCGACCTGCATCAGGCCAACTGCTCGGTGTCGTCAGCCGGCGTGCTGCGCGGCCTGCACTTCGCCGAAGCGCCGGGACAGGCGAAATACGTGAGCTGCGTGTCCGGCTCGGTGTTCGATGTCGTCGTCGACATCCGGGTGGGCTCACCGACATTCGGGCATTGGGATTCGGTGCTGCTGGATACCGGCGAGCACCGATCGGTGTACCTCTCCGCCGGATTGGCGCACGGCTTCCTTGCGCTGCAAGATAACTCGACGGTGATGTATCTGTGCTCGGCGGAGTACAACCCGGCCCGCGAGCACACCGTGGATGCCACCGACCCAGAGATCGGCATCGACTGGCCCAGGAAGCACCCATTGGTGCGCAGCGAGCGCGACGCCTCCGCACCCACCCTCGCCGAGGTCCGCGCGGCGGGTGTGCTGCCCGCCTGGGTTCCCCCGAGTCGGTGATAGCGTGCGCGCCGCTCGCATCTCTGCGCGGTGGCCAGAGGCTCACCGAAGCGCCGGACAGGCCACCGGCAACCATGCGGTGTCCGCGACGGAAAGGGATGGCGCACGGCGGGCCGGCGAATGCGCAGTACAGACATACCAGCAGCCCGACACCGGCAACGAGATCGGTGAGCACGCCGGTGGAAGTGTTGACGATGACCACGAACCAGATGACCGACAGCACGCCGGTCACCACGGTGACGCAACCGAGGAAGCCGGTTCTTTTCGTGGCCGGCGGCGCAGCGGACGGCCAGGGCGCCGCGCCGCCGCATCGACAGCGCGGTGCGCGCGGCGGGCAGGATGACCACAGCCGGCGGGCGAATACCCATGCCGTCGACGGCGGCGACAAGCCCGATGGTGGCCGCCAGCCCGTAGCCGGCCGCGGCGGCGACCCCGGTTCCATGAATTTCTTCACCCTTGCCATCCACTGATCGCATTTACTAGGATGTCCTAGTATCCTGGGGGCAGTATTCGCGATCGACGGGAAAGTCATGACCACACAGATTCCGCATTTCATCGACGGGCACCGCACGGCCGGGCAGGCGCCACGGACCGTCGAGGTGTTCGATCCGAACACCGGTGCGGTCCAGGCGAAACTGCCGATGGCCGGCCAATCGGAGGTCGACGCCGCGGTGGCGTCTGCCGTCATCGCGCAGCGGGACTGGGCGGCCTACAACCCGCAGCGCCGCGCCCGGGTGATGATGCGTTTCATCGACCTGGTCAACGCGCATGCCGATGAGTTGGCGGAGTTGTTGTCCCGGGAGCACGGCAAGACGCTTGAGGATTCGCGCGGCGACATTCAGCGCGGCATCGAGGTGATCGAGTTCTGCGTCGGCATCCCGCATCTGCTCAAGGGTGAGCACACCGAGGGCGCCGGTCCGGGCATCGACGTCTTCTCGCTGCGTCAGCCACTGGGCGTGGTGGCCGGGATCACCCCGTTCAACTTCCCGGCGATGATCCCGCTTTGGCAGGCCGGACCCGCGCTGGCCTGCGGGAACGCGTTCATCCTCAAGCCCTCCGAGCGGGATCCGTCGGTGCCGGTGCGACTGGCCGAGTTGTTCGTGCAGGCCGGGCTGCCGCCGGGGGTGCTGCAGGTGGTGCACGGCGACAGGGAGGCGGTCGACGCCCTGCTGCACCACCCCGCCATCGCCGCGGTCGGCTTCGTCGGCAGCACCGAGATCGCGCAGTACATCTACGCCACGGCGACCGCCAACGGCAAACGCGCCCAGTGCTTCGGCGGGGCGAAGAACCACATGATCGTGATGCCCGACGCCGATCTGGACCAGGCCGTCGACGCGCTGGTGGGGGCCGGCTACGGCAGCGCCGGCGAGCGCTGCATGGCGATCAGCGTCGCGGTGCCGGTCGGCGAGCAGACCGCCGAGCGGTTGCGGGCCCGGCTGACCGAGCGCGTCAACAACCTGCGCGTCGGCCACAGCCTGGACCCCAAGGCCGACTACGGGCCGCTGGTCACCGCCGCCGCCCTGGAACGGGTCCGCGGCTACATCGACGCCGGGGCGGCTGCCGGCGCCGAACTGGTGGTCGACGGCCGCGACCGCGGCAGCACCGAAATGCAGTTCGGGGAAGCCAACCTGGAGCACGGGTTCTTCGTCGGCCCGACCCTGTTCGACCACGTCACCCCGGAGATGTCGATCTACACCGATGAGATCTTCGGACCGGTGCTGTGCATCGTCCGCGCCCACGACTACGAAGAGGCACTGCGGCTTCCGTCCGAGCACGAGTACGGCAACGGGGTGGCGATCTTCACCCGCGACGGCGACACCGCCCGCGACTTCTGCTCCCGGGTGCAGGTCGGCATGGTCGGGGTGAACGTGCCGATCCCGGTCCCGGTGGCCTACCACAGCTTCGGCGGCTGGAAGCGCTCCGGGTTCGGTGACCTCAACCAGCACGGCACCGCGTCGATCGCGTTCTACACCAAGGTCAAGACCATCACCCAGCGCTGGCCGTCGGGCATCAAGGACGGCGCGGAATTCCACATGCCGACAATGCAATAGGGACCGCGATGACCTCCATGAGCAGTGAAGAGCGGGTGATCGTCGAGACGGCAACGGCGTTCGCCGACAAGCGAATTGCACCGCACGCGCTGGAATGGGATGCCACCGGCCATTTTCCGGTCGACGTGCTGCGCGAGGCCGCCGAGCTGGGAATGGCAGCCATCTACTGCCGCGAGGACACCGGTGGCAGCGGGCTGCGCCGGCTGGACGGGGTGCGGATCTTCGAGGCGCTGTCCGCCGCCGACCCGGTCATCGCCGCCTACCTGTCCATCCACAACATGTGCGCCTGGATGGTCGACAGCTACGGCACCGCCGACCAGCGCCGGAGCTGGCTGCCCCGGCTGGCTTCGATGGATGCCATCGCCAGCTACTGCCTGACCGAACCGGGTGCGGGCTCCGATGCCGGCGCACTGAGCACCCGGGCGGTCCGGGACGGTGACGATTATGTGCTCGACGGTGTCAAGCAGTTCATCTCCGGCGCCGGGGTCTCCGACGTGTACGTGGTGATGGCCCGCACCGGTGGCGAGGGGCCACGCGGCATCTCCACCTTCATCGTCGAAAAGGACACACCGGGACTGAGCTTCGGTGTCCACGAGCAGAAGATGGGCTGGCACGCCCAGCCCACCGCCCAGGTGATCTTCGAGGGTGTGCGGGTGCCCGCCGAGGCAATGCTCGGCGGCCCCGAGGGCGAGGGCACCGGATTCTCCATCGCGATGAACGGCCTCAACGGCGGCCGGATCAACATCGCGGCCTGCTCGCTGGGCGGCGCGCAGTGCGCCTTCGACAAGACCGGCAGCTACCTGGCCGACCGGGCGGCCTTCGGCGGCGCACTGCTCGACGAGCCCACCATCCGGTTCACCCTGGCCGACATGGCCACCGCCCTGGAGACCTCGCGGCTGCTGCTGTGGCGAGCGGCCACCGCACTGGACGAAGATGCGCCCGACAAGGTGCAATTGTGCGCGATGGCCAAACGCTACGTCACCGACGCCTGTTTCGAGGTGGCCGATCAGGCGCTGCAGCTGCACGGCGGCTACGGGTATCTGCGCGAGTACGGGTGCGAGAAAATCGTCCGGGATCTGCGCGTGCACCGCATCCTGGAGGGCACCAACGAGATCATGCGGGTGGTCATCGGCCGGGCCGAAGCCGCCCGGGCCCGGGCCGGCACATAGGAGATTCGATGACGCACGTTGCTTTTCTGGGACTGGGCCACATGGGCGGTCCGATGGCGGCGAACCTGGTCACCGCCGGACACCGGGTACACGGCTTCGATCCGGTCCCGGCCGCGGCCGGCACGGCGCGCGCGAACGGGGTCACCGTCTGTGACAGCGGTGCCGACGCGGTCGCCGGCGCCGACGTGGTCATCACGATGCTGCCCGACGGCGCTGCGGTCAAAGCCGGCTACGCCGAGATCCTGCCGGCCGCCAAACCGGGCGCGCTGTTCGTCGACAGTTCCACCGTCTCCGTCGCCGACGCCCGGGACCTGCACGCGCTGGCCGGCTCACACGGCTTCGCCCAGCTGGACGCACCCGTCTCCGGCGGGGTGGCCGGAGCGGTCGCGGGCACGCTGGCCTTCATGGTCGGCGGTGACGCATCCGCGCTGCGGCAGGCCACCCCGGTGTTGGAACCCATGGCGCGCAAGATCACTCACTGCGGCGAGGCCGGTGCGGGCCAGGCCGCCAAGATCTGCAACAACATGGTGCTGGCCGTGCAGCAGATCGCGGTGGCCGAGGCGTTCGTGTTGGCCGAGCACCTGGGCCTGTCGGCACAGTCGCTCTTCGACGTGATGACCGGCGCCACCGGCAACTGCTGGGCACTGCACACCAACTGTCCGGTGCCCGGACCGGTGCCCACGTCGCCGGCCAACCACGGCTTCGCACCCGGATTCGCCACTGCCCTGATGAACAAGGACCTGGGCCTGGCGATGGACGCGGTGACGTCCACTGGGTCGTCGGCGCCGTTGGGCAGCCACGCCGCGAAGATCTACGCCGCGTTCGCCGAAGGGCATGCCGCACAGGACTTCAGCGCCGTCATCGAGGCGCTGCGCGGCTAGGCCCCGCCCCGAACAGTCCACCGCTTGCGGGGAACTGTTCGGCGTTAGAAGTCCCCGGCGTGGTGGCGCAGGGTTTCGATCGCCGATGACAGCGCTCGCGACTCGCGCACCGACATCCCGATGTCGGCGAACACCTGCTCGTTCAGGGTGATCGTCGCATCCTGCACCGTCGAGCGGCCCAACTCGGTGATCGACACCAGGGTGGTGCGGCCGTCGGTGGGGTGCGGCAGGCGTTCCACCAGGCCGGCGGCCTCCAGTCGGCGGATCGCATGGGTGACGCTGGTGACGTGCACCTGCAACCGGTCGGAGGCCTTGGCGATCGGCAGGGCGCCGGTGCGGCTGAAGGCCAGCAGCCGCAGCAGCTCGAAACGGGAGAAGCTCAGCTGGTACGGCCGCAGCGCCGCTTCGACCCGGGCCAGCAGAATCTGGTGGGCCCGCATCACCGAGGTCACCGCGACCATTCCATCGGCCACGTCGGCCCAGCCGGCACGCTCCCAGTTCGCCCGCGCCACCGCGATCGGGTCGGGGTTGTCGGGCCGGAAGACAGACACCGAGATCAAGCCAGCGTGAGGATTCTGGGCCCGTCTTCGGTCACCGCCACGGTGTGCTCCCAGTGCGCGGCTCGTGATCCGTCGGCGGTGACGACCGTCCACTGGTCTTCGAGTATGACGGTCTTGGTGGTCCCCAGGGTAAGCATCGGTTCGATCGCCAGCACCGAGCCCGCAGTCAGCAACGGCCCCCGCCCGGGTGGCCCCTCGTTGGGCAGGAACGGGTCCATGTGCATCTCCCGGCCGATACCGTGGCCGCCGTACCCGGCGACCAAGCCGAACTTGCGGCCGTACGCGGCTTCGGCGGCGCGCGCACCGCACTCGATGGCGTGTGAGACGTCGCCGAGCCGGTTGCCTGGCAGCATCGCCGCGATCCCGGCTTCCATCGCCTGCCGGGTGGCCGTCGACAAGCTTTCGTCGCCGGCCGTCAACCGCCCGACGCCGAAGGTGATCGCGGCATCGCCGTGCCAACCGTCGATGATCGCCCCGCAGTCGATGGACACCAGGTCACCGGGTGCCAGTAGCTCGGCCGACGCCGGGATGCCGTGCACCACCCGGTCGTTGACCGACGCGCAGATCGACGCCGGATAGCCGTGATAGCCGAGGAACGACGGAGTGGCGCCCGCGGCTCGGATCACCGATTCGGCCACCTCGTCCAGGCTCAGGGTGGACGCCCCGGCGACGGCGGCCGCACGCACCGCCTGCAACGCGGCGGCCACCACCGCCCCGGCCGCAGCCATCGCGTCAAGCTCGCCCTCGCTGCGCTGGGGCACCACCTTGTGCTTGCGCCGCTGCGGCAGCCGGATCACCTACTGCCCCAGGGCCTGCAATGCGCGCTCGAACACCTCGTCGAGGCTGCCAATCGCATCCACGGTCTTGAGTTCGTGCTCTTCCTGGTAGTAGTCCAGCAGTGGCGCGGTCTCTTCCCGGTAGACGTTCATCCGATTATGGATGACCTCGGCGGTGTCGTCGGCCCGGCCACGCTCCTGCAGCCGCTTGAGCAGCTCCCGCTCGCTGACCCGCAACTCCAGCACCGCGTCGAGGCGCTTGTTGCGCGCTTCCAGCATGTCGTGCAGCGCCCTGGCCTGCTCGACCGACCGGGGATAGCCGTCCAGGATGAAACCCTGCGCGGCGTCGGCATCATCGATCCGGTCGGCCACCAGCGCGTTGGTCAACTCGCTCGGCACCAGATCCCCGGCGTCCAGATACTGCTTGGCCTGTCGGCCCAGTTCGGTGCCGGCGGCGATGTTGCTGCGGAAGAGGTCCCCGGTGGAGATCTGCGGGACACCCAGCTTCTCGGCCAACCGGACGGCCTGGGTGCCTTTCCCGGCCCCGGGTGGGCCCAGCAGAATCACTCTCACTTGAGGAATCCTTCGTAGTTGCGCTGCATGAGCTGGCTTTCGATCTGTTTGACGGTGTCGAGCCCGACGCCGATCATGATCAGCACCGCGGTGCCGCCGAACGGCAGATTCTGCACCGTTCCGGTGTTACCCATCTGCAGGAACAGGTTGGGCAGCACCGAGATGATGCCCAGGTACATCGACCCCGGCAGGGTGATCCGGCTCAGCACGTAGCGCAGGTAGTCCGCGGTGGGCCGGCCCGGCCGGATACCGGGAATGAACCCGCCGAATTTCTTCATCTCGTCGGCGCGCTCGTCGGGGTTGAACGTGATCGACACGTAGAAGTAGGTGAAGAAGATGATCAGGCCGAAGTAGAGCGCGATGTAGGCGATGTTCGACGGGTCGGACAGGTAGGTGCTGACGAACTTGTCCCACCAACTGCTTCCCCCTCGGCCGCCGCGAACCAACTGGGTGACCAACTGCGGGATGTAGATCAGCGACGACGCGAAGATCACCGGGATCACGCCGGCCTGGTTGACCTTCAGCGGCAGGTAGGTCGAGGTGCCGCCGTACATGCGCCGGCCGACCATCCGCTTGGCGTACTGCACCGGGATCCGGCGCTGGCCCTGCTCGACGAAGACGACGCCCACCACGATGATCAGTGCGGCCGCGCACACCATGGTGAAGACCAGCCCCCCGCGGCTGTCCAGGATGGTCTTGCCCTCGATCGGGATCCGGGCGGCGATACCGACGAAGATCAGCAGTGACATGCCGTTGCCGATGCCGCGCTCGGTCATCAGCTCGCCCATCCACATCACCAGGGTGGCGCCGGCCGTCATCACCAGCACGATCACGATCAAGCCGAAGATGCTCTGGTCGGCGATGATGTCCAGGCTGCAGCCCTGCAGCAGGCCGCCGTTGGCGGCCAGCGCCACAATGCTGGTGGCCTGCAGGATGGCCAGCGCGACGGTCAGGTAGCGGGTGTACTGGGTCATCTTGTTCTGACCGGACTGGCCCTCTTTGCGCAGTTCCTCGAACCGCGGGATGACCACGGTGAGCAGCTGCACGATGATGCTGGCGGTGATGTAGGGCATCACGCCGATCGCGAAGACGGTCAGCTGCAGCAGCGCACCGCCGGAGAACAGGTTGATCAGCGAGTAGACCTGCGCCGCGTCACCACCGCTGACCTGGGCGATGCACTTCTGCACGTTCGGGTAGTTCACCCCCGGCGACGGGATCGCCGCACCGAGGCGGTACAACACGATGAGGCCGAGCGCGAAGAGGATCTTCTTCCTCAGATCGACTGTCCGCAGTGACGAGATGAAAGCCGAGAGCACTCTTCCTCCTGCGCAGCCGAACTCTGGTCTCGGCGTTCCAATGGGCTGGTCTGACCAGCGTCGGGTAGTCCTGTGGTGCTGCGCCGGCAAGCAGGCCAGCTGCGCGGTCCCGTGTGGGTAAGGCGCGTCAAGCAGTCTACGAGATGAACTGTTGCGATGGCATGGCCGGGGCGGTCGCGGAGCGTACTGTCGACTATAGTTCGTTATATCAACTAAGCAATAGGAGTCGTCAGTGTTATGACCCGCACCGACAACGACACCTGGGATCTGTCCTCCAGCGTGGGCGCCACTGCCACCATGGTGGCCGCAGCGCGGGCACTGGCCAGCGCCGAATCGGACCCCATCATCAAAGACCCGTTCGCCGCGCCACTGGTGCGTGCGGTCGGCATCGACTTCTTCACCCGCCTGGTCGACGGCGACATCGCCGACCTCGACGGGGCCGCCGACCACGTTGTCGAGTTGCGACGGATGACCACCTCGCTGGCGGTGCGAACCCGGTTCTTCGACGAGTTCTTCAACGACGCCCACCCGCGCCAATCGGTGATCCTGGCCGCGGGACTGGACTCGCGCGCCTACCGCCTGACCTGGCCGGCCGGCAGCACGGTGTACGAGGTCGATCAACCGCAGGTGATCGCCTTCAAGACCGCCGCCCTGGCGGCGCTGGGCGCCGAACCCGCGGCAGCGCGTCGCACGGTCGGCATCGACCTGCGGGACGACTGGCCGAAGGCATTGCGCCACAGCGGTTTCGACGCCACACAACCGTCGGCGTGGAGCGCCGAGGGCCTGCTGATGTACCTACCGCCGGACGCTCAGGACCGATTGTTCGACGACATCACCGCGCTCAGCGCACCCGGCAGCCGGCTGGCCACCGAATACCATCCCGATGCCGGGGGCAACCTCGCCGAACGGGCGCGCGCGCTGACCGACCAGTGGCGCAAGTACGGCTACGGCCTCGACATGACCGAGTTGTTCTACGACGGGGACCGCCACAACGTCGTCGACTATCTCACCGACCTCGGCTGGCAGGTGACCGCCCGGCCACGCCGCGAACTGTACGCCGAATACGGCCGCGAATTCCCCGACGACGACCCGCTGGCAGCCTTCCGCAACGTCATCACCGTCACCGCCGTCCGGCGCTGAGCGTGCCGCGACATCCGTCGCCGCTACAGATGTTCCGGGCAGTAGTGGCTCGCCGAGATCGCCGCGAACTGCGCGGCCGCGTCCAGCGTGAAGCCCGGGTTGGTTGACTGCACGGCGGTGACGGTGTCCATCGGCGTCAGGCCGGCGTCCATCAGCTGGCACACGGCCTTGCCCGCCGAGACGGTGATCTGGTCGGTGCCGCGATGGCTCAGTCCCGCCCCGGAGAGAGTGGCGAGGAACCGGCCGTCGTCGCCCGGTTCGGCGTGCGCGGGAATGGCCAGCCCGAACATGGCGGTCAGGCCCGCTAGCAGGAGTAACCGTTTCATACCGGTAAGTCTGCGCGGCGTGCGTTAAGGGCGCGTTTCCGAGCCTTTGCTGCCGTGCGGCAATTTGTTGAATCGGCGTTACCGGGCCCGCACAACCGGTCAGACGCCGCCGTGCCCATCGCTGCCGGTGGTGCCGGCGGCGCCGGTGCCACCGCCGGCGCCCTTGCTGCCGGCGCTGCCGGCACTGCCGGTGTTGCCGCCGGCCGCGCCGACGGTGCCGGCACTGCCGCCGAACCCACCGGTGCCGCCGCTGCCGCCGGTCGCGCCCTTACCCGCGATCCCGAAGAACCCGAGGATGTTGGACGCGTCGCCGCCGCTGCCACCGTTTCCGCCGGCCCCGCCCTTGCCGCCGTCGCCGCCGCTGCCGGCGTTGCCGCCGTTGCCGTCGGTGCCG
>CAZGGK010000020.1:0-1429 GCA_964525125.1 uncultured Mycobacterium sp.
CTGGGCGGCACCGGCCTGGGCGCGATGCTGGCCCAGGTCGGCCTGGACGACACCACCCTGGCCGGGCTGCTCGGCGCGGTCGGCTTGGGCGGCATGACCCTCAACGGACTGCTGTCCGGGGTGGGCCTGAACGTCGGCCTCGGCGACCTGGTCGGGGACCTCGGCTTGACCGGGTTGAGCCTGACCGGCCTGGTGGACGCCGTGGGTCTGGGTGGGTTGACCCTGAAAGGCCTGCTGGGCGGCGTCGGCATGAACAGCCTGAGCATCAATACCCTGCTCGGTGACCTGGGCATGGGCGGCACCGGCCTCGGAACCCTGCTGAACCAGCTGGGGATGAGCGGGATGAGCCTCACCGGCCTGGTGGATGCCATGGGCCTGGGCGGGATCAGCGTCAACGGAATGCTCAGCGACATCGGCATGGGCACCATGAGCCTCAACGGCCTGCTCAGCGCGATGGGCTCCTGGGGGTTGCAACTGGGCGAGCTGACCGACGCCATCGGCCTGCAGCACCTGACCATCGGCGAGTTGGTAGATGCGCTCGGGATCGGCCAGTACTGGAAAGCCGGCGACCTGTTGGACGCGATGAATGTGCACATGGGCGTCGGCAGCCTGCTGGCCGCGATCGGCGTGAACGTAGACATGGCCTGGCTGCTGTGGAAAGTCATGCCCGGCCCGCTATGGGGTTTGCTTGCCGATGTCCCCGGCCTGGAGAGCTACCTCCAGAGTTTATCCCTCAAGAACCTGCTGAACAGCGTCTACGACCTGAATTCGGTGCTCAAGGTCGGCACCCTGGACGACACCCTGAAAGCCCTGGACTTCTACAATGTCGACCTGCTCGCCTTCCTGGAAAACATAGGACGAGACGAGATTCGGGTGACCGAACTGCTCAGCAATCTCGGAATCGGCGACGTCACGCTGACCCAGGTGCTGGGCAACCTCGGCTGGGGCAACACCACCCTGCACGACCTCCTCAACAACCTCGGCCCGGGCGGCCTGGGCCTGGGACAGCTGCTGAGCAACGTCGGTATCAGCGGCCTCGGGCTCACCACACTGCTGGACAACCTCGGCGTCGGCAACACCCCCCTGGGCGCCCTGCTCGAGCAACTCGGCCCCGGAAACCTCAGCCTCGACCAGATCCTGGCCGCTGTGCCGATGGGCAGCCTGACCCTGGGCGATCTGCTGGAAAACCTCGGTATCGGCAACGTCAGCCTGACCTCGCTGCTGGGTGATCTCGGTGTCGGGGACCTGAGCCTGGACGGGTTGCTGTCCGGTGTCGGCCTGGGCGGGCTGGGGCTGGGTGGGCTGCTGTCGGGTCTGGGTCTGGACGGTGTCGGGTTGACCACGCTGCTGAGCAACCTCGGCATCGGGGATGTGAGCCTGACCTCGCTGCTGGGTGATCTCGGTGTCGGGGACCTGAGCCTGGACGGGT
>CAZGGK010000020.1:1529-3921 GCA_964525125.1 uncultured Mycobacterium sp.
TGGGTGATCTCGGTGTCGGGGACCTGAGCCTGGACGGGTTGCTGTCCGGTGTCGGGCTGGGCGGACTGGGGCTCACGACGCTGCTGAGCAACCTGGGTCTGGGTGATCTGACGCTGACCTCGCTGCTCGGTGATCTCGGCCTGGGAACGCTCTCCCTCGACACGTTCATCAGCGACCTCGGCCTGGATCGGATGGACATCACCACCATCACCACGAGCCCGTTCGACGGCCTCCTCTCTGCCCTGTTCGGTTACCTCCCCGATCAGATCGCGCAGGTGCTCGCCGAGGCCGGACCGTAAAAGACTTTCGGATAGCGGAAAACCAGGAGGTTGACCGATGTTCAGCCGGATGCGACCCGGAAAGCAGCACTCGCCGAGAACCGCCCGCTCGCGGCGGCGACTGGCCGGCCTGGCTTCTACGATCGGGGCTGCGGTGGCGTTCGGGGTCGGCCCGCTGGCCGGCATGCCGGCCGCCCAGGCCGATGTGATCGACGTCATCTTCGATCCGCTGATCGATCCGGTGGCCGGGGTGCTCTCCGGGGTTGCGGACCCCTCGGTGCTGCTGGACGCCACGGCATGGGACCGGCTCTTCGCTGAACTGGCCGACGCCGCCGCGATCGATCTGACGAAGCTGGGCTTCGAGGCGATACCTGCCCGTCTGGACGCGGTGACACCGGGGCTGACGATCTCCGGTCTTCAGCCCCCCGATCAGCTGGACCGGGACCCGCTCGGTGCGATACTGGCCGACTTGTTCAACAGTCCACTGGGCGTCCAGGTCGGCGGTATCGTCAACCAGCTGTTCGGGATGTACCTGATCGGCGACGGTGCAGCGGGCACGGCTGAGCATCCCGATGGGGGCGACGCAGGACTGCTGTTCGGCGACGGCGGCGCCGGATACGCCGGTGGTGACGGGGAGTTCGGCGCCAGCGGGGTCGGCGGGGGCCACGGTGGGGCGGGCGGCTTCTTCTACGGGATGGGTGGCGCCGGCGGCGCCGGTGGCGCCGGCGGTGCGGGCACCGAAACACTCACCGCGGGCGGTGATGGGGGTGCGGGCGGCAGCGGTGGTGCCGGTGGAATGTTCCTCGGCAGCGGTGGCGCCGGTGGAACCGGCGGTGCCGGCGGTGCCGGCTACACCGCGTCGGGCGCCGGCGCCGGCCTGGATGGTGGTGCCGGTGGTAATGGTGGTGCCGGTGGCAATGGTGGTGCCGCGGGGGCAGGCGGCCACGGTGGCGTCGGCGGACTCGGGGGAGCCGGTGGCGCCGGCGGCCACGGCGCCGACGGTGCGGCTGCCACACTGCCCGGTGCCAGCGGCGCCGCCGGGGGCAGCGGTGGCGCCGGCGGCCGTGGCGGAGTCGGTGGCGCCGGCGGCGCTGGTGACGCCGCCGGCGCCCGCCCCGCCACCGCCGGCAATGGAGGTGCGGGCGGGGCCGGCGGTGACGCCGGGCTCCCCGGTGAGGGCGGCGCCGGTGCGGCCGGGGACGCCGAACATCCCGACGGTGGCGCCGGTGGCCGCGGCGGTGACCCGGGCATGGCCGGCATCGGCGGTGCGGGCGGTGTGGCCGGCACCGGTGCCGGGGGTCAAGCCGGTGCTGCGGGGATCGCGGGACTGGGTGTCACCGGGATCGTCGGCAACGGCGGTGTGGGCGGAGACGGCTTCAGTGCCGTCGCCGCGGGCGTCAGCGGCGGCAATGGCGGTGCCGGTGGTGCTGGTGGTGTGACGGGCAGTGGTGGCAACGGCGGCAATGGTGGTGCCGGTGCGGCCGGTGTGGGCAGTGCCGGCGGTGCCGGTGGCAAGGGTGGTGCCGGTGGGGCCGGTGGTGCCCAGGCTGGTGATGGCGGCAACGGTGGCCGGGGCGGGGCCGGCGGCAACGGCGCCAGCGGCGCCCAGGGTGGTGCGGGTGCGGCCGGGGTCGGTGGGGCCAATGACGGGCGTGGTGGTGACGGCATCACTGGTGGTGACGGTTATGCCGGGGGCAGTGGTGGGGCCGGCGGCAATGCCGGTGGTGCGGCGCATGGCAGCGCCGGGGTCAACGGTGATGGTGGCAAGGGTGGCAGCGGCGGCAACGCCGGTGCCGGCGGCAATGGTGGCAACGGCGCGGTCGGGGTGTGGGGGCAGAACGGCTCCGGTGGGCGTGATGGCGCCGGCGGTGACGGCGGTGCTGCGGGTGCGGGCGGGGTGGCCGGTGCCCGCGGACTCGGCGGGCTGGCCGGGGCCGGTGGCACCGGTGGCAGCAATGGTGCTGACGGCGCTACGGGGGCAGCCGCGGCATCGCTGGCCCGTGGTGGCAACGGTGGCATGGGTGCGGCCGGCACGGCCGGCCACCTCGATGGCGGTGACGGCGGTGCCGGTGGTGCTGGTGGTGTGACGGGCAGTGGTGGCAACGGCGGCAATG
>CAZGGK010000020.1:4021-65274 GCA_964525125.1 uncultured Mycobacterium sp.
GGGCAGCCGCGGCATCGCTGGCCCGTGGTGGCAACGGTGGCATGGGTGCGGCCGGTAACAGCACCCACCGCACCGGTGGTGACGGCGGCAACGGCGGAGGCGGCGGCCTGACCGGCAGTGGCGGCAACGGCGGCAACGGGGGTAGCGGCGCGGGTGGCATCGGCAACGGCGGTGCCGGTGGCAAGGGCGGAAACGGTGGGGCCGGTGGCAGCCAGGCTGGTGATGGCGGCAACGGTGGCCGGGGCGGGGCCGGCGGCAACGGCGCCAGCGGCGCCCAGGGTGGTGCGGGTGCGGCCGGGGTCGGTGGGGCCAATGACGGGCGTGGTGGTGACGGCATCACTGGTGGTGACGGTTATGCCGGGGGCAGTGGTGGGGCCGGCGGCAATGCCGGTGGTGCGGCGCATGGCAGCGCCGGGGTCAACGGTGATGGTGGCAAGGGTGGCAGCGGCGGCAACGCCGGTGCCGGCGGCAATGGTGGCAACGGCGCGGTCGGGGTGTGGGGGCAGAACGGCTCCGGTGGGCGTGACGGCGCCGGCGGCGACGGCGGCAAATCCGGCTGGACCGGGAGGGCCGGTGCCCGCGGACTCGGCGGCCTCGCCGGCACCGGCGGCACCGGCGGCAGCAACGGCGCCGACGGCATCAGCGGCACCGCAATACTGGCCCGCGGTGGTGACGGCGGCGTCGGGGCGGCCGGCACGGCCGGCCACCTCGACGGCGGTGACGGCGGAAACGGCGGAGACGGCGGGCTGCTGAACGGCAACGGCGGCAACGGCGGCAACGGCGGTGCCGGTGCGGTCGGCAGCGGCAGCGGCGGCTCCGGCGGCAATGCTGGAAACGGCGGCGTTGGAACCGGGGCAGGTAATGGCGGCAACGGCGGACGCGGCGGGGACGGCGCCGACGCGACTCCGGGTGCTGACGGGGCGACCGGAGCCGGGTTTTTGCGGAGCGGCGGCAACGGCGGCAATGCCAACGGCGGCAACGGCGGTAACGGCGGCAACGGCGGAGCCGCCGTTGGCGCCGGGGTCAGTGGTAACGGCGGCGATGGTGGCAACGGCGGTGACTCCAGCACCCCGGGCAACGGTGGCAATGGGGCCGACGGTGTTTGGTACCAACCCGGCTCTGGTTGGAAGTACGGTGCCGGCGGCGACGGCGGTAATGCGGGCACCAGCATTGCCGGTGTGCACGGCTCCGGCGGGCAGGCCGGCAGCGGCGGCGGCACCCGGGGTGCCGACGGCAGCGACGGGCGGGCGCCGGACGTGATCAATGTTCACGGCGGCAACGGCGGCGCGGGCGCCGAGGGGAGCTTGGACCTATCGACCGGGGGCAACGGCGGCGACGGCGGCAATGGCGGCAACGGCGGGCTGATCGGTACCGGTGGCAATGGCGGTGCCGGCGGTTCGGCGACCGTCCTTTTGGACGGCACCATTGGCACCGGTGGCAATGGCGGGGCTGGGGGTAACGGCGGCACTCAGTCCGGCGACGGCGGCAGCGGCGGGAATGGCGGCGCCGGCGTGGCCGTGCAAAACGGAGCGGGCGGCGACGGCGGCAACGGCGGTGCCGGCGGTAACGGCGGTGCCCTGTGGGGCAACGGCGGTAACGGGGGCAACGGCGCCGCGGGTGGCGCCGGGGTCACCGGTGGCAACGGTGGGACCGGCGGCAAAGCCGGCGATGCCGGCAACGCCGGCAACGGTGGCAACGGTGGCAAGGGCGGTGCGGGCGCGGCCGCGCAGTACGGTGTGGGTGGTGCCGGTGGGTCCGGTGGTGCTGGCGGTAAGGGCGGCGCTCAGTCCGGCAACGGCGGCAACGGTGGAGCCGGCGGAGCCGGTGGTGCCGGGGGAGACGCCATCGCGGGCAGCGACGGTGCGAATGGTGTCGCCGGGGTCAACAACGGGCGCGGCCAGGACGGCGGGGATGCCATCGGGTTCGCCGGTGGCCGTGGCGGCGACGGCGGTAACGGCGGCACCGCCGCCCACGGCAACGCCGGGATCAACGGCAACGGCGGATCCGGCGGCGACGGCGGTGCCTCCAACACGCCCGGAAACGGCGGCGACGGCGCTGCCGGGAACGTCTATCACCCAGGCTCCGGCGGCAAGGACGGCGCCGGCGGCGACGGTGGTAATGCCGGTCTGAGCATCCCCGGCGGTGGTGGTTCCGGCGGTTCGGCCGGTGTTGGCGGCACCGGTGGTGTTCGGGGTGCCGACGGAGCCGTCGGGATCGCGGCGATCATCAACAGTGGCCGCGGCGGCAACGGCGGTGACGGTGCCAGCGTGGTGCTGGATCAATACCGGACGGTCGGTTTTGACGGGGGCAACGGAGGCAACGGTTACGTGGCCGGCGGGAACGGCGGCAAAGGCGGTGACGCCAGTGGTAGCCAACAGGTTGGCGGTAGTGGTGGCAAGGGCGGCGACGCGAGCATCACCAGCAGTACCGCGACGGCCGACGTCACCGGCGGCAAGGGTGGCGACGGCGGGGCGGGGGCGATGGGCGGCGCCGGCGGCGCCGGCGGGTCCGCCTACTCTGCCGGAACCGGAGCTGTCACCGGAGGAGCCGGTGGCGCCGGTGGTGGGATTGCCCAGGGCAGCGGGCAGGGCGGTGCCGGCGGCGCCGGCGGCAGTGCACAAATTGCCAACACCGGATCGACGGCTGCCGCTACCGGGGGGGCGGGCGGTGCCAGTGGCGCCGCCGGACCATCTGCGTACGTGGTTGCGTACGGTGGCCGCGGCGGGGACGCACTCACCAACGGCTTCGGCACCGTTACGGGCGGGGCCGGCGGTGCCGCCGGAAACGGGGGCTACTACGGATCGCACGGTGGTGACGGTGGCGACGCCGAGAACACCAACATGCTGTCGACGGCCGCCACGACCGGTGGCGCCGGTGGGAATGGCGGAGCCGCGACCCTCTGGGACGGCGGCAACGGCGGGAGCGGCGGGAAAGCCAGCAGCGTGGCACAGGGTGACGCGGTCGGTGGTGCCGGCGGCAACGGCGGGCAGGGGGGTGGTGGGTTTTATAGCGGCCAGATCGCGACTGGTGGGAGCGGCGGCACCGGTGGCGCCGCGACGATCACCAGTGTCACCTCGACGGGGAATGCCTATGGTGGCGATGGCGGGGCCGGCGGGGACACCATCCTTCCGGGCTTTGGTTATGGTCAACGTGGCGGTGCCGGTGGCGCCGGCGGCAAGGCTGACACGGCCGGGGTTGGGTTGGCTGTGGGCGGCGACGGCAACACCGGTGGGACCGGCTACTACAACGACGGTGGTGCCGGTGGTGCCGGCGGTGATGCGACCGCGGCGGTGGCCGGGAACGCCACCGGCGGCGCCGGCGGGGCGGGCGGATCCAGCACCTACGGCAACCCGGGTGCATCCGGGACGCCTGGCACCCCGTGATCGCACCGCCGGCCCCGCGCACTCCGTGCGGGTGCGTGGGGTGCCATCGCAGTAGTGCGTCCCCCGACGCGGCCGGCTAAGCCTTGATCCGGATCTCCCCCGGTGACCACCAGCCGCTGCGCACCGCACTGCCCAGCTCGATATCGGCTGGCTGAGCATCGACGATGGTGTCGAAGCGGCGCAGCGAACCCCAGTCGCGGCCCCAGTCGGCCGACAGGTAGGTCGCCATCACCTGGGCCCGCAGCAGCAGGTCGGTGATGCCCAGCAGGCCGCCGTTGACGCCGTCCTCCCAGGTGTCGGTGTCCTGTTTCTTGGCGGCGTAGTCCGGGGTGATCCGGAACTCGGGCACCTGCGTCACGCCGTTGGCGTGCAGCATCGGCTGCTGGCAGGGGAACGCCAGCCCGACCGCCCAGTCCATCAGCACCGGCGCGGTGGAACCGACGTAGTCCTGTAGCGTGCGCAGTTCCGGCACCCGCGGCGGGGTCAGCGCGATCCAGTCCCGGGGCGTCAGCGACAGATCCTCGGCGATCACCCGCACCACGGTGGCCTGCGCCGGGATCTGCGCCCGCGGGTAGCGCAGGTTGCGCCAGGCCTTGGGCTGTTCGCCGTTGAGGTCGTAGGGCTGAAGCCGCCCACCGGACACCGGGGCGCCGTCCGGTCCGGGCGTGCCGTACTCCAGCAGCACGGCCTGGCCGTCGGTGTGCCCGTTGAGGACGCTGTTGCCGGCGATGGTGCCGGCGGCGGTGACCACCACCAGCGGATGGCTGTCATCGGCCGGTGGCAGCGCGTACCACGCCGAGGTGAGCCGGCTCTGCTGCTGGCCTCCGGTGGCGTAGCTGCCGGCCAGCGGGACGCGGGCCGGGTCCAGGCCGTAGGGCAACGGCACGGTGGAACCGTTGATGCCGGCCGCCCGGAGCTTCGTCGGGGCATCCCAGTCGTAGTCGACCCCCGGTTTGACGATGGTCTCCCGAACCGCCTCGGCGACGGTGTGCTCGGGCACCCCGTCGGGGGTGAACCCGGTCGGGTCGACCCCGCCCAACGGGCCCAGCGGCCCGTACCTGCCGGCCAGCGGGGTCAAGACACCGGCGTTGGGGTCGGGTTCGACCAGCACGTCGTCGGCCAGCCCGCAGCCCCCGACGAACGCCCGGACGTTGGCCAGCCCGTTGGAGTAGGTCGGGTACTGCCGGATGATCCCGGCCACCATCGACGCCACGAAAACCAGCACCATGAACCCGGCCGCCACCGGCACCGGGGCGGCGGTCACCAACCGCGCCAGCCGGCCCTGGCCGCGGTCCCGCGGAGCGAAGTGCAGCCAGGCCGCCCACGCCGCGACGACGGCGAACAGCGCGAAGAAGATGGTGCTGACCGTGATGCCGCCGATCCGCGGCATCGCGGAGTTGAACGGCACCCCGTAGCTGGAGACGTACCACCAGCCGTTGGTGGTGGCCCAGCACAGCGCAAGCACGAACAGCACCGCGGCGGCGAACGCCATCCGGTTGCGGGACCAGCGCAGCACCTTGCTTGACACCAGCACCGTCGTCAGCGCGGCCATCGCGGCCGCGACCGCGGCGAAAAGCCCGAAGTGGTGCACCCACTTGGTGGGGGTGAACATCAGGAAGAACATGGTGCCGAAGATGACGCCCATCAGCCGCCACGCCGGCCCGCGTGCCACCCCGGGCACCCGCTTGCGCCGCAACAGCACGAACAGCGCGGTGAACAGGCAGAGCGCGGCGATCAGGAAGCCGAACCGCCGGGACAGCGAACCGTCCACGGTGGGCAGGATCAGGTAGTAGTAGCGCAGGTTCTCGGTGTACCAGGCCTGCGACGGGCCGATAGCGCTGCGAATCCTGGTGGCCTCCAGCACCGCCCGCAGCGTCTGGTCGGCGAAGACCACGGTCAGGATCACGAATCCGGCGGCCAGCAGCGGTGCCACCAGTGGCCAGGTGCCGACCTGTCGGTGCCGGCGCACCAGAATCCGCAGCAATGGGCGTCCGCCGGCCACCAGTGCGGCCACCGCGATCAGCCCGGTGGGCTGGATGCCCAGGGTGAACGCGGCGCAGATGATCGCCAGCGCGGCCGGGGTGAGCCGGCCGGTGTTCATCGCCCGCTCGATCAGCACCCAGGTGATCAGTGAGCCCACCGCGATGATCGGCTCGGGGCGCAGCCCGTTGTTGAACGGCATCCACGCCGCCAGCAGCACCATGCCCGCGGCCCACATCGCCGCCCGCGACGACACCACCGCCGGGCCGAGCCGGGGCAGCACCTCGCGGCTGAGCAGCAGCCAGCAGATCAGGCCGGCGGCCAGGTCGGGCAGCCGGATCCAGATGCTGGCGTCGCTGACATGGGTCATCAGGGCCAGCAGGTTGTAGTACCAGCCGAACGGGTCCTCCGGGCTGCCGAACCAGCGGAAGTAGTTGCTCATGTAGCCGGCGTGGTCGGCCACCCGGGCCATGCCCAGGATGTAGCCGTCGTCCGACGAGTTCGCGCCGATCACGTACCAGAGGCCGAAGCCGAAGACCACCGCGACGTCGGCAAGCGTGAAGAACCGCCACCGGCCCGGGATGATCCGGCGCATCCGCCGGCCGTCCATCTGGTCCAGCCGCCACAGCGCGACCAGCGCGACGACGGTGGCGGCGATCGCCAGGATCATCACCGCCAGCTTGAGCGGCGTCGGCTTGGTGGAGAACCGGGTGTCGACGGTCGCGCTGACGGTCAGGCCGGGGGGCGCCGGGCCGGTCAGGTCGGTGAAGACCCCGACGATCTGCGGGCGCAGGTTCGGGTCGGGGAAGCCGGCCCGCTCGGCCAGGCCGGCGAAGGTGACGAAGGTGCCGGCGTGCGAGGAGGTGATCTCGATGTGCTGGCAGCGGTCGGACGCCACCTTGGCCCGCGGCACGCTGGCCAGCACCACGTTGCGGTCGGTGACGTCAACCCGCTGCTCGGTGACGGTGACGAACAGTCCCTGCAGCGCGGCCTCTTTGCCCTTCGCCGGGGCGGTGCCCAACAGCAGGCCGCCCTTGGCGGGCAGCGCACCCACCAGCGAGCAGGGCACGGTGGCGCTCATCGACACCGGGGTCTGGGAGATCAGCGGCGCGGTGACGTTGTTGAACTGCCCGTGCTGCGGCCAGTTCAGGGTGGCGGTGGTCTGCACCACCGGCAGCAGCGGGGTGGCGATCGACAGCAGGAAGCCGACCAGGCCGGCGACGGTGGCCACCCACCGCGCCGTGCGCACGCTCACGGCAGCGCCCGAATCGGTCCGGGCCGGTACCAGCCGGTCACCGTCACGCTGCCCTGCTCGACGGTGGCGTCGGGTGCCTGGGCGGTGGGCACCAGCCGGTGGTAGGCCTCCACGGCGCCCCAGTCGCGGTACCAGTCGTCGCGCAGATAGGTCGGGACCGTGGACGTCCACAGCATCGCCTGGGTGATCAGGAACGGCCCGCCGTCCTCGGCCGACTGCCACAGGTTCGACGACGACGCGGTCTGCTTGTGGTCGGGCATGATGCGGTACTCCGGCAGCTCGGCGATGCCCAGGTGTTCGGCGAACGGCCGCTGGCACGGGAAGTTCGCCGCGGTCGCGATGTCCAGCAGCACCGGGGTCTGCGAGCCGATCAGCGCCTGGATGGTCTGGGTCACGGGTACCCGCGGCGGGGTGAACGCGAACCACTGTTCGGTGCTCAGGTTCGGGTCGTTGGCGACGATCCGCACCGCGTCGGTCCCCGGCGGCGCCCAGGCCAGCGGGAAGCGCAGGTTGCGCCAGGAGTTCTGCGGCCCGATGTCGATCGGCTCCACCTGGCCGACCGCCCGCGTGCTGCCGTCGGGTGCGGTGGCGCCCCACTCCAGCCGCAGCGGCTGGCCGTAGTCCAGCTTGCCGTTCTCGTCGTGCGACCAGATCGCGCCGGCCGCGCTCACCACCACGATCGGCGCCCGGTCTGCGGCGGGGGCGGGCAACCGGTACCAGACCGAGGTGGCGTGCGCGGCCACCTGCTGCTGGTAGCTGCCCAGCACCGGCGTCACCGCGGGATCGAGCCCGAACGGCAGCGCCACCCTGGATCCGTTCACCCCGGCCGGGGCGTCGGCCGGAATCCGGCCGCCGGCGGTTCCGGCGGCGTCGCTGGCCGACGCGCTGGGCTTGTTCGGGGAGGCGTCGGCGTTGACCACGCCCGGCTTGGCGATCACGGCCAGCGAGGACAGGTCGTCGTTGACGGCATTGGGGCCGAAGCCGAGCGGGTCGGCGCCGCCCAGCGGGCCGAGCGGGCCGTACCGCTGGCCGTCGACCGGTTGCAGCAGGCCGGCGTTGGGGTCCGGCTCGGCGAGCACGTCGTCGGCCATGGCGCAACTGGTCGCAGCGGTGAGCGCGGCCAGGTTGGCTGCAGCGGTGGTGTACACCGGGTAGCGGCCGGCGGCGCCCTTGGCCAGCGATCCGACCTCCAGCAGCACCATGAACGTCGCCACCACCAGCAGCGGGGTGGACGCCAGCAGCCGGTTGCGCCGGTTCGGCGTGACCTCGGTGTGCCCGGCGTAGTCCAGCCGGAAGTGCTGCCAGCCGGCCAGCAGGCCGGTGCCGATCGAGGCGGCCAGGAACATCGTCGTCACCGGGTGCCCGGCGATCACCGGCGCGATGTCGAACCACGGCACCCCGTAGTTGCCGACGTAGAACCAGCCGTTGACCCCGGAGGTGGCCACCGCCAGCACGAACAGCAGCGCGGTGACGTAGAGCGACAGGTTGCGCCGGCTGTGCAGCCCGACCGCCGCGAAGGTGAACGCGGTGAGCGCGCCCAGCGCGCCGGCCAGCCCGGCGAAGGCGCCGAACTGCACCGCCCACTTGGTCGGGGTGAACGTCAGCAGCAGCAGGCCCACGGCGGTTGTCCCGACCAGCCGCCAGGCCGGGCCGCCGGCCACCCCGGCTATCCGGCCGCGCCGCAGCAGCATCACCAGCATGCCGAACATGGTGAACAGCAGGATCAGCACCGCGAAGCGTCGCGTCATCGAGCCGTCGACGTTCTCCTCGACGGTCAGGAAGTAGTAGCGCAGGAAGTCCTGATACCAGGCGATGGTCGGGCCGACCACATATTTGATCCGCGCCGATTCGGCCACCGTCGCCAGCGTCTGGGCCCGGAACACCACCACACCGATCACCGTGGCTGCGGCTGCCAGCACCGCGACCGGCGCCACGATGCCGTCCGTTGCCCGGCGTGCGGTGATCACCGCCGCGATCGCCCGGGCCCCGGCCAGCAGGGCGGCCACCGCGATCAGCCCCTGCGGGGCCAGCGCCGCCGTCAGCGTCGCGACCATGATCGCCACCGCGGCCGGGGCCAGCCGGCGGGTGGCGATGGTGTGCTCGACCAGCACCCAGGTCACCACGGCGCCCAGCGCGATCAGTGGCTCGGGCCGCAGCCCGTTGTTGAACGGCAGCCACGCCGCGACGAACACCATGCCCGCGGTCAACACCGCCATCGCGCTGGCGGCCAGGCCGTTGCGCGCCGGTCCCAGCCGGCGCAGCACGAACCGGCTGATGATCAGCCAGCAGGCGACGCCGGCCAGGGTGGCCGGCAACCGCATCCACACCCCGGCCGTGCTGACCTGGGCCAACTGCGCCAGCACGCCCTGATACCAGTCGAACGGGGCTTCGGTCGTGCCGAAGAACCGGTAGTAGTTGGCGACGTAGCCGGCCCCGGGTGCGATCCGGGCGATGGTCAGGTTGTAGCCGTCGTCGGACGAAGCGGCGCCGATGACATGCCAGAGGCCCAGGGTGCCGAGCACGCCGGCATCGGCCAGCCAGTTCGCGGCCGGGGTTTTGCGCCGGGTGCGCGGTATCCGGTGCCCGGCGCGCCGGTCCAGCACCACCAGCGCCCCGATCGCCAGCGCCACCGCCAGCACGCCCAGCGCCATCACCGCGGACTTGACGGCGGTGGGCGCGGCGATGAACCGGGTGTCGACGTCGATTCGGGCGTTCAGGCCCGGTTCCGGGGCCACCTTCAGCTCGGTGAAGACCCCGCCGACCTGCGGTTTCTTCTCGATAGGCAGGGTGCCGGCGGCGCCCGGGATGCCGATGAAGTCCGCGCCCACCCCGCCGGCGCCGGCCCACAGGTGCAGTTGGCTGCATCCGGCCAGCTGGTCGCGGGGCGCGGCCGCGGCCACGGTGTCGCGGTAGGCCGCCGTGACGGTGGTCTTGGTGGCCCGCACGAACAGCCCGTTCTTGGTGGCGTCCACCCCGCCGGCCGGCAGCGTCGACAGCACCAGGCCGCCGGCCGCCGGCAGCGTGGCGATCGTCGCGCACGGGATGGTGATGTCGAGTCGCCGCGGCGCGCCGGCCACCAGCGGAGCGGTGACGTCGCCGACGTGGCCGTCTGCGGTGAGCCCCTGCGGCCATCGGATGGTCGCCGTGGTCTGCTGGACCGGCAGCAGCGGCACCAGCGCACAGAGCAGCACCCCGGCGACCCCCGCGATGACGGCGATCAGCCGGGCGGCGCGGTGGATGGACACGAGCCTCGATGTTAGGCGACGGCGGTGACAGGACCCGGTGTTGACGCCGCGGTGTTGTCGACACCGTCGGTCGGGGGACGGTGACGCCCGCGCCGGAGTCACCGGCATCGGGACCGTGCGGCGTGCTGTCCGCCGCCGGATCGAGCGAACCGACCCTCAGATTTACCTGTAATTTACTGTGAGGTAACTTATGTCTAATTGAGCGTTCTCGTCCAAATATTCTCAGTCGAGGTGGTGTGGTCGTGGGTTGTCCGGTATCCAGGGGTCGGACTCGGTGGACTGGTGCAGGCAGCGCGGTGGCGGTGTTCCTGGGACTGGCCGCCGCCCCGCTGGCCGTGCCGGCCACGGCCCGTGCCGACTTCATCGGGGAGGCGCTGGACGTCATCAACGGCGGCGTCGAAATCCCTGAACTGGTCGACCTGGACTGGTCCAATCCGGCCGGGGTGATCGGCACGGTCGGCCTCGATGTCTTCATCTCGATCTTCGATGTCGAATACAGCCTGATCCAGGGCCTGATCCACTACGGTGAGCCGCTGCTGAACCTGGTGAACCTGCCGTTCGTGGAGCTGTTCGGCCGGGACCTGATCGGCAACGGCATCACCATCGGTGAGACGGTCGGGGCCACCGGCGCGGCCTGGGACGGGGCCAACCATTCGCTGCTGGGGTCGTCGGGGCTGTTCGGAGACCTCCGTGACGGCGGCTTCCTCTTCGGTGACGGCGCGGCCGGCGAGGCCGGGATCGCCGGGGTCGACGGTGGTGTCGGCGGTGCGGGCGGTGACGCCGGCATGTACGGCAACGGCGGTGCCGGTGGGGTGGGCGCCGCGGCCGCTGACGGCGGTATCGGCGGTATCGGTGGGTGGCTGCACGGCAACGGCGGCACCGGCGGTAACGGCGGGACCGGGACGGCCAACGCGGCCGGTGGCATGGGTGGCGTCGGTGGGCACGCCGGCTTGCTGGGTTTCGGCAACGGCGGGGCGGGCGGCGCCGGCGGTGCCGGCGGTGACGGCGGGACGGGAGCATCCGGTGCGGCCGGTGGCGCCGGGTTTGCCGGCGGGGCAGGCACCACCGGCGGGGCGGGCGGGCGCGGTGGCGCCGCGGGCTGGTTCGTCGGTGCCGGCGGTGCCGGGGGCAACGGCGGTGCCGGCGGTGCCGGTGGCGCGGGTGGCAACGGTGGTGACGGCGTGGACGGCGCCGACGCCACGGCAGGCTCCGGCGCCCGCGGCGCCGATGGCGGCAATGCCGGCGCAGGTGGTGCGGGTGGCAATGCCGGGGCCGGCGGGACCGGCGGCGCCGGTGCCGGCGTCGGCGGACTCTTCGGCATCGCCGGTGGCGACGGCGCCGGTGGCGCCGGTGGTGACGGCGGCGCCGGCGGTGCGGCCGGACTGGCGGGCAACGGCGGGGCCGGTG
This sequence comes from uncultured Mycobacterium sp., assembly GCA_964525125.1. GTDB lineage: Bacteria > Actinomycetota > Actinomycetes > Mycobacteriales > Mycobacteriaceae > Mycobacterium. The sequence goes on from CAZGGK010000020.1 coordinate 15,292, forward strand.
CCGGTGGTGGCGCCGGCGTGGTCGCCGGGGCGGGCGGCAACGGCGGTAACGGCGCCGACCAGGGTGCCGGTGGGGCCGGCGGCGCCGGTGGCTGGAACGCCAGCCACAGCAGCCAGGCCGCCGGCGGCCGCAGTGGAGCCACCGTCGAAGCCGGCAGCGCCGGTGGCAACGGCGGCCGTGGCGGCGACGCTGCCGACGCCACCCAGACCGGCGGGGCCGGCGGCCTCGGCGGCGCCGCCGGCGCCACCGGTGACGGCGGTGCCGGTGGACGCGGCGGCGACGGCGCAGCCGGTGCCGTGGGCGGCACCGACAACTCCGGCAACGGCGGCACCGGGCAGGCCGGCAGCAGCGGCGGCGACGGCGGGGCCGGCGGTGCCGGAGGCCGGTTGTCCGGCAACGGCGGCGCCGGTGGTGCCGGCGGGATCGGTGGCCGCGGCGGGGCCGGTGGCACCGGCCGGGACGGAACCCTCGGCGTGAACGCGCAGACCGGTACTGGCCTGGCCGGTGGCACCGGCGGCGACGCCGGCAGCGGCGGGAACGGCGGCGAGGGCGGTGTCGGCGGCAACGGTGGCGCCGGGGGTGCGGCCGCCCACGGTGACGCCGGTGCCCGGGGCGCCGGCGGGACCGGCGGTGACGGCGGCGACGCCGGCAGCGGCGGCACCGGCGGCCGCGGCGGGGCCGGTGCCGGTGGCGGGGGTGTTCAGGCCGCGGGCAACGGCGGCCGGGGCGGTGACGGCGGCAGCCGCGGGCTCGGTGGCGCCGGCGGCGCCGGCGGCTGGGACGGTGACCGGGGCGCCCAGTCCGCGAGTGGCAACACCGGCAGTGGCGGCAACGGCGGCGCCGGCGGCGTCGGCGGGACCGGCGGCGCCGGCGCCGGGACCTACCTGGATGTGCTGGGCAAGGTGTTCGCGCAGCACGGAGGTGCCGGCGGAGCCGGTGGTAGCGGCGGCGCCGGTGGTGTCGGCATCGGTGGTGCCGGCGGTGGCGGTGGCAACGGCGGCACGGGCGCGGACGGTGCGGCCGACTCCGGTGTGGACGGTGGCCGGGGCGGCGACGGTGGCGCTGCCGGGCACGGCACCGACGGCGGTGCCAACGGTGCCGGTGGCCGCGGCGGTGGCGGTGGCAACGGCGGGACCGGTGCGCTGGGCGCCGCGGGGGTCGGCGGCCCGGATCAGAACACCCCCGCGGTGGCGGGCGGTACCGGCGGCACCGGGGGTGCCGGCGGCACCGGCGGTAACGGCGGCGCCGGCGTCGGCGGCGTCGGCGGCGGCAGCGGCGGCAGCGGCGGCGTGGGCGCCCGCGGCGGCGACGGCGGCCTGGGCGGCGCGGGCAGCAAGGGTGGTGCCGGCGCCGATGGCGGCCGGGGCGGTACCGGCGGGGCCGCCGGGGCTGCCGGGCAGGGCGTGGACGGCGGGATCGACGGCTCGGCCGGCACCGCCGGCGACGGCGGCGACGGCGGCCACGGCGGCACCGGCGGCATGGGCGGCACCCGGACCTACGCCGGGCTGGGCGGCAACGGCGGCCGCGGTGGTGACGGCGGCGCCGGCATCGGCGGCGCCGGCGGCGGCAACGGCGGCCACGGCGGCGAGGCCGGCCGGGGCGGCGACGGCGACCCCAACGCGCTGTTCCACATCGACGGCGGCACCGGGGAGATGTTCGGTCAGGCCGGTGCCACCGGTGGCACCGGCGGCAACGGCGGCAGCGGGGTGGACGGCGGCCGGTTCGGCGACGGCGGCAACGGCGGCGCCGGCGGCACCGGCGCCGCGGTGATCTCCGGTCCCAGCGCCAGCGGGAAAGTGACCGCCGGCATCGGCGGCGCGGCCGGCGCCGGCAGCGCGGCCAGCGCGACCGCGGCCGGCAACGGCGGCGGCGGCGGTGGCGGCGGCGGCAGTGCGCTGATCCTGTCCGAGTCCGTGGGCGGCATCGCCACCGGTGACGTCAGGGGCGGCAACGGCGGCAACGGCGGTGACGGCTCCGCCGCCGGCGCGGGGGGTGATGGCGGCCAGGGTGGTTTCGCCGCGGTCTGGGTGCTGACCAGAAGCGCGAACGCCAAGGCCGACGGCATCTCCATCGGTGGCGACGGCGGCCACTCCTTCGGCACCGGCAACGGCGGTGCCGGCGGCTATGCCACATTCCACGCCAACGGCCGCGGCGCCGGCACCGCATTCGCCGAGGGGCTGGCGGTCGGCGGCAAGGGCGGCGACGGCTACGACGGCGGGTCCGGCGGCGCCGGCCGCGAGGGCATCATCCAGGCCTTCGCCAGCGCCCACGCCAGCGGCGACGCCTACGGCGGCAACGGCGGCGACGGCCACGACGGCGGCACCGGCGGCGAGGCTTCCTACGGCGCGATCTGGGCCACCGGGTCCGGATACTCCAACGGCACCGCCTACGGCGGCGACGGCGGCCGCGGCTACAACGGCGGCGCCGGTGGCCTGGGCGGCAAGTCCTGGATCTACGAGAACGGCAACGCCACCAGCTCCACCGACAACGCCACCGCGCGTGCCGGCAACGGCGGCGACGGCCACGACGGCGCCCGCGGCGGCAACGGCGGGCACTGCTGGGTGGAGAGCTACGGCACCGGCCAGGTCAGCGGTGCGTGCCTCGGCGGCGCCGGCGGCGAGAGCGGCGAGGGCATCGGCGCCGGCAACGGCGGCAACGGCGCCGACTCCCACGTGTGGGCCAACAACAACGTCGTGCACGGCACGGCGGTCGGCGGTGCCGGTGGAACCGGCGCGGACGCCGGCGCGGGCAAGGGCGGCAACGGCGGCGGCGGGGGTCAGGGCTGGGTGACCGCCGGCGCGAACAGCACGGCCACCGGCGGCCGGGGCGGCGACGGCGGGGCGGCCGGCAACGGCGCCACCGGGGGAACCGGCGGTGCCGGCGGCCAGGGCCTCGCCGGCGGCAACGGTGACGGCACCGGCGGCCGGGGCGGCGACGGCGGGACCGGCGGCAGCTACGTCGACGCCGCCAACAGCGGCGCCGGCGGGGTGGGCGGCGCCGGCGGCAACGGCGGCAGTGCCGCCGCCGGCGGCACCGGCGAAGCCGGCGGCACCGGCCAGGCCGGCGGCGCGGACGGCAGCGTCGGCGGCCCCGGCACCCCGGGCCCGAGCCACCCCTAGCAGTTGGTCAGTGCCGCAGCGGCGCCGGGCTCCACAGTCCACTGCGGGTGGCGGTACCCAACTCGAGCACGGCCGGCGTCGCGTCCGGGTAGTACGGGGTGAGCCGCTGCAGGGCGCCCCAGTCCCGGAACCAGTCGTCCTTGAGATAGCTGGGCACGGTGCTGGCATGCACCAGCAGCTCGGTGATGCCCAGCGGGCCGCCGCCGTTCTTGTCCATCACCGGGGAGTTGGCCTCGGCGCCGAACCGGTCCGGCAGAATCCGCCACCGGGGCACCTCGGTCACCCCGTTGCGATGGAAGAACGGGCGCTGGCACGGAAACGCCAGCCCCACCAGCCAGTCCAGCATGACCGGGTCGGTGCCGCCGACCACCTGCTGCAGGGACGCCAGCTTCGGGATCCGCGGCGGGGTCAGCGCGATCCAGTGCTGCGGGGCCAGGTCGTCGTCGCGGGCCACCACCCGGACCACCGTGGCCTCGGCCGGGATCGCCGACAGCGGCGCCCGCAGGTTGCGCCAGGCCGGTACGGCCCCGATGTCGCCGAACTCGATCGAGCCGCCGGGCTTGCCGCCGGCCGCCTGTTCGTCGGTGGCCCACTGCACCGTCACCTCGTGGTGCTCGAAGCGTCCGGCGGCTGTCACCACCAGCAGCGGTCCGGCCTGGGTGCGGTCGGCGGGCAGGCGATACCACGCCGACCGCAGCAGCGAAGGCACCTGCATGCCGGACCGCCAACTGCCCAGCACCGGGGTGCGGGCCGGGTCCAGGTTGTAGGGCAGCCGGGCCCGGGAGCCGTTGACACCGCCGGCGGCGGTGGTGCCGCCCTCGGTGCCGGCTTCGCTGCCGGTGATCACCCCGTCGTCGTCGGCGAGGCTGCTGCCGGGTGGCGCCATCACCGGGTCGGCGGTGACTTCCGCGGGAATGCCGTTGGGGCTGAACCCTTCCGACAGTCCGCCGCCCAGCGCCTCGCCGGCGGGCAGGCCGACCGGCGTGAGCATCCCGGCGTTGGGATCGAGTTCGACCAGCACGTCGGTGGCCAGCCCGCAGGTCTTGCCCGTCAGTGCCTGCAGATTGGACCGGCCCACCGTCCAAGCCGGGTACTGCGTGATCATCGCCGCAGTCAGCGACACCACGTCGAAGACGACGATCGTCCAGGCCGCGATCGCCAGCGGGTAGGCCAGGATCGACCTGCGGTGCGGAACCCGGTCGGCGTTGTTGACGAAGTGGAACCAGGCCGCCGCCAGCAGCAGCAGCACGGTCAGCCCGACCCCCATGGTGGCGAATGCCAGGTGCCACTTCGGGAACGCGTTCGACCACGGCACCCCGAAGTTGGAGACGTACCACCAGCCGTTGACGCTGGCGAACGACAGCGCGGTGATGAACGCCACCAGCGCCGCGAACAGCGTGCGGTTGCGCCGGGAGCGCATCGCCGCCGCGCCCACCGCCACCGCGGCCAGCGCGCCCAGCGAGCCGGCCAGCCCGGCGAACACCCCGAAGTGGTGCGTCCACTTGGTCGGGGTGAACATCATCGCGATGAACGAGATGATCGTGATGCCGATGATCCGGCGGCCGGGTCCGGCCGCGGTGCCCGGAATCCGCCCCTTGCGCAACGACATCGCCACCGCCACCGCCAGGGCGGCCAGCAGCGCCAGCACCGGGAACCGGCGGGCCACCGAGCCGTCGGGGGTGGCCAGGAACAGCCGGTCGTAGCGGACGTGCTCCTCGAACCAGGCCAGGCTGGGGCCGACCGCGGATTTCAGCGTGCTGGCCTGGATCTCGCCGATCAGGGTCTGGTCGCGGAAGATGACGATCGCGGTGACGCTGACCGCGGCGGCCAGCGGCGCCACCAGCGGGAGCAGGCCGAATCGCCGGGAGCGCCGGTGCAGGATCGTCAGCAGCGGTCCGATCGCCACCAGCAGCGCCCCGATGGAGGCGATGCCGGTCGGTCCGGAGAACAGCGTGAGCGCCCCGGTGATGCAGGCGAACGCCAGCGGCAGCAGCCGGCTGGTGGCCACCGCCCGCTCCACCGAACACCAGGTCAGCAGGATGCCCACGGCGATGATCGGCTCCGGCCGCAGCCCGTTGTTGAACGGCAGCCAGAACGCCAGGAACAGTCCGGCCGCCGTCCACGCCGCCGCCCGGCTGGTCTTGACCGCGTGACCCAGTCGCGGGATCACCTCCCGGCTGATCAGCCACCAGCAGACCAGCGCCATCACCAGGGTGGGCAGCCGCATCCAGATGCTGGCGGTGGTGACGTGCGCCCAGGCCGCCAGCAGGTCGTAGTACCAGCCGAACGGCGCCTCGGGGGTGCCGAACCAGCGGTAGTAGTTGGCCATGTAGCCGGCGTGCTCGGAGACCCGGGCCATGGTCAGGATGTAGCCGTCGTCGGCGGTGTTGGCGCCGACGAAGTGCCACCACACCAGCACCCCGCTCACCAGCGCGTCCAGTGGCCGCATCGACCACCAGCGCGGCGGCAGCACCCGGCGGTGCCGAGTCGCGTCGGCGGTGTCCAGAACGTGCAGCGCGATCAGCGCGGCGACGGTCAGCAGCACCGCGAGGATCATCGCCGCGAGCTTCACGCGGGTGGGGGCGCTGGAGTAGCGGGTGTCGACGGTCGCGGAGAAGTCCAGTCCGGGCGGCGCGGGGCCGGACAGGTCGGTGTAGACGCCGACGATCTGCGGCCGGAAGTCGTATCCGCTGCGGGTGCCGCGCAGCGGTTCGCCCGGGTGTTCGGCGTTGGCGCCCTGCAGCAGGCCGACGAATTCGCCGACGACCTCGTCGGCGTGTGCGGTGAAGGTCAGTTGCCGGCAGGCCGGGCCGAGCACCTGGGCGATCGGCGCGGCCACCACGGGCACGTTGCGGTCGATCACCACCAGGTCGTCGTTGACGCGTTCGATGAGCAGGCCCCGGTCCACCGCCTTGGGCGCCTGTTTGGGCACCGTCGAGAGCAGCACCGTCTTGGTCTTGGTCAGGCCGGCGGCGGCCTGGCACGGGATGGTGATGGACAGGTCGGTGGCGACGTAGCCGATCAGCGGTGCCTGGATGCTGGCGAATGCGCCGTCCTGCGGCCAATTCAGCTGGGCGGTGGTCTGTTCGACCGGCAGGAGCGGGGTGGCCAGCGCCAGCAGCGCCCCGAGCAGACCGGCGACGGCGGCGGTGATCTTGGCGAGCCGGACGATCCGGTGGTTGGCCTGCGCGCCTGCTGCTGTCACGGACCTAGATGCTAACCGGCCGGTCTGCGCCGGCCCCGCGGATGTCCTCATCGCCGCAACCGCCATCCGGCATGATGCCGTCGTGGTGCACAGCGACACCGATTTCATCGCGCTGCATCGTGTGGTTCCGCAGCTCAAGCAACTGCGAATCGCGGTCAGGACCGGATGGCCAGCACGAACGGGCCGATCTTCTCGACGGTGAACTGCGGGCCGTCGAACAGCTTCGCGTCCAGGTCCACGGTGTAGCGCCGCACGTTGGGATGGTTGGGGTAGACGTCCTTGGCCAGCCGCAGCGTGTAGGTGTTCCCGGCGCCGCGCCGCATCAGGAACACCGTCGGCGCCCGCCAGGCCAAGGTGTCCAGCGCGTGGCCGAACTCCTCGCCGGTCTTCAGCTTCGACCAGCTCTCGATCGCCGCGCGCCGCTGGTCGAACTGGGCCAGCGGGTTGGCGTAGTGCGACGTCAGGCCCTGGAAACCCCAGTAGGGGTAGTAGGACAGGAAGCTGTAGTCGGCGGTGAGCACGACGGTCTCGTCGCGCGGCCGGCCGGTTCTCCGGGTGATCGCGGCGTCGATGGCGGCGTAGTACTTCTCCGCGCCGGGCGGCCGCCGGTCGCCGCGCTGGCCGTGGCCGTCGGTGTCGGTGTAGGCGACCGTCAGGTCGGGCCGCAGCACGTCGGGAATGTCCTGGCTGAACGCCAGCGCTCCGGCCAGCCCGAGCGCAGCCGCCACCGGTAGGACGGCGGCGGAACGTCGGGACAGCGCCCGGCCGGCTTCGATGAAGCCGAACGCCCCGGCGGCGGCCAGCAGCACCGTCAGCGTCGGCTGCAACCGGAAGCTCAGCAGCGTGGTGCGGGCCAGCGTGGTCAGCATCGACAGCAGCGACCACAGGTAGACCGCCGCCACGCCGAAGGCCAGCGCGCCCGCCCGGGTCGATGCGCGAGCCCGCGCCACCAGCCATCCGGTGCCGAGCAGGCAGAGCGCGCCCAGCAGGGTGAACTGCAGCATCGGGAAGGCCAGCTCGGCGCCGTCGGCGGGCAGGTAGTGCTGGGCGCTGCCGGTGTCGGACGTCGGCTGGCGCGCGGCGCGCAGCAGGTAGGGCAGCCAGGTGGTGGCGGCGATGGCGGTGGCGAGCGTGCCGATCACCGCCAGCCGGACCAGGGGCGCCCAATGCCGCCGGACCGCGGCCAGCAGCAGTGCCATCAGGGCCACGGTGAACGCGCCGTAGGCGAACAGCAGGGTGTAGAAGGTGGCGGTGACGCCCAGGAAGAGTCCCACGCCCACGACGGCCGCCCAGCCCTTTGCGCTGCCGCCGCCCGCGCCGCCGCCCGCGGCGAGCGTGAAGCCAGGTTCCCGTTCGGCGTCCAAGGTGCGGCCGGCTTCACGCTCGGCGGAGGGTCGAGCCCCGGCGCGCAAGCCGGACCAGGCCAGCACCAGCACCGGCGGCAGCAGCACGGTGATCATCGCGGCGTAGGGCTCCGGTGAGCTGTAGGCCAGCGTCACCGCGGCGGTGGCGACGGTGACGATCAGCGCGTACTCGAAGCGGACCATCGCCTTCCACAGCATCAGCGCGAGCGCGACCGCGACGGCGATCGAGACGATCGCCCACGGCTTGTACATCGCCCACGGTTCGATGCCGGTCACCGCCGCGGCCCGCCCGCCCAGCCAGAACCAGCCCGGCGGGTAGAACGGCGGCAAGCCGAAGTAGGTCATGTCGCGCAGCGCCGGGTTGTCGGCCAGCCGGGTCAGGTATTCGGTGCGGAACTGCTGGTCGACGGAGATGCCGAACAGGTACAGCTTGGTGGCGCCCAGCGGCATCGCCAGCGTGACCACGGCGAATGCGCTGGTGAAGACCACGGCGGCCAGCTGGGAGATCCGCTGCCGGCCGCGGCGATACAGCCAGCCGCAGCCCAGCAGGCCGGCCAGGCAGCCGACCTGGCCCACCGTGGTCAGCGCGTGCAGCTGGTTCGACGACGGGTAGGCCGGCCACTCGACCCGGGCGATGGCCACCAGTGCGACGACCGATACGACGACGGCGATCAGGGCGGCTGCCACCAACTGGCCGACCGTGCTCAGTGCAGTCCGCATGACCGGCAACGTTGTCACATGCCCACCGGCCGGGCCGCGCAGGGCTGGCCGGCTGCGAAGATCACCCCGCGCTGACCCTGCGCACACCAGGCAAGCATGCGAGTGCGGTGCGTGGTGCACGCAGTGTCAGCGCCCGGGGCGGACCGCAAGACTAGATCGGCAGCCGGCGGAAGATCGCCCGCGGGACGTGCCGCAGCACCATCATCACGTAGCGGAACGCCCCCGGCGCCCACACCAGGTCCTTGCCCTTGGCGGCCGCGGTGACCGCGAGGTCGGCGACATAGTCCTTGTCGACGGTGAGCGGCGCTTCCTTGACGTGCGCGGAAAACCGGGTGCGCACCTGACCGGGCCGGATCACCAGCACCCGAACCCCGTCCTCGCGCAGCGCCTCGCCCAGGCCCAGGTAGAAACCGTCCAGTCCGGCCTTGGTGGAGCCGTAGACGAAGTTGGCGCGGCGTACCCGCTCGCCGGCCACCGAGCTCATCGCGACGATCTGGCCGGAGCCCTGGGCGCGCATCCGCTCGGCGAGCAGCACTCCCACCGAGACCGCGGCGGTGTAGTTGATCTGTGCGACCTGCACGGCTTTGCGCTGGTTGTGCCAGAGCTCCTCGGCGTCGGCGTCCATGCCGAAGGCGACTATCGCGACGTCTATATCACCGGGGACATCACCGTCGGAGAAGGCCTCTTCGATCACGGCGGGGTGGCTGTCGGTGTCGAGTGCGTCGAAGTCGACCAGTGCGACGGCCTTCGCCCCGGCGGCGTTGAGCTGCGCCACCGCGTCGGCCCGGCCCGGATCGTCGGGCAGGCACGCCAGCACCACGCGGGCCCGCGCATCGCGCAGGTAGCGCTCGCAGATGGCCAGCCCGATCTCGGAGGTCCCGCCGAGCAGCAGGATGGTCTGCGGGTTGCCAACAGCGTCGAGGACCATTTACAGCAGCTCCAAACGTCGGGCCATGTCCGAGGCGAACACCCCGCCGGGATCGACTTTGCGGCGCACCGCAATCCACTCGTCGATGCGCGGGTACATGGCGTGGAAGGTTTCGGCGGTGGTGCGCGAGTCCTTGGCGGTGTAGAGCCGGCCGCCGAACTCCAGCACCCGGCGGTCCAGCCCGTTGAGGAATTCGTTCAGGCCGGGCTTGATCGGGAAGTCCACACAGACGTTCCAGCCGGCCATCGGGAAGCTCAGCGGTGCGGAGTTGCCGGGGCCGAACAGCTTGAACACGTTGAGGAAGGAGTAGTGGCCGGACCGCTGGATGTCGGCGATGATCGCCTTGAACTCCTCGACCGCGGCGGTGGGCACCACGAACTGGTACTGCCCGAAACCGGCGCCCCCGTACGCCCGGTTCCACTCTCCGAACATGTCCAGCGGGTGATAGAACTGCGTCAGGTTCTGGACCTTGCCGCGGTAGCTGCCCGACTTGCGGTACCACAGTTCGCCGATCGGCCCGAACGTGTATTTGTTGGCCAGCCCGTTGGGGAAGGCGTCCGGCAGGGTCAGCAGTTGCGGTGCGTCGAACTTGAGCGGGTCGCGCTGCAGCTTCGCCGGCAACTGGTCGACGGTGGCCAGCGAACCGCGGGAGATCGCGGCCCGGCCCAGCTTCGGCGGTGCGCTGATCGCGTCGAACCAGGCGCTGGAATAGCTGTACTCGGCCTCGCTGCCGTCGCTGTGGAAGGCGATGGTCTCATCCAGGGTGGCGGTGACGTCGCCGTCGGCGATGAAGTACGCCGTCTCGGTGGGCGTCATCGCGATGACCGCCCGCAGGATGATTCCGGTCAGGCCGTTGCCCCCGACGGTGGCCCAGAACAGCTCCCGCTCGGGGCCTTGGGGTTCCAGGTGGCGGACGGCGCCGTCGGCGGTCAGCAACTCCATCGAAACCACGTGGTTGCCGAAGCTACCGGCGCTGTGGTGGTTCTTGCCGTGGATGTCGCAGGCGATCGCGCCGCCGACGGTGACCTGGCGGGTTCCCGGCAGCACCGGCACCCACAACCCGAACGGCAGCGCGGCCTTCATCAACCGGTCCAGGCTGACCCCGGCGTCGACGTCGGCCAGGTGCGTGTCGGCGGCTATCGAGTGAATCCGGTTGCACGCGGTCATGTCGATGACCAGGCCGCCGCCGTTCTGGGCGTTGTCGCCGTAGGAGCGGCCCAGTCCGCGGGCGATCACGCCACGGCCGTGCGCCGTCTCGGCTGTCCGCGCCACGGCTTCGGCAATCACCTCCGGATCCGGGGTGGACAGCACCCGGGCCACACTGGGTGCGGTGCGGCCCCAGCCGGTGAGCCGGCGCGGGGTGGTCGGGAAGTCGGTGCTGCGCATCGTGACAGAGGGTACCGGTAAAGCCGGTGCAGCCGGGTAAAACCGCCGGTAGCGGAGTTGCGGAAAGGCTCGGCCCGGGCAGCGCCCGACGGGATGGGTTACTATCGCGCAATGTCTGAAACGCCTTCCACCGACGCCACTCCGACCGTGAAAGCCCCGAAGCCGCCGATCGGGAAGCCCGCGCAAGTCTCGGCAACCGAGAAGCTGCCGCCGTGGCTCACCCTGGCGGCGCTGGGGGTTGCGGTGATCGCCCTGATCCTCGCCATCGTCCACTTCTTCTACCCGTCGTCGGGTACGGGGAAGTTCTCCGGGCAGGAGACCCAGGACGCCAAGGGGCGCATCTGCGCGGTCACCGGCACGGTGCGCAATGCCACCAGCATCAACACCAACATGGCCAACCCGGACCCGAACGACCCGATCGGCGGCCTCGCGGTTGCGGCCAATGCCCGGCTGGCCCTGCTCGGGGGCGGTGAGTACGTGCTGGCGCGGCTGGCGGCCGAGCCCGCGACCCCGGCGGATCTGAACAAGGCGGCCACCGCCATGGCCAACACCATGCAGGAGCTGGGTATCAACTATCTGGCCGGCCTGCCCGCCGACAGCCCGGTGCAGCAGCCGCTGCGCGACAACCTGAGCAACCAGATCGCCGAGCTCGACCAGATCTGCCAGTAACCTTCCGATACCGGTGCCGGCTCAACCATGGTTGGGCCGGCACCGGTGCATTCGGCGGTGTGTTCAGCGCGCCCGGAAGATCACCAGGCGCTGCACGATGAAATTGATGACGGTCGCGGTGCCCTGCGCGACCACGAATGCGGCCGGGAGCGCCAAGTCCCGGTAGTCCAGCAACCGCAGGCACAGGTGGTTGATGCCGACCTGCGCAACGAACGTCAGCCCGTAGAGCGCCATCACCGCGACGAATCGGGCGGTGCTGGCGCTGGCCTGGAACGTCCAGCGGCGGTTGATCAGGTAGGCGGTGGTGGTGCCGGCGATGAAGCTGGCCGCCTTGGCCAGGTCGACCTGCATCCCGACCGCCTTGTAGAGGGTCAGGTACAGCCCGAAGTCCACCGCCGCCGACAGCATGCCGGTGATCAGGAATCGCCACACCTGGGTGGTCAGGTGCAGGTGGGTTGTCGCAGGCGGAGTCCCCGGCGTGCTTTCGGCCATCGCTGGCAGCTTACGGTCTACGGCCCGATCACCCGGCGTTGTCCCCGGTAGGCGGTTCATCCAGCGGCTGGCGTGGTGCCGAGGCGGCATGCGCCGACGGTGTCAGGGTGGTTCTCCGGGCCGTCGCGGGAGTTCGGTGTGGCCGCGGGTGCGCGGGTGCGCGGTTGCGCGGTTGCGCGGGTGAGCGGGTGAGCGGGTGCGCGGTCCGATTCTCCGGCTGAAGCAGTGCTGTTGCGACCGAACCGCGAAAAAAATTATCCTTATAATATATGTCGGAGTATTTTTGTTTATTTTAACGATCTGCTGTGGAAGATGACATGCAATGATTGGCGGGGTCAGCGGGGGCGGTCGGCGGTTGAGCGGGTCGCGGCATCGGGTGGTCGGTGCGGGCTCGGCGGTGGGGGCGTTCCTGGCGCTCGGGCTGGCGCCGTTGGGATGGGCGCCAGCGGCGCGGGCTGAATTCGATCTGCCCACTCCTGCGCGTCGGGAGACTCGCCGAGGTGCGTGTGCGCCGACTTGTCGATCAGCCAGGTCGTCACCGCCAGGCGGCTTCCACCACCATGGGATCGTCCAGATCCTTGGCAGCTTCGGCGGCACGCCGCAGATCAGCGACCGTCAGCTGGCCGCGGTCACCGGTTGTCCGCTCGACCTCGAACCGCCGGCGCAGGTACTCGTTGCGGGAGAGCCCTTGAGCGGCAGCGGCGGTGTCGATGCGTGCGACCGCCGTATCCGATAATCCGCGGACGAGAATGTCAGCCATGCACGACACCTCCTGATATCACTGTTATCAGCGTAGGCGGATTGCGCGCGCCCTGCACGACGCTATCGCCGGCGATATCTGGTGCGGCAGCATCTCCGTGGTCGCCGGTCGGCACCCACGGACCGCAGTGACCACCCGCCCTACACCCAGTAGGCCACCCGGGCCCGGTACTGGCGCAGCACGATCGCCGCGACCGCCCAGCCGAGCACCGTCAAGGCCAGCACGATCGCCCAGTGCCGCAGCGGCTGGTGCGCGCCCAGCAACGGCATCCGGATCAGGTCCAGGTAGTGGAAGAGCGGGTTGAATTCGATGAAGGCCATCCACCGGGTGGCGCCCTGGGCGCGCAGCGTGTCGTAGTTCCAGATGATCGGCGTCATCAGGAACAGCAGCTGCACCACACTGAACAGCAGTGGGGCGATGTCGCGGTAGCGGGTGGCCAGGATGCCGAAGCACAGCGACACCCACACGCAGTTCCCCATGATCAGCGCCAGCGCGGGCAGCACCGAGAGATCGGCCCACGACCAGGGTTTGGGGAAGATGATCGCGATCGGGACATAGATGACGATGTTGTGCGCGAACAGGATCAGCTGCCGCCACACCAGCCGGTAGACGTGGACGGAGAGTGGCGTCGGAAGTTGTTTGATCAGGCCCTCGTTGGCGGCGAACACGTCGGCGCCCTCCAGGATCGCCGCGTTCAAAAGGTTCCACACGATCAGCCCCAGCGTCACATACGGCAGGTGCACGGCCAGGTCGAGGTGAAACAGCTTGGAGTACAACCCGCCCATCGCCACCGCGGTGGTGGCGGTGCCGATGGTGATCCAGAACGGGCCCAGCACACTGCGGCGGTAGCGTTGCTTGATGTCCTGCCAGCCCAGGTGCAGCCACAGCTCGTGGCGGCGGAAGCCCGCGGCCAGATCCGCCCAGGCCCGCCGGAAAGTCTTGGACTGTGCGGCGGTGTCGGTGAAACTCATGACGGCTCCCCAGGTCTGCCGAACTTCTCTGCGCGCCCCAGCCGGCGCAACCGGATCCACTCCCGCAACCCGGCGACGTCACCGCGGCGCGACACCAGAAAGAACCAGCCGAACCGCAGCCACTCCTGCACTCCCAGCCGCCGCATGCCGGCCTGGGCCATCAGGTAGCCGCGGTTGCGGTAGGTATAGAACCGTTTCACGGCGTCGTCGGGGTACTGCGCGTGCATCCGCCCGGCCAGGATCGGCTTGAATTCGTCGGCGCCGCACGGGTGCAGGTACGACGCGGTCAGGCAGGTGCCGAACGCCAGCCCGGAGCGGGCCAGCCGGCGGTGCAGCTCCACCTCGTCGCCGCGGACGAACAGCCGAAGGTCCGGCACGCCGACCGCCTCCAGCGTCGTCGCGGCGAACAGTGCCCCGTTGAACAGCGATGCGATGCCGGGCAGCAGATCGCCGGTGCCGGCGCCCAATTCGGAGACCTGCCGCCGCCACACCAGGCCGCGGCGCAGCGGGAACGCCAGCCGGGACGGGTCGGCGATGTTGCACACCATCGGTGACACCTCCGCCAACCGGTGTTCGGCGGCACACGACAGCAACTCGGCCAGCACGTGCGCGTCGGCGGGCCGGCCGTCGTCGTCGGCCAGCCAGACCCAGTCGGCGCCCAGGGCCAGCGCGTGCAGCATGCCGAGCGCGAATCCTCCTGCGCCACCAAGGTTTCGGCGCGAACCCAAGTAGGTCGAGGGCAGCGGCTGGCCGGCCACCAGCTCGCGCACCCGATCGTCGGCGTCGTTGTCGACGACGATCAGGTGGTCGACGGCCCGGCTCTGGCCGGCCAGCGCGGTCAGCGAATTGGCCAGCGCGGTGACCCGCCGATGGGTGACGACGACCGCATACACCGACTCGCTCATGAGCCGGTCTCCTCCAGCACCTCGCGGACATGACGGGCGGCCTCCGGCCCCTCGTAGGCGCCGACCACCTCCTCGATGCCGCCGGTCAGCTTGACCGTGCCGTGGTCGATCCAGATCGCGGTCTTGCAGAGCCGGGCCAGAAACTCGTTGGAATGGCTTGCGAACACCAGGATTCCGGAGCGCTCCACGAGTTTCTGCAGCCGGGTCTGGGCCTTCTTCAAGAACTCGGCATCCACCGCGCCGATACCCTCGTCGAGCAGCAGGATCTCCGGGTCGATGCTGGTGACCACACCCATCGCCAGCCGCACCCGCATCCCGGTGGAGTAGGTGCGCAGCGGCATCGACAGGTAGTCACCCAGCTCGGTGAACTCGGCGATCTCGTCGACCTTGGCGGCCATCTGCTTTCTCGTCTGGCCGAGGAAAAGCCCACGGATGATGATGTTTTCGAAGCCGGAGATCTCCGGGTCCATGCCCACCCCGAGGTCGAAGACCGGCGCCACCCGGCCGGTCACCTTCGCCCAGCCGCGCGTGGGCTCGTAGATGCCTGAAAGCAGCCGCAGCAGAGTCGATTTGCCGGCGCCGTTGTGCCCGACCAGCCCCACCCGGTCACCCAGCGACAGTGACATGGTGATGTCGCGCAGCGCCTCGACCACCACCACATTGGAGGTGTTGCGCCCGATCGCACCGCCGGCCTTGCCCAGGAACGCCTTCTTCAGCGACCGCGACTTGGCGTCGAAGATGGGAAACTCCACCCACGCGCCCCGGGTCTCGATCTGCGGGTCGGCCATGGACTGCCTACAGGTACTGGCCGGTGTCGGAATGGCCGTGGCCACCGGACTTCACACCGGGCGGCAGCGCGCCGTGGCGCATCTGCTCCAGCTGTGCGCGTGCGGCCATCTGCTGGGCGAACAGCGCGGTCTGGATGCCGTGGAACAGCCCCTCCAACCAGCCGACGAGTTGCGCCTGGGCGATCCGCAGCTCGGCGTCCGACGGCGCCGCGCCGTCGCTGAACGGCAGCGTCAGCCGGTCCAGCTCCTCGCGCAGCTCCGGGGCCAGCCCGTCCTCCAGCTCGCGGATACTGGCGGAGTGGATCGCGCGCAGCCGGTTGCGGCTGGCCTCGTCCAGGGGGGCGGTCCGCACCTCCTCGAGCAGTTGCTTGATCATGGTGCCGATCCGCATCACCTTGGCGGGCTGTTCGATCAGGTCGGTCAGTGAAGGCTCCTCGCCGTCGGGCGCGATGCCGGCCGGTTCCGCACCGATGATCTCGATGCCGTCGTCGGTGCCGTCGTCGGTGCTCAACAGGTCAACCTCCCTCGTCACTGCTCGCCGCCGCGCCACTGGTAGATGCGGGCGCCGCCGTTGTCGTAGATCTTCGCCCACGACCGCGATTTATCCAGCGACAATAGCCCGTCGGGCAGCGTGAACCCGCGCACCGTCGGGCTGGAAATCAGCACGTAGCGGATATCCAGTGCGCGCACCGCCGCGGCGACCCGCGGGTCGGTGTCGGCGTCGTCGGCGGCTGCCCAGAAGATGAACCGGTTGGGGCCCGGGCCCTGCTGCACCGGGAAGTCGTAGTGCGTCCACAGCGGGCGCAGCCCGGCTACCGCGTACATCCACGCGCTGCCGTCGGTGTTGGCGTTGCCGATCACGCTGTCCCGGGCGCCGGGCAACGCGGCCAGGTGGGCGAACGCCTGCAGGTCGCGGGCGTCGACCATCACCGAGTCGTACTTGTCGCCGAACAGCAGCCGGTGCCGGGGTAGGTAGTGCCGGGCCAGCCCGACCGTACCGCCCACCACCAGCAGCGAGCAGACGCAAAGGCCCCCCAATTGCTGCCATTTCGGGGACTTTAGTGACTGCTGGCCGAGGAAAATCACCAGCCCGGCCGGCGCGGCCAGGGCGATGCCGGCCATCGGCAGCAGCAGCAGCGTCAGCATCGCCATCAGCCGGCGCGGGTCGCTGTAGAACAGGTCGGTGAACACTCCGGTGACGGTGCCGACCGGACCGCCGAGCGGGGCCGAGGCGTGCACGATCGCCACCACCAGCACCGCCCACAGCCCCAGCGGCCACCAGATCTTCTTGACCAGCAGGATCGCCGCGCCGACGGCGGTCAGCCCAACCAGGGCGTATTGGATCGGAAAGTCGTTGAGGTGGCGGGTGTGCAGCAGCAGCGCGTCGCGCAGGCCGGACTTGCGGCCCTCGTGGGTGAGAAAGGAATGCCCGGCGATGATCTCGGCCTGCTTGCTCACGCTCAACAGCTGCGGTAGCAGGATCAACAGGGCCGGTGCTGCGACCGCCGTCAGCGCGGCCAGATCCCCGAGCCGGCCGCGGACCGGATGCCACAGCGACTCGCCCAGCCACCAGGCGGTCACCAGCAGCGCGGTGACGACGCCGGCGGTCAGGTGCACCGAGAACACCCCCGCCAGGGCCAGCACCGCCAGTGGAATCCGGTCGCGGTGCACCGGCACGGGCGTGAGAAGAACGAACGTCGGCACCGCGAGCCCGTAGCCGACCAGGTTGGGCATCGCCCCGGTGCCGAACTCGACGTAGGGGAGCGCGGTGAAGGACGCCGACAGGGCCGCCGCCGCCGCCGAACAGACGGCGGTGCGGGCCGGCCCGGTGATCGGCCGCACCAGCCGCCAGGTCAGCAGCGCCGCCCCGACCGGAAACAGCCACACCGACGCGGCCAGTGCGCTCAGCGTGCAGCCGGTGGTCGGCGCGGCGCCGGTCAGCTGGCAGAACACCGCGGTCAGCGCATGAAACGCCGAGGGGTAGTACAGCGCGGCGTGTGTTTCGACGTTGCGCAGCTCGCCCATGTGCGTCGGTGAGGCCTGGCCGGTGTCGAGGATGAACCGCACGGTGTTGGCATGCCAGACGCTGTCCCAGGTGCTGGGGATGCTCTGCCAGTTCGGAATGCCGCGCCAGGCCGCCCAGAAGATCAGCAACGCGCCCAGGGCCACCCCGGCGGCCACCGTCAGCAGCGGGCCGCGGCCGGCCGGTCCGGGGTCGGGCCCGCGGAACCGGTCGAGCAGCAGGCGCAAACCCGCCGCCGCCGCGGTGATCACCGCGAATGTGGTCAGCGCGGTCCAGGCGTTCCAGCCGATTCCCACCGCGCCGAACGGGACGATGGCCAGCCCGACCGCCCCGTAGGTCAGGGCCGGGCCGACGGCGATCGCGACCGGCCAGGGCAGACGTGCGGCGCTCGCGATGATCGCCCCGGGCACGATCAGCACCAGCAGCGCCGCCGCCACCCCCAACGCCAGATTCACGCGAATAGTATGTCTGCCGGGCGATCCGCCTCGGTGTCTGCCCGATCCCCGCAAAGCCTAAGGTGACAGGCATGGCCTACGACGTCGCCCGGGTGCGCGGACTGCACCCCACGCTGGGCGACGGATGGGTGCACCTCGACGCCCCGGCCGGCATGCTGATTCCGGAATCGGTCGGCACCACGGTGTCCACTGCGTTCCGCCGGTCGCTGCCGAGCGCGGCCGGTCCGCATCCGGCGGCGCGGCGCAGCGCGGCGGTGCTGGAGGCGGCCCGCCAGGCGATCGCCGACCTGGTCGGCGGGGATCCGCGCGGGGTGGTGCTGGGCGCCGATCGGGCCGTGTTGTTGAGCTCGCTGGCCGATGCCGCGTCGTCGCGGGCCAGCCTGGGCAACGAACTGGTGGTCACCCGACTGGACGACGAGGCCAACATCGCGCCCTGGCTGCGCGCGGCCAACCGGTACGGTGCCCAGGTCAAGTGGGCCGAGGTGGACATCGAAACCGGCGAGCTGCCCGCCTGGCAGTGGCAGAACCTGATCACCAAGCCGACCCGGCTGGCCGCCGTCACCTCGGCGTCGAGCACCCTGGGCACCGTCACCGATCTGCGGCCGGTGACCACGCTGATGCACGAGGTGGGCGGGGTGGTGGTGGTGGATCATTCCGCCGCCGCGCCCTACCGGCTGATCGGCATCGACGAGATCGACGCCGACGTGGTCGCCGTCAACGCCAGCGGCTGGGGCGGACCGCCGATCGGGGCGCTGGTCTTCCGCGACCCGGCGCTGATCGACTCGTTCACCTCGGTGTCGATGGACCCGTATGCGGTCGGCCCGGCGCGGCTGGAGATCGGCGCGCACCAGTTCGGCCTGCTGGCCGGGGTGGTGGCCAGCATCGAATACCTGGCCGCACTGGACG
The DNA here is from genome assembly GCA_964525125.1 of uncultured Mycobacterium sp. Taxonomy (GTDB): domain Bacteria; phylum Actinomycetota; class Actinomycetes; order Mycobacteriales; family Mycobacteriaceae; genus Mycobacterium. The sequence continues at coordinate 33,983 of CAZGGK010000020.1, forward strand.
AGTCGGCCCGCGGCAGCCGGCGGGAACGGCTCGCGGTCTCGATGCGGTCGGCGACGGAATACCTGGACCGGCTGCTGGACTACCTGCTGAGCTCGCTGCGGTCACTGGCGGCGGTGACGCTGATCGGCCGGCCCGAGGTGCGGATACCGGTGCTGAGCTTCACCGTGGACCGGGTGCCGGCCGAGCGGGTGGTGCAACGGCTGGCCGACAACGGGATCCTGGCGATTGGCAACGCTCCCCCGCAAGCGGGCGGTACCCCCAGTTCGCGGGTGCTGGATGCGATCGGCGTCAACGACATCGGCGGTGCGGTCACCGTGGGGCTGAGTCACTACTCGACGACGGCCGAGGTCGACCAGTTGGTGCGCGCGCTGGCATCGTTGGGCTGAGCATCTTCCGACCCTCGCCGAGCAGACGCGAAAGCCCCCGAAACAGCCCGTTTCCGGGGGCTTTCACGTCTGCTCGCCGGGGAGGGTCAGCACCACCTTGCCGGTCACCGCGCCGGACCGCAGCAGCTCATGGGCCTCGGCGGCCCGCGCGATGGGCAGCCGCGCGCCGATCACCGGGCGCACCCGCTGATCGGCGATCATCGGCCACACCGCCGCCCGCACCGCTTGGACCACCGCAGCCTTACCGTGCGGACCGGCCACCGGCCGGCCCCGCAGCGCGGTGCCGATGATCCGGGCGCGCTTGCCGATCAGCTTGGCCAGGTTCAACTCGCCGCGCACCCCGCCCTGCATGCCGATCACCACCAGTTGGCCGTCGAGGGCCAGCGCGTCGAGGTTGCGGTCCAGGTAGGCCGCTCCCATGATGTCCAGGATCACGTCGGCACCCGAGCCGGAACCGGCCTCGCGAACCGCGGCCACGAAGTCCGCGTCGCGGTAGTCGACCAGCACTTCCGCGCCCAACTCGGCGCAGAGCGCCAGCTTGGTCGCCGACCCTGCCGTCACCGCCACCCGCGCGCCCAGCGCCCGGGCCACCTGAATCGCGTGGCTGCCCACCCCGGAGGCCCCGCCATGCACCAGCAGCAGTTGGCCGGCGGAGAGTCCCGCCACCAGCACCAGGTTGGACCAGACCGTGCAGGCCACTTCCGGCAGACCGGCCGCATCGGTGACGTCCACCCCGGCCGGGACCGGCAGCACCTGCTCGGCCGGCACCGCGACGTACTCGGCGTAGCCGCCGCCGGCCAGCAGCGCGCAGACCGGTTGCCCGACCCGCCAGTCGGTCACCCCGGCTCCGGTGGCGGCGACGACGCCGGCCACCTCCAGCCCGATGATCTCGCTGGCGCCCGGCGGCGCCGGGTAATGCCCGGCGGCCTGCAGCAGGTCGGCCCGGTTGACACCGGCGGCGGCGACCCGGACCAGCACCTCGCCGGGACCGGCGACCACGGCGGGAACGGCTTGCCAGCTGAGCCGGCCGGGGGATTCAACGACGATGGCCCGCATGCAACGACACGCTATCGGGTGCCGCCGGCGGAGAAGCCGCAACCGCCAGTGCCGCCGCTCGTCGGTTCGGTGTCCGCATATGCGGAACCGACGGTAACGCGTTCACGTGGTTGGTGGGCCACGGATACGCCGAGCCGCCCACGGCCGGGCGGTTGCGAATCACGACGGCTGGGGGTGTGGGGTGCGAAGCAGATCTTCTTCGGTGACGCTAAGCCGCGGATTACCGGATCGGTCGTAGGTCGAAGCGGCCGGCGGGTTGCGTGTGGAGGAATAGTAGCCGACAGATAACACCTGTCAGACGTATTTAGCGGAGTTCTCAGCACTAAAATCGGACGCATTGACGTAATGCAAATGTTACATATATACGCAAACTAAATAATCAAGTGAAAAAAATCCGCGAATCTGGGTTTATTGAAGCTTCGGTCTCATGTACCGTTAAGCAACCTTGCGGTGTTCGATGGGAGTGCAACAATGCATCAGCAGACGCTTCGTCCGTACACGACTGTCGGTATGGCCGTCGCCGGCGCCGCGGTCATTGCCGTCGTCCCGTTGGCGCCACGGCTGCCGGCGTTGCACGGACAACTTCCTCAGGTGCGGCATCTTCCGGCCAAGTTGACCTCGCTCCTCCCCGACCTCGCCGGGGATCTGCCCGGCGCCGCGGCCGGGATCGAGCTCACCCCCGCGCTGTCCCCGGAGATCCTGCTCGCGCTCGCCGCCATCGGCCCGTTCGTGACCACCTCCGACGCGGTCAACCAGGTCATCGCGCAGGTCTTCGACTTCTCCGACCCGGGGGCCGCGCTGACCGCACTGCTCCAGGCGCCCTACACCATCCTCAACGGGATGCTCAACGGCCAGGCCGGCATCGACGTCATCGGGATGAACATCCCGATCTTCAGCGGTCTGCTGGTGCCCGCCCACGAGGTCAACGTGCAAGCCGACCTCGGCCCGCTGGTGAACAACCTGGGCCTCGGCGGCCAGACCCTCACCGAACTGCTCACCCAGCTCGGTGGCATCGGCGACCAGCCGCTCACCGAGGTGGTCACGAACCTGCTCAACGGCCTCGGCCTGGGCAACCCCACCGTCAGCGACCTGCTCAACATGTTGGGCCTGGGCTCCCAGCAGGTGTCCACGCTGGCGGAGAGCCTGCTGAACGCCCTGCAGATCGGCAACCCGACGGTCATGGAGTTGAGCGAACAGCTGGGCCTGGCCGGCCTGGAGGTCGCGCCGATCGCAAAACAGCTGCTCGACCTGCTGGGCATCGGCAACGCGACCATCAGCCAGCTGGCGGACGACGTCAACCTGAGCGATGTGACGATCGCCGACCTGCTGGTCCAGGTCCTCAATTCGCTGGAGATCGGCAACCCGACCATCCTCGAACTGGCCACCGACGTGGGGCTGGCCCAGCAACCGCTGGCCGGTATCGCCACCACGGTGCTCGACTCGCTGCAACTGGGCCAGCAGACCCCGATCGACCTGCTCGACGCGCTGGGCGCCGGCAACCTGACGGTCAGTGACGCGGTGACCACGGTGCTGGACGCCCTCTCGCTCGGCCAGCGCACCCCGGTCGACCTGATCGACGCCGCGGGCTTCGGCAACCTGACCGTGGGTCAGCTGGGATCGGATCTGCTCACCGGCATGGGCCTGGGCAACCTGACGTTCGACGGGCTGCTGCACGTCGCCGGTGTCGACACCCTCACCATCACCGACATCGTCGACGCCGCGCACCTGGGCAACACCACCCTCGGCGATATCTTCACCAACCTGGGCTTCGGCGGACTGACCCTCAAGAGCCTGATCGACGCCTCCGGGGCACCACCCGGATCGCACGGGCAACTGCTGCCGGGCTCGGTGCACATCACCGGCAAGATCAACTTCGCGGTCGGCGACCAACTGCTGGCGCCCAACCTCAACCAGCTGCTGACCAGCGTGCTGCCCGACCCGAACATGACGCTGTCGCAGATGCTCGCCCAGGCCGGCATCGACCCCACCAGCACCATCTCCAGCTACCTGGAAGCCACCCTGACCACCACCCTGACCCAGACGCTGACCGACCTGGGCCTGAACTCCACGACGGTCGACGCCCTGGTCAGCGGTCTGCTGGGTGACACCACGATCACGCAGATGCTCACCGACCTGGGCCTGGGCGGTATCACGATCGACGACCTGGTCAGCGGTCTGCTGGGCCCCACCACCGTGGGCGACCTGCTGATCAGCTCCGGCATCGGCGGTGTCGACCTGGACTCGCTGATCCACGGCCTGCTCGGCCCGATGACCGTCGGCGACGTGCTGTCCGACCCGAACTTCGGCGACATCGGCGCCACCGACCTGTTCACGCTGATCGACCAGCTGCTCGGCACCACCACCATCGGGGACCTGATCAGCCAGTCCGGCTTCGGCGGCACCGACCTGTTCTCGATCATCGACCAGGTGCTGGGCACCACCACCGTGGACGAACTGCTGAACAACTTCGGTCTGGGCAACATGGACCTGAACACCATCATCGACCAGCTGTTGGGCACCACCACGCTCAACAACCTGCTGGACAACTTCGGTATCGGCAACGTCGACCTGAGCGACCTGCTCGCCCAGTTCGGCCTCTCCGACATGCAGGTCCTCGATCTCCATCTGGAGAACATCTCCGGCCTGATACCCGCCCTGTTCAACCTCTGAGCGCCGAGACGCCCGGTTTGGAGCCCATGATGCACAAGACGCTTCGCCCCTACGTCACCACCGGCATGGCCGTCGCCGGTGCGGCGCTCATCGCGGTCATCCCGGCCGCGCCGCTGCTGCCCGTCGATCAGCAGCAGGTGCCGCAGGTTCACCAGGTACAGCAGGCTCAGCAGCGGCCGGTGGCGCTGACCGCCGGCCCCGGCGACATCTTCACGCCGTACGCGGACCTGATCACCTACACCGCCAACAACCTGGCCGGCCTGGGTTCGCACCTGTTCGACTTCCCGGTGCTCAGCCAGTTCTTCAGCGACCCGATCGGTTCCCTGAACCACGTGCCGGATGCGCTGATCACGCTGAACACCCTGCTGCCCAGCATCGACGTCACCTCGACCGGCCTGCCGATCCAGATCGGCGCCGAGATGACGCCGCCGCTGAGCATGCTGCTGAGCACCATCGGCCCGCTGGTGACGTTCGGCAACGCGGTCGGCGAGATCGGCAGCCAGGTCTTCAGCGGCGATCTGATCGCCGCGCTCACCGCGCTCATCGATTCCCCGGCCACCCTGCTCAACGCGCTGCTCAACGGTCAGGACAACCTCGACGTCGCCGGCTTCAGCATCCCGGCGTTCAACGGCCTGCTCGCCCCCGGCCGGGACTTCGAGACCAACTTCACGGTGGGCCAACTGGTCGACCTGGCCGGCTTCGGCAAGACGACGGTCGGTGACCTGGTCGACCAGACCGGCATCGGTGACCAGTCGCTGGCCAGCCTGGCCATCAGCCTGCTCGGTTTCGCCGGGGTGAACAACCCGACCATCACCGACCTGGCAGATCAGGCCGGCCTGAGCAACCAGTCGCTGTCCGACGTGCTGATCCAGCTGCTCGGCCTGGCCGGCATCGACAACCCGACCATCACCGACATCGCCGACCAGGCCGGCCTGAGCGGTCAGTCGCTGGGCGCCCTGCTCAACCAGGTGCTCGGCTTCGTCGGCCTGGACAACCAGCAGTCGATGACGACGCTGGTGCTCACGCTGCTCAACGGCGCCGGCATGGGCAACGACCCCACCCTGGGGGACCTCGCGGTCACCGTGCTCAACGCCCTGGGCATGGGCAACACCAGCATCGCCGACCTGGTCGAGCAGATCATCCCGGGCACCACCACCCTGGGTGACCTGGCCAAGCAGGCGATCGCCGCGGTCGCGCCCGGTGACCCGACCATCACCGAACTGCTCGTGGGGCTCGGCATGGGCAACCTGACGATCGGCAACCTGGTCACCCCGCTGCTGGACATGCTCGGCATCGGCCAGCAAACCCCGCTGGACCTGTTCAACTCGATGTTCAACCCGGGTGGCGGGGTCGGCCCCACGCTGGGCGAGCTGATCGTGAACATCATGCAGTCCGGGGGCCTGGACTACACCCTGGGCGGGGCGCTGACCCAGATTCCCGACCCCTACGACCCCAACCAGACGATGGCGGACGTGACGGTGGGCACGCTGCTGAACAACACCGAGGCGCCCTACCACCCCGGCATGATGATCGGCGACACGGCCTGGACCGAGTTCCTGGCCAGTGATTTCGCGCAGAACATGGGCACCAAGACGATCGCGGACCTGGCCGCCCAGGCCGGGCAGCCGCTCGACCCGACCACCTGTGCCCTGGCTGTCGTGATGAACATCTACTGCAACGACACGCTCAACGACCTGATGGGTCCGCGCACCGTCTACCAGACCCTGCTCAACCTCAAGAGCGACGGTCACGGCATCGCCGCGCTGCCCGCCGGCACCCCGCTGACCAGCTACACGCTGGCCGACATCGTCAACGGCACCGGGCAGGCCGACCTGCACCTGAGCTCGGTCGTGCTCGGGCTGAACATGAACAACCCGGTGACCCAGATCCTGATCGATCTGGGCCTGAACAACGTCACCGTCGACAACATCGTCACCAATGGCTTCCCGTGGCTGATGAACACCACCGTCGTCTCGCTGCTGAGCTCCTGGGGCCTGAACAACCTCGACATCAACACCGTCATCGACCGGCTCGGCCTGGACATGACGCTCTCGACGATGCTGCACAACCTGGGACTGGACAACATCACCTTGACCACGGTGGTCGAAGACCTGCTCGGCGGGGTGCACATCAGCACCATCCTCAACGACCTGGGCCTGGACAACGTCACCCTGGAGACGTTCCTGAACAACCTGCTCGGCGGGGTGTACGTGGGTGATCTGCTCAACGACCTGGGCCTGAACGACATCCACATCAACGACCTCATCACCGGCCTGCTCAGCGGCACCACGGTCGGCGACATCCTCGACGATCTGGGCCTGAACAACGTGCACCTCAACGATGTGATCGACAGCCTGCTGGGCAACGTCACCCTCGGCACGATCATCGACGACCTGGGCATCAGCAACGCCACCGTGGACACGCTCCTGGCCAGCCTGGGCCTGAACGACGTCGACGTGCTCGGCGTCACCGTCGGCGACTTCGCCGGCTCGCTGTGGACCCAGATCGTCGACATACCGCAGCAGATCGCCGCGGCACTGGCCGGATAGCCGCTCGATATGGCCGCAGCAGCTCAGCAACCTCGGATCAGCACAGATAGGGAAATCCGGATGGCTCACAACGAAGGCGCCGCACAGGGTCGGGTATCGCGTCGGGGTCTGCCTGGTACCTCCCCCGGCACCCCCAACACCGGTCGCCGTCGCGGCCGGCGACTCGCCGGAGCCGCCGGCTCGGTGGGGGCGTTCCTGGCGTTCGGCCTGGGGCCGCTGACCGCCGCGCCACCGGCCCAGGCCGACGGGTTCGACTGGATGCCGGACCTGTTCCAGCCGAGCGCGGCCGAGACGGTGGACCCGGCCGCGTGGTCGGTGCTTCCGGTGCTGCCCACGGAGTCGTTCGACGAGGTGTTCAACGCCGCGTTCAGCAGCCTGGTTTACCTGCCGCTGCACGACAGCATCGAGGCCTGGATCCACAGCGACCTCGGCATCGCCGTCAACGGCCTGATCAACACGCTGGCCGGGGTGTACCTGATCGGTGACGGCGCGGCCGGCACCGCGGAGAACCCCGACGGCGGCAACGCCGGGCTGCTCTTCGGCGACGGCGGGGCCGGCTTCGGCTACGGCGGCAGCGGCGGCAACGCCGGCTGGATCTTCGGCAACGGCGGTGACGCCGGCGGTACGGCCGCACCGGCGGCCGGTCTCGGTGACGCCGGCGCCGCGGCGGTTGCCGCCGGGTCGGCGATCGACGGCACACCCGGGCAGGGCGGCAGCGCCGGATTCCTGTTCGGCAACGGCGGCAACGGCACCAACGGCGGTGACGGCCAGTTCGGCGGCACCGGCGGGGCCGGCGGCAACGGCGGGGCCGGCGGCTGGATCTGGGGCAGCGGCGGCAACGGCGGCAACGGCGGTGCCGGCGGTGCCGGCGCCGCCGACCATGTGACGGGCGGCAACGGCGGTGTTGGTGGCGCGGCCGGCGGCGGCGGCCTGTTCTTCAGCGACGGCGGCACCGGCGGCAACGGCGGCGTCGGCGGTGCCGGGTTCGACGGTGCGGCCGGCGGCAACGGCGGGGTTGGCGGCGCCGGTGGCGCGGGTGGCCTGATGGGTGCCGGCGGCGTCGGTGGCGTCGGTGGCGTCGCGGGTGCCGGTGGCACCGGCGGTACCGGTGGCGTCGGTGGCGAGGGCGGCTTCCTGTACGGGGTCGGCGGCAACGGCGGCGCGGGTGGTGGCGCGGTGACCGGCGACGGCGGGGCCGGCGGTGCCGCGGGCCGGGGCGGGCTGTTCTTCAGCGCCGGCGGGGCCGGCGGGGCCGGCGGGGCCGCTGGTGTCGGCGGCGACGCCGGTGCCGGTGGCGCCGGGGGCGCCGGGGGGCTGTTCTTCGGTGGTGGCGGCGTCGGCGGCAACGGTGGCGCCGGTGGTACCGGGCTGACCGGTGCGGCCGGTGATGCGGGCCGCAATGGCAGCACCGGCGGGGCCGGCGGGCAGGGCGGCGTCGGTGGTGCCGGTGGTGCCGGTGGGTTGTTCTTCGGCGCCGGCGCGGCCGGTGGTCTCGGTGGCAACGGCGGCACCGGCGGTGTCGGCGGGGCCGGCGGTGACGGCACCACTGCCACCGCCGCGGGCGGCAACGGCGGTGCGGCTGGAAACGGCGGTGTCGGCGGCACGGGCGGCGCGGCCGGTAGCGGCGGTGCGGCCGGTGCGGGCGGGATCTTCGCCGCTGCGGGCAGCCACGGCAAGGGCGGGGTCGGCGGCGATGGTGGCGCCGGTGGCGCGGCCGGCAACGGCGGCGACGGCGCGAACGGCGCCGACGGATCGGCCGGCGGCAACGGCGGCAACGGTGGCGCCGGCGGCAACGTGGGCAACGGCGGGGCCGGCGGTGCCGGTGGCGGCAACGGCGACGGCACCAGCGGTGCGGCCGGCGTGGCGGGCGGCGCCGGGACCGGCGGCGGCAACGGCGGCAACGCCGGCAACGGCGGCAACGCCACCGACCCCGGGAAGGCCGGCGGCAACGGCGGCCGGGGCGGTGACGCCGGGACGGTCGGCACCGGTGGCAACGGCGGCGACGGCGGCAACGGCACCGACGGGACCAACAACGCCGGCGGTGCCGGTGGCAACGGCGGCGCCGGCGGGGCCGGCGGCGCGCAGTCCGGTGACGGCGGCAACGGCGGCCACGGCGGCAACGGTGGCAACGGCGCCGCCGGGGCGCAGGGCAGCACCGGCGGCAACGGTGTGAGCGGGCTGAACCAGGGTGTGGGCCGGGACGGCGGCACCGGCGGCAAGGGCTTCGACGGCGGTGCCGGCGGTGCCGGCGGCAACGCCGGGAAGGCCGCCCACGGCAACGCCGGACTCAATGGCAGCGGCGGCAACGGCGGCAACGGCGGCGATGCGGGAGCCGGCGGCAACGGCGGCAACGGCGCCACCGGGGTCTGGGGTCTGCTCGGTTCGGGCGGCGTGGACGGCGCCGGCGGCGACGGTGGCACCGCGGGCGCTGTCGGCGCCAGCGCCGGCAACGGCGGCGCGGCGGGCGCGGCCGGCACCGGCGGCAGCGGCGGCACCGCGGGCACTGCGGGCACCGGCGGCAGCCTGACGCCCACCGGCGCCCAGGGCGGCACCGGCGGCACCGGCGCCGCCGGTGATGCCACCCACTTGATCGGCGGCAACGGCGGCAACGGCGGGTCCGGCGGCGCCGTCGGCGACGGTGGCAAGGGTGGCACCGGCGGGGTCGGCGCCACCGGTGCGGCGGGCACCACCGTCGGCAACAACGGCACCAGCGGCTCCACCGGCGGCACCGGCGGCCAGGGTGGTCAGGGCGGTTCCGGCGGCAGCGTGGCCGGCAACGGCGGAACCGGCGGCAGCGGCGGCGCCGGCGGGGTCGGCGGGGCCGGCGGCTCGGCCAAGAACGGTTCCGCCGGGACCGACGCGGCAGCCCACAGCGGCGGCGACGGCACCAACGGCACCGACGCGGCCGGCACCGGAGGCACCGCCGGCAACGGCGGTGTCGGCGGCAACGGCGGCGCCGGGGGTACCGCCAGCAAGGGCAGCGCCGGCGGCGCCGGCGTGGGCGGCCAGGGCGGCGCCGGTGGTCAGGGTGGCGGCGCCGGAAACGGCGGCCGCGGCGGCAACGGCGCCGGTGGCGGTAACAACGCCGTCGCCGGCAAGGGTGGCGACGGCGGTGCCGGTGGCGGCAACAACTACGGCGCCGGCGGTGTCGGCGGCGCCGGCGGCTGGAACGCCGGCCACACCGCCCAGGCCGGCAGTGGCGTCAGCGGACTGCACGGCGCATTCGGCGTCGGCGGTGCCGGCGGCAACGGCGGCGACGGCGAGGGCGTGATCGCCGGCACCCCGCAGACCGGCGGCAACGGCGGCTCCGGCGGTATCGGCGACACGGCGGGCAACTACGGCAACGGCGGTGTCGGCGGCAACGGCGGCGCGGGTGCCATCGGCGTGGCCGGGACCACCGTCGGCAACGACGGCACCGGCGGCGGCGTGGGCGGTCTCGGCGGCAACGGTGGTACCGGCGGTGTCGGCGGCGCCGTCTCCGGCAACGGCGGCAACGGCGGGGTCGGTGGTGTCGGCGGTGTCGGCGGCACCGGCGGTGCCGCGGCCGACGGCGCGGCCGGCAACAGCGCGGCCGCCCACAGCGGCGGCAACGGCGACGACGGCACCGACGCCCCGGGCGGTAACGGTGGCACCGGCGGCATCGGCGGGCAGGGCGGCAACGGTGGCGCCGGCGGCGCTGCCGCCGCCGGCAACGCCGGCAGTCAGGGCGCGGGCGGTGTCGGCGGCCAGGGCGGTCTGGGCGGCCGGGCCGGCAACGGCGGCGCCGGCGGCGACGGCGCCGGCGGCGGCAACAATGCCCAGGCAGGCAAGGGCGGCGCCGGCGGCCAGGGCGGCGGCAACACCTACGGTCAGGGCGGCGCCGGCGGCAACGGCGGCACCGGTCTCGGCGGCAAGGCGGCCAGCGGCGCCACCGGTAACCACGGTGCCACCGGCAGCGGCGGTGCCGGCGGCAACGGCGGCGACGGTGAAGGCGCGACCCAGACCGGCGGCGACGGTGGCACCGGCGGTAACGCCGGGCAGTACGGCACCGGCGGCGCCGGCGGCAACGGCGGCACCGGCGCCACCGGTGCGGCGGGTGGCACCGACGGCTCCGGCAACGGCACGCTCGGCGGCAACGGCACCGCGGGCGGCAACGGCGGTCAGGGCGGTACCGGCGGCACCACCTCCGGTGACGGCGGTGCGGGCGGCCAGGGCGGCGCCGGCGGTGGCGGCGGCAAGGGGGGTCTGGGCACCAATGCGGCACTGCCCGGCGGCGTCGGCGGTACCGGCGGGACCGGTGGTAACGGCGGCCAGGGTGGCGTCGGCGGTCTCGGTGGTGCGGCCACCAGCGGCAACGGTGGTGCCGGCGGCCAGGGCGGCGCGGCCGGCGATGCGGGTAACGGCGGCAACGGCGGTGCCGGCCAGGGCGGTGGCGCCGGCCATGTCGCGGGCAACGGCGGTAACGGCGGCGGCGGCGGCGAACGCGGCACCGCCGGCGTGGGTGGTGTCGGCGGCAGCACGGCCGGTGGCGGCAGCGCCGGGGCGCACGGAGCCGATGGCGGAGCGGGCGGCGGCGGCAACGGTGGTAACGGCGGTAACGGCGGCAAGGGGTCGGGCTTCTACACCGACGGGAACGGCAGGATGGTCGGCCAGGCCGGTGGCACCGGCGGCCAGGGTGGTGCCGCGGGGTCGTTCGGTGACGGCGGCAACGGCGGCAAGGGCGGCAACGGCGAGCTCGGCACCAACGGACCCGCACCGGTCACCCCGGGCGGCAAGGCTGGTAACGGCAGCAACGCCGGCAACTCCGGTGGCGCGCTGGCCGGCGATGTCACGGCCGGAAACGGCGGTGGCGGCACCAACGGCACCATCGGCGGCGGGTTCGCCCAGAACGGCGGCAACGGCGGCAACGGCGGCGCGGCCTACACCTCAGGTTGCGAGGGCGGTGGCGGTCCGATCCTGTTCTGCATCGGCGGCCGCGGGGCCATCGCTCACGCCGGCAACGGCGGCGTCGGCGGCGACGGCATCGCCGGTTCCAACGGCGGCAACGGCGGCCTGGGCGGCACCGCCTACAGCGCGGCATATGACGGCACCATCTACGGCGGCGTCGGCGGCAACGGTGGCCGCGGCGGCGACGGGGTCGACGGCATCATCGGCGGCGCCGGCGGGGCCGGCGGCGCGGGCGGCGCCGGCGGTGTGGACGGCGGCAACGGCGGTGACGGTGGCGTCGGCGGCAACGGCGGGGCCGGCAGCAGCGCCACCAACGGCGGCAACGGCGGCAACGGCGGCGCCGGGTCCTGGGGCGGAGACGCCTTCGAGCACGCCCAGACCGGTCAGGCGCAGCTGATCGCCCCGACCGGCGGTCACGGCTACGCCGGCAACGGCGGCGCCGGCGGCAACGCGGGCAACGGCGGCGCCGGTGGCGATGGCGGCGCGGGCGGCACCGGTGGGGCGGCCGGCGCGGCCGGCGGCAACGGCGGAACCGCGGGTCACGCCGGGGCCGGCGGCAACGGCGGCAACGGCGGCAACGCCGGGGCCGGCGGCGACGGCGGCAACGGCGGCAACGGCGCCGACGGCTACGTGCCGGCCGGCCAGAACAGCAAGATCACCGTCGGCAACGGCGGCTGGGCCGGCAATGCCGGGCTGGGAGGCCAGCTCGGTTGGGGCGGCGCGGCCGGTGCCGGCGGCGCCGAAGCCGACGGCAGCACCGCAAGCAGCGGTGTCGGCGGCATCCAGGGCAACGCCGCCGATGCCGGTAGCGCCGGTGGTTACGGCACCAAGGGCGGCATCTACAACATCTGGGCGCCCACACCACCGTTCTGATGACCGGCAGCGCGAACACGGCAATACCAGCATTTCGGCACAACACAGATAGGACGACTCGGATGGCTGACAGGCGAGGGACCACGGGGCGGCAGGGGTCACGCGGCGGTCTTCGGGGCCGGCGGGGCGGTCTGCGGATCGCCGGGGCCGGCACCGCAGTGGGTGCGTTCCTGGCATTCGGCGTCGGCCCGATGGCTGCCGCCCCGGCCGCCCATGCCGACGTGTTCGACCTGGACTGGCTGGTCAACACCTTCGACAGCGGGGTCGGCGGTGACGGGGCATTGCCTGTGCTGATGGATCCCGCCGCCGGTGAGGCGTTCAACCTGACCGCGCTGATCGAGCAGTTCATCTACGACCCGCTGCACGGCCTCACCGAGGGCTGGATCAACAGCTCGATCGGCGAGACGGTCAACGGCGTGATCAACCTGCCGTTCGGGTTCCTGTTCGGCCGGGACCTGATCGGTGACGGCGTTGACGGCTTCGCAGGCCCCAACACCAGCCTGCTGGGCGGCCTGGGCATCTTCGGCGACTTCGGTGACGGCGGTTTCCTGTTCGGCGACGGTGGTGTCGGTGCGACCGGCGCGGCCGGCGGTGCCGCCGGGATGTTCGGTGACGGTGGCACCGGCGGTGTCGGCGCCGAGGGCGGCGATGGTGGGATCGGTGGCGCCGGCGGCTGGCTGATGGGCATCGGCGGCGCGGGCGGCGCCGGCGGTGTGGGCGCAACCGGTGCGACCGGCGGTGACGGCGGCAACGGCGGCACCGGGGCGGGCTTCCTGTTCGGCAGCGGTGGCGCCGGCGGCGCCGGTGGCGCCGGCGGCGCGGGCGCCGAGGGTGCGGCGGCGATCACCGCGGGCCAGGACGGCCTGGGCGGCGGCGCCGGTGGCAGCGGCGGCAACGGTGGTACCGGCGGTGGCAGCAACCTGGTCTTCGGCAACGGCGGCCGCGGTGGTGCCGGCGGTGTCGGTGGTGTCGGCGGTAACGGTGGCGCCGGCACCGACGGGGTGGACGCGAGCACTGCCGGCGGCAACGGTGGCAATGCCGGCAGCGGCGGCACCGGCGGCGCCGGCGGTGCGGCCGGTGACGGCGGTCAGGCCGGTTCCGGCGGCATTCTGGGCGCCTGGGGCCTGCACGGCGCCGGTGGCGTCGGCGGCGCCGGCGGCAACGGTGGTGCGGCGGGTGACGGCGGCACCGGCGCCAATGGGGCCGACGGCTCGTCCGGGGCGGCCGGCGGCAACGGCGGTGCCGGCGGGAACCAGGGTTCCGGCGGTGCCGGTGGCACGGGCGGCGCCAACGGCGACGGCACCCGCGGTGCGACCGGTGCGACCGGTGGCGTCGGCAGCGGCGGCGGCAACGGCGGCAACGCCGGCAACGGCGGCAACGCCACCGACGCCGGCAAGGCCGGCGGCAACGGTGGCCGTGGTGGCGACGCCGGCCGGGTCGGCAACGGAGGCAACGGCGGCGACGGTGGCAACGGCACCGACAACAAGGCGGGTGTCGGCGGGGCCGGCGGCAACGGCGGCAATGCCGGTGCCGGCGGCACCACCTCCGGTGACGGCGGTAACGGCGGGCACGGCGGCAACGGTGGCGCCGGCGGTAATGGCAGCCAGGGTTCGGCCGGCGGCAACGCCACCGCGGCCGGTGGGCGCGGGACCGACGGCGGTGCCGGCGCGGAGGGCTTCGCCGGCGGTGCGGGTGGTAACGGCGGCAATGCGGGCACCGCGACCAGCGGCAATGCCGGCGTGAACGGCAGCGGCGGCAACGGCGGGGCCGGTGGCGACGGCGGCCTCGGCGGCAACGGCGGCAACGGCGCCGCCGGGGCGTGGGGCAAGGCCGGTTCGCTCGGCGCGGACGGCGCCGGCGGTGACGGCGGCAATGTCGGTGCCACTGGCGCGGGCGGGAACGGCGGCGCCGCGGGTGCGGCCGGCACCGGCGGCACCGGTGGCACGGCCGGCACCGGCGGTGCCAGTGGGGGTACTGCCAGTCTGCTGGCCAGTGGCGCGACCGGTGGTGTCGGCGGCGCCGGCGCCGCCGGCGACGCGACTCACGCGACCGGTGGCACCGGTGGCAACGGCGGTGCCGGTGGCACCATCGGCACCGGCGGTAAGGGTGGCAACGGCGGCGTCGGGGCGATCGGCACCGCTGGCAGCACCGACCAGAACAGCGGCAACGGCAGCACCGGCAACACCGGTGGCACCGGCGGCACCGGCGGCCAGGGCGGCGCCGGCGGCACCGCCTCCGGTAATGGCGGTGACGGTGGCGCCGGTGGTGTGGGCGGTGTCGGTGGCACCGGCGGCTCGGCTCACGACGGCAAGGCCGGCATCGACGCCACCGGCGGCAACGGCGGCAACGGCGGCGCCGGCACCGACGCCTATGGCACCGGCGGCCAGGGCGGTGACGGCGGCATCGGCGGCGACGGCGGCAAGGGCGGCGGGGCAACCGCCGGCACGGCCGGTAACCAGGGTGCCGGCGGCAAGGGCGGCGACGGCGGCGTGGGCGGCGGCGCCGGGAACGGTGGCCGCGGCGGCAACGGCGACGGGGGCAGCCTCAACGCCGACGCCGGCAAGGGCGGCACCGGCGGCAACGGCGGCGGCAACAACTACGGCAACGGCGGCAACGGCGGCGACGGCGGCAACGGCCTGGGCGGCAAGGCCGCCTCGGGCAACACCGGTAATCACGGCGCGCTCGGTGTCGGGGGCGCCGGCGGCAACGGCGGCGACGGCGCCGGCGCGGTCGGCCAGCCCGCCCAGAACGGCGGCGCCGGCGGCACCGGCGGTAAGGGCGACGCCACCGGGCAGTACGGCACCGGTGGTATCGGCGGCAACGGCGGTAAGGGTGCTGCCGGTGAGGACGGCGCCCAGGACAACACCGGCGCCGGGACGGCCGGCACGACCGGCGGCAACGGTGGCTCGGGCGGTCAGGGCGGTGCGGGCGGCACGGTCTCCGGTGACGGCGGCGCCGGCGGCGTGGGCGGGGCCGGCGGCGCCGGCGGCAATGGCGGCGACGCCGGTTACGTCATGCCCGGCACCGGGGCCAGCGGCCAGGCCGGCGGCACCGGCGGCACCGGCGGCACCGGCGGCGGCGGCGGGCTCGGCGGCAACGCAACGGCAGGCAACGGCGGCGTCGGCGGCAACGGTGGCAACGCCGGCAGCGCCGGCAACGGCGGCAACGGCGGGGTCGGCACCGGCGGCGGCAACGCCGGGGTCGCCGGCAAGGGCGGCGACGGCGGCAACGCCGGTGGCCGCGGCGCCGCGGGGAACGGCGGCACCGGCGGGCTCGGCACCGGCGGGCCGGCCGCCGACGGGACGGCCGGCGGCGCCGGCAGCGGCGGCGTCGGAGGTGAGGGCGGGCGCGGCGGCGACGGCCGACTGGTGGGCGGTGTCGCCCAGCAGGGCGGCGCCGGCGGCGTCGGCGGCACCGGTGGCGACGCCGGCAACGGCGGGCGCGGTGGTGACGGCGGCGCCGGCGGCAACGGCGAGAACGGCGCCGTGGGCTCCGGGGTGGCCGGCACGGGGGGTGCCCTCGGCGGCAACGGCGGAGCCGGCGGGGCAGGCGGCGCCAACGGCGGCGATGGCGGCACCGGTGGGGTCGGCGGGCACGGCGGCAACGGCGGCAACGGCGGCAGCGGCTTGGCCGGCACCAATGGTGCGGATGCCGTGGCCGGCACCGGTGGCAACGGTGGTGACGCCACCGGCACCGGCGGCGACGGCGCCGGCGGCGGCGACGGCGCGGACGGCGGGGTCGGCGGTGCCGGCGGCGCTGCGGGTCCCGGCGGCCAGACCGGTCAGGCGGGCCTCGGCGGCATCGGCGGCAACGGCGGCAACGGCGGTGACGCCGGGGTCGGCGGCCGCGGCGGCAACGGCGCCGGCGGCGACTCCCTCAACCACGGTCAGACCCAGGCCGGCAAGGGCGGCAACGGCGGCCAGGGCGGCGACATCGCCGGCACCGCCGGCAAGGCCGGTGCGGGCGGCATGAGCGGCGACAACGCCAGCCAGCGCCAGGGCGGCACGGCCGGGGTGAACGGCACCACCGGCACCGGCGGCGTCGGCGGCAACGGCGGCAACGGCGAACTGCTGTCCAACGGCACCGCGCAGAACGGTGGTGACGGCGGCAACGGCGGCACCGGCGGCGCCACCGGCAACGGCGGCGCGGGCGGCAACGGTGGCATGGGCGGTACCGGCAAGGCCGGCAGCACCGACGGTGCGGGCAACGGCACCGCCGGGGTGACCGGCGGCGACGGCGGCAACGGCGGCACCGGTGGTCTGGGTGGCGCGACCTCGGGCAACGGCGGTGCCGGCGGCCAGGGCGGCGTCGGCGGCACCGGCGGCGCCGGCGGGGCCGGCAAGAACGGCACCGACGGCATCGACGCGGGCGCGGGCAGCGGCGGTGACGGCACCGACGGCAGCAGCGCGACCGGGCACGGCGGCACCGCCGGCAACGGCGGCACTGGCGGCACCGGCGGCGCGGGCGGCGCCGCGCAGGGCAAGGGCGGCACCGGCGCCGAGGGTGCCGGCGGCAAGGGCGGCGAGGGCGGTGCGGGCGGCGACGGCGGCACCGGCGGGCGCGGCGGCAACGGCGCCGGCGGCGGCAACGGCGCGGTAGCCGGTAAGGGCGGCAACGGCGCCAACGGCGGCACCGTGGGCACCGCCGGCCAGGGCGGCGCGGGCGGCTGGAACATCAGCCACACCACGCAGGCCGGCACCGGCGCCACCGGCGCCGCCGGCCACGCCAACGGCGGCGCAGGCGGCAACGGCGGCGACGGCTCGGCCGGCACCGGGCAGGCCGGCGGCAAGGGCGGTAACGGCGGCAACGCCGGCGACATCGGCATCGGTGGTGCCGGCGGCAACGGCGGTCTCGGCGCGAACGGCAGTGACGGCAGCGTCCTGCCGGGCGGCAACGGCGGTGCCGGCACCAGCGCCGGTTACGGCGGCGACGGCGGCAAGGGCGGTCTGGGCGGCACCGTCTCCGGCAACGGCGGCGCCGGCGGTAACGGTGGTGCCGGCGGCAACGGCGGCTCCGGCGCCTGGGGTGCGGATGCGACCGTGGCCGGCACCAGCGGCGGCACCGGCGGGAATGCCGGCAGCGGCGGTGCCGGCGGCACCGGCGGCCAGGGCGGCGACGCGAACACCGGCAACGGCGGCAACGGCGGCAAGGGCGGCGCGGCCGGCAACGCCGGCTTCGCCGGCAACGGCGGCGCGGGCCTGGGCGGCGGCGCCGGCGCCAAGGCCGGCGACGGCGGCGCCGGCGGCAAGGGCGGCGAGCGCGGCGTCGTCGGCGGCGGCGGCCTGGGCGGCAACGGCGGCAACGGCGGCGCCAACGGCGTCACCGGTGGCAATGGCGCCGCCGGTATCAACGGCAACGGCGGCAACGGTGGCAAGGGCGGCGACGGCACCGGTCTGATCGCCGGTGCCCCGCAGATCGGCGGCAACGGCGGCAAGGGCGGCGACGCCGGCACCCAGGGCAACGGCGGCAACGGCGGCGCCGGTGGCAAGGGCGCGGTCGGCGCCAGTGGAAATGCCACGCCGATCGGCCGGGCCAGCGACGGGACCAGCTACGGCCGCTCCGGCGGGGCGCTGGCCGGCGACGTCACCGCCACCGCCGGCGGCGGCGGCACCAGCGGCGGGACGGCCGGTCAGGGCGGCGGCAACGGCGGCAACGGCGGCAACGCCTACTCCTCGGGCTGCGAGGGCGGCGGCGGCCCGATCCTGTTCTGCGCGGGTGGTCGCGGCGCCTACATCTTCGGCGGCGACGGCGGCAGGGGCGGCAACGGCGGCGCCGGGGCGAACGGCGGCAACGGCGGCACCGGTGGGCTGGCCTACTCAGCCGCCTACGACGGTCAGGCGCACGGCGGCGACGGCGGTGACGGCGGCACCGGTGGTGGCGGCCTGACCGGCGGCACCGGCGGTACCGGCGGCACCGGCGGCGCCGGCGGCGCCGGCGGAAGCGTGTCGGGCTTCGGCGGCAACGGCGGCCAGGGCGGCGGCGGCGGCACCGGCGGCGCCGGCGGCACCGGTGGCAACGGCGGCAACGGCGGCAGCGGCCGGCAGGACTCACCCGGTGGCGACGGCAACCTGCGCGGCCAGGCCCAGCTGATCGCGCCGACCGGCGGCTTCGGCATCGCCGGCGACGGCGGCGGCGGCGGCAACGGCGGCACCGGTGGCGGCGGCGGCGCCGGCGGCACCGGTGGTGGCGGCGGCGCCTCCGGCATGGGTGCCAGCGGGGCCGGTCACGCCGGCATCGGCGGTAGCGGCGGCGCCGGCGGCACCGGCGGCCAGGGCGGCAACGCCGGCAGCGGCGGCAACGGCGCCAGCGGCTATGTGCCGGCCGGGCAGGACAACAAGATCACCGTCGGCGTGGGCGGCAAGGCCGGCAGCGTGGGCAACGGCGGCGGCGCCGGTGCCGGCGGTGGCGGCGGCAAGGGCGGCTTCGAGGCCGATGGCTCGGGTTACGCGGCCACCGGCAGCACCGGCAGCGGCGGCGGCACCGGCCTGGCCGGATCGGCGGGCAGCAACGGCACCAACGGCTCCGTCAAGAACGTCGTCGCACCCCCCGTCCCCGACTAGCGTCCCTCGCGCCCGGTGTTTACTGGACAGGCAATGGCCGGACACACCGCGCACACCCTGCTGGAGTTGTTGAGCCGGCAGGCCGAACGCCACCGCGACAAGGTGGCGTTCCGGTTCTGCCCGGACGGCGAGGCCGAAGAGGCCCGGCTGAGCTACGCCGAACTCGACACCCGGGCCCGGGCCATCGCCGCCGACTTGCAGCAGCGCGGCGCCGCCGGCCAGCGGGTGCTGCTGTTCTGCCACCCCGGCCTGGATGCCGTCGCCGGCTTCTTCGGCTGCTTCTATGCGGGTGCCATCGCGGTGCCGGTCGACGAGCACTGGGCGTCGCAGCGGGCCGCCGCAGTCATCCCCGACGCCCGCGCCGAGTTCGCGCTGGCCACCACGTCGTCGCTGACCAAACTCCCGGCCCGGGTCGCCGACCTGGTGGGCGGGCAGCAGCTGCGCTGGCTGGCCGTCGACGACCCGCAGGCCGATCCGGAGAGCTGGGCGCTGCCGCGGGTCGGGGCCGACAGCGTCGCCGTCATCCAGTACACCTCCGGGTCCACCGACACCCCCAAGGGTGTGGTGCTGACCCACGGCAACTACCTGCACAACCTGGAGATGACGGTGCGGGCCTGGTACGGCGGGTCGAGTGGTGCGCGAATCGATCCGGATGACAACTCGGTCACCGGGGTGTCCTGGCTGCCGCAGTACCACGACATGGGCTTCGTCGGCGGCGTGCTGGCACCGCTCTATGTCGGCGGGTCTGCGGTGCACATCTCCCAGGTGGCGTTTCTGATGCGCCCGATGCGCTGGCTGGAGGCCATGTCGCGGCACCGGGCGATGATCAGCGCCGGGCCGAACCTGGGCTATCACCTCTGCGTGCAGCGCAGCACCCCCGAGCAGCGAGCCGCCCTGGACCTGTCGCACTGGGCGGTCGCCGTCAACGGCGGCGACCCGGTCAACGCGGCCACCCTGCGGGAGTTCGCCGAGGCGTTCGCCCCGGCCGGGTTCCGTCCCGACGCGTTTCGCCCCGCCTACGGCCTGGCCGAGGCCACCCTCGGGGTGACCGGCATCGCCGACTCGCCGGAGCCGATGGTGCTCTACGCCGACCGGGACGCCGCCGCCGAAGACAGGGTGGTGCCTGCCGATCCGGAGTCGGAGACCGCCGCGGCGGTGGTGGGCTGTGGGCGGCCGCAGGACGATCAGCAGGTGCTGATCGTCGACCCCGACACCCGCCGGCGCCGCGGGCCCGATGAGATCGGCGAGATCTGGGTGGCCGGGCCGAGCGTGGCCCAGGGGTACTGGCGCCGGCCCGAGCAGACCCAGCGCACGTTCGGCGCGCGGCTGGCCGACACCGGGGAGGGGCCGTTTTTACGCACCGGGGACCTGGGCTTCCTTCGCGACGGGGAGCTGTTCGTGGCCGGGCGCAGCCAGGACCTGATCACCATCGCCGGCAGTCACCACTACCCGAACGACATCGAGGCCACCGTGCAGGCCTGCGCCCCGGTGCTGCTGGCCGACCGCGGCGCAGCGTTCGCCGTCGCTCCCAGCGCGGGCGTCGAGCAGCTGATCGTGGTGCAGGAGGTGCACCGCCACCACACCGCGGACCTGACCGGGGTGATCGAGGCGATCCGCGCCGCCGTCGCCACCCACCACCGCCTCGAACCGCATGCCGTGCTGCTGGTCAAGCCGATGCGCATCCCCACCACCTCCAGCGGCAAGATCCGCCGTGGCGCCTGCCGGGAGCAGTTCGAGAAGCGCGAGCTGGAGCCGGTGGCGCAGTGGCCGGCGGCCGGCGAACCGGCCGGCTTCGACGCCAAGCAGCTCAAGAGTGGGCTGGCCCGGATGATCGGCGGTGCGCTGGTGCGCAGTTACCTGGACCCGCGCCGGCCCTGAGCCCGTGAATCGGCGGGCCTGACCCAGACCGAGTTGGCGGTCATGACGATCGGGGGCGTGCTGCGGACGGCCAGGGCGAGGCAGCAGCGGTCGCCCAGGGAGAGTCGTTGCCCGCCGGAAATGGAACGCAGTGCGCCGGCAAGCTCCGCGTCGCCGGCGGACAACGGCTCGACGGTGACACCGGCCGCGTTGAGAAGCTGCCTGATGGTCGAGGCGTCGATCCGCACGTCGATGAGTTTGCCGATCACTTCGGCGAGGTTCGGCGTGCCGATCACCGAACCGGTCAGCGCCTCGGCGACCAGGTCGGCGCCGGGCTCGTCGTGGATCAGGGCCAGCACCGCCGAGGCGTCCAGAACGGTCAACGGCCCGCCGACTCGGCCCGGCGCTCGGTCAGGAGTTCGTCGACAAGCGAACGGTTCGGCGCCTTCCCGCGGCCAAGTGCTCGGATCTCGTCGACCGCATCGGCCGGCCTTTCCAGGACGATCCGGGTCCCGTCCAGGCGGACGTGGACAGGATCACCTGCCGACAATCGCAGCGCCCTGCGGATATCGGCGGGTATGACGAGCCGGCCCTGCTTGCCGAGCCGAAGTGTGGCATTCATGGATAAGACATGCCACAACACTCGGGTAGCTGCCACCGTGGCGGTCGACAGGTCCGCAAGCGGTTCAACCTGGCCCGAGGAGCCGGAACCGAGCGGGTTGCTGCGGCGGCCATCAGAGTGAGTGGTCACGGTATGACCTCTATACGTACTTGAGTATTGGCTTGATCCGAGAAGAGCGCGGCAAACCAGGTCAAGCAGGGCATCGAGATGCCGGCGCGCACGACCGGTGAGCCGAGGTGGATGGTGCTGGCGATCAGATCGGAAGCCGGTAGACCAGCCGTCCGGGATGACGCTACAGGCTCGCCCCGAAAACTTCGCCGGCCGCTTGGAGGATGTGCCCGACCGAAACCAGCCCGAACCCGGCCGCGACGCTGCCCAGCCCCATCGTCGCAGCGATCGGCAGGCCGAATGCGTCCAGCAGGTCACCGGAGCCCAGTTCCTGGGCGAACAGGCCGGCGGCGTAGGCCGGTATCGTGGTCAGCGCGGCGGTGGCGATGTCGGCCAGCGGCAGCAGCTGGGCGTAGGTCGCCGCGATCGCATGGGTGAACCCGTTGATCGCATCGGTCATGGTGGGTAGTGCAGCACCGGGGGCCAGTGCCGACAGCACCGCCGATGGCGCCGTCAGGTCCCGGTGAAAGTCGGCGATGCCCTGTTGGACGGCCACTGCAAGCGCGCCGAGCACCTCGGCCGGGTCGACCGTCGGAAACAGTGCGAACGGGGTGGACAGGTTCGCCGGCCCGGGGTCCCAGCCGTGTTCGATGTTGCCGTAGCCCAGGTTGACCAGCACCCGCAGGGCCGGCTGCACCAGATCGGCCAGCGGATTGCCCAGCCCGGGGATCATCCGCGCGATCTCCAGGAGCGGCAGGTTCTCGGTGGGGATCATGAAATACCGGGTGTGGCCGGTGTAGTCCTCGGACACCGGCAACTCGACCGTGGCGGCCAGTTGCGCCTCGGAGAGGTCTGCGACGGTGGCGTGCACGAACGCGATGCCCAGCACGGCGTTGAGGTCGGCCAGAAGGTTGAGCGGGTAGCGCGGGAAATCGGAGAAACCGTCGTACTCCAGGTTGTAGATCGCGGTGTGCCACGGGGTGTCGGCCGGGGTGGCGCCGCTGAACGTCACTCCCAGACTGGGCAGGCTCAGCGGCGGCAGGCTCGGGTCGCCGAACCGCGACAGCAGGCCGCCGTTGGGGTTGCTGGGGTCGACCAGCAGCAGGAACGACAGCTGATCGGCGGTCGGCTGCTGATCGGCCGGCAGCGCCAGCAGGTTGCGCATCTCCAGTGAGGACAGCGTGGAGCTCTGCGAGCCGCCCACCACCACCAGGTCGCTGCCGGCGGCGAGCCGGTCGGTGATCGTCGCGTGCAGCATCTGCACGCCCTGGGCCAGCGAGGCGTCCAGCGTCAGGCTCTTGACGCCGGTCATCGGGTACAGGCCCTCCGGGGTGAACAGCGGGTGCGTGCTGTCCACCTGGTACAGCGGCTGACCGGCGAACAACGGCACCCGGGGGTTGTAGCGCGCCAGCACGTCGGCGATGAGGCCCGGTGAGGGTAGCGGCGTGCCGCTGCCGCCCATGCCCCACGCCTCGGTGGCCAGCAGCTCGACGCCGGTGGGAACCGGCGGCACAGTCGGGGCGCTGCTCATCGTTGCGGCGATCGCCACCGCAACGGCGGCAAGCCGGCTCCTACGGTGCGGCATCGGCCCGCCTTCCCGGCATTCAAGTGGGTGGGCGTACCCGTAACGTCAGAGGTGCGCTAACGGCGAATTGTCATTGACAGCTTAGGTTCTTGCAACTCATGGGGTACGTCGCCGGCATGGGTCCCGGGTGCGGCACAGGCTACGCTTTGAGCGGTGGCGTGGCAGAGCGGCCTAATGCACTCGCCTTGAAAGCGAGAGACGGCGAACACCGTCCGGGGGTTCAAATCCCTCCGCCACCGCTTTTGAGCACGGCTTACTCGCTACGCGGTGGGGCGGTACGGGGCCGGTGCGCCGGCCTCGTCAGTTCCCTGGTCTCGCCTGGAAGCCAGCGCGGCGAGCCCACTCGGGCGGTCCATTTTTGCGGAGGTTGGTCGGTACGCCCGCGATAGTTTGCTCGCGGATCCTTGCGTAACGACAGCGCCACGATGACGCGTAACGCCAGAGATACGATGATTTAAGAGATTTGTGTTCTCTATCGCCTTAGGCTCATGTACCGTTAAGAAATTCTGGCGTGTCCTAGCGGGAGAATCATGATGCAGCAGGCGTTACGTCCGTATGCCACCAGCGGTGTTGCCATCGTCGGCGCCGCACTGATAGCGGTGGCTCCGGTGGCGCCGGTGACACCCCCGCAACTGCAGGGCGTATCGCGGCTGCCCGCGCAGCTTCAGCAGCGCGCCGTCCGGTTGGCGGCCGGCCCCGGGGACATTTTCACGCCCTACACCGAGCTCTTCGCCAACACGCTCCAGAATCTGGCCGCAATGGGCTCGCATGCGTTCGAGTTCCCGATCCTTCAGCAGTTCCTCTCCGACCCCGGCGGGACCCTGGCCAATCTGCCCAACGCGCTCAACCTGCTGACCAGCCTGACGCCGCAGATCACCACCTCACCGGACGGGCAGACGATCGTCGACCTGCCGCCGCTGTACATCATGGCGCTGGCCATGCTCGGCCCGACGGTGAACTTCAACAACGCCCTGGTCGACATCTCCCGGCAGGTATTCGATCCGGCCAGCCCGGGCGACCCGCTCACCGCCCTGCTCGGCGCCCCGGCCACCCTGCTCAACGCCTACCTGAACGGCCAGAGCGACATCGACTTGCTGGGCATTCACATCCCCGCCTTCAACGGCCTGCTGGCTCCCGGCAACGCCGCCGACATCAACGTGGATGCCGAGCAGTTGGCGAACACCCTGAACCTCGGCGGCCAGACCCCGATCGAGCTGCTCGACCAGCTCGGGGTCGGCCAGTTGGAGGTGGCCGGCATCGTCAACAACCTGCTCGATGTGCTCGGCCTGGGCGCCCAGACCCCCAACGGCCTACTGGGTGCCATCGGTCTGGCCGACATCTCGATCTCCAGCCTGGCCAGCCTGGTGCTGGATGCCATCGGGGTGGGCAACCCGACGGTCGGCGAACTCGTCGACAAGATCGGGCTGGGCGACGTGGAGGTCGCCAACGTCGCCAAAGAACTGCTCAACGCGCTGGGTATCGGCAATCCGACCGTCGGTGGCCTGGTCGACCTGAGTGGCCTCGGTGATATCTCGGTGGCCGACCTCGCCAAGAACCTGCTGGACGGCCTCGGTATCGGTGACCCGACGGTGTCCGATCTGTTCGATCAGCTGACCGGCGGCAACATGACCGTCGGCGGGGTGCTGACCGTCTCGTTGGAAGCCCTGGGCCTGGACAGCATGACCCCGGCGCAGCTGCTGGACTCGATCGGTGCCGGTGACCTGACCCTGGTCGGCACGGTGACCTCGCTTTTCAGTGCCCTGGGCGTGGGCGATCAGAACCTGTCGGTGCTGCTGGACGCCTGGGGGGTGGGCGACGTCAACCTGGGGGGCGTGGTCGCCGATCTGTTCGGAGCCACCGGCGACCAATCCGTGGCGACCGTGCTCGAGGCCACCGGCCTCGGCAACATCACCGCCCAGGACATCGTGGACGCCCTGGGTATCGGCACCCTCTCGCTGCAGACGGTGTTCCGCAACCTGATCAACATGGGGGCGATACCCGGCTTCAGCGACATCAGTATCAACCAGTTCATCCAGGCTACCGGCGGTACGGCGCTGGCCAAGGGCGGTGACACGTCCTTCATCGACAGCCTGGGCGACCAGACGATCAACAAGATCCTGGCTGACCAGGGTATGGCAAACCAAACCCTGGTCGAACTGCTCGGGCCCAACGCCACCATGAGCTTCAACGACTTCATCGAGTTGAACTTCACCAGCACCGTCAACCAGTTGCTCACCCAGATGGGTTATGACAACCTTTCGCTGAACGCGCTGCTGGAGCAGCTGATGCAGGATCAGCCGCTGGCATCGCTGTTCCCCAACGTGGGCCTGGCCGAACTGGTGGACCAGATGGGCCTGAACAACATGTCGATCACCTCGGTGCTCAACGACAGCGGTATCGGCACCCAGCACCTGTTCACCCTGATCGACCAGATGCTGGGCAACACCACGGTGGGATCCCTGGTCAACGACTCCGACATCGGCAGCACCAACCTGTTCACCCTGATCGACCAGGTGCTGGCCGGCACCACCATCGGCTCGATGCTCGACGATTCGGGCATCGGCGGCCAGCATCTTGACTCGTTCTTCGACCAGATCTTCGGCACCGCCACCGTAGCCTCGATGCTCACCGACGCCGGCATCGGTGACGTGGACCTGAACACACTGGTCAGCCAGATGCTGGGCGGCATGACGGTGGACTCTCTACTCGGCGACCTGGGCAACCAGACCGTGAACCAGATCCTCGACCAACTGGGCCTTGCTGACATGTCGGTGATCAACGCCAACATCGGGGAGTTCTTCGGCTCGCTGCCGTACATGTTCAACGGGCTGGCCGAGCAGCTCGCGCAGGCGCTGGGGGGGTAGCGATGAACCCTGCGCCGAGATTCGTGCCCAGTAAGGCTTCTAGTTCGCTATTGCGTCCGATCGGGAGAAAATGATGCAGCAGACGCTTCGTCCGTACGTCACCACCGGCGTCGCAATCGTCGGCGTCGCCGTAGTCGCCGTCGTTCCGGCGGCACCGCAGTTCCTGGACGGCCAGCGCGCCTTCACCCCCACCCAGCAGCAGTCCATCCGGCTCTCCGCCGGTGGAGGTGACCCCTTCACCCCGTGGGCCGACCTGTTCACCAACACGGCCGCCAACTTGCAAGCCCTGGGTTCCCACGCGTTCGAGTTCCCGATCCTGCAGCAGTTGCTCGCCGACCCGGGCGGTTCGATCTCCCACATCCCGGACGTCATCGCGCTGCTGACGAACGTGATGCCCACCATCGGCGTCGACGTGCTGCCGTTGCCGGCGCAGCTCACCGCCGACCTGCCGGTGTGGCTCAGCCAGACCCTCTCCCAGCTCGGCCCGCTGGTGACCGTCATCAACGCGATCCAGAGCATCGGTGGACAGGTCGCCGACGGCAACGCGCTCACCGCGCTGATCGGCGCGCCGGCGACCCTGCTCAACGCCTATCTCAACGGCACCGACAGCGTCGACGTGATGGGCGCCAGCATCCCCCTGTGGAACGGCGTTCTGGTGCCGGGCCAGGCGTTCGACCTCCACCTGAACGTGGGCGAGATCGTCGACGCACTGGGCTTCGGCGACAAGACCATCCCCGACCTGCTCGGCGACTTCGGCAACCAGTCGGTGCAGGCGCTGCTCACCGAACTGCTCGATTCCACCGGTGTGGGCCAGCTGACCCCGGTCGGCCTGCTCGACCAGCTGGGAATCGGCCAGGAAACCGTGGTGAAACTCATCGACGGCCTGGTCGGTTCCACCGACATGGGCGACAAGTCGATCGCCGCGCTGCTCGATCAGTTCGGCTACGGCGGTGACACCACGGTGGCGAGTCTGCTGGTAAGCCTGCTCAACTCCTCGGAGATAGGCAACCCGACGATCACTGAGCTGCTCGACCAGTTCGGCTACGGCGACGCCACCCTCGGTGGCCTGATCAAGGACATGTTGGCGCCCACCGGTATGGGCAGCACACCGCTGCCGGACCTGGTGGACCCGAACCTGACCCTGGGTGGCCTGCTGAACGACATGCTGGGCGACTCGACGGTCACCGACCTGCTGACGACCATGGGTATGGGCGACACCACCCTGACCGGCCTGGTGACCTCGATGATGGGTGACTTCGGCACCTTGAGCCTGCTCGACATGATGGGTCTGGGCTACCTGGGGGCCGGTTTCGACCCCAACGAACTGCTCGTCGACCTGATGAACTCGATACTCCCCCCAGGCTATGACTTCAATGAGTTGCTCGCCGCCGGTGACTTCGACACCCTGACGCTCGGCGAGATGATCAACATGTTCCCCGTCGACACCGAAACCCTGCAGCAGTACAACTTCGACTTCGCCAACTGGACCGGCGCGCAGAACCCGACGTACGGCGAAATACCGTTCACCCTGCTCATGTCGATCGTCGGGGTCGGTGACACGCCACTTGCCACCCTGTCCCCGGATAACGCCAGCCTGATCAACAAGATCGGCAACCCCACCCTGAACGCCCTGCTGGGCACCAACGACGTCAACACCACACTGCAGAACCTGCACATGTACGACGTGACCATGGGCCAGATGCTGCAGGCGGTGGGGATCGGTAACTTCCAGATCAGCGACCTGCTGCACAACCTGACCCTGGGACCCAACTACGTACCGGTGACCCTGGGCGAGTTCGTCACCGCCATCGGCTTCAACCCCGACCTGAACACCATCCTGGAGCGACTGCTGGGCAGTCTGGGCATCGGTGACCGGACCCTGGTCGACCTGTTCAGTGCCTGGGGCCTGAACAACCTGCCGATGAGCACGGTGATCGACCAACTGGGCTTCAACACTGTCAACCTGCACGCGATCCTGGGCGCGCTGGGCCTCGGCAACCTGGATCTGGACATGGTCATCGACCGGCTGGGTCTGAGCAACATCCAGATCACGACGTTGCTGGACAACCTGGGCCTGAATACCGTGCATCTCGACACCGTGATCAACAGCGTGTTCGGCAGCCTGACCCTGGGGCCGATCCTCAACAATCTCGGTCTGGACGACGTGACGCTGAGCGGGCTGGTGAACAGCCTGACCGAAAGCCTGCTGGGCGATACCACCCTGAGCTCGGTGCTGGCCGGTATCGGCATGGACACCAACACGCTGGACAGTATCGTCGGTCAACTGCTGGCCGGCCTGGGCTTGAGCGGTGCCACCATCAACTCGCTGCTGGGCGACCTGGGCATCGACAGTGTGGACGTGAACGCGATCCTGGATGGCATGGGGCTGTCCGGTGTCGACGCCGTCAACGTCCAGACCGGGGACTTCTTCGGGCTGCTGGCCCAGGAACTGGTCAACCTGCCGCAGCAGATCGCGGCGGCACTGGGAGCGGCCTGACCGCCGGCCGGTGTCAGCCGGCGGGCGGGAACGCGGCGGTGATGGTGTCCAATAGGGCGGTGTAGCGGCTGGCCGCCGGGTCACGGCCGGGCTTGCCGCTGCTGATCAGCCCGGCCGCCAGGCCGCGCTGCGGGTCGGCCCAGATTGCCACGTTGACCAGGCCGGTGTGGCCGAATGCCGCGGGTGCATTGCGCCCGAACGGCCCGAACCGCCTCGACCCCAGCATGTAGCCGGTGCCCCAGCGCAGCGGCATCAGCCCGGTCGCCACGTCCGGCCGCAGCCGCCGGCACTGGGCGGTCGCCGCGGCCAGCGTCTCCGGGTGCAGAATCCGCACCCCGTCCAACTCCCCGCCGCGCCGCCAGATCTCGGCGAACCGGGACAGCTCGAACGCGGTGGACACGGTGTTGGATGACGGCACCACCGCGGTCAGGAAGAACTCGGTGTTGGTGATCGGGATGATCTGGTGCACCGATCCGCCGATCGCCTTGCGAAAGGCCGCCGCGACCGGGGCTGGCAGCTGCCTCCCGGTAGCGTGGCTGGGCGCCACCAGCGGCACATCCGCGGGCCTGACACCGTAGTTGGTCCACCGGAACTCGAGGGGGTCGAGAATCTCGTCGGCCAGCACATCGCGGATGTTCCGGCCGGTGGCAGCCTTGACTATCTCGCGGGTGAGCGGCCCCCAGGTCAGCGCGTGGTAGAAGTGCAGCCTGCCGGGCCGGTACAGCGGTCTGAGGTTGCCGAGCTGGCGGCGGGCGTACGCGCTGTCGTCGGCGCGGTCGAGGTCGGGCTTCGGGCCGGTGGGAAACGGCACCCCGGCGCTGTGGGTCAAGACATGCCGGATAGTGGTGCGTTCCTTGCCGTGGCCGGTGTATTCCGGGATGTAGTCGCAGACCCGGTCATCGAGGGCGAGGACGCCACGCTCGACCAGCATGTGCATGACGGTGACGGTGATCGCCTTGGCCGCCGAGTACACGCAGAACGGTGTCTCGGTACTCACCGGCACTTTCTCCGCGTCCGGCGGGTGGGTGGGTCCGTTGCCCCAGCCGTGCCCGATCGCCCGGTTGAGCACGACGTTGCCGTTGTGCCGCAGACACAGCTGGATCGCGGGGTGCATACCGGCGGCGTACCAGTGTCGGGCGGCCTGCCAGATCCGCTCGATTGCGGCCGGGTCGACGCCGGCGCGGTCTTCCTCGCCGATCGCGGTGACGGCGTCCAGGTCGCTCGGCACGCGGATCCTGCCGTCGAACCTCACGGGGCTGCCCACACCGGCCAGGTTACGTGCTGCCGAACTCCAGTAGGGAGACGCCGGCGCCGACCAGCACCACACCACCGGCCATCAGCCAGGTGAACGGATCACCGAAGAGAAACCGCGCCAGCACCGCAGTGGCCGCCACCCCGATCCCGGCCCACACCCCGTAGGCGACCCCCACCGGGATGCCGCGCTTGAGCACGATAGCCAACAGCACAAACGACGCCGTGTAGCCGATCACCACCGGTACCGCCCACCCCCATCGGGCGAAACCATCGGAAGCACGCAGCGACAGGGTCCCGCTGACCTCCAACGCGATCGCCGCGGCCAGCAAGACCCACGCCATGCGTCATTCCCCGGTGAACTGCGGCGAGCGCTTGGACATTGTCGCATTGATGCCTTCGATCAGGTCCTTGGACGGCAGGAACGCCGAGTTCCAGGCCGCCACGTAGCGCAGGCTGGCCGACACCCGGTCGATACGCTGCTGGTCGAGCACGTCCTTGACGCCGGCCACGGTCAACGGCGGGTTGGCGGCGATCTCGGCGGCGGTGGCGTGCGCGGCGGCCAGGCAGGCTGCGGCGTCGTCATAGACATCGTTGACCAGGCCGATCTTCTCCGCACGAGCAGCGTCGATGTCCTTGCCGGTGAGTGCCAGCTCGCGCAGGTGGCCGTCGGTCAGGATCAACGGCAGGCGGGCCAGGCTGCCCACGTCGGCGACCATCGCCAGCTTGACCTCCCGCACACTGAACTTGGCGTCGGCGCTGGCGTAGCGGATGTCCACGGCCGAGATCAGGTCCACCCCGCCGCCGATGCACCAGCCGTGCACGGCGGCAACCGTCGGCGTGCGGCAATCCGCCACCGCGCTGATCGTATGCTGCATGCGTAGCACCATCGCGTGAAACTCCGCCCGTGGCCGCGCCGAGCCGCCATCACCCAGCACGCCGGCCAGCGACCCACCCATAGCGGCCAGGTCCAGCCCGTAGCTGAAGTTGCGGCCCGATCCGGTCAGCACGATTGCGCGCACCTCGCTGTCGGCGTCCAGTGCGGCGAAAACTTCGGGCAGCTCGGACCAGAACGCCGGACCCATCGCATTGCCCTTGCCGGGCCCGATCAGCGTCACCTGCGCCACCCGGCCCCGGTTCTCGACGGCGACTGACTCGTATCTCTCACCCATGGGCTAGACGGTAGCGCTTCGCCATGCAGACCCGAGGGAAGGCCGCCTAGCAGCGCAGACATCCGCGGGCAATCAGGATAAAAAAAAACTTGTGTTCTCTATCAAACTTGCTCATGCAACGTTAAGATGCCGAGGAAGTGAGCGAAACGCTTGCGTAACCTCAGATCGTCACAGATAGGGAATCCCGGATGGCTGTTAGTCGTGGCACCGTTGGGCGTCGTGGATCGCGCAGTGTTGAGGCGCGGGGTCGGAAGCGCGTGTTTGGCGCTGGTTCGGCGGTGGGGGCGTTTTTGGCGTTCGGGGTGGCGCCGGTGGT
>CAZGGK010000021.1:0-29502 GCA_964525125.1 uncultured Mycobacterium sp.
CCTATCTGGCCAACGACGCGCCGCTACCCGCTACACCCTCAACTGCGAAGAGCCAGATTATGTGACCGCTGAGCGAAAAGTCACGAGTCGTCATGCCCACCACGATCGGGTCCTACCTGACCACCAGCATCACCCTGGCCAGCGCCGGATTGATCGCTGTGGCGCCGATGGCCCCGACTGCACCGGGGACCCTGACGATGACGTTGCGGCTCGCCACCAACAAGACCGCTGTCGTCGACTCCGCGAACCATCTGGCCGGGCTGGCCGTGGGAGGTAGCGGAATCCCCATCCCGCAGCTCTACGGGACGTACGTCCAAAACGCCAACGACCTGTTCATTCAGCGGATTCTGCCGGGCGCCGACTCGGAAGCCGTCTTCACACCGGAGGGCGCCTCCCCGGTCTTCTCCGGCATTCAGAGCCTGCCGATCGACACGTCGATCGCGCAGGGCCGGTTCATGCTGGACATCTACGTCACCCAGAACGGCGGCGGCGGCAACACCGTGTCGGTCTACGGCGAATCCCAGAGCGCGATGATCTCCTCGCTGGTGATGGGCGACCTGCAGCAGGCGGGCGTGCCCGCCGACGCGGTCAAGTTCGTGCCGGTGGGCAATGTCGACGATCCCGACGGCGGCTGGGGCGCGCGCTTCGACGAGAGCTTCCCGGCGTTCACCACGACGTTCAATATGAGCACGCCCGCCGACACCCCCTATGACACGTCGATCTACATCCAGGAATACGACGGCTTCTCCAATTTCCCGAAATACCCGCTCCATGTGCTCTTGGACCTCAACGCGATTCTCGGCCTGCAATTCGTCCACCCGGAGTATCGGGATCTGCCGCAGCAGGAGCTCGACGACGCGATCAAGCTGCCGACGTCCGCGGACTACCACGGCAACACCGCGTACCACATGATCCCGATGAGCGACAGCCCGCATCGGTACATACCGCTGGTGGTGCCGCTGACCATCAGCCCGCTGATCGGGAAGCCGCTGGCGGACCTGCTGCAGCCGGTCTTGACGCAGATCGTCAACCTGGGCTACGACAACCCCGACAACAACGGCTGGGACGTCGGGCACGCCGATGTGCCGACCGGATTCGGAGTCTTCCCCGCGTTGCGTTCAGCGCGGTCGGGCTGGCGGCCGGCCAGGCGGTCGCGCAGTCTCTGGTGGTGGGCGGCATCGACGCCTTCGTGGGCATCGCCACGGTCAACGACATCCTCGGCGACCTCGGCCTGCCAGGCATCTCGCTCTGACCCGGCGGGATCACAGGCCCGCGAAGCGCTCCCGGACCGCTTCGGCGGTCAACCCGTAGTCGCCGAGCGAATAACGGTGCTTCGGCGCGCGTGGTCCCTGCTGGCTGGCCGCGAAATCGGCGTCCATCGCGCGGCGCGCCGCACCGGAGAGCTCCAGACCGAAATACCGGTAGATGCCGGCGACGGTTCCCACCGGGTCGGCGACGAAGTCTCCGTAGTCGACGTCGCAGAACTGAGCGGGATCGTGACGGGCCCGTTCGGTGTTGAACAGCTCCAGTCCGCGCGCCCAGGTCTCCATCTCGTCGGCGCCGATCTGCGCGCCGACGAAGGTGCTGGAGTAGCCCGCGGTGGAGTGCTGGGCCAGTGAGCACATCGACGCCATGATGGTCTCGGCCGGCCGGTGGCACTGCACGACGAGCGCGTCCGGGTAGACGGCCATGATGGCGTCGAGCGCGAACAGGTGGCTGGGGTTCTTCAGCACCCACCGCTTGCCGGCATCGTTCAGGCCGATCAGCTGCAGGTTCCGCCGGTGCCGCCGGTACGAGGGTGCCCAATCCTGCTGCGACAGCCAGCGCGCGTAGCTCGGCACGTGCGCCAGGGTCTCGTAGGACACCGAGTGCAGCGACTGGCGCAGCAGCTGCCAGCATTCCTCCAGGCCGTCGGCCGTCATGTAATGCAGCCCGGTGTAGTCGGGGTTCTCCTGGTGGTGCCGGGTGTACTGGGCCTGCAGCTGGCAGAAGACCGGGTCGGTGTCCCAGGTCTCCCGGGGCGGGCGCGGCTGCGGGAACTCGGTCAGCCACATCTCCAGCCCCTGATGCCCGGGGTCGGCGCCGAGCAACCGGTGCAGGGCGGTGGTTCCGGTGCGCGGCAGGCCGGTGACGAAGATCGGCCGCTCGACGACGACGTCGGCGTGCTCGGGGTGCTGCTTCCAGGACGACTCCGACAGCAGCCGGGCCACCAGCGCACCGCGCAGGAAGAACCGGTTCATCTTGCTGCCCAGCTCGGTCAGGTCCGCCTCGGCCCGGTAGGACTCCAGCAGCACGCCCAGCGCTTCGCGGTAGTTGTCCTCGCCGGAGCCGAAATCGTCCAGGCCGACCAACTTGGTCGCCGAGGCGTGCAGGTCGTCGACGGTGCCGACGTCGGTACGGGACCCCATCAGTTGTGGTACTCCCCGCAGTTGACGTCCAGAATCTGGCCGGTGATGCCACTGGCCAGGTCGCTGGCCAGGAAGATGATCGCCGAAGCAACCTCGTCCTCGGTCGGCAGCCGCTTGAGGTCGGAATTAGCCGCGGTGGCGGCGTAGATCTGCTCCACGGTGGCACCGTACTTGCCAGCCCGGTGCTCGAAGTAGCCCTTCAGCGTGTCACCCCAGATATAGCCGGGGGCAACGGAATTGACCCGAATACCATCAGCACCGAGTTCGGTGGCCAGTGACTGCGACATCGCCAGCAGCGCCGCTTTGGCCATCTTGTAGGAACCGT
The DNA here is from genome assembly GCA_964525125.1 of uncultured Mycobacterium sp. GTDB lineage: Bacteria > Actinomycetota > Actinomycetes > Mycobacteriales > Mycobacteriaceae > Mycobacterium. The sequence goes on from CAZGGK010000021.1 coordinate 2,734, forward strand.
ACTTCGGCTGCGAGTGCCGGATCACCATCGAATTCACGTTCACCACCGCCCCCTTGGCCTCGGCCAGGGCGGGCGTGAAACCCTGGGTGAGCCGAAGCGACCCCAGCACTGCCAGCTCGATGGCGTCGCGAATGTGGGCGAAGCTGGTCTGCGCCAACGGCTTCATCGACGGGATGCCGTAGGCGTTGTTGATCAGCACGTCGGCGCGGCCGTAGGTCGACAGCGTGGATTCGACCAGCTTGGTCACCTGAACCTCGTCGGTGATATCGGCGCTCACCGCCACCGCCCGGCGCCCGGTGGCGGCGATCTCGTTCGCCACCGTCTCCAGCCGGTTGGCGGTACGTGCCGCCAACACCAGATCGGCCCCCTCGGCGGCACATCGGCGGGCCAGCGTGCTGCCCAGCGCGGGACCGACCCCGCTGATCACCACGACCTTGCCGTCCAGCATTCCCGTCATCGACTTACCCCAGCATCCTCGTGGCGATCTGGCTCTGGCGCAGCGCGATACGTGCCCGCCAGGCTTCCGGTGTGATCGTGTTGTGTTCGTAATACGGTAGCGCCGCCGGCACCGATTCGATGTCGACGATCTCCACCGCCGGTCCGTCGGCGTCGGTGAGCGGCCGGGACACCCGCTGCCAACGGAACTGCAGGAAGCCCCGTTGGTGCCCGAGCGTCTGCACCCAGTTGGTGACGCCGGGATCGGCATCGGCGACGACGATTCGGATCTTGCCGTCCGGATCGGCTTGGGCCTGCGTGCCGTTCAGTGACGTCTGGTGGTTGATGTAGTCCAGCGAGATGTACCACATGCTGCCCAGCTGGAAGCCAAGATAGGGCGCGTCGGTCACCGGCAGCGTGATGACCAGCGCCCGATCGGGCGCCAGCTCGAAGTGGCCGGCCGACGAGTACTGAGTGGCGAGCCCACCCGGGGTGAGCCGGGGCGCCACCATGGTGTTGGCCGGCAAGTTGAGGTAGAACCACTGCGGGAACGCCAGCCACGTTTTGATCCGGTTCACCAGTTGCTTTCCCGCTGCGGCATAGCGCTTCTCGACGAGCTGGCGGGTCAGCGGCGGCGGCGCGGTGCCGGTTGTGTCGGTGCGGGCGATGGCGATGGTGCCGCGCCGCGCCGACCAGTCGTTGTACGCCTCGCGGATCACCAGCTGACCCGGTTGCTTCGGTTGGAATCGCCACTGGAAGCCGCCGTCGGCGGCGATCTCGAGTTCGCGGTCGTCGAACGCGGCCTGGCTGGCCGGCACGTTCTCGTCGGTGTACTCCCCGCCCAGCAGCTGGAAGCTGAGATCGGTTGTGGTGCCGCGCGTTCCGGTTACCAGGTACTCGTATCCGGCCCGCACGGCGGCACCGAAATAGAGCGTGTCGGGATTGTCCAGGCCCTGCTTGGTGAACGGGCCGGTGCCGGACAGCAGCATCGGATGGTCGCGGTCATGGTCGAAGACCAGGTGGGTACAGGCCGCAATGCAGCCGGCCAGGTACTGCAGACCCTCGGCCAGATCGGCTTCCGTTTCGATGTGCGGTGCCGCGGCCACCAACTGCTCCGCCTCGGCGATCGCCGCGGTGAGCGGTTCGGAGTACATCGGCGCGCCACCCTCGGGCTCAAGCGGTACATTATCGAACCGCAACGGTAGATTCTTGAGGTCGACAGTAGAGCGACCCGACCCCCGCGTCAAGATCACCTGAGTTCATATATCGACTACTGCGGTACATTATTGAAATGCCTGACGAGCCCACGACGGGTCGCTCATCGCCGCCGACCGCACGCGTGGTGGCAGTTCTCGATTTCCTGGCGGGTCACCCCGATCAGCGATTCGGCCTGTCCGAGCTGGCCCGCCGCGTCGAGCTGAGCAAGCCGACCTGCCTCGGGATCGTCACCACACTGACCGGGTCGGGCTATCTGATCCGCGACTCGCGGGACAAGACCTACCGGCTGGGACCGGCACTGATCGCGCTGGGCCACGCCGCCCAGGAGACACTGCGGGTCAGTCCCGCTGCGCGCGACGAACTTCGGCGGCTGTCCTCGACGTTCGCCACCGTCGCGGCGCTGTCGGCGGTGGTCGACGACCGCATCACGCTGCTGGAACTGGTTGCACCACCGAACACCCAGGAGCGGGTGCGGGTCGGCCAGAGCTACCCGTTCGCACCGCCGGTCGGGCTGATGTTCGTGCTCTGGGACGACGCGGCCCTGGATTCCTGGCTGGCCAAGCGGCCCACCGTCCCGCTGCGCACCGACACCGACCGGCTGCGCCGGGTGATCGCCGACTGCCGGGCCAGCGGTTACCTGGTCGAACGGCTCACCCCGGGTGGCCGGCGGCTGTACACCCTGATGGCCGGTCTGGCGGCCGACCTGCCCGACGAACTGCGGGCGCTGTTGGGCGAACTGGTCTCCGACATCGGCGAGCGGGTCTACCTGCATAGCGAAGCGGCCGGCCCGAGCCGCAAGCGGCACGACATCAGCGTGATCGCCGCCCCGGTCTTCGACCACCATCAGCGCCAGGCGATGGTGGTCTCACTGCAGGTGGGCCGTGGGCTCACTGACGCCGAAATCACCAAGTGGGCAAGGCATCTGACCGCAGCGGCCGACGCCATCACCACGCAGCTGGGGGGTCGCGGGCCGCAGTTCAGCTGACCGCGGCCAACGCGAACGGCAGCACCTCTCCGGCCCCGGCCCGCCGCAGCACCCGGGCCGCCATCGTCAGCGTCCACCCGGTGTCGGTCACGTCGTCGACCAGCAACACCGGACCGCCCTGCAACACCGCAGCATCCGGCGCCGACCAGGCGCCGGCCAGCGCCGCAACCCGGTACGCCGAGTTCGCCGCGGTGACCGGCCGCCGCTCCGGGGCGTAGCGCAGGGTACCGAGAAACACCAGCCGGCCCAGTTCGGCCAGCCGGGCGGCCAGCGAGCCGATCAGCAGCGGGTGGCTCACCGAATCGGCGGCGATCACCGCGGTAGGCCGCACCGGCCAGTCCCAGGCCGCCAGCACCTCGACCGCCGCGGCGACGACGTCGTCGGGCACCTCGTCGTCCGGCGCCGCCAGGACACGGCGCAGCCGCGGTCCCCAGCCGAGGTCGGTCAGCCGGCCGATCGCCCGCCCGGCGGCGGGCCCGTCGTCGATCGCACCGGACAACCCCACGCCGAGACCGGCCAGCCCGGTGGGCCAGCGTTTACGCGGGGTGATCTCGATGCCCGGGCGCATCAGCCGCCGCCGGGTGGCCTGCACCGCCGCCGCGTCGACGTCCACGCCGTGGCGCCGCCCAGTGCAGTTGTCGCAGCGGCCGCACCGGTCCTCGTCGCTCAGTTGGGGGTCGTCGAGCTGGCGGCGCAGGAACACCATCCGGCATTCGGCGGTGGCCTGGTAGTCGAGCATGGCCTGCTGTTCGGCCCGCCGGGCTTCGGCCAGCTTCCGGTAGCGCTGCGTGTCGTAGCTCCAGGGCTGTCCGGTGGCCACCCAGCCGCCCCTGACCCGCCGGACCGCGCCGTCGACGTCGAGCACCTTGAGCACCATCTCCAGCCGGCTGCGGTTGAGGTCCACCAGGGGTTCCAGCGCGGGTGTCGACTGCGGGCGGTCCACCTCGAGTGCGCCGATCACGTTGCGCACCACGGACTCCGGCGGGAACGCCACCGATGCGAAGTAGCGCCAGATGTCCTGGTCCTCGCGGCCGGGCAGCAGGATCACCTCCGCGCTGGCCGTGGACCGGCCGGCCCGGCCGACCTGCTGGTAGTAGGCGATGGGCGAGGACGGCGCACCCAGGTGCAGCACGAAACCCAGATCGGGTTTGTCGAAGCCCATCCCCAGCGCCGAGGTGGCCACCAGCGCCTTGACCCGGTTGGCGATCAGGTCGGCCTCGAGCTGTTCACGTTCGGCCGTCTCGGTGGAGCCGGTGTAGGCGGCCACCGCGTGGCCCTGCTCACGCAGGTCCGCCGCCAGGTCGTGGGCCTGCGCGACGGTCAGGGTGTAGATGATGCCCGATCCGGGCAGCAAATCCAATTGCGCGCCAACCCATGCCGTTCGCTCGGCCGGATTTCCGATATCCACCACCGACAGCCGCAACGACTCGCGGTCCAGGCAGCCCCGCAGCACCAGGGTGTCCCGACCACCGACGCCCAGCTGCCCTGCCACATCCTCGACCACCCGGTCGTTGGCCGTCGCGGTGGTAGCCAGCACCGGGATGTCCGCACCCAACTCGGCGATCAGGGTGCGAATACGCCGGTAGTCGGGCCGGAAGTCGTGGCCCCAGTCCGACACGCAATGCGCCTCGTCGATCACCACCAGCCCCGCACTGTGCGCCAGTTCGGGCAGCACGTTGTCGCGGAACTCCGGGTTGTTGAGCCGTTCCGGGCTGACCAGCAGCACGTCGAGTTCACCCGCGGCCACCTTGCGGTAGGTCTCGTTCCAGTCGGTCACGTTGGCGGAGTTGATGGTGGCGGCGTGCACCCCGGCGCGCTCGGCGGCAGCCACCTGGTTGCGCATCAGCGCCAGCAGCGGCGAGACGATCACCGCGGGCCCGTGCCCGGCGCCGCGCAGCAGCTTGGCGGCGATGAAGTACACCGCCGACTTGCCCCAGCCGGTGCGTTGCACGACCAGCGCCTGCCGCCGGTCCACCACCAGCGCTTCGATCGCCCGCCATTGGTCGTCGCGCAGCACCGCCTGCGGGCCGGCCAACTGCTCCAACAGGCGCTGAGCCTGATCGCGCGTCGTCATAACTGACATGGTGCCGTTCGGTACGGGAGTTCCGCGCCGCCACCTGCCCGTGATGAGCGTTCCTGCGGTAGGAAGCAGTCATGGAGAAAGTCATGATCGTGCTGCAGCAGGAGGATGCCGACGAGCAGTGGTGCCGGCGGCTGCGCGGGCCGGTCGCCAACGAGCTGTTGAGCCTGGGCCTGCCCGGTGTGGTGGTCAACGTGCGCGACGAGCCGGTGTGTGACTCGATGATGACGCTGACCACGCTCGACCCACCCGGGGCGGCGGTGATCAGCCTGTGGACCCAGCAGTACTACGGCGACCGGATCGAGCAGGCCATCAGACTGCTGGCGGCCGAAGCCGATCCGGTGGCAGCGTATCTGGTGACTGAGTCGATGCCGATACCGCCGCCCGATCCCGGCGACGGCCGGCGTACGCCCGGGCTCGCCAATGTGGCGTTGCTGCGCCGGCCTTTTAAGCTCGACCACGAAACCTGGTTGCGCATCTGGCATCTCGAGCACACGCCGGTGGCGATCCAGACCCAGGCGACGTTCGGCTACACCCAGAACGTCGTGGTGCGCCCGTTGACGCCGGATGCGCCGGCGATCGACGGCATCGTCGAGGAGTTATTCCCCGACGGCGCGGTGTCCGACCCGTACGTGTTCTACGGTGCCGCCGACGAAGCCGATCTGCAGGATCGGCTGAAGCGGATGATCGCCAGCGTCGCCAAGTTCGGGGCGCACCTCGACATCGACACCGTGCCCACCAGCCGGTACGCATTCCGCAGCCCGTTCACGGTGGCTCAGGCATGACGGGGCCCGGGCGCGGGCGATGGCATGGCGAATTGCTACTTCGGTAGCATGCGACCGCGACGCCTGGGCGGAATGGGCGGACGCCGGCGAGGAAGCGGTGCGGGCGGGCACCGCTGACGACGGCCCAATTGCGCTGCAACCCAATTGAATCGTGGCGTCGTCACCGTTGTGCCGGTGACGAGCAACGTCGCCAGAATCTACCCGCTTCAGGTGCTGCTGCCGGCCGGTGCAACCGGCCTGGCCGTCGCATCCACGGCGCACGCCGAACAGATCCGTTCGGTAGCGGTCGAACGATTCCTGCGGCGCCTCGGCGGCGTCTCCGCCGAGTCGCTGGGCCAGTTGATGAGGCCCTGCGGCTACGTCTCGAACTGTGGACTTAGCCTCGGCTGGACGGACTGGTTCACACGCACTGCTGGGACAACGTGATCAAGGCCTGACGCACGTCCGGGTGCCGGTTGAGGTAGTCGAGCAGCGGGTCGGATGACCCCGGCGACTCCTGCTGGCCCCGGTGCGTCAGCTTCTGCTTGACGTCGGGATGACGGGTCAGGTAGGCGTCGACCGAGTCACCCACGGTGGTGTCGCACTGGTCGGCCGGATCGGCATGCGCGACCGGCAGCGCGACAGCCGCCGCGGCGACCGCGCCCAGCAATCCGGCGACCAATCTGGTGGTGAGCGTCATCTGACCCAGGCTACGCCCGAGACCGGCCACCTCGACCCGCCGAACGTGTACTCATCGCGAATTTTCGGCCGATTTTTCGCGCTGAGTGCACGCTCGGCGCAGGGGAGCACGAGCGACCGCTACTGCGCGGCGGCCTGCTCCCGCTTGATCTCCAGCGCGATGTCGATGAGCTGGTCCTCCTGGCCGCCGATCAGCTTGCGCTGGCCGGCCCGGTGCAGCAGCTCGTGGGCCGGCACCCCGTACCGCTCGCCCTGGCGCACCGCGTGCTTGAGGAAGCTGGAGTACACCCCGGAGTAACCCATGATCAGCGCGTTGCGGTCCAGCACGCATTCGGCGGGCATGGCCGGGCGCACCACGTCCTCGGCGGCGTCGGCGATGTCGAAGAAGTCGATGCCGGTCTTGACCCCGATCTTGTCGAACACCCCGATCAGCGCCTCCACCGGGGCGTTGCCCGCCCCGGCGCCGAAGCGGCGCACCGATCCGTCGATCTGCTTGGCGCCGGCGCGCACCGCCTCGACGGAGTTGGCGACCCCCAGCCCGAGGTTCTCGTGACCGTGGAAGCCGACTTCAGCGTCCGAGCCCAGCTCGGCCACCAGCGCCGCCACCCGGTCGCGGACACCTTCGAGCACCAGCGCACCCGCGGAATCCACCACGTAGACGCACTGGCAGCCGGCATCGGCCATGATCCGGGCCTGGGCGGCCAGCTTCTCCGGCGTGATGGTGTGGGCCATCATCAAGAACCCGACGGTCTCCAGACCCAGCTCGCGGGCCAGGCCGAAGTGCTGGATCGACACGTCGGCCTCGGTGCAGTGGGTGGCGATCCGGCAGATCGCCCCGCCGTTGTCCTGAGCCGCCTTGATGTCCTCCTTGGTGCCCACCCCCGGCAGCATCAGGAACGCGATCTTGGCGTCCTGGGCGGTGTCGGCCGCGAGCTTGATCAACTCCTGCTCAGGGGTCTTGGAGAAGCCGTAGTTGAAGCTCGACCCGCCCAGACCGTCGCCGTGGGTGACCTCGATGACCGGCACGCCGGCGGCATCCAGGGCCGCCACGATCGCGCGCACCTCGTCGGCGCTGAACTGGTGGCGCTTGTGGTGCGAACCGTCCCGCAACGAGGTGTCGGTGATCCGCACGTCCCAGATACCGGTCATTTCGCCCCTCCAGCCTTCGCCGCCGCCATCTCGCGGGCGATCTCCTCGCCGACCTTGGTGGCAGCCGCGGTCATGATGTCCAGGTTGCCCGCGTACGGCGGCAGGTAATCACCGGCGCCCTCCACCTCGACGAAGGTGGTCACCACCGCGCGGCCACCGGAGTTCAGCGACGGCGCGTCGAACTGCGGCTCGTTGAGCAGCCGGTAACCGGGCACATAGGTCTGCACCTGCTCGACCACGCTGTAAATCGACTTGGTGATCGCGTCGTGGTCGGCGTCCTCGGGGATCTGGCAGAAGATGGTGTCGCGCATGATCATCGGCGGGTCGGCCGGGTTCAAGATGATGATCGCCTTGCCCTTCCGCGCACCACCGATAGTCTCCACACCCCTGGCGGTGGTCTTGGTGAACTCGTCGATGTTGGCCCGGGTGCCCGGACCGGCCGACACCGACGCCACCGACGCCACGATCTCCGCATACGGCACTTCGCCGGCCGCGTCCTTCACGGCCCGCGTCACCGCGTAGACGATCGGGATGGTGGCCTGCCCGCCGCAGGTGATCATGTTGACGTTGGGGGCGTCGACGTGCTCGTGCAGGTTGGCCGGCGGGATCACCGCCGGCCCGACGGCCGCCGGGGTCAGGTCGATCGCCCGGATGCCGGCCGCCTCGTACTTCGGGGCGTAGGCCTTGTGCACGTAGGCGCTGGTTGCCTCGAAGACGAAGTCCGGCTTCTCATCCAGCGCCAGCAGCCAGTCCGCCCCCTCGTGGCTGGTCTCCAGGCCGAGCTTGCGGGCCCGGGCCAGCCCCTCGGACTCCGGGTCGATGCCGATCATCCACCGCGGCTCCAGCCACTCCGAGCGCAGCAGTTTGTACAGCAGGTCGGTGCTGATGTTGCCCGACCCGACGATAGCGACAGATGCCTTGTCAACCACGGCGATCTCCTCCTATTTGAACGACAGCCGCACCGGGCCGAGGTGGTCGAATTCGGCGACGAACTCGTCCCCCGGCCGGACGTCGATGGCGCGGGTGCACGAGCCCGGCAGCACCACGTCGCCGGCCCGCAACCGCACCCCGAAGCTCTCCACCTTGCGGGCCAGCCAGGCCACCGCGGTCACCGGATTGCCCAGCACCGCATCGCTGCAGCCCTTGGCCACCACCTCGCCGTTGCGGGTCAGCGTGGCGTTGATCGCCCTGGCGTCGACCGCCCCGGGCGCCACCCGCCCCTTGCCCAGCACGAACCCCGCCGAGGATGCGTTGTCGGCGATGGTGTCGCAGAGCTTGATCTGCCAGTCGGTGATGCGGGTGTCGATCAACTCGATCGACGGCACCAGCGCCTCGGTGGCGGCCAGCACGTCGTCCTCGGTGCAGCCCGCGCCGGGCAGATCCCTGGCCAGCAGGAAACCGACCTCCACCTCGACCCGCGGATACAGGTACCTGCTCGCCGGCACCGGTACGTCCTCGAACACCTGCATCTCGTCGAGCAGGTGCCCGTAGTCCGGTTCGTCGACGCCCATCATCTGCTGCATCGCCGCCGACGACAGCCCCACCTTGTGGCCGACCACCCGGGCGCCTTCGGCCACCCGCTGCCGGATGTTGATCAGCTGAATCTCGTAGGCGTCGACCACGTCGATGCCGGGGTTGCCGTCGGTCAGCGGCGCGATCGGAACGCGGCTGCGTTCGGCCTGCGCCAGGTCGGCGGCGAGTTCGTCCCGGGTCTGGGCAGACAGCATCTTCGCAGGTCCCCTAATCGTGGTGAGCGGGCCGGGAGTGGCCCCTGCCGGCGATTCTATAACGTGTTCTACCCGCCGGGACCACCGTCATCCGGGCCCTGGCCCGGCCCGATCAGTGCGTGCCGGTGTAGTCGACCTGCCAGTGCTTGATGGCGTTGAGCCAGCCCGACCGCAGCCGCTCGGGCTCACCGAGGGACTTGATGTTCGGCATGTTGTCGGCGATCGCGTTGAAGATCAGGCTGATCGTCATCCGGGCCAGGTGGGTACCGATGCAGTAGTGCGCCCCGGTGCCGCCGAACCCGACGTGCGGGTTGGGATCCCGCAGGATGTTGAAGGCGAACGGGTTGTCGAACACCTCTTCGTCGAAGTTGGCCGACCGGTAGAACATCACCACCCGCTGGCCCTTCTTGATCTGCACCCCGGACAGCTCGTGGTCGCGGGTCGCGGTGCGCTGGAACGACGTCACCGGGCTGGCCCAGCGCACGATCTCGTCGGCGGCGGTCTCCGGGCGCTCCTTCTTGAACAGCTCCCACTGGTCGGGGTTGTCCAGGAACGCCATCATGCCCTGGGTGATGGAGTTGCGGGTGGTCTCGCTGCCGGCCACCGCCAACAGGATGATGAAGTAACCCAGCTCGTCGTCGTTGAGCTTCTCGCCGTCGAGGTCGGCCTCGATCAGGGTGGACACGATGTCCTTGCCGGGGTTCTGCCGCTTGAGCTCGGCCAGCTGCAGCCCGTAGGAGATGATCTCCATGGCCGACTTGGCCGGGTCGTAGTGGGCGTACTCCGGGTCGTCGTAGGACGTCATCTGGTTGGTCCACTCGAAGAGCTTGCCGCGGTCCTCCTGCGGCACCCCCATCAGACCGGCGATGGCCTGCAGCGGCAGCTCACTGGCCACCTGCACCACAAAGTCACCGGTGCCGTGCGCCAGCGCCTCCTTGGCGATGGCCTGGGCACGCTGCTCCAGTTCGGCGTTGAGCGGCAGGATGTGACGCGGGGTGAAGCCGCGGGAGATGATCCGGCGCACCCGGGTGTGCCGTGGCGCGTCCTGGTTGAGCATCAGGATGCGCTGCATGTCGATGACTTCCCGCTCGATGTCGTCACCGAACCGCGGGATGGCGGTGTTCGCCTCGCTGGAGAAGACGTCGTCGAGCCGGGAGATCTCCTTGACGTCCTTGTGCTTGGTGATCGCCCAGTAGCCGCCGTCCCGGAAGCCGCCGCTCTTGTCGTCCGGCTGGTCAACCCAGAAGATCGGCGCATTCTTGCGCAGCTCGGCGAACTCCTCGACCGGCAGTCGCCGGGCGTACAGCTCGGGCTCGGTGAAATCGAAACCGGCGGGGATGTTGGGGCTGGTCGGGATGGTGGGGCTAGCCACGCTGCGTCTCCTAACTCCGGGGCATCTTGGGCATCTCTGGGCACGATACGTTCTCGTGCCAGTAAAACATGGCTTCAGCACAGTCGAAAGCGGCGACGGCACCGCCGTCGGTCAACAATTGAAACCTGTTCTAGTAAATCCCGCAACCCCCCGGCCGGGACCGGCTGACTGGCGCCCGGGCCGGGCAGTTTTATAACGTGTTCTACATGACCGAACCGGAGTACGACGTCGTCGTGGTCGGAAGCGGCGGCGCCGGTATGGTCGCCGCCCTCACCGCCGCCCACCAGGGACTGTCCACGATCGTGATCGAAAAGGCCGCCCACTACGGCGGCTCGACCGCCCGCTCGGGCGGCGGGGTATGGATCCCCAACAACAAGATCCTCAAGCGTGCGCGAGTCAAGGACACCGAGGAGGCGGCCCGCACCTATCTGCACACCATCGTCGGCGACGTGGTGCCCGCCGAGAAGATCGACACCTATCTGCGGCGCGGGCCGGAGATGCTGGACTTCGTGCTGGCCAACTCGCCGCTGAAGATGTGCTGGGTGCCGAACTACTCCGACTACTACCCGGAGTCACCCGGGGGCAAGGTCTGCGGGCGCTCGATCGAGCCCAAGCCGTTCAACGCCAAAAAGCTCGGCGCCGACATGGCCGGCCTGGAGCCGCCCTACGGCAAGATCCCGCTCAACATGGTCGTGCTCCAGCAGGACTACGTGCGGCTCAACCAGCTCAAGCGGCACCCGCGCGGGCTGCTGCGCAGCCTGAAGGTTGGCGCGCGCACGATGTGGGCGACCGCCACCGGCAAGAACCTGGTCGGCATGGGCCGGGCCCTGATCGCCCCGCTGCGCATCGGCCTGCAGCGGGCCGGTGTGCCGGTGCGGCTCAACACCGCGCTGACCGACCTGTTCGTCGAGGACGGTGTGGTGCGCGGAGTCTATGTCCGGGATACCGTCGCTGCCGAATCGGCTGAGCCGCAACTGATCCGGGCCCGGCGCGGGGTCATCCTGGCCAGCGGCGGTTTCGAGCACAACGAGCAGATGCGGGTTAAATACCAGCGCGCCCCGATCACCACCGACTGGACCGTCGGCGCCAAGGCCAACACCGGCGACGGCATCCTGGCCGGCGAAAAGCTCGGCGCCGCACTGGACATCATGGCCGACGCCTGGTGGGGCCCGACCGTGCCGCTGGAGGGCGCGCCGTGGTTCGCGCTCTCGGAGCGCAACTCGCCGGGCTCGATCATCGTCAACATGGCCGGCAACCGCTTCATGAACGAGTCGATGCCCTACGTCGAGGCCGTCCACCACATGTACGGCGGCGAGCACGGGCAGGGCCCGGGGCCCGGCGAGAACGTCCCGGCCTGGCTGGTGTTCGACCAGCACTACCGGGACAACTACATCTTCGCGGGCCTGAACCCGGGGCAGCGACTTCCGCGCAAATGGCTGGAGTCCGGCGTCATCGTCACCGCGGACACCCTGGAGGAACTGGCGGTCAAGGCCGGACTGCCGGTCGAGCAGTTCTTGGCGACAGTGCAGCGGTTCAACGGCTTTGCCCGCACCGGGGTCGACGAGGACTTCCACCGCGGCGAGAGCGCCTATGACCGCTACTACGGCGACCCGACCAACAAGCCCAACCCCAACCTGGGCGAGATCGGCCGCGGGCCGTTCTACGCGGCCAAGATGGTGCCCGGCGACCTGGGCACCAAGGGCGGCATCCGCACCGACGTCAACGGCCGGGCACTGCGCGACGACGGCAGCGTGATCGCCGGCCTGTACGCGGCGGGCAACGTCGCCGCACCGGTGATGGGCCACACCTATCCCGGGCCGGGCGGTACTATCGGGCCGGCCATGACGTTCGGCTACCTGGCGGCTCTGGACATCGCCGGTACGAAGCAGGGGAAGGCCTGACATGCCGATCAATCTCGATGTGGCACTGGGCGCGGAGTTCGGCGCCGTCGAATTCTCCTGGACCGCAACCAATGTGCAGCTCTACAACCTGGCACTGGGCGCCGGTTCGGACCCGATGGACGCCCGCGGGCTGAGCTACGTCGTCGACGGGAGCCCGCAGGTGCTGCCGACATTCGGCTGTGTCGCAGCGTCGTTCAACGAGGTCGAGCCGCCCAGGGTCAGCTGGCCGGGGGTGGAGATCGACCTGGCCAAGATCCTGCACGCCTCCGAGCAGGTCAGCGTGCCCGCGCCACTGCCGCCGTCCGGCAGCGCCCGCTCGGTCAGCCGGATCGTCGAGGTCTGGGACAAGGGCAAGGCCGCGGTGGTGGTGCTGGAGACCTCGGTCACCGGCACCGACGGCACGCCGCTGTGGACGCAGCGACGCTCCATATTCGCCAGGGGCGAGGGCGGATTCGGCGGTGAGCGCGGCCCGTCGTCGGCGTCCGCGCTGCCGGACCGGGCACCGGACTTCGAGCTGGACATCCCGGTGCTGCCGCAGCAGGCGCTGCTGTACCGGCTGTGCGGGGACCGCAACCCGTTGCACTCCGACCCGGCGTTCGCCGCCGCCGCCGGCTTCGACCGGCCGATCCTGCACGGTCTGTGCACCTACGGCATGACCTGCAAGGCGATCGTCGACGCCGCGCTGGACGGTGACGCCGGGGCGGTGCGGAGCTTCGGCGCCCGGTTCGCCGGGGTCGTGTTCCCCGGCGAGACGCTGCGGGCGACCGTCTGGCGCGAAGACGGACGACTGGTGGGAGGCGTCACCGCGCCCGGCCGCGACAACGCGGCGGTGCTCAGTGACGTGGAACTGATCCCGGCATAGCTTGCGCCGGCGGCCGGCGAAGGCGGCGTCCGGCCGGAGCTTCGGCTGAACGCCGTCCGGCGCTTCCCGGCGATCGGGCCGAAATGCGCTACCCCGTCACCTGCAGCGGCAGCGAGACCACGCCGGGCCCGCAGGTCACCACGAAGATCCAGCGGCCATCGGACGGCAGGCTCACCTCCATGTTGAAGAACGCGAACCCGATCTCACCGGCTTCCACGGCCTCCGGCAGGTCGTAGGCGAAGTGCAGCGGCTCCTCACCCGCCGGCGGCCGGATCTCCACCTCGACCTGGCGGATCGGACCATCGGTTTCAGCCTGGGTCAACACCACCAGCACCAACCGGGCCAGCCGATCAGAGCCCACCCTGTAGCTGGCCAGCACCCCGCCCGTCACGTCAAGCTTGTCGTTCACCACCGCAGCAGCCTCGGCAAGGAACGCCCCGGTAATCATCACGCCGTCGAACCTACCGCCGTCGGTCAGCTCCGGCGCATCGCCACGGCGCGACGGTGCGATGACCACAGCGCGCCGGGCCCCGACAGGCCGGCCGTTTTCAGCGGTGACGACCTGACACCGTGCAGCGCCGGCGCCGAGTTCGCGTCGGCTGTCAGGCTCAGCAATTCGGCCGTCAGCGCCTGGATCTGGCGTCGCACCGCGGCGGGATTGATCGCCGCGTAGGTGTCCGCCATGATCGCCTTGTCCTCAGCGCTTACGGACCGGTGAGCCTCGGCACGCCGGTGCGGGGTGGCCGCGGTGTCGTGCTTCTTCGACACCTTGGCGCCGCTTCGCACCTTCGACACCAACTTCTGCTGCGGCAGGAAGTAGTTTGCGACCATCGTCTGCCGTATCCAGATCTTGTTCAGCAGTGACACTTCGGCAACGGTGTCGTACCGGTGGTAACCGACCAGGGTGCGAACCGCCATCCAGTTCCGCTGTTCAGCCCCGCCACCGCCTTTCGTGTCGCCCCGCCGGGATCCGCTGAAGACGACGCGGCGCCGCGCGCACCAAGCTCGCAGGCCTTCCTCGACGGCACCGCCGAGGCTGTCGCCGTCGACACCGAGGATGGGAAACGGCATGGTGCGAGCGATGTCGTCGATGGCTGCCAGCACCCGGTGCGGTGATCTGCCCCAGACACTGCGACGCTCCGTCCAGGCGGTGGCGACATCGACCACGATCAGCGTCCAGGCATGTTCACCGCCAGCGCTTTCGCCGGCGTGCGGCACCAGACTCATCTGGACGAATCCCGGTACCGCCTCGTCCCAGTCCATACCGTTGCGGATCGGGCTCCCGCGTTTGAGCAGCACGGCCGCTTCTGGATCCCGGCGTCCGATCTTCCTGCGTTGCGGCGCGAGACGCCGATCGATGGTGGCCGCCGACATCCCGATCAGCAGTGCCGCAGTGCGGTCATCGATGTCCAGTTCTCCGAATCGGCGCAGGACGGGCACCAACTCGCCGAGCACCGGGGCCAGTCGCTTGCCGGCCGGCCTGCCCAGCACCGACCAGCAGACCGTCAGCGCCGCGATCACCTCAGGACCGTATTTGGCCGGTTTCGGAGCTCTGGCGACCGGCTTGGGCCTCGCGGCCCGCAACGCCTTGCGGGCATGGTCGCGGTGCCAGCCGGTGGTGGCGCACAACTCGTCCAGGATTCGCTGCTTCTCCGCCTTGCCGGCCAGTTGGTAGCGGGTCGCGACCGCCTCGGTGACCGCTGCCTGTTCGCCCATGGTCCCTCCTATCCGTCCGGCACCCCGCATCGCGGGCTCCCCGTCGCTGGGGCGGGAGGCCCAGTGTCACGCAATCTGAACCAGTCTGTCAAATCGGTTCACCGTACCTATCCAACCGATGCGGCTACGGCGAATCAGCAGGTCATCATTGCTTTTCCAAATATTCTGCTGAGTGTGTTTAGCCAGCATCCAGAGTCACGACATCAGTAGGTATGACCTATGCTGACAAGGTGGAGTTGACGACGGCGAGTCATGTCATGCTCGGGATGCTGTCCCTGGGATCGAAATCCGGCTACGAGATCCGGCGATCCGCGGAGATGTCACTGAGACACTTCTGGGCCGTCTCACCCTCGCAGATCTACACCGAGCTGGCGCGACTCGAAGCGGCCAAGCTCATCCGCGGCACCGACGATGCCCGGGGCAACCGGCCCCGGCGGACTTTCAAGTTGACTGCGGCCGGACGTAAGGCGCTGCGGAGCTGGCTGCTGCAGGACGAGCTCGCCCGCCTCGAGATCCGCGACGAGTTCCTGTTAAGACTCTTCTTCGCCGACGGGCTCGAACCCGCCGAAGTGCGCCACATCATCGGGTTGGCCCAAGCCCGCTCGCGCACCGCGATGCGGCGGCTCGACCGGATGCTGGCACCCGCCGCCGAGAAGACGCTACAGCGGCACGGAGCGGTCTACCCGTCCCGCATAGCGGAGTTCTACGCGGAGCTCTACCAGTTCCTGCTCGACTGGTACGACCGCCTCGAGGACGAACTGCCGGACCGCCCGTGAACCGGCCCTCACCTTCTGCGACGGCGCAACGCGAAGCCGGGCGCACCGTGACGACCGAACGTGAAACCCCATCGCGCAACACCCTCCAAGTCGGTGTTGCAGCGATCACTTGAGTCTGCGCCGCCAGCGTGAACCGAACTTCACGTTCGGCGGGGAGGGCGCGGGGTCGGCGGAGAAGGGGGTGGGCTCGGCGGGCCAAGGCGCCGCGGGGGTCAGCCCAGGATCAGCCCGGACGTGGGCACGCCGGTGCCGGCGGTGACCAGCACGTGCTCCACACCTGACACCTGGTTCACCGAAGTGCCGCGCAACTGGCGCACCGCTTCGGCGATGCCATTCATGCCGTGGATGTAGGCCTCGCCCAGCTGGCCGCCGTGGGTGTTGATCGGCAGCCGCCCGCCCAGTTCGATGGCGCCGCCGGCGATGAAGTCCTTGGCCTCCCCCTTGCCGCAGAATCCCAGCTCCTCCAGCTGGATCAGCGTGTACGGGGTGAAATGGTCGTAGAGCACCGCGGTCTGGATGTCCGACGGCGCCAACCCGGACTGCGCCCACAGCTGCCGACCGACCAGGCCCATCTCGGGCAGTCCGAGCTCCTCGCGGTAGTAGGAGTACATGGTGAACTGGTCCGCGCCCGAACCCTGGGCCGCCGCCTCGATGATCGCAGGCCGGTGCTTCAGGTCCCTGGCCCGCTCCGGTGTGGTGACCACAATGGCGACTCCACCGTCGGTCTCCTGGCAGCAGTCCAGCAGCCGCAACGGCTCGGCGATCCAGCGCGAATTCTGGTGATCTTCGATGGTGATCGGCTTGCCGTAGAAGTGCGCCTTGGGGTTCGTCGCCGCGTGCCTGCGATCAGCCACCGACACCGCGCCGAAATCCGCGCTGGTGGCGCCGTATTCGTGCATGTAGCGTTTGGCGATCATCGCCACCGACGCGGCCGGGGTGCTCAGCCCGTGCGGGTAGGTCCAGCTGTACTCGACACCGCGCGAGTCCGCGTTCGACACCAGCCCGGTCATCACCTGGCCGAACCGGAACTGGGAGCGCTCATTGAAGGCCCGGTAGGCGACGACCACCTCCGCCACACCGGTGGCCACCGCGAGCGCCGCCTGCTGCACCGTCGCCGCGGCAGCGCCACCGCCGTAACCGATCTGGGAGAAGAACGTCAGCTCACCGATCCCGGTGGCGCGGGCGACGGCGGTCTCCAGGTTGGAGTCCATGGTGAACGTGACCAGGCCGTCGACGTCCGACGGTGCCAGTCCGGCGTCGTCCAGTGCGTCCAGCACCGCCTCGGCGGCCAGTCGCAGCTCGCTGCGGCCGGAGTCCTTGGAGAAGTCGGTGGCGCCGATCCCGGCGATTGCGGCCTTACCCGATAGCATCACGCCTCCCCGACGGTCAGTGTTGCGGTGGCGACGACATGGTCGCCAAGACTGTTGCTGCCCACCACTTTCAGGGTGATCAGCCCGTCGTCGACCGCGGTCACCTCACCGGTGAACGCGACGGTGTCGTAGGCGTACCACGGCACACCGAGCCGCAGTTTGATCGAGCGGATCCGCGCGGTCGGGCCGGCCCAGTCGGTGATGTAGCGCTGCACCAGGCCGGTGTCGGTGAGGATGTTGACGAAGATGTCCTTGGAACCCTTGGCCTGCGCCTTGTCCCGGTCGTGGTGCACATCCTGGTAGTCAAGGGTGGCGATCGCCGTCGAGACGATGAACGTCGGGTCGCCGTACAGTTGGAGTTCGGGCAGCTTGGTGCCCACCTGAACGGTCATAGCTGCGGCTCCCACGCATACAGCGTCCAGGCGGGACCGGATTCGCCGGCCGGGAAGTCGAGATAGGTTGCCCGGACGGGCATCCCGATCTGCACTGTCGCCGGGTCGACACCCCGCAGTTCGCCCAGCATACGCACCCCTTCTTCGAGTTCGACCAGCGCGATGACGAACGGAACGCTGCGACCGGGCACCTTGGGCGCATGGTGCACCACGAAGCTGAACACCGTGCCCCGGCCGCTGGCCACCAGGTAGTCGATCGCCGCTGACTTGTCCTGCCAGATCGCCGGCAGCGGCGGATGCTGCAGGCTGCCGTCGGGCCGCCGCTGGATGCGCAACTCGTGGGCGTCGACACCGTCCCAGAAGAACTGGGTGTCCCGTGACGACGCGGGCCGCATCAGCTTGTCGGGATCCAGATCGTCGGGGGCAGCCGGCTTGTCGGCGGCCGCGGGCCGGAACTTCATGATCCGCCACATCATCTCGGCGACATCTTCGGCTTGGCCATCTTTAACGGCCTGCCAGGCGATCCGCTGGTTGATGAAGTAGCCCTCACCCAGCGCCGTCTGCTTCGGGCCGGCGATGTCGGTGATCTCGGCGGTGACGCTCACTTGCTCGCCGGGCCGCAGGTAGCGGTGGTAGGTCTGCTCGCAGTTGGTGGCGACCACCCCGATATAACCGGCGCTGTCGAACAATTCGATGATCTTGCCCAGCGGGTCGTCGTCGGGTCGCACCCCGCCCAGGCCCATCATCGTCCACACCTGGATCATCGCCGGCGGGGCGACGATTCCCGGGTGGCCGGCCGCGCGCGCGGCCGCCTCGTCGACGTAGATCGGGTTCTTGTCGCCGAGCGCGCCCACCCAGTGGTGGATCATCGGCTGGTTCACCGGATCCGGGCCGAACCGGGGCTTGCTGCGGCCGGCGGCCTTGAGTCGCTCGATCCCGGCGGAAAGGTCGCTCATCTGTTCCCTCGGATCTTCGCGCAGGCGCTCATCGTGGCACCCGCGGGACCTTGAGGCCGGACGCGGCGATCATCTCGCGCATCACCTCGTTGACGCCACCGCCGAACGTGATGACCAGGTTCCGCTTGGTCTGCACGTCCAGCCAGCGCAGCAAGTCTGCCGTCGCCGGATCGGCCGGGTTGCCGTAGCAGCCGACGATCTCCTCGGCCAACCGGCCCGCGTACTGAATCCTTTCGGTGCCAAAGACTTTGGTGGCTGCGGCGTCCGCCACATCGATGATCTCCCCGGCGGCCGCAACCTGCCAGTTCAGCAACTCGTTGATGCGGAACATGGCGTGGATCTCGCCGAGGCCGCGCCGGACGGTGTCATGCGAGATCGGGGCGACGCCATTGCTGCTGGGTTGGGTGGCCCAAGCGTGCACCCTGTCGTAGATGGCGCCGAACCGGCCGGCCGGCCCGAGCATCACCCGCTCATTGTTGAGCTGGGTCGTGATCAGCCGCCAGCCGCCGTTCTCCTCGCCGACCAGCATGTCGACGGGGACGCGGACGTCGTTGTAGTAGGTCGCGTTGGTGTGGTGCGCGCCGTCGGAGAGGATCATCGGCGTCCACGAGTAGCCGGGGTCGGAGGTGTCGACGATCAGGATCGAAATCCCCTTGTGCTTCACCGCGGTCGGGTCGGTGCGGACCGCCAGCCAGATGTAGTCGGCATCGTGGGCGCCGGTGGTGAAAACCTTCTGGCCGTTGACGATGTAATGGTCGCCATCACGAACCGCGGTGGTGCGCAACGAGGCCAGGTCCGTTCCCGCCTCGGGCTCGGAGTAGCCGATCGCGAAGTGCACCTCACCGGCCAGGATCGCCGGTAGGAACTTCTTCTTCTGCGCCTCGTTGCCGTACACCTGCAGGGTCGGCCCGACCGTCTGCAGGGTGACCGCCGGTAGCGGGATGTCGGCGCGCTGCGCCTCGTTGACGAAGATCTGTTGCTCGATCGGGCCGAAGCCCCGTCCGCCGAACTCCTTGGGCCAGCCGACGCCGAGCTTGCCGTCGGCGCCCATCCGGCGGATGACATCGCGGTAGGCGCCGCAGTGCCGGTCGGTGGCCATCGCCTCGGCCTCTTCGGGCCGGATCAGGTTCGCGAAGTATTCGCGCAGCTCGGTTTGCAGCTGTTTCTGCTCGGGTGTCAGATCGACGAACATTGTGCCCCCATCAGTTCGAGACGGTGCGACCGCCCACCCAGGATGCGGTTGAGGTCCTTGATCGTGGAGTAGTAGCGGTCCATCGGGTAGTCGACGTCCATGCCCATTCCGCCGTGCAGGTGATGGCAGATCTGCATCATCGGCGGCGCCTGGGAGGTGACCCAGTAGCCGAGCACGGCAAGGTCGGCTTCGGTTTGCGGATCGGCATCGCGGCCTTCGGAGAGCCGCCAGGTCACCGATGTCGACGCCAGAGTGATGGTGCGCGAAACGATGTAGACCTCGGACAGCTGTGCGGCCACCGTCTGGAAGGTGGACAGCGGCCTGCCGAACTGCTCGCGGCTGCCCACGTAGTCGGCGGTCAACCGCAGCGCCCCGGCCACCAGGCCGGCCGCGTAGGCGCCGATCATGGCCAGCGCCAACCGGTTGACCCGGTGCGGCGCGGCGCCGTCGATCACGCTGTCCACCGCGGCGTCGGTGAAGGTGACCGTGTACTCGTCGGATCCGTTGGAGGTCGGCGTCTTGGTCAACGCCACGCCGTCGGCGGTGGGCGAGATGACCGCCACTCCGCGATCGGCAGTGACCAGGATCCACTCGGCCTGCTCGGCGTAGGGAACGCCGATCTTGGTACCGGACAACCGGTTACCGGCCAAGCTGGTGGCCGGCTGCTCCGGCAGCGCGGCGCCTGGTTCGTTGAGCGCCGCGGTCAGCACCGCCCCCTTGGCCACCCCGGCCAGGTACCGATCCTGCTGCGCGTCGGAGGCCAGGTCGAGCAGCGGCACCACGCCCAGGCCCAGGGTGGCCAGCAGCGGACTGATGCTGCCTCGCCGGCCGGCCTCGGTGAGCGCGGTGGCCACCTCGGCCAGGCCGACGTCGTCGCCGCCGAGACGTTCCGGCACCGGCAGGGCGGTCACCCCACCGGAAACCAGTGCCTCCCAGGTGTTGTCACGCTCCAACACAGACGTCACGACGTCGGCGACAGCCTGCTGCGCCGGGTCTGGACTGAAATCCACCCGCTCTCCTCCTTGTTCAGTGCGCGACCGGGAACTTGCCGGCGTAATCGACCTGCCAGTGCCTGATGCCGTTGAGCCATCCCGACCGTAGCCGCTCCGGCTGGGCCAGCGGCACCAGGTCGGGAACGTGGTCGGCGACCGCGTTGAAGATCAGGCTGATCGTCATCCGGGCCAGATGGGTGCCGATGCAGTAATGCGCCCCGGTGCCGCCGAACCCGACGTGCGGGTTCGGGTCGCGCAGGATATCGAACCGCTCCGGGTCGTCGAACACGTCCTCGTCGAAGTTGGCCGACCGGTAGAACATCACCACCCGCTGGCCCTTCTGGATCCGCGCCCCGGACAGTTCGTAGTCTTCCAGCGCCGTGCGCTGAAAACAGATGACCGGGGTGGCCCAGCGGACGATCTCGTCGGGTGCGGTCTCCGGACGCTCACGGCAGAACAGCTCCCACTGGTCGGGGTGTTCGGCGAATGCGATCATGCCGTGGCTGATCGAGTTGCGGGTGGTCTCGTTTCCGGCGACGGCCAGCATCACCACAAAGAAGCCGAACTCGTCGTCGGAGAGCTTCTCGCCGTCGAGATCGGCGTTGATCAGCGTGGTGACGATGTCGGCGCCCGGGTTCTCCGCCTTGACCGCGGCCAGCCCCATCGCGTACTGGATCAGCGCCAACGACGATGCCTGCGGGTCGATGTCGGCGTATTCGGGGTCCTCGCTGCCGGTCATCTCGTTGGACCAGTGGAACAGTTTGTCCCGATCCTGCTGCGGCACCCCGAGCAATCCGGCGATGGCCTGCAGCGGCAGCTCGCAGGAGACCTGCTCGACGAAGTCGCCGGAGCCCGCCGCCGCCGCGTTGCGGACGATCTCCTGGGCCCGGTCGGTGAGTTCGGCGCGCAGTCGTTCGATGGCGCGCGGGGTGAAGCCGCGGGAGATGATCTTGCGCAGCCTGGTGTGGTGCGGCGCGTCCATGTTGAGCATCACCAAGCGCTGCAGTTCGATGTTCTCGCGCGCCATGTCATTGGGAAACCGCGGGATGACACCGTTCTGGTAGCTGGAGAAGACGTCGCTGCGCAGCGACACCTCTTTGACATCATGGTGCTTGGTGATCGCCCAGTAGCCGCCGTCATGGAATCCGCCGCCCTTGCCGGGGGCCTGTTCGATCCAGCAGACCGGCGCCGCCTTGCGGAGCGCCGCGAATTCGGCGACCGGCAGGCCGTGGACGATGACGTCGGGATCGAGGAAGTCGAATCCGGGGCGCAACAGCGCGCGGGCGGGATCGGACATCGGCAAGCTCCTCGAATGCAACATGTTCTAGCCGTCAGTAAAACATGGCGCTACCACAGACAAAAGGCGGCAGCCGCTTGTCGTTTGTCATACTAATGAAACGTGTTCTAACCTGGCCGCATGGGTAATCCTGTCATCGTCGAAGCCACCCGCAGCCCGATCGGCAAGCGCAACGGCTGGTTGTCCGGCCTGCACGCCACCGAGCTGCTCGGCGCCGTGCAGAAGGCGCTGGTGAAGAAGGCAGGCATCGACCCCGGCAGCGTCGAGCAGGTGATCAGCGGCTGCGTCACCCAGTACGGCGAACAGGCCAACAACGTCGCCCGACAGTCCTGGCTGGTCGCGGGCCTGCCCGAGCACATCGGGGCCACCACCGTCGACTGCCAGTGCGGCAGCAGTCAGCAGGCCAACCATCTGATCGCAGCGCTGATCTCCGCCGGTGCCATCGACATCGGCATCGCCTGCGGGATCGAGGCGATGAGCCGGGTGGGCCTGGGCGAGAACGGCGGGGGCGCCCGGGCCTCCTCCTGGAACATCGACATGCCCAACCAGTTCGAGGCCGCCGAGCGGATCGCCAAGCGCCGCGGCATCACCCGGGCCGATGTCGACGCATTCGGCCTGCGTTCCCAGCAGTTGGCCAAGCAGGCCTGGGCCGAAGGCCGCTTCGACCGGGAGATCTCGGCCATCGAGGCTCCGGTGATCGATGAGAACAAGCAGCCCACCGCGGAGCTGAACATGGTCAGCCGGGACCAGGGTCTGCGGGACACCACCCTGGAGGGGCTCACCGCACTGAAGCCGGTGATCGAGGGTGGCATCCACACCGCGGGCACGTCGTCGCAGATCTCCGACGGGGCGGCCGCCGTGCTCTGGATGGACGAGGACGTGGCGAAGGCGCTCGGTCTGCGGCCGCGGGCGCGCATCGTCAGCCAGGCGCTGGTCGGCGCCGAGCCCTACTACCACCTGGACGGCCCGGTGCAGTCCACCGCGAAAGTGTTGGAGAAGGCCGGCATGAAGATGGGCGACATCGACCTGGTCGAGATCAACGAGGCGTTCGCGTCGGTGGTGCTGTCCTGGGCGCGGGTGCACGAGGCCGACATGGACCGGGTCAACGTCAACGGCGGCGCGATCGCGCTGGGTCACCCGGTCGGGAGCACCGGCAGCCGGCTGATCACCACCGCGCTGCACGAATTGGAGCGCACCGACAAATCCACCGCGCTGATCACCATGTGCGCCGGCGGTGCGCTGTCCACCGGCACCATCATCGAGCGGATCTGATGGCCTTCTCGGAGGCGGACCGCATCGCGGCGGCGCAGGCCTACATCGACGCGCTGGTCAGCCACCGGGCCGACGCGGTGCCGTTCGCGCCGCGCTGTGTGCGCATCGAGGCCGGGATGAAGACCGGGTTCTCCGGAAACCACCTGCGCCGCAGCCTGAACCGGGGCCCGCAGTTCCGGGTCATCAAGGCGGTGACGACGCCCGAATACACCGTTTCCGGCGACGAGGTGCGGGCAGTCTACGACGTGATCACCAAGCCCTCGCTGGCCGGGCGACGGGTCTGCACCCGTGTCGACGAGACATTCGTGATCCCGGCCGGCGATGGGCTCATTCACCACATCCGGGCTTCTATGCGGCCGTTCATCGGCCGATAGTCCGATGGCCTCCGAGGCGCCGCGGGCGCTGAACTCCGCCGGCACCGGGGTCTTCATCAAGTGGATGTCACGGGTCAACACCTGGCTGTACCGCAGGACCGGGGGCCGGATCGGCGGCCGGTTCCTGCAGGGCGCCCCGGTGGCGTTGCTGACGACGACGGGCCGCAAGACCGGGCAGCCGCGGGTCAGCCCGCTGCTGTATCTCCGCGACGACGACCGGGTGGTGCTGGTGGCGTCGGTGGGCGGGCGCGCCGACAACCCGATGTGGTATCGCAACCTCAAGGCCAACCCGAAGGTGTCGGTGCAGATCCGCCGCGAGGTGCTGGAGCTGACCGCGCGGGATGCCACCGAGGCCGAGCGCGCGAAGTACTGGCCGCAACTGGTGGCGATGTACTCGTCGTTCGAGGACTACCAGTCCTGGACCGACCGGGTGATCCCGGTGGTGATCTGCGAGCCGTAGCCGGGCTTCGCCGAGCGTGTAGTCAGCGTGAAAATTGCGCGGAAATCTCGCGCTGAGTACACGTTCGGCGCAGCTGTTGGGCGCACCGACGGCAAAGGCCCCGCACGCGTGCGGGGCCTTTGCCGTTGGGTGACCTACGTGCCGGCGCCGCCGGTGCCGCCGCTGCCGCCGGTCTGGCCGCTGCCGTTGCTGCCATTGGTGCCGGCGGTGCCGCCGCCGCTGCCGGTTGCGCTCTTGCCGCCGCCGGTGCCGCCGCCGCCGCCCTTGCCGCCGGCGTTGCCGCTGGCGGTCGTGCTGCCACCGGTACCGCCGGCGCCGCCCTTGCCGCCGCCCTGGCTGCCGTTGCCGCCGGCACCGCCCTTGCCGCCGACACCTGCGTTGTTGCCGGTGCCCTCGGTGACACCGGCGCCGCCGTTGGCGGCCTTGCCGGTGCCGGCACCGATGTTGGGCTGGCTGCTGGCGCCGCCGTCACCGCCGACGCCGCCCTGGCCACCCTTTCCGGAGGTTCCGCCGGCGCCGCCGGCACCGCCCGCACCGCCGGCGCCACCGGTGGTCAGGCCGCTGGTGACACCCTGCCCGGGGTTGCCCACGCCGACCGGCCCGGAGATGTTGCCGCCGTTGTTGGTGGCCTTGCCGTCGACGGTCGGGTTGCCGTAGACGATGGTGCCCGCAGCCCCGCCGGTGCCGCCCTTGCCGCCGGTACCGCCGACCCCGTCACCGCCGCTGGCCACCGCCGTGGCCGCACCACCGGTGCCGCCGTTGCCGCCCGCACCGCCGCTGACCCCGGCGCCGGTGTTGCCATTGCCGCCGTCACCGCCGGCACCGCCGGTACCGGCGTGGAAGCCGGTGCCACCGGCACCGCCGTCGCCGCCCTTGCCGGCCGGGCCGTTGTAGCCGAGCGGGTCCATGAACAGCGGGTTCGCCGCCTTACCCGCGTTGGGCAGCGCGAGCAGCGGGTTGGAGGCGTCGCCGCCCTTGCCGCCGGCGCCGCCATCCCCGCCGCTGCCCAGCGTGCCGTTGCTGCCCCCACCGGCGGTGGTGCCGCCGGCGCCGCCGTTGCCGCCACCGCCGCCGTCGGCGCCGTTGCCGGCCTGGGCGCGGTGCAGCGCGCCGGTGTTGCAAGAGCCCGCGCACGACGACGACTGGTGGTCGACGATGCCGGCGTTGCCGCCGCTGCCGCCGACACCGCCGGTGCCGCCGTCGCCGCCGTTACCGGCGTTGCCGCTGGTCGCATTGCCGCCGACGCCGCCGGCGCCGCCCTTACCGCCGACAAACCCGTTCGTGCCGTTGGTCTGGGCGGCGGTGTAGCCGTCGCCGCCGTTGGTTCCGCTCTTGCCGGCACCGCCGATGCCGCCGGTGCCGCCGTCGCCGCCGTTGCCGACCGCCCCAGCGGCGCCGCCCTTGCCGCCGGTACCGCCATCTTGGCCATTGCCGGTGGCAAGTGTGCCGCCGGTGCCGCCGGTGCCGCCCTTGCCGCCGTTGCCGCCCGCGGTGCCAGCCGAACCGGCGTTACCGCTTGCCGCGCTGTTGCCACCGCCGCTGTCGCCGCCCTTGCCGACGGTGCCCGCGGCGCCGCGGTCGCCGCCCTTACCGCCCTGACCGCCGTTGCCGCCGACGCCGGTGGTGCCGTTGCCGCCCTTACCGCCGTCGCCGCCGTTGCCGGCGTTGCCACCGTTACCGGCGTTGCCGCCGATGCCGCCGGTGCCGTGGGTTCCGACCGCGCCGCTGGTGGCCTTCCCGCCGACACCGCCGTCGCCGCCCTGGCCGCCGTTGCCGCCCTTGCCGCCGCTGGTGCCGTCGTTGCCGGTACCGCCGGTGCCACCAGCGGTGCCGGAGTCTGCACCCTTGCCGCCGTCGACACCGTTGCCACCGTCTCCGGCGTTGCCGCCCTGACCGCCCTTGCCGCCGCTGGAGGCGAGCGGGCCGTTGTTGCCGCCGGCACCGCCGACGCCGCCCTTGCCGCCGTTGCCGCCGGTGACGCCCGCCCCGGTGGCAGTCGCACCGTTGCCGCCCTTGCCGCCGGCACCGCCGTCGCCGCCCTGGCCGTCGGTGGCCCGGGTGACGTTGTCGACTTCCAGGCCACCCTTGCCGCCGTCGCCGCCCTTGCCGCCGGCGCCGCCGTCGACGCCGTTCAGGCTGCCGGCTTTGCCGTCGGCGCCGTCGGCGCCGATGCCGCCCTTACCGCCCGCACCACCGACACCGGCTGAACCATTGGTGCCGCTGGCACCCGGTCCGCCGGTGCCGTTGCCGCCGAGGCCGGCCTTTCCGGCGTTGCCACCGTCGCCGCCGGCCTTGCCGTCACCTGCGTTGCCGCTGTTCACCCCGGCAACGCCGTTGGTGCCGTCGGCACCGGTCGCGCCCTTGCCGCCGTCGGCGCCGTTGCCGCCCTTGCCGCCGGCACCCTGCGCGCCGTCGGCCTGGGTGCCGTTCGACCCGGTGCCACCGGCACCGCCGGCACCGCCGTCGCCGCCCTTGCCGCCGCCGCCGCCGGTGCCGCCGTTGCCGGTGCCGCTGTTGAGGAACGATCCGTCAGCACCCTGAACACCGCTACCACCGGTGCCACCCGTGCCACCGGCACCACCGGCCGCGCCCAGACCCTGGGTGCCCGTGGAGCTGCCCGAACCACCGTTGCCGCCGTTACCGCCGGCACCACCCTTGCCACCGGTGCCACCGGTCAGACCACTGTCCCCGGCATTGGTGCCGTTGTTACCGGTCGCACCCTGGAAGCCCTTGCCGCCGACAGCGCCGTCACCACCATTGCCGCCGGCACCCTGGCCACC
>CAZGGK010000021.1:29602-31813 GCA_964525125.1 uncultured Mycobacterium sp.
CGGCACCACCCTTGCCACCGGTGCCACCGGTCAGACCACTGTCCCCGGCATTGGTTCCGTTGTTACCGGTCGCACCGATGTAGCCCTTGCCACCGACAGCACCGTCACCACCATTGCCGCCGGCACCCTGGCCACCACTGGCCTGCGTGCCGTTCGACCCGGTACCACCGGTGCCACCAGCACCACCGGTGCCACCGGCGCCACCACTGCCACCGGCCTGGCCGTCGATGCTGCCCGCCGTGCCGTCAGCACCGATCACACCGCTACCACCGGTGCCACCCGTGCCACCGGCACCACCGGCCGCGCCCAGACCCTGGGTGCCCGTGGAGCTGCCCGAACCACCGTTGCCGCCGTTACCGCCGGCACCACCCTTGCCACCGGTGCCACCGGTCAGACCACTGTCCCCGGCATTGGTTCCGTTGTTACCGGTCGCACCGATGTAGCCCTTGCCGCCGACAGCGCCGTCACCACCAT
Source organism: uncultured Mycobacterium sp. (assembly GCA_964525125.1). Taxonomy (GTDB): domain Bacteria; phylum Actinomycetota; class Actinomycetes; order Mycobacteriales; family Mycobacteriaceae; genus Mycobacterium. Next base: position 30,077 of record CAZGGK010000021.1, read on the forward strand.
TGCCGCCGGCACCCTGAGCGGCGTGTGCCAAACCGTCGGCTTCGAGCCCACCGGACCCGCCGGCACCACCCTTGCCGCCGCTACCACCGGCGACACCGTCGATGCTCCCGGCCTTGCCGTCGGCACCCTCGATGCCGTTGCCACCGTCGCCACCGTCGCCACCGGTTCCGGCCGCGCCGTTGGTGCCGCTGTCAGCGAAGGAGCCATCGCCGTTGTCGCCGCCCTTACCGCCGACGCCGGCGTTACCGCCGTTGCCACCGGCCTGCCCGTCACCGCCGTTGCCGCTACCGCCGTTGGCAAAGCTGCCGTTTGCGCCATTGGAACCATCAGCGCCGTTGCCACCGTTGCCACCGTTGCCTCCGAGCCCACCGACGCCGTTCTCACCATTGGTATGCCCGGCGCCGCCGATACCAGCGGCACCACCGTTGCCGCCGTCGCCACCGCTGCCGCCATCAGTGCCGGCACCCTTGCCGTTGGAGCCGTTGAAGCCGTTACCACCGGCGCCGCCGGAACCACCGTTGCCGCCATCGCCCTGGTTCTGCTGGGTGCCGTTGCCGTTGAAGCCACCGACACCACCGCTACCGCCGGCGCCGCCCTTGCCACCGTCGGTGCCGTCAATGCTGCCGGCGGTGCCGTTCGCGCCCCGGAAACCGGTGCCGCCGTTGCCGCCGTTGCCCCCGACACTGCCACTCAGGCCCGCACTGCCGTCGGCCGCGCCACCGGCGCCCTTGCCGGCCGTACCGGCGCTGCCACCGGCGCCACCGTCACCACCGCTGCCGCCGTCGAGGTGACCCGCGGTGCCGTTGGCGCCCTTGCCGCCGTTACCGGCGGTGCCGGCGTTACCGCCGTTGCCGCCGATTCCGCCGGCACCGTTGTTGCCACTGGTGGCGCCGTTGATGCCGGTTCCAGCCTGGCCACCGAGTGCACCGGCTCCACCGGCGCCACCGTTACCGGCGTCGCCGCCCTTGCCGCCGTTGCCGTTGTCGCCAACGAAAGTGCCCGTGGCGCCCTTGGCGCCGTTGCCACCGTTGCCGCCGTTACCGCCATTACCGCCTACGCCGCCAGTGCCGCCGTGGAAGCCGACGCCACTGCCGGTACCGCCGTCACCGCCCACACCGCCCGCACCGCCGACCTGACCATCCTGCCCGGCCTCGCCGGGTTGGGTTCCGCTGCCGCCGTTGCCACCGTTGGGACCGTTGGGGCCGGGCAGGCCATCGCCGCCGTAGCCGCCGTTCCCACCGTTGCCCGCGCCGCCGTTGGGAACCTCGCCACCGTGGCCGCCGTTGCCGCCCTTGGTGCCGCCGTCACCTCCGTCGCCGGCGTTGCCACCGTTGCCGGTCTGGGTGCCGCCGGTGCCGCCGCCGCCGCCGTTGCCACCGGTTCCGGTGCTACCGGTGCCGCCGTCGCCGGCGTTGCCGCCGTTGCCGTTCGCGCCGGCGTTGCCGCCGTCACCCCCGCCGCCGCCGTTCTGCGTGCCGTCACCGCCGTTGCCGCCCTTGCCGCCGTTGCCTGTCTCCGTGCCACCGGCGCCACCCTTACCGCCGCCGCCGCCGTCGGAGTTCGTCCCCTGGCCGTCGCCGCCGTTGCCGGCGTTGCCGCCGTTGCCGTGGCTGCCCGCGTCGCCGCCGTCGCCACCGTTGCCGCCACCGCCGTTCGGGTTGGTGTAACCGTCGCCGCCGTTACCGCCATTGCCCGACGGCTGGCCTTGCCCCCCGCCGTTGCCGTCGTTGCCGGCCT
>CAZGGK010000021.1:31913-63982 GCA_964525125.1 uncultured Mycobacterium sp.
AGCATTCGGGTCCTTCGACGCGTCATAACCCGCACCACCATTGCCGCCATTGCCCTGGACGCCGGTCGGGATGCCCCCGGCTTTGCCGTCGTTGCCGGTGCTGGATCCGGTACCGCCAGTACCGCCGCCACCGCCGTTGGCTGCGTCACCGCCGTGGCCACCCTTGCCGCCATCTGGGTTGCCGGCGGTACCGGCCGCGCCGGCACCACCGTCCCCGGCCTTGCCGGAGTTGGCGCCATCACCGGCGTTGCCGCCGGCACCCTGACTACCGCCGACGCCGTTGGTGGCCTTACCGGCGGCACCACCGGTGCCACCGTTGCCGCCGCCACCACCAGCGCCGGCGTTGCCACCGGTGCCACCGTTGCCGGTCCCGCCGTTGAGGAACGAACCTGCCGTGCCGGTTGCGCCGTTACCGCCGGCACCACCATCAGCGCCGTCACCTGCCGCACCACCGTTACCGCCATTGCCCACGACCGAGCCACCGGCACCGCCGGCACCACCGCTGCCGCCGGCACCGCCGGCCTGACCCGTTGAACCATCATCACCAGGGTTGACACCGCTGTCGCCGGCCTTGCCGGCCACACCATTTCCGCCGGCACCACCGTTACCGCCGTTGCCGTGATCACCGGCATCCCCACCGGCACCACCCTTACCGCCGGCCGTACCCGGCGCCGCGGTCGGGTCCTTCGAGTAGTCGTAACCGACACCACCGTTACCGCCGTTGCCGCCACCGGTGGGTGTGCTACCGCTGGTTCCGTTGCCGCCCTTGGTAGAACCGGCACCGCCGGTTCCGCCGGTGCCGCCAGCACCCACGTTGCCGCCGTGACCGCCAGCGCCGCCGTCGGGATTCGCCGTGGTGCCGTCCTTGCCATCACCACCGTCGCCGGCGGCGCCACCGTTGCCACCGTTACCGGCCTGGCCACCGACGCCGGTAGCACCGCCGCCAGCACCCCCGTCACCGCCGATACCACCGCCGCCACCATTACCGCCGGCCGTACCGTCCGGGTTGGCGGTCGAGCCGTCAGAGCCGTCGAAGCCCGCCCCGCCCTTGCCACCGGCCCCACCCGTGCCGCCGTTGCCGTCGGCAGCGTGACCACCGCCGACCTGCTGGCCACCGGCACCACCCGCACCGCCGGTGCCGCCGTTACCGCCGGCGGTGCCATCAACACTGCCCTTGCTGCCGTTCGCGCCATCCATGCCGGCACCACCGGCACCACCATTGCCACCGGTCCCGGCCGCACCATTGGTGCCAGAAGCCGCAGTGTTGCCACCACCGGAATCGCCACCCTTGCCACCGGCACCGGCGTTGCCACCGTTGCCACCCGCGCCACCGCCATGACCGTCGGCGTGGCCGGCCGCACCATTACCGCCGTTGGACCCGTCGGCGCCGTTACCACCATTGCCGCCGTTACCACCGACACCACCGGCACCATGAGCGGCGGCGCCACCGGCACCGCTACCACCCACACCACCAGAACCACCATTGCCACCAACACCACCACTGGTGCCATCAGCACCCGGCGTCGCACCATTGACACCGTTGAACGCATTACCGCCGGCACCACCGGCACCACCGGCACCACCATTGCCGGTCGCGGCATTACCGCCACCGACCTGAGCGCCACCGGCACCACCATTGCCACCAATGCCACCCGCGGCACCCGCGGTCCCGTCGATGTTGCCCGCGGTGCCGTTCACCCCGGCCAGACCGGTACCACCGGCACCACCATTGCCACCGGTCCCGGCCGCACCATCGGTGCCGGAAGCCGCAGTGTTGCCACCACCGGAATCGCCGCCCTTACCACCGGCACCGGCATTACCACCCGCACCGCCGTTCTGGCCCGAACCACCCACACCGCCGTTGACGCCGGCAACACCGCCCGCACCCGCACCACCATCGGCGCCGTTACCACCATTGCCGCCGCTACCACCGACACCACCGGCACCATGAGCGGCGGCGCCACCGGCACCGCTACCACCCACACCACCAGAACCACCATTGCCACCAACACCACCACTGGTGCCATCAGCACCCGGCGTCGCACCATTGGCGCCGTTGAACGCATTACCGCCGCCGCCGCCGGCACCGCCGGCACCACCCTTGCCGGTCGCGGCGTTACCGCCACCGACCTGGGCGCCGCCGGCACCACCATTGCCGCCAGCGCCACCGTTACCGCCGGCGGTGCCATCAACACTGCCCGCGCTGCCGTTCACCCCGGCCAGACCGGTACCACCGGCACCACCGTTGCCACCGGTCCCGGCCGCACCGTTGGTGCCAGAAGCCGCAGTGTTGCCCCCACCGGAATCCCCGCCGACACCACCGGCACCCGCATTGCCGCCCTTACCACCATCCTGGCCCCCGTAACCATCAGCGTGGCCGGCCGCACCATTGCCGCCGACACCACCGTCGGCGCCGTTACCACCATTGCCGCCGTTACCACCGACGCCACCGGCACCATGAGCGGCGGCGCCACCGGCACCGCTACCACCCACACCACCAGAACCACCATTGCCACCAACACCACCACTGGTGCCATCAGCACCCGGCGTCGCACCATTGACACCGTTGAACGCATTACCGCCGGCACCACCGGCACCACCGGCACCACCATTGCCGGTCGCGGCATTACCGCCACCGACCTGAGCGCCACCGGCACCACCATTGCCACCAATGCCACCCGCGGCACCCGCGGTCCCGTCGATGTTGCCCGCGGTGCCGTTCACCCCGGCCAGACCGGTACCACCGGCACCACCATTGCCACCGGTCCCGGCCGCACCATCGGTGCCGGAAGCCGCAGTGTTGCCACCACCGGAATCGCCGCCCTTACCACCGGCACCGGCATTACCACCCGCACCGCCGTTCTGGCCCGAACCACCCACACCGCCGTTGACGCCGGCAACACCGCCCGCACCCGCACCACCATCGGCGCCATTGCCGCCGTTGCCGCCGTTACCACCGACACCACCGGTGCCGTGCGCGCCCTGAGCGGCGCCGCCACCACCGACGCCACCGGCACCGCCGTCACCGCCCACACCACCATTGCTGCCGTCGGCACCCACGGTGGCGCCATTGGCACCGTTGAGCGCGTTACCGCCGCGGCCACCCGCGCCGCCCGCTCCGCCGTTGCCCTGGGCGGCCGAGGACCCGTTCACTTCCCGGCCACCGGCACCACCGGTGCCGCCGGCGCCACCGGCAGCGCCGGCGGTGCCGTTGGGGCTGCCAGCAGTGCCGTTGACACCATCGAGACCAGTACCGCCGAGACCGCCGTTGCCGCCCTTGCCGGCTATACCGTCACTGCCCGAAGCGGCGCTGTTACCGCCGCCGGAATCGCCGCCCTTACCGCCGGCGCCGGCGTTGCCGCCTTTACCGCCGTCGCCACCGGTATAGCCGGCCGCGTGGTTGGCGTCCCCGTTGGCGCCGTTCCCGCCGGCAGCACCGGTGCCGCCGTTGCCGCCGTTACCACCGAGACCGCCGGAGCCATGCGCCCCGGCGTTCGCGCCGCTACCGCCCACACCACCGTTGCCACCGGCACCACCAACACCGCCGTTGGTGCCATCAGCACCCGGGGTGGCGCCATTGAGTCCGTTGAACGCATTACCACCGCTGCCACCGACACCGCCGGCACCGCCGGTGCCGTCATCGGCATGGCTGCCGTCCGCGTTGAGCCCGCCACTGCCGGCGTCACCGCCGGCACCGCCGTTGCCGCCGGCGGTGCCGTCGATGCTGCCGGCTACGCCGTTGGTTCCGCTGACGCCGCGACCGCCCACACCACCGTTACCGCCGGCCTGTCCGCGACCGTCGGTTCCGCCAGCGGCGTTCGTGCCGTCACCATTGCTGCCGCCGACACCACCAGCGCCGAAGTTGCCACCATTGCCGCCCGCACCACCGGTGCCACCGTTGGGATTCGCCGCAGTTCCGTCGGCACCGGCACCGCCGTCGCCGGCCCGGCCGGAGTTGGCGCCGTTGCCCGCACCGCCGCCGGTACCCGCCGTACCGGCGTTACCGTGCACGGACTTGCCCGCCGCGCCGCCGGCGCCACCGTTGCCTCCACCGCCGCCGTTGCCGGCGTTGCCGCCGGTGCCGCCAGTGCCGTTGCCTCCGTTGTCGAAGGAACCGGTCGAGCCGGTCGCGCCGTTGCCGCCGATACCACCGGCGGCGCCCAGACCGCCGGCGCCACCATTGCCCGCGTCGCCCGCCATCGAACCGCCATCACCACCGGCACCACCGGCGCCACCGCGGCCACCGTGGCCACCGGTCTGTCCGGCATCGCCGGCGTTGGTCCCGTCGGCGCCCAGGGCACCGGCGTGTGCATTGCCGCCGGCGCCGCCGTTGCCACCGTTGCCGTGGTCGCCGGCAAAGCCACCAGCACCACCATTGCCACCGGAAGCGCCCGTGCCATCGGCCAGCGTTCCGGTGCCGGCACCGCCGTTACCGCCGGCGCCACCATCGCCGCCGCGGGCCACCCCCGGCGCTGTGATCAACGACCCGGTGTTGCCGCCGAGACCACCGGCCCCGCCGTTGCCACCCCCCGAGCGCACCGTTGCCGCCCGAACCACCGGCACCGCCGTCGCCGGCAACGCCGGAGTAGTTCGTTCCGGTGGCACCGATGTGCAGACCGAACAGACCGGCGCGGCCACCCAGGGCGCCATCGCCACCACTGCCGCCGGCGCCACCGTCACCACCGACGCCGGACGCCGCGTCACCACCGATGCCGCCGGCACCACCCACGCCACCGGAACCGCCCAGACCACCGTTGCCGATCAGCCAACCCCCGGCACCGCCGACCCCACCGTTGCCGCCGGCGGTACCCATTCCGCCGACACCACCGTTGCCCTGGCCACCAGGATCACCGGGAAGACCGGCGAAGCCAGCACCTCCGAGACCACCGGCGCCGCCGTTGCCGAAACCCAACAGCCCGGCGTGACCACCGGCACCGCCGTTGCCACCGGCCTCCAGCGCGGTACCCAGGCCGCCGGCACCGCCGGCGCCACCGTCGCCGTGCAACCAGCCACCCGTGCCACCAATACCGCCGTCAGCGGCGGCGAAGCCGATACCCCCGGCGCCACCGTTGCCGTACATGCCGGCATCCCCGCCGGCGCCGCCCACACCAGCGTTGATGCCGGCGACACCGGCCTCACCGGAAGCACCGTCGCCCCACAGGAAGCCGCCGTCGCGCATGTCACCGAACAGCCCGGTCCAGCCCAGCAGCGAGTTGTTGGTCCCGTCCCAGGTGATGTTGGTGCCGCCGATGATGTCACCGGTCATGATGCCGTTGCCGATCAGATCCCGGCCCAGCAACGCGACGAACGGCAGGTTGACGAAGTTCAGCAACGGCTCGCCGTAGTGGATGATCCCCTGGATCAGGCCGTACTCGATGTTGAAAATCGAGTTGTAGGTGTCCAGCACGGTCAGGTCAATCGCGGTCAGCGGATCGGCCGACCAGTCGATCGGGACCGCGGCCGCATCCGGGACCTCGGCAGCCGCGCCACCCAGACCGCTCAGGACGGCGTCGAGCACATCGTCGAAGACATCCGCCCGGGCGACCGGCACTGTCGCCAACGGCGTCAACCCGAACGACAGGAACGCCGCAACCGCGCTGGTAGCCCCTGCGACCCGCCGGGCCTTGGGCCGATTCACGGAAGAACCGGACTTGCCACCCAAACGACTACTCATCTCACAGGCTCCTTGAGGATTGCGGCGACCGACGGGACCGCCGAAAGATCAAGAACCTAAGTTATTGACGCATGTGACAACTGTCAAACTCAGTAATATTCTCAGTTATGTTGACGTTACGTTAGCTGGATGTTCGCTGTAGATCGGCTGCGGTCACCCGGCCCGCCGCGCCCCGTTCGAGACGTCAAGGCCCCCGGCGCGAGCCTCGCACCTCGAGAATCGTCACGAAGTCCACGAACCGACACTGAAGTCAGCCATTGTCCACTCGGCGACCTACCAGCGACTTGGCGGCGTCACCAGGTGTTCGCTGTGGGGACCTCAAGAGAGGTCATGTGTGAGATATCACGCCCCGTAAACGGGGACCGGCGGCCGCGACTTGGCCAGCAGGTCGGCGACCACCGGCCCCAGCTCGGCCGGGTCCCAGCGGGCGCCCTTGTCGACCTGCGGCCCGTGCGCCCAGCCCTCGGCCACCCGGATCAGGCCACCCTCGACCTCGAACATCCGCCCGGTGACCTCACGCGACGCGGCGCTGCCCAGCCACACCACCAGCGGGGAGACGTTCTCCGGGGCCATGGCGTCGAAGGCGTCGGCCTGGGTGGCCATCATGTCGGCGAAGACGGTCTCGGTCATCCGGGTGCGCGCCGCCGGGGCGATGGCGTTGACGGTGACCCCGTAGCGACCCATCTCGGCGGCGGCCACCAGGGTCAGCGCGGCGATGCCGGCCTTGGCGGCACTGTAGTTGGCCTGCCCGACGCTGCCCTGCAGGCCGGCACCGGAGCTGGTGTTGATGATCCGGGCGTCTATGTCATCCGCGGCCTTCCCGGCCTTGGACTGTGCGCGCCAGTAGGCGGCGGCGTGCCGCATGGTGGCGAAATGCCCCTTGAGGTGCACCGCGACGACGGCGTCGAACTCGGCTTCGCTGGTGTTGGCGAACATCCGGTCCCGGACGATTCCGGCGTTGTTGACCAGCACATGCAGCCCGCCGAAGGTGTCGAGAGCGGCCTGGATCAACTCCTGCGCCTGACCCCAGTCCGCGACGTTGGACCCGTTGGCCACCGCTTCCCCGCCAGCCGCGACGATCTCGTCGACGACACCCTGGGCGGCACTGCCGCCTCCGGCGGGCGACCCGTCCAACCCGACGCCGATGTCGTTGACCACCACCCGCGCCCCCTCGGCGGCGAACGCCAGGGCGTGCGCCCGCCCGATGCCGCCGCCCGCCCCGGTCACGATGACCACCCGGCCGTCGAGAAGTGCCATGTCGCTGTCTCCTTAGTTACTTGTTGGCGCTGGATGCGTCGAGATAGACCGGCGGCTCGCCGCCACCGTGCACTTCCAGGCTGGCGCCGCTGACGTAGGACGCCAGGTCCGAGGCCAGAAATGCGGTCGACCAGCCGATGTCGGCGGGTGTGGCCAGCCGGCCCAGCGGCACGGTGGCCGCCACCGCGGCCACCGACTCGGCGTCACCGTAGAACAGCTCGGACTGCTCGGTCTCGACCATGCCCACCACCACCGAGTTCACTCGCACCTTGGGCGCCCACTCGACCGCCAGGGTGGTGGTGAGGTTGTCGACGCCGGCCTTGGCGGCACTGTAGGCAGCGGTGCCCGGCGAAGGCCGGTGCCCGCTGACGCTGGTGATGTTGACGATCACACCGCCGGTCACCTGTGTCTGCATGACGGCGTTGGCGTGCGTGGACACCAGCAGGGTGCTGAGCAGGTTCAGTTCGATGATCTTGCGGCTGAAATTGGCCGAGGCGTCGGCGGCCAGCGCGAACGGCGAGCCGCCGGCGTTGTTCACCACCACGTCGATCCGGCCGTGCTCGGCGACGATCGCGTCGATCAGCGCCTTGACGGCGTCGTCGTCGCGCACATCACAGCCGTGGAACTCATACGGCAGCCCGTCCACCGGGCGCCGGGCGCAGGTCACCACCCGAGCGCCCTGCTGCGCGAAGACCGCGCTGATACCCGCGCCAACCCCGCGCACGCCGCCGGTCACCAGGACCACCTTGCCGGTCAATCCGAGCGCGACCGCAGGGGGCCCGAAGTCAGACATTGTGCTAGCGTACCAAGCAAGTGCTTGCTTAGGTCAACAGGTCAACCAGGGAGACCCGCATGACGATCACCAGCAAAACCATCGAACCGGGAATCGTGGCGGTCACCGTCGACTATCCCCCGGTCAACGCCATCCCGTCGCGGGGCTGGTTCGAACTCGGCGAGGCCATCACCGCCGCCGGCGCCGACATGGCTACCCACGCGGTGATCCTGCGGGCCGAGGGCCGCGGCTTCAACGCCGGGGTGGACATCAAGGAGATGCAGGCGACCGAGGGATTCACCGCGCTGATCGACGCCAACCGGGGCTGCTTCGCGGCGTTCCGCGCGGTCTATGAGTGCGCGGTCCCGGTGATCGCCGCGGTCAACGGCTTCTGCGTGGGCGGCGGCATCGGCCTGGTCGGCAACGCCGATGTGATCGTGGCCTCCGACGACGCCCGCTTCGGGCTTCCCGAGGTGGAGCGCGGCGCTCTGGGCGCGGCCACCCACCTGTCCCGGCTGGTGCCCCAGCACATGATGCGCCGGCTCTTCTACACCGCGGCCACCGTGGACGCGGCCACCCTGCACCACCACGGATCCGTGCACGAGGTGGTGCCGCGCGCCGAGCTCGACGAAGCCGCGCTGCGGGTGGCCCGCGACATCGCCGCCAAGGACACCCGGGTGATCCGGGCGGCCAAGGAGGCGCTGAACCTGATCGATGTGCAGCGGGTCAACGCCAGCTACCGGATGGAGCAGGGCTTCACCTTCGAGCTCAACCTCGCCGGGGTCGCCGACGAGCACCGCGACGCGTTCGCCGGGACCGACAAGGGCACCAAGAAATGACCTCGAAACTGACCACGCTGGACGCCGCCGTCGCCGAACTGCGTGACGGCATGACGATCGGGATCGGCGGCTGGGGATCGCGGCGCAAGCCGATGGCGTTCATCCGGGCGATCCTGCGCACCGACGTGAAGGACCTGACCGTGGTGACCTACGGCGGGCCGGACCTGGGTCTGCTGTGCTCGGCGGGCAAGGTGCGCCGGGCCTACTACGGGTTCGTCTCGCTGGACTCACCGCCGTTCTACGACCCGTGGTTCGCCCGCGCCCGCACCACCGGCGCCATCGAGGCCCGCGAGATGGACGAGGGCATGCTGCGCTGCGGGCTGCAGGCCGCCGCGCAGCGGCTGCCGTTCCTGCCGATCCGGGCCGGGCTGGGCAGCTCGGTTCCGGACTTCTGGGAGGGGGAGCTGAAGACCGTCACCTCCCCCTACCCCACCGGCGACGGTTTCGAGACGCTGATCGCGATGCCCGCGCTGCGGCTCGACGCGGCGTTCGTGCACCTGAACCTCGGCGACGCCCGCGGCAACGCCGCCTACACCGGGATCGACCCGTACTTCGACGACCTGTTCCTGATGTCGGCGCAGCGGCGCTTCCTGTCGGTGGAGAAGATCGTCTCCACCGAGGAGCTGGTCGCGGCGACCTCGCCGCAGACCCAGGTGATCAACCGGATGATGGTCGACCGCGTCGTCGAAGCACCGGGCGGCGCGCACTTCACGCTCGCCACGGCCGACTACGGCCGCGACGAGAAGTTCCAGCGGCACTACGCCGAAGCCGCCCGCTCCGACGAGACCTGGGCCGACTTCAAGGCCACCTACCTGTCCGGCAGCGAAGCTGACTATCAAGAGGCCGTGCGCCAGTTTGGAGCGTCATCGTGATCACCCGCGCCGAGGTCTGCGCCGTCGCCTGCGCCGAAATCTTCCGCGACGCCGGCGAGATCATGGCCAGCCCGATGGCCACAGTGCCGTTGATCGGCGCCCGCCTGGCCAAGCTCACCTTCTCCCCCGACCTGCTGCTCACCGACGGTGAGGCGCGCATCCTGGCCGACACCCCGGCGATCGGCAGGGTCGGCGCACTGGAGGGCTGGATGCCGTTCGGCCGGGTCTTCGAGACCCTGGCCTGGGGCCGCCGCCATGTGGTGATGGGCGCCAACCAGATCGACCGGTACGGCAACCAGAACCTGTCGGCGTTCGGGCCGCTGCAGCACCCGACCCGGCAGATGTTCGGGGTGCGCGGCGCCCCGGGCAACACCATCAACCACCCCACCAGCTACTGGGTCGGCGCGCACTCGTCACGGGTGTTCTGCGAGTCCGTCGACATCGTCTCCGGCATCGGCTGGGACAAGGTCGACGAGTCCAACCCGGCCTTCCGGTTCTTCAACGTCTTCCAGGTGGTGACCAACCTGGGCGTGTTCGACTTCGGCGGCCCGCAGCACCAGATGCGGGCGGTCTCTTTGCATCCCGGCGTCACCGCCGCCGAGGTCGCCGAGAACACCTCGTTCGAGGTGCACGGCCTGGCCGAGGCTCCCGAGACCCGGCCGCCGGATGACGACGAGCTCCAGTTGATCCGCGAGGTCATCGACCCGAAGTCACTGCGGGACAAAGAAGTGAAAGCATGAGCCGCCTCAAGACCCCGCTGACCGAGCTGATCGGTATCGAGCATCCCGTGGTGCAGACCGGGATGGGCTGGGTCGCCGGGGCACGACTGGTGACGGCGACCGCCAACGCCGGCGGGCTGGGCATCCTGGCCTCGGCGACCATGACGATCGACGAACTCGCCACTGCCATCGGCAAGGTCAAGTCGGGCACCGACAAGCCGTTCGGCGTCAACATCCGCGCCGACGCCGCCGACGCCGGCGACCGGGTCGACCTGATGATCCGCGAGGGCGTCAAGGTAGCGTCGTTCGCGCTGGCACCCAAGGCCGAACTGATCGCCAAGCTCAAAGAGGCCGGCGCCGTGGTCATTCCGTCAGTGGGCGCGGCCAAGCACGCCCGCAAGGTGGCGTCCTGGGGCGCGGATGCGGTGATCGTGCAGGGCGGCGAGGGCGGCGGACACACCGGGCCGGTCGCCACCACGCTGCTGCTGCCGTCGGTGCTCGACGCCGTCGCCGGCACCGGTGTGCAGGTGATCGCCGCCGGTGGCTTCTTCGACGGCCGCGGCCTGGCCGCGGCGCTGTCCTACGGGGCGACCGGGGTTGCGATGGGCACCCGGTTCCTGTTGACCAGTGACTCAACCGTGCCCGACGCGGTCAAGCAGCGCTACCTGGCCGCCGACCTGAGCGGCACCGTGGTGTCCACCCGGGTCGACGGCATGCCGCACCGTGTGCTGCGCACCGGGCTGGTGGAGAAACTCGAAAGCGGTTCGCGGGTACGCGGTTTCACCGCCGCGGTGGGCAACGCGGCGAAGTTCAAGAAGATGTCGGGCATGACGTGGGCCTCGATGGTCCGAGACGGCCTGGCGATGCGGCACGGCAAGGAGCTGACCTGGTCGCAGGTGGTGATGGCGGCCAACACCCCGATGCTGCTGAAAGCCGGTCTGGTGGAAGGCAACACCGACGCCGGGGTGCTGGCGTCGGGTCAGGTGGCCGGGATTCTCGACACCCTGCCGTCCTGCGCGGAGCTGATCGAGGGCATCGTGGCCGAGGCGATCGAGCAGCTGCACACGGCCAGCGCCTTTGTCTCCCGAGCGTGAATTTCACGACGCACAGCGCGGATACGATATCGCCGGCGCCACGGCGCGCGGCGGCGGGCGCAAGACGTTTCAGCCCCGGCCGGGGAGGTTCCCTGCCGATGACCCTGCCGGCGGATTCAGGCTTGCCGGAGATTCCGGCTCGATCTGCCGCCACTTCTTCCAGTTGCGCGCTACATGGCTGATCCGGGGCTGCTGACCGGGTAGTCGAGTTCTCGGCAAGCCGCTATGAGTCGGTGGTCGTAGGCGACGACAGCGGTGAGTGCGTCGCCGAGCTGCGCTGCAGATGCCAGGTGTATGGCGTCCAGCGACCGCAACGACCCGGAGGCGATCGTTTCGGCATTCTCGATCACCCCATCGGTGATGGCGAGGATGTCGAGATCCTCGCTGAGGGCGCGTTTGGCGTTGTCCACGATCACTGTCGCGCCACTTCGCAGCGCGGTGCGCATCAGTGCGGTAGTAAGGAGTCATGTCAATCTCACCGAACGTCGGGCGCGTGTCACAAGCTGCGATGACTGTCGTGGTCACCGCAATCATCGCTCTCTCGTTGACCGCCTGCGGTGGCCGCGGTAGCGGGGATGGCGGAACCACGGCATCCACAGCGATCTCAACCGGCCAGCCATCCGCTCAGACGGCCTCACCCACCGAGACCACGTCCGAGGCATCCGAGAGCGGCCTGCCGATCGAGGCGGCGCTGGCCGCATTGCAAACCGTTGACAGGGCGGTGCCGGGCGGCTCGCTGTTCAGCCTCGACTCGGGCGAGGACGACGGGAAGCCGGTGTTCAATGCCTTCGTGCCTATCCGGGGTGGCAACATCAGACTTGTCATCGACGCCAGTGGAGAACAGCTGATCACACGAGATCCCGACATCGACACCAACCCCGAGGATGCGCCCTACCACCGGCCCGACGTGAGTGCGGCAGACGCGGTGCGGAAGGCGAGCGAAGGAGTTTCAGGGGCACGATTCTGGGAGGTACGGGAGGGCAATCGCAGCAGCGACGTCGGTGGCGACGTCATCGGGCCCTCGGTGTGGCGGGTAGTACTGGTAACACCCAACGGCACCATGCGATACGAGATAGACCAGTCCGCCGGGTAGACCGAGCGACCCGATGGACTACACCCGCTCGATGATCGTCACGTTCGCGGTGCCGCCGCCCTCGCACATGGTCTGCAGCCCGTAGCGGCCGCCGGTGCGCTCCAACTCGCCCAGCATGGTGGTGAACAGCTTGGCCCCGGTGGCGCCCAGCGGGTGGCCCAGCGCGATCGCCCCGCCGTTGGGGTTGACCTTCGCCGGGTCGATCGGAAACTCCTTGAGCCAGGCCTGCACCACCGGCGCGAACGCCTCGTTGATCTCGACCACGTCGATGTCGTCGATCGACAGGCCGGTCTTCTCCAGCGCGTAGCGGGTGGCCGGAATCGGTCCGGTCAGCATGATCACCGGGTCGTCGCCGCGGGCGCTGATGTGGTGAATCCGCGCGCGGGGCTTCAGGTTGTGCGCCTGCACTGCGCTTTCCGAGGCCAGCAGCACCGCAGCCGACCCGTCACAGATCTGGCTGGAGACCGCGGCGGTCAGCCGGCCGCCCTCGACCAACGTCTTGAGGGAGGCCATCTTCTCCAGCGTGGACTCCCGCGGGCACTCGTCGACCCGGAAGACCGACCCATCGACATTCACGTCGATGATCTCGTTGTCGAAACGGCCCTCGGCGATCGCGGTGAACGCCCGCTGGTGACTCTGCAGGGCGAAGCGTTCCATGTCCTCGCGCGAGATGTCCCAGCGCTCGGCGATCATCTCGGCGCCGCGGAACTGCGAGACCTCCTCGTCACCGTAACGTTCCAGCCACTTCTTGGACTCGCCCGTCGGCGAGGTGAAGCCGAACTGCTCGCCGACGACCATCGCCGACGAGATCGGGATCCAGCTCATGTTCTGCACACCCCCGGCCACGATCACATCCGCGGTGCGCGACATGATCGCCTGTGCGCCAAAGGAGATCGCCTGCTGAGACGAACCACACTGCCGGTCGACGGTGACACCGGGCACACCTTCGGGATAACCGGCGGCCAGCCAGGCCAGCCGGCCGATGTTGCCGGCCTGTCCGCCGATGGCGTCCACACAGCCGGCGATCACGTCGTCGACGGCTGCCGGATCGATGCCGACCCGGTCCAGCACGCCCCGGAATGCCAACGCGCCCAGGTCGATCGGATGCACACCGGCCAGCGACCCGTTGCGCTTGCCGACCGCAGTGCGCACCGCGTCGATGACGTAGGCCTGCGAGACTTCAGCCATTTCGGACTCCTTCTTTGATGATCTCCACGGCGGCGATTCCGCCCAAGACGATGCCGAGGTATTGCCGGCCCACCTGCTCGGCGGTGAGCGGCCCGCCGGGTTGGTACCAGCGCACCGACACCCAGGTGGTGTCGCGGATGAAGCGGTAGACCAGGTCGACGTCGAGATCGGGCCGGAAGCAGCCCGCTTCGATGCCCTGCGAGAGCACGTCTACCCACATCTTGCGCTGCTGACGGTTGCGTTCTTCGAGGTAGGAGAATCGGTCCTGCAATGACAGCCGCTTGGCTTCGTCCTGGTAGATGACGACCTGGGCGTGGCGGTGCTCGATGGCGTCGAACGAGGCCAGGAACAGCCCCTGCAACCGACGCAGCGGATCCGGTTCGGTGTCGATGATCTGTTGGTAGCGAGCGAACAGCCAGTCGAGAAAATCGCGCAGCACCTCGTCGACCATCTCCTCCTTGGACGAGAAGTGGTGGTACAGACTGCCGGACAGAATCCCGGCGGCATCGGCGATGTCGCGCACCGTGGTGGCGCGCAGGCCTCGTTCGGCCATCATGGTGGCCGCCAGGTCCAGCAGTTCGTCGCGACGGGTCATGGGTGCTGGCTGGATACCGAGATCACTTCGCCGGTCAGGTAACTGGAGTAGTCGCTGGCCAGATACGCGATGGTGGTGGCGATCTCCCACGGCTCGGCGGCCCGGCCGAACGCCTCACCTTCGGCGAGCCGGTCCAGCAGCTCCGTCGAACTGGTCTTCTCCAGGAACTTGTGCCGGGCTATCGACGGCGAGACGGCGTTGATCCGCACCCCGTATTCGACCGCCTCGATGGCGCTGCAGCGGGTCAGTGCCATCACCCCGGCCTTGGCGGCGGCGTAGTGCGACTGGGAATGCTGTGCCCGCCAGCCCAACACGCTGGCATTGTTGACGATGACACCGCCATGGTCCACACCGCGGAAATAGCGCAGGGCGGCGCGGGTGGCCCGCATCACCGAGGTGAGGGTGACGTTGAGCACCCGGTCCCACTCGTCGTCGGTCATGTCGATCACCGGGGTCTGCCCGCCCAGGCCGGCGTTGTTGACCAGCACGTCGAGGCGGCCCATCCGATGAACGGCGTCCGAGAAGAGCGCGTCCACCGCTGCGGTGGAGGTGACGTCGCACACCACCGCCTCCACCCGGCCCAGGCCGAGTCCGGCGAGCTCGTCGCGGGTCTCGGTCAGCCGGCGCTCGTGATAGTCGGAGACCACGACGTCGGCGCCCTCCAGCAGCGCCCGCCGCGCGGTCGTGGAGCCGATCCCGGTGCCCGCGGCAGCGGTGACCAGCACCGTCTTTCCCGCTAAAAGTCCGTGTCCGGCAATCTCTTCCGGCACCTGAGCCAGACTCATCCCTTGACCTCTCGGGGTAGGCCGAGCACCCGCTCGGCGATGATGTTGCGCTGGATCTCGTTGGATCCGCCGTAGATGGTGTCCGACCGGGTGAACAGGTACAGCCGCTGCCACTCGTCGAACTCGCCGCCGGCCAGCACCATCGACTCGGGCCCGATGACGTCCATCGCCAGCTCGCCGAGATCACGATGCCAGTTGGCCCACAGCAGCTTTGACACGTTATCTTGACCGGGCTGTTCGACGTCCATGGTGGCCAGCGCGTAGGACCGCATCGCCCGCAGGCCGACCCAGGCCCGGGTGAGCCGCTCCCGGATCAGCGGATCTTCGGCGGCGCCGTTGCTTTCGGCCAGTTCGACCAGCGCCGAGAGCTCACGTGCATAGCGGATCTGCTGACCCAGCGTGGACACGCCCCGCTCGAAGGTGAGCGTGCCCATCGCCACCTTCCAGCCGTCGCCGGGCTCGCCGACCACCAGCGAGGCCTCGGTGACGGCATCGTCGAAGAACACCTCGTTGAACTCCGAGGTGCCGGTGAGCTGAATGATCGGCCGGATCTGAACGCCAGGCTGGTCCAGCGGCACCAGCAGGTAGGACAGGCCGTGGTGCCGTTTGGAGCCCTTCTCGGTGCGCGCCACCACGAAGCACCACTGCGACAGGTGCGCCAGCGACGTCCACACCTTCTGGCCATTGATATGCCACTGCTCACCGGCCTCATCCAGCACGGCCGTGGTGGCCACGTTGGCCAGGTCGCTGCCAGCACCGGGCTCGGAGTAGCCCTGGCACCACAGTTCGGTGACGTTGCGGATACCGGGCAGGAACCGCTGCTGCTGTTCGGGGGTGCCGAACGCGATCAGCGTCGGCCCGAGCAGCTCCTCGCCGAGGTGGTTGACCTTGTCCGGGGCGTCGGCGCGGGCGTACTCCTCGTAGAACGCCACCCGGTGCGCGACCGACAGACCGCGGCCACCGTGTTCGACCGGCCAGCCCAGGCAGGTCAGGCCGGCGGCGGCGAGGTGGCGGTTCCATGCCATCCGCTCGTCGAACGCCTCATGCTCGCGCCCGGGCCCGCCGAGGCCCTTGAGCTTGGCAAAGTCGCCGACCAGGTTGTCGGCCAGCCATCCGCGGACCTCGGCCCGGAACTCCTCGACCTGTTGCACCCCTGTAGGCTAACCTACCAAGCACTTGCTTTGTTAGCCCGAGTCGGGAGCGTCGATGAACTGGGGGCACCCCCCGCGTGCGGGGGAAGATCCGCGGACCACGCCCGCGGTCCTGGACCGGATCGCGCGTGAGCTCCCCGACCACGACGCGCTGATCGACGGCGGCCGCCGGCTCAGCTACGCGCAGTTGCGCGCCGAGGTGCGCCGGGCCGCTGCCGCCCTGATCGCGCTGGGCGTCGCGCCGGGCGAGAAGGTGGCGATCTGGTCGCCCAACACCTGGCACTGGGTGGTGGCCTGCCTGGCCACCCACTACGCCGGCGGCGTGCTGGTGCCGCTGAACACCCGCTACACCGCCGCCGAGGCGGCCGACATCCTGGCCCGCAGCAAAGCCAAGGTACTGGTCGGGATGGGCCGTTTCCTCAAGGCCGACCGCCTCGCCGAACTGAACCGCGACGAGCTTCCGGGGCTCAAGCACGTCGTCCGAGTACCCGTAGAGGAAGCCGACGGCACCTGGGACGAGTTCATCGCCGCCGGCGCCGGCGTGTCCGACGCCGACGTGGACGCCCGCGCCGCCGGCGTCGACCCCGACGAAGTCTCCGACATCCTGTTCACCTCCGGCACCACCGGCCGCAGCAAGGGCGTGCTCTGCGCGCACCGGCAGTCGCTGGCCGGATCGGCGGCCTGGGCGGCCTGCGGACAGATCACCGCAGCCGACCGCTACCTGGCGATCAACCCGTTCTTCCACAACTTCGGCTACAAGGCCGGCATCCTGGCCTGCCTGCAGACCGGCGCAACCCTGATCCCGCAGCTCACCTTCGACCCGTTGCGCGCACTGGCGGCCATCCAGGACCAGGCGATCACCGTGCTGCCCGGCCCGCCCACCATCTACCAGAGCCTGCTGGACCACCCGCGGCGCGGCGAGTTCGACCTGCGCTCGCTGCGGTTCGCGGTCACCGGCGCGGCGACGGTCCCGGTGGTGCTGATCGAACGGATGCAGTCCGAATTGGACATCGACATCGTGCTGACCGCCTACGGCCTGACCGAGGCCAACGGGTTCGGCACCATGTGCCGCGCCGACGACGACGCCGTCACCGTCGCCACCACCTGCGGACGGCCCATCGCCGACTTCGAGGTGCGCATCGGCGGGTCCGGCTCAGAAACGGGAGAGGTGCTGCTGCGCGGTCCCAACGTCATGCTCGGCTACCTCGACGACGCCGATGCCACCGCCGCGGCCATCGACGCGGACGGCTGGCTGCACACCGGCGATATCGGCGAGCTCGACGCCGCGGGCAACCTGCGCATCACCGACCGGCTGAAGGACATGTACATCTGCGGCGGCTTCAACGTCTACCCCGCCGAGATCGAGCAGGTGCTGGCCCGCCTCGACGGGGTGGCCGACGCCGCGGTGATCGGTGTGCCGGACGACCGGCTCGGCGAAGTCGGCAAGGCGTTCGTGGTCCGGCGCCCCGGCGCCGAGTTGGACGAGGCCCGGGTGATCGCCTACGCGCGTGAGCACCTGGCGAACTTCAAGGCCCCACGATCGGTGGCCTTCGTCGAGGACCTGCCGCGCAACCCGGGCGGCAAGGTGGTCAAACCGCAACTACGAGAGTGGGCCTGATGGACCTGCAGCTAGACGATGAAACGAGGGCCTTCCAGACCGAGGTCCGCGACTTCCTGGCCGCGAACACCGCATTGTTCCCGACGAAGTCCTATGACACCGCCGAGGGATTCGAGCAGCACCGGCGTTGGGACAAGGTGCTTTTCGACGCCGGGCTGTCGGTGATCGCCTGGCCGGAGAAGTACGGCGGTCGGGACGCCACCCTGCTGCAGTGGGTGGTCTACGAGGAGGAGTACTTCCGCGCCGGAGCGCCCGGCCGGGCCAGCGCCAACGGCACCTCGATGCTGGCGCCGACGCTGTTCGCCCACGGCACCTCCGAGCAACTGGACCGGGTGCTGCCGAAAATGGCCAGCGGCGAGGAGATCTGGGCACAGGCCTGGTCGGAGCCGGAATCCGGCAGCGACCTGGCGTCGCTGCGCTCCACGGCGACCAAGGTGGACGGCGGCTGGAAACTCAACGGCCAGAAGATCTGGAGTTCCCGGGCGCCGTTCGGGGAACGCGGCTTCGGGCTGTTCCGCTCGGACCCGGCCGCCCAGCGGCATCACGGGCTGACCTATTTCATGTTCGACCTGAAGGCGGACGGCATCACGGTGCGGGCCATCGAACAGCTGGGCGGCGAAACCGGCTTCGGCGAGATCTTCCTCGACGACGTCTTCGTTCCCGACAACGACGTGATCGGCGAGCCGCACCAGGGCTGGCGAGCGGCGATGAGCACGTCGAGCAACGAGCGCGGCATGAGCCTGCGCAGCCCGGCCCGGTTCCTGGTCGGCGCCGAGAAGCTGGCGGCGCTCTGGCGCGACCGCGGCAGCGACGCCGCCTTCACCGATCGTGTCGCCGACGCCTGGATCTCCGCGCAGGCCTATCGGCTGCACACCTTCGGCACGGTGACCCGGCTGGCCGCCGGCGGCGAGCTCGGCGCGGAATCATCGGTCACCAAGGTGTTCTGGTCCGACTTGGACGTCGCCCTGCATCAGAGTGCGCTGGACCTGCGCGGCGCCGACGGCGAGCTGGCCGACTCCTGGACGCACGGCTATCTTTTCGCGCTGGGCGGCCCGATCTACGCCGGAACCAACGAGATTCAGCGCAACATCATCGCCGAGCGCCTGCTGGGCCTGCCCCGGGAGAAGAAGTGAAGTTCGATCTGGACGAACAGCAGCGCGATTTCGCGGCCAGCATCGATGCCGCGCTGGCCGCGGCCGACCTGCCCGCCGCGGTGCGGGCCTGGGCGGCCGGAGACACCGCGCCCGGCCGCAAGGTGTGGGCGCAGCTGGCCGAGCTGGGCGTCACCGCGCTGATGGTGCCGGAGCGCTTCGACGGCATCGAAGCCCACCCGGTCGACCTGGTGGTGGCACTGGAACGGCTGGGCCGCTGGGGCGTACCCGGTCCGGTTGCCGAATCGGTTGCGGTGGCACCGGTGCTGCTGGCCGACCAAGATCACGCCGAGCGGTCGGCTGCTTTGGCCGCCGGCGAGTTGATCGTGACCGTGGCGCTGCCGCCGCACGTTCCGCGCGCGGTCGACGCCGACACCGCCGGGCTGGTGCTGGCGGCCTCCGGCGACCAGGTCCACCGGGCGACCGCCGGGACGCGGTACGACTCCGTCGACCCCAGCCGCCGGCTGTTCGACGTCACCGCCTCCGGCGCATCGTGGACCGCCGACGTCGCGCTGGCCTACGAGTTCGGCGCGCTGGCCACCGCCGCCCAACTGGTCGGCGCCGGCCAGGCCATGCTGGACATGTCGGTGGACTACGCCATGCAGCGCACCCAATTCGGCCGGGTGATCGGCTCCTACCAGGCGATCAAGCACAAGCTGGCCGACGTGCACATCGCGCTCGAGCTGGCCCGGCCGCTGGTGTACGGCGCTGCGCTGGCGCTGGCGGACAACTCACCGGACACCGCCCGCGACGTCAGCGCCGCCAAGGTGGCCGCCTCCGATGCCGCGCTGCTGGCCGCGCAGTCGGCGCTGCAGACCCACGGCGCCATCGGTTTCACCGCCGAACACGACCTGTCGCTGTGGCTGCTGCGGGTGCAGGCACTGCGGCCGGCCTGGGGCGATCCGACGGCGCACCGCCGCCGAGTGTTGGAGGCGATCTGATGACCGAAGAACGCGAACTGCTGCGCCAGACCGTCGCCGCACTGGTCGAGAAGCACGCCACACCCGAGGCGGTGCGCGCGGCGATGGAATCGGAACGCGGCTACGACGAGTCGCTGTGGCAGCTGCTGTGCGAACAGGTCGGCGCCGCCGCGCTGGTGGTGCCGGAGGAGTTCGGCGGCGCCGGCGGCGAACTGGCCGACGCCGCGGTGGCGCTCGAGGAGCTGGGCAAGGCGCTGGTGCCCACCCCGCTGCTCGGCACCACACTGGCCGAACTGGCGCTGCTGGCCGCCCCCGAGCCGGACGGCGAAACCCTGGAACAGCTGGCCGCAGGCACCGCGATCGGCACCGTCGTCTTCGACCCGGCCTACGTGGTCAACGGCGATGTGGCGGACGTGGTCATCGGCACCGACGGCACCCGGCTGACCCGGTGGACCGGCTGCACCGCCACCCCGGTGGCCACCATGGACCCCACCCGTCGGCTGGGACGCCTCACCCCGGGGGAGACGGCGGCGCTGGGCGACGACCCCGGCATCGCCGATCACGCGGCGATCCTGCTGGCCGCCGAACAGATCGGCGCGGCGAGCCGCTGCCTGGAGCTGACCGTCGAATACACCAAGAGCCGGGTGCAGTTCGGCCGGCCGATCGGCAGCTTCCAGGCGCTCAAGCACCGGATGGCCGACCTGTACGTGGCGGTCTCGGCCGCCCGCGCCGTCGTCAACGAGGCGATCGCCGTTCCGTCGCCGACCTCGGCCGCGCTGGCACGCGTCGTCGCCAGCGAGGCCTTCGCACAGGTCGCCGGCGAGGCGATCCAGCTGCACGGCGGCATCGCGATCACCTGGGAGAGCGACATCCAGCTGTATTTCAAACGTGCGCATGGCAGTTCACAGCTGCTGGGTCGGCCGGCTCAACATCTGCGCACACTGGAAGCCGAGGTCTTCACCCAGCCCGTACGGTAGGGCCCCGTACGGTAGGGGCTATGTGCACCCGATTGGTTTACCTTGGCCCGAACGGCAACATCATCACCGGCCGGTCGATGGACTGGAAGCTGGACCTGGCCACCAACCTGTGGGCGATGCCGCGCGGCATGCGCCGCACCGGACGGGTGGGCGCCAACTCGATCGCCTGGACCGCGAAGTACGGCAGCGTGGTGGCCAGCGCCTACGACGTCTGCACCACCGACGGCCTGAACGAGACCGGCTTGTCGGCAAACCTGCTGTGGCTGGCCGAATCCGGCTACCCGGCATACGACGGCACCCGGCCCGGCCTGAACATCGCCGCCTGGGCCCAGTACATGCTGGACAACTTCGGCAGCGTCGCCGAGGCCGTCACCGCCCTGAACGCCGAGCCGTTCGACGTGGTGACCGACGGGGTGCCCGGTGAGGACCGGCTGGCCACCCTGCACCTGTCGCTGTCGGACGCGACCGGCGACAGCGCGATCGTGGAGTACATCGACGGGAAGCAGGTCATCCACCACAGTCGGCAGTACCAGGTGATGACGAACTCCCCGATCTTCGACCAGCAGCTCGCGGTCAACGCCTACTGGGAGCAGCTCGGCGGCACCGTGATGCTGCCCGGCACCAACCGGGCCGCCGACCGGTTCGCCCGAGCCTCGTTCTACGTCAACGCCATACCGAAATCCGAGGACCCCAAGATCGCACTGGCGTCGGTGCTTTCGGTGGTGCGCAACGTGTCGGTGCCGTTCGGCATCTCCACCCCGGACGAGCCCAACATCTCCTCGACCCGCTGGCGCACGGTGGCCCACCACACGCGCAAGCTGTACTTCTTCGAGTCCGCGTTGACTCCCAACGTGTTCTGGGTCAACCTGGACAAGCTGGATCTCGCCGAGGGCGCGCCGGTGCTCAAACTGGATCTCGGTCACGACGAATCCAACACGTTCGCCGGTGAGAGCTCCGCGCACTTCGCGCCCGCCGAACCGTTCGTCTTCCTGGGGATCGAAGGATGAATGTCGCGCTGCGGGCCGGCATCCCGCCGTTCCATGTGATGGACGTGTGGCTGGCCGCGGCCGAGCGGCAGCGCAGCCACGGTGACCTGGTGAATCTGTCGGCCGGCCAGCCCAGCGTCGGTGCCCCGGAACCGGTGCGCGCCGCCGCGGCGGCGGCGCTGGAGCGCAACCAACTGGGTTACACGGTGGCGATGGGAATCCCCGAACTGCGCGCCGCCATCGCCGGCTCCTATCGGGATCGCTACGGCCTGGACGTGCAGCCCGACGACGTGGTGGTGACCACCGGTTCCTCGGGTGGCTTCCTGCTGGCGTTCCTGGCCTGCTTCGACGCCGGCGACCGGGTGGCGATCGCCAGCCCCGGCTACCCGTGCTACCGCAACATCCTGACTGCGCTGGGCTGCGAGGTGGTCGAGCTGGAATGCGGTCCGCAGACCCGGTTCCAGCCGACCGCGGCGATGCTCGCCCGGCTGGCGGAATCGGGGCCGCCGATCCGGGGCGTGATCGTGGCCAGCCCGGCGAACCCCACCGGAACGGTGATCCCGCCGAAAGAACTGGCCGCGATCGCCTCCTGGTGCGACGCCGCCGGTGTGCGGCTGATCAGCGATGAGGTCTACCACGGGCTGGTCTACGACGGCGCCCCGCAGACCAGCTGCGCCTGGCAGACGTCGCGCAACGCGGTGGTGGCCAACAGCTTCTCGAAGTACTTCGCGATGACCGGCTGGCGGCTGGGCTGGCTGCTGGTTCCGAACGAGCTACGGCGAGCGGTCGACTGCCTGACCGGAAACTTCACCATCTGCCCGCCGGTGCTGGCCCAGTACGCCGCGGTTGCGGCGTTCACGCCGGCGGCGATCGCCGAGGCCGACGGGCACCTGCGGCACTACGCGGCCAACCGGGCACTGCTGCTGGACGGGTTGCGGGCCATCGGCATCGACCGGCTGGCCCCCACCGACGGGGCGTTCTACGTCTACGCCGACATCTCGCACCTCACCGACGATTCGCTGGCGTTCTGCGCGAAGTTGTTGGCCGACACCGGGGTTGCGCTGGCACCGGGCATCGATTTCGACACCGAAGGCGGCACTTCGTCGGTACGGCTGTCGTTCGCCGGACCCACCGCCGACATCGAGCAGGCGCTGCGACGGATCGGCGGCTGGCTGAAACTCCGGTAGGTTTACTCCCGAACACACCAATCGAAGGGACCACAGCAATGCGCACACCCGCGACTTCTCGGCTGGTACTCGGCGCGGCGGCCATCGGCGTCCTCGGCGCGGTGGCCGCATCGGCGGTGAGCACCAGCACACCGGCCGCCGACGCCGCGCCCGCGGCCTGCACGGCTGCCGGGCTGTCCACCACCGCCAGCGGCGTGCTGAGCCAGGCCGGTGGATTCCTCAACGCCCACCCGGAGGCCAACGACGTCCTGACGTCGGCGGCCACCATGCCGGCGGATCAGGCCAAATCCTCGGTGCAGGGCTACTTCATCGGCCACCTCGACCAGCTCTCGACCCTGCAGGGCATCGCCGCGCCGCTGACCGACCTGAAGAACCAGTGCGGGATCTCGGTCTCCCCGACCCAGCTGGCCATGCTGCTGGAGACCGTCAGCAAGTAGGTACTGCCGATGAGCCTGATCATCGGTGACCACGAACGGGCCGCGCTGGCCGACGCGACCGGTTTCGGCTTGTTCGCGGCGATCACCGGGCGCCGCTCCCGGCGCTTCCCGGTCGGCGGCGCCATTCCGGCCGGTCCGCTGGCCTACACCAGCCGCCGGCCGGTGCAGCCGCTCTCCGAAGTGGAGCGCGCGCTGCTGCTGTCGTTGATGGCCGGGGTCACCGGCTGGCACGACGGCATCGCGCACCATCCCGGCTACGCCCCGGCCCTGCCGAACTACCCGGGCAGCGCCACCGGTCGGGCGATGCCGTCCGCGGCGGGTTTTCACACCAGCCAGGTGTTCTTCACCGACGACACCGGCTGCTATATGTTGCCCACCCGCGACCAGGTGCCGCCCGAGTTCGACGGCATCGAGGACTGGATCAGCCATACCGCCGATTCCTATGTGCGGCTCTCGGACTCGCGACTGGAGCTACCCCGCGAAGAGCCGTACATGGAGGGCCACAACACCTGGATCGGTAATCATCCGGGCAGCCTGCTGGCGTTCGCGGTGGCCGATCTGGCCGAGCACCTACTGGAGAACCTGTGGTTCTTCGCAGCCAACGGCTACCGGATCACCGATGACATCAACGGCCGCGATATCCCCGGGCTACAGGGGTTTTCCCATCTGGCGCACGCCGACGACCCGATTCCCCTGTCGTTTGTGGAGCAGTACAGCCTGACCGAGGCCAGCGCCGAGTTGTCCATCGCCGCCCAGAACGGGGCGCTGGGGCTACAGGCGATGGGGCTGGGCGGCTGGATCTTCGACGGGTTGGACCGGATCTCGGTGCTGGGCGGCTCCGGTGACCCGCGGGCACCGGGCTTCGGCTTCGTCGCCGACCAGGACCCGCGCTGGCCGTTTCCCAATGTCACCGGGCTGCCCGGATATTTCGAGACACTCAGTCCGCCGCATGTGGCCTCGGTGGCCGACGGTGTGGACAAGCTGGCGGCCCGAAAGTTCGGTCCCGGCGGCCCGTTTCACCCCGACACAGCCGGGCCGTGGATGCGGACGTCCCCGGTCCGGGCTTCGGCGCTGCCACCGGACGGCATCGCGGAGCTGGTCACGCTGCAGGCGTCCTACATCTACGACACGTTCGGCAAACTGCCCGGCACGGTGCCGACTGTGCACGCGCTGATGTATCTGCAGGCCCAGCACCTGGACACCGACTTCTACGACGAGTTCTACGGCCCGGGGGCGTATCTGCCGACCCATGCCGCCCACCAGCACCGGTGGCACGGCGCACCCCCGCCGCCGGAGTGAACCTCACGACGCGACCCACCGGTGCGGCGTCGTGAGATGCACGTCCGGTGGACTTCACCCGGCGATAACGGCGACATCGTAGGCAAACAACTGCTGGTCGGCCGTGATGATCGTCAGGCCGAGCAGCTGCGCTTGAGCGATGAGGACGCGGTCGAACGGATCCCGATGGTGATCCGGGAGTTCGGCGGTCCGTAGTGCGTGTGCGGCGTCGACGGGCAGCGGCGAGGTTCCCGAGCGGCGCATCCGGTCGGGCACATACCAAGCCGGCGGCTCGGGCAACGGCAACTTGCCGAGCCGATACTTGATCGCGATCTCCCAGGCGCTGGCCGCCGACAGGAAGATCCGATTGCGGGCATCGTCGAGGATGGCACGGGTTTCCTCGAGCAACCGGTCCGGATCCGACTGCATCCAGAGCCAGACGTGGGTGTCGAGCAGGTGGCCCGTCACCGATGGAACTCGTCAAGCACGGCATCGGTTAGCGGTGCATCGAAATCGTCGGGCACCGCATATACACCGCGGTCGATGCCCAGCTGGCGCGTCTCCCGGCGGTTGAAGGGCACCAGCTTCGCCACCGGCTCGCCACCGCGGGCGATCTCGATCTCCTGTCCGCTGTCGAGCAGCCGCAGCAGCTCCGACAGGCGGGTCTTGGCCTCATGAACGCCAACCCGGATAGCTACCGACTTAGTCATGGCCTTAGTTTAGCCGCAGCAGATCTCACGGACTTGCACCAACACCGATTGTGTCTATCGCATCATGATGCGTAGCTATGATGTTATGATGCTATGCTGCGGAGGTGCGCACGACGGTCAACATTGACGATCAGCTACTGGCCGAAGCCAAGGTCCTTGCCGCACGCACATCCCGATCGCTCGGCGCGGTGGTCGATGACGCTTTACGCAGCCTGCTTCGGCGTGATGAAAGCCGCCCGACGGCGTTCCGGTTGCCCACCCACGGCAGTGGCGGCCTGCAGCCCGGGGTAGACCTCGACGACAAGGACGCGCTCGCCGAACTGCTGGGCGACAATGCTGCTCCCTGACGTCAACGTCTGCGTCTACGCCATCCGGGCCGACAGCCCCGGCCACGAGGCATACCGAGCCTGGCTCGACAACGCCCTCACCGGCGACGAACCGGTCGGGATGAGCGAGCTGGTGCTCTCCGGCGTCGTTCGCCTGATCACCAACCACCGGGTGTTCCGGCAGCCGAGCAGCACCCGGGAGGCGCTGGAGTCCTGCCGCGCGCTGCGCTCAGCACCAGCCGTGATCCCACTGCGGCCAGGGCCGCGGCACTGGGAGATCTTCGAATCGCTGTGCACCGAAGGCGGCGCGAGAGCCAACGCCGTTCCCGACGCCTACCACGCCGCGCTGGCGATCGAGAACGGCGCGACGTGGATCACCACCGACCGCGGCTTCGCCCGGTTTCCCGGGCTGCGCTGGCGCCGCCCATTCGCTGACGGCAGCACCCCGCGGCCGGAGTGAACCTCACGACGCGACCCGCCGGTGCGGCGTCGTGAGATGCACGCCCGGCGCCGAGAGTCAAAGCCAGGTGTCGTCGGTGGTGGCGGTCAGAAACGCCTCCAGATCGTCGCGCCACTGCGCCGGGGTGGTCTTGTCCGGCTCGATGCCGGTGTAGTCGCCGCGGTAGAACAGCAGCGGCCGGGGCTTGACCTTCGGCGCCTCCGAAAGCGACTGCACCGCACCGAAAACCACGAAATGGTCGCCGCCGTCGTGCACGCTGTCGACCGTGCAGTCGATGTAGGCCAGTGACCCCTCGATGATCGGCGACCCCAACGGCGATGGCCGCCAGTCGATCCCGGCGAACTTGTCCGGCTCCCGCGACCCGAACCGCGCCGAGACCTGCTTCTGCGACTCGGTGAGCATGTTGACGCAGAACCGCCCGGACGCCTCGATGGCCTGCCAGGACCGCGACACCTTGGTCGGGCAGAACAGCACCAGCGGCGGGTCCAGCGACAGCGCGGCGAACGACTGGCAGGCGAAACCCACCGGAACCTCGTCGTGCACGGTGGTGATGATCGTGATGCCGGTGCAGAACTGGCCGAGCACGTTGCGGAACGTGCGCGGGTCGATGGCCGCGCCGGTCACTGCTCTTTGAAGCCGACCGTGAAGTCATGCCCCCACAGGCTGACCGCGGTGCTCTCCCGGGCCACCCAGTCGGCGTCGTCGACTTCCAGTCCCTCGCAGCCGAACTCCACCTGGAACCCGCTGGGCGCCTTCATGTAGAACGACAGCATCTTGTCGTTGACGTGCCGGCCCAGGGTGGCCGCCATCGGCACCTTGCGCCGGTACACCCGATCCAGGCAGAGCCCGACGTCGTCGGAGTTCTCCACCTCGATCATCAGGTGCACGATGCCCGTCGGCGTCGGCATCGGCAGGAACGCCAGGCTGTGGTGGCGCGGGTTGCAGCCGAAGAATCGCAGCCAGGCCGGCGGCCCGTCGGCCGGCCGGCCGACCATCTGCGGTGGCAGCCGCATCGAGTCACGCAGCTTGAAACCCAGCACGTCGCGGTAGAAGTGCAGCGCCTCGGCGTCGTCGTCGGTGCACAGCACCACGTGGCCCAGGCCCTGTTCGCCGGTGACGAACCGGTGACCGTACGGGCTGACCACCCGGCGGTGCTGCAGCGCGACGCCCTGGAACGCCTCCAGCTCGTTGCCGGACGGGTCGGCAAAGGTGATCAGCTCGTCGACCCGGCGGTCGGCCAGCACCGCGGCGGTGGCCTCCTTGTAGGGGACGCCCTCGGCGTCCAGACTGTCCCGAACCGCTTGCAGCCCTTCGGCGTTCGCGCACTCCCAGCCCGAAGCCAGCAGCCGGTCGCGGTCACCGGGCACGATCACCAGCCGGGCCGGGAAGTCGTCCATCCGCAGGTACAGCGCACCGTCGGTCGGGCCGGAGCCCTCGACCATGCCGAGCACCTTCAGCCCGAATTCCCGCCAGGCCGCCATGTCGGTGGCCTCGATACGCAGATACCCCAGCGAGCGAATGCCCATCAGCCAGCCTCCGATCAGACCATCGTGTCGCCGGGCGGCAGACCGAACTCGTGGTTGCCGAAGATCACGTATGCCCGCTCGGGGTCGTTGGCCGCGTGCACCCGACCGGCGTGTGCATCGCGCCAGAACCGTTGCACCGGTGCGTCGTTGGCCAGCGCGGTGGCACCGGACGCCTCGAACAGCCGGTCGATGGACGCGATCGCCCGGCCGGTGGCACGCACCTGGTCGCGGCGGGCGCGGGCGCGCAGCGCGAACGGGATCTCCTGGCCGGCAGCCAGCAGCGCGTACTCGTCGGCGATGTTCCCGATCAGCTGCCGCCACCCGGCGTCGATGTCGCTGGCCGCCTCGGCGATGCGGACCTTGGCGAACGGGTCGTCCTTGGCCTTCTCCCCGGCGAACGCCGCGCGCACCCGCTTGCCCTGGTGCTCGACATGGGCATCGTAGGCGCCGTACGCCATGCCCATGATCGGCGTGCTGATGGTGCTGGGATGCATGGTGCCCCAGGGCATCTTGTAGACCGCGGCGGTGTTGGTCTGCAGTCCGCCGGCGGTGTGGTCGTTCATCGCCTTGTAGGACAGGAACCGGTGCCGGGGCACGAAGACGTCCTTGACGACGATGGTGTTGCTGCCGGTGCCGCGCAGCCCGACCACGTGCCAGACGTCGTCGATGCGGTAGTCGGAGATCGGCAGCAGGAAGCTGCCGAAGTCGACCGGCCGGCCGTCCTTGATCACTGGGCCGCCCAGGAACGCCCAGGTGGCGTGGTCACAGCCGGACGACCAGTTCCAGGACCCGTTGACCAGGTAGCCGTCGCCGGTGTCGGTCACCACGCCGGCCCCCATCGGGGCGTACGACGACGACACCCGCACGCCGGTGTCCTGGCCCCACACCTCCTCCTGGGCGGCCTGGTCGAACTGGGCCAGGTGCCAGTTGTGCACCCCGAGGATCGAGGCCACCCAGCCGGTGGAACCACACGCGCTGGCCAGCCGGCGCACCGCCTCGAAGAACAGCGCCGGATCGCACTGCAGGCCGCCCCACTGCTCGGGCTGCAGCATCGTGAAGAAGCCGGTCTCCTCGATCGCACGGACATTCTCGTCGGGCAGCCGGCGCAGATCCTCGGTGGCCTGGGCGCGCTCCCGCAGCTGCGGAAGTACCTCGTCGACAGCGGCTAGCACCGACTGCGCGTCACGTTGTTGAATAGACGTCACTACATTGCCTCCCAGGAGTGCGGATAAGTTCAGCGGGCCGTGACCTAGAGTGAGACTAGAACACGTTCCCGTTTGTGTCGAGCAGGGCCGTCCTGCGGCTGGTAGCGATAGCTTGCCATGTTTTTGTAACCTGTTCTAGTTATGACTGATGATGAGGGACGAGCCGTGACCGCCACTGTTCCGGACGAGCCGCTCGGCGACCACGTGCTCGAGTTGCAGATCACCGACGTCGTCGCCGAGACCGACGACGCCCGTTCGCTGGTGTTCGGCGTTCCGGACGGCCCCGGCGATCCGGAGATCCCGGCGCAGCGGCTGCGGTACGCACCCGGACAGTTCCTGACCCTGCGCATCCCCAGCGACCGCACCGGCTCGGTGGCGCGCTGCTATTCGCTGTGCAGCTCGCCGTTCACCGATGACGCGCTGGCCGTCACCGTGAAACGGACCGCCGACGGGTACGCGTCCAACTGGCTCTGCGACCACGCCCGCCCCGGTATGCGCATCCACGTGCTGGCGCCGTCCGGAACGTTCGTCCCCAAGTCCCTGGACACCGACTTCCTGCTGCTGGCCGCCGGCAGCGGGATCACCCCGATGATGTCCATCTGCCGCTCGGCGCTCTCCGAAGGCACCGGTCAGGTGGTGCTGATCTACGCCAACCGTGACGAGCGGTCGGTGATCTTCGGCGCCGCGCTGCGCGAACTCACCGCCAAGCACCCCGACCGCCTGACCGTGGTGCACTGGCTGGAGTCGGTGCAGGGCCTGCCGGATGCGGCGGCACTGGCCAGGCTGGCGGCCCCCTACACCGACCGGGACGCGTTCATCTGCGGGCCGGGCCCGTTCATGCAGGCCGCGCGTGACGCCCTGACGACACTCAAGGTGCCTGCGGCGCAGGTGCATCTCGAGGTGTTCAAGTCGCTGGACAGCGATCCGTTCGCGGCGATCAAGATCGAAGACCACCCGGACGGCGATGCCGCACCGGCCACCGTCACGGTCCGGCTGGACGGCGAGGTCCACACCCTGGATTGGCCGCGCCACGTCAAACTGCTCGACCTGCTCCTGGCGCAGGGTTTGGACGCGCCATTCTCCTGCCGGGAGGGGCACTGCGGCGCCTGCGCCTGCAACCTGCTCAAGGGCGAGGTCAGCATGGAGGTCAACGACGTGCTGGAGCCGCAGGATCTCGCCGAGGGGCTGATCCTGGCCTGTCAGTCGCACCCGGAGACCGATTCGGTGGAAGTGACCTACGACGAATAGCCGCCGGACTAGGTTCGGTTCAGGACTTCGGGCGGAGGGGAAGCTTGATGAAGCGGTTACTGGCCGTGCTGACGGGCCTGCTGGCGGCGTTGGCCCTGGTTCCGCCGGCGGTCTCGGCGGCCGGAAGCGGCACCAAGACCACCCTGTTCCCGGTCAACGAGGCCGACCAGCTCGAGACCCACAGCTGGCTGGACTGCAAAGCCGCACCGAACTGTGACTTCATCGCGGGCGTGCAGCTGCGCACCCCCGGCGGGGTGACCGGTTTCCCGTCCGGGCTGTGGGCCCGCCAGAGCACCGAGGTGCGGTCCAGCGACCGTTCGGTCTACCTCGACGTGCACACCGTCGGCGGCGAGGGCTGGTTCGCCGACCGGGGCGGCCCGGGCACCAAGGTGTTCAAGGAAGGCGGCAACGCCGTCATCACCTCGATCTACACCGGCGACGGCCCGCCGGACAAATACCAGACCGTGGGCACCATCAACGTCGCCGACTGGGGCACCGGCCAACCCCGTACCGACGCCAAGATCTACGTCTGCGCGCATGTCCAGGTGGTCTACCCCGGCGTCAACCTGACCACGCCGCCCACCTGCGCCAAGGCCACTTTCGGCTGACACCAACCCGGTGCGCCGAGCGGGTAACCAGATCGAGATCACGGCCCATTTTTCGGTCTGACTACACGCTCGGCGAACTGCACGGCGGCACGACCGGCCGCCGCGCAGGGCCGCAGGCCCGCTACGCCACGAAGGTCAGGGTGAACGTCCCGTCGTAGGAGTCCGAGTTGCCCTCACAGTTGGCCGCCGTGGAACCCTTGCTGGTTCCGGTCAGGGTCGCCGGGTCCAGCGAATAGGTGGTGGTCCACGCGACATGCCGGCCGTCGTCGCAGATCCAGGCCCGTTCGTTGTCGACCGTCATCTCCCAGCGGTCGTTCACCAGGCGCAACTGACCTTCGTAACCGGTGGCCCTGCCTTCGGACCAGACCGCGGACGACACCACGTTGCGGCAGTTGTCGCCGCACCAGTTGTGCAGAATCCAGCGACGTTCCTGCACGTCGCTGCTGCCCGACCTGGTGGCGTCGAAGTCATAGCTGCCGACCAGCGGGACCCCCGGGATGCCCGTGTTGTCCGCGACGGCGACTGCCGCCGGGAGCAAACCCGCCGCACCGACAGTCGCTGCCGACGCCAACAGCGCAATCCGAAACTTTTTCATATCCGACACCCTTCCTGACGAAAGAACTACGGTCCCTTGTTGCGGAAGATAACACTGGCGATCCCGGGCGACAAGGGTCTTCGGTCCCCTACCCACCCAGCAGTGCCGTTCGCCGGGCCCCGCGGCAATCCCTTCCCCGAGGGTGTGACCAGACCGGAGACCCGGCCCGAATCTCGGTCCGGGCACCAGCTGGGCGACCTTTGACGGTCTTGACAAAAAAGTCGCCGCTGGGCATGGTTAAGTATTCCTTAATGAACTATGTAAGTAGAATTAAGCACTGCGGTTTACCAGCAGGAGGGCCGTTTCATGTTCGATCGTCGGACCGCCACCCGGCCAACTCCCCCGCACCGGATTCGCTGGCGGGCCCGGCTGTCCGGCCTGATCGGTGCTGCCGCGGCGTTTCTCGCCTTTGGGATGGCCCCGGTGGCCACCGCGCCGCGCGCCGAGGCCGAAGTCATCGATGTCCTGATCGACCCGCT
Organism: uncultured Mycobacterium sp.; assembly: GCA_964525125.1. Taxonomy (GTDB): domain Bacteria; phylum Actinomycetota; class Actinomycetes; order Mycobacteriales; family Mycobacteriaceae; genus Mycobacterium. Next base: position 63,664 of record CAZGGK010000021.1, read on the forward strand.
GCCCACTCCGGCCGGCGCGGTGGTCGATCCGGTCATGTTGTTCGACCAGTTGTTCTACACCCCGCTTCATGACGGCATCGAGGACTGGATCAACAGCTCCCTGGGCCTGGAGGTCGCCGGACTGGTCAATGCGCTGTTCGGGGCGTATCTGATCGGTGACGGGGCGGCTGGGACCGCGGAGCACCCCGACGGCGGCGACGCCGGGCTGCTGCTGGGCGACGGCGGGGCCGGTTGGGGTTTCACCGGCAGTGGCGGGAACGCGGGCTGGTTGTTCGGCAACGGCGGTGACGCCGGCAGAATCGTCGAGACCGCCAATGCC
>CAZGGK010000022.1:0-63758 GCA_964525125.1 uncultured Mycobacterium sp.
TGGAAACCGGCGGATTCAAACCCCGACTACACCGTCAATCATGAAGAGCCGGCAAAGCCCGCCCGACCGGTAGCGTCAGGCACGTCGAGGTCTTTCAGATGGGCAGCGTCAGAACTCCCATCATCGGAAGACCTCGACCTCTATCCCGGCAGCGACGCGCCAACCACTCCTACACCCTCAACTGCGAAGAGCCGGATAAGCTCTCGGAGATCTAGGTGGAAGCCTCAATTCGGATCGTGAGCCCCACGGCCGCCGTCACTTTCGCGAGTGTCGTGACTGATACGTCATCGCCACGCTCAATCCGTGCGATTGTCGGGCGAGACACCCCTGCCTCATCGCCGAGCTTCGTCTGAGACCATCGCCGTTTGCGGCGTGCATCACGAACAGCGCTTCCGGCCTCGCCAAGGCTCTGGGGCGGCTCGGTCATGGCTCCTCCTGAGGCTTACCGCCGACCTTTGCCGTGGCTCGGGAGTTGTACTGGGCGTGAAGCGCGTCCGCGGCGATGTCCGAGATCTGCCCGAGGAATGCCGGGTCGGTCATGTACGACTGGATCTCCTGTGATTCGCTCACTGTCTTCAGCACGGCGATCCCCACGGCCCCACTGAACCCGTCAGATGCCTTCAGCTGCGCAACGGTGTTGTTCATCGCCATCGCCACCGCCTCCTCGTTCGCGTCGAGGAACCCCCAGAAGGTCGTGATAAACCCGCTGACGCTTGCCGGGCTCACATCGACGCCCTTAGCCCGGAACATCTCGTTCACCTTGTCGATCGCCTCATCGAGCGGTCCTCGTTTGGGGGGGCCGGAGCCTTTTCGCTCTCCGTCGAAGTCCGGGAGCCGGATGCCTTCGCTGCTGCCCTCGCTCAGCGAGTGGTCTTCGTTAATCGCGGACGGCACAAGCTTCACGCCTGAGAGCTGCACACCGTCGAGGTAGCTGTCGTCGTGGTCGTTGCCGTCCAGGTGCAGGTTTCGTCCCAGCAGCGTCGCGAGTATTGCTCTGCGGTGTAGGTCTGGATCCTGGTAATCGACAATCTGGCTAAGGAACTGCCAAGCATTGCGGTATCCGAGCACGTCGGCACGGAAGTTCACCAACTCTTCGCGTCGAGCTTTGTCCTTGTTCAGCACCGCCTGCCGCAGTTGCCCAGTCCATCGGTTCTTGATCGGCGAGAGCGCCTTAGCGATCGCTTCTCCTCCAGCGTTCTCAAGGTAGGCATCGGCGACCGCTTTAAGCTCGTCACTGGTGTAGAACCAGGCAATATCGAGTCGGTCGGCGAGAGTGTAGAGCGCGTTCGGGTCAACATCCCCTTCGACGTGTGCGTCCGAGTAATAAAGTTTGAAGTCGTCTTCGATGCTTGCAGGGGAATTGCGGAAGTCGACGACCATCGGCGCGGTCTTGCCAGGGTAGATACGGTTCAGCCGTGAGAGGGTCTGTACTGTGGCGACGCCCGAAAGCTTTTTGTCCACGTACATCGCCACAAGTCGGGGTTCGTCGAACCCGGTCTGGAACTTGTTGGCAGCGATGAGGACACGGTAAATGCCTTCCTCGCGGAATGCCTGTGCGACGTCGCTTCGACCGTTGAGTGAGACCTCGGTGACGGATTCCCCGATGTCCTCATCTGTAAGTGAGCCCGAGAAGGCAACCAAGGTGCTCATGTCGGTGTAACCCCGGTCATCGAGGTAGGCATTCATCTTTTTTGACCAGCTCCACGCCTCCATGCGTGTGCTTGTGACGACCATTGCCTTCGCCTCACCGCCAAGCATGTGCATCACATTCCGGCGGAAGTGTTCGATTACGACACGGACCTTCTGAGCAATTGCTGTCGGGTGGAGGCGTGCGTATCGGACAATGGCGGTGACCGCCTCGCCGGTGTCGACCTGTATCTCGGTTTCGGACTCATCGCCTTCCAACGTGTTCTTCACTCTGAGGAACATGTCGTATGTCGAGTAGTTCGTCAGGACGTCAAGGATGAAGCCCTCTTCGATCGCCTGCGCCATCGTGTAGGTATCGAAGGCCTCCCACTGGCCGTCGCGCTCCGTACCGAACAGCCGCAGTGTCTTCGCCTTCGGGGTCGCGGTGAGCGCCACGAAGGTGATATTGCTCGACGCGGCGATCGCCGAGTCCTTGGCTCGAAGGAGGTCGTCGGCGCTGATGTCCTCGTCGTCTTCGTCGAGCTCGACGTCGACTAGCAACTCCTTCAGCTTCTTCGCTGCAGACCCCGTCTGCGAGGAATGCGCCTCGTCGGCGACTACCGCCCAGCTTCGGCCACGCAGCTCCTTGGTGTCCTCGATCAGTTTCATGACCTCGGGGAAAGTTTGCAGGGTGCAGGTGATGATGTGGTCACCCTCGACGAGTGCCTTCTTGAGCTGGGGCGACTTCGCGCCGGACTTCTCGCCAACGGTGACGACCAGGCCCTTGCTGGACTGCACCAGGTTCATATCGTTGCGAATGTTCTCGTCGAGGGCGTTGCGGTCGGTAACGACGATGACCGAGTCGAATGTCGACTTCGAGTCCGAGCTCATGTGCCGGATCAGCCGGTGGCTGAGCCACGCGATCGTCTTTGTCTTGCCGGAGCCGGCCGAGTGCCAGATCAAGTAGCGCTTGCCGGTCCCGTTCGCCTCGATGTCACCGAGGACGCGTTCGACGGCGCGCAGTTGGTGGAAGCGCGGGAACACCAGCCGGCCGTCTGTCTTACCGGGCTTGCTCGGTTCAAACAGCGCGAAGTCCTTCAGGATGCGCATGAAGGTCGGGCGGGCGAGGATCTCGCGCCACAGGTAGTTCGTCGATGAGCCGGTGCCCGACGGTGGGTTGCCCTCGTGCCCTTCGTTGCCCTGGTTGAAGGGCAGGAACATGGTGTCCTCGCCCTCCAGCTTCGTGGTCATGTAGACGAGGTCGTTCGACACCGCGAAGTGCACCAGGGCACGTCCAGGTGCGAGCAGTGCCCGGTTCTTTCCTGGCCGGCGGTCGTCTTTATACTGACGGATCGCGTGATTGACCGTCTGGGTGTTGTCGGTCTTCAGCTCCATCGTCACGACCGGCAGGCCGTTGGCCGTGAGAACCACGTCGATCGTCTCGGTGGTCGCCGTATCGAAGCGCACCTGTCGCAAGATGCGCAGACGCACGGTCGCCGCAGCCTCGACTATCTCGGTGAGGTTCGGGTTTGCCGGCGGGAACACCATCATCGGTCCGAACTTTGCGGCGGGACGGCCCACCTGGGCGTAGGTGAAGCCCTTGCGCAGCACGCCGAGCAGGCCCCCGACGGGGTGGCCAGTGGTGGCGTCCATCTTCGTGGTCTTGGCGAGCTCTTTGGTGATGTGCTGCAGCAGCTTCCGCTCGGCGTCGGTCTTCTGTCCGTCGAGGAGTTCTGCGGGGACAGCTTTCTCGTACTCGTCCGGATACTGGGATGCGAGCCAGTGAAGTACATCAGCGGGGACCATCGCCAGGCCGATGTCCCAGCCCGTTGGCTTTCCCTCGCTCTCGTACAGCCATCCGCGCTCCGACAGCTCAGTGCAGAGGTTGCGCTCGAACTCCAACTCCATCAGCTGCGCATCGCTCATTGGACGACCTCTTTCTGCCCAGTGACGACGTCGGTGATGAGCGCCGCGCGCCGCTCCAGGAGCAGAACCTTGAGTTCGGCGACTTTGGTGAGCATGGCGTCGACGCTGGTCGTGGCCTCGTCTAGCTCGACGATCACTCGTCGCTGTTCTCCGCTGTGGGGCAATGGAATTGCAAGGCCTGTGAGATCGCGAACGTTGATTCGAGGAGTGCGAACGTTACTCTGATCAGCAGACCCAATCCCGCGAAGTCGCTGGCTCATCAGGGCTACGAATTCGGGCGAACGCATGACGTACTCGGCCCATGATGGACTGAGTCCACTTTTGGGCCTAAGAACCGAATAGTCCGGGCTCACCAGTCCCTCGACGCGAGCTTGTCCAAGGCCGCCCTGGAACGCGCGCATTCGATTCAGCACGATCTCTCCGGCGCGAGCGACCTTGTAGTTACTCAGATCCTCGCTTGCCTTCTGCTTCGACGATGATGCGTCCCGCAGCTGGACGCCATGGTGGATCGACACTGACAGTAAGGGGAGGTCGGCACCGCGTTCGCCCGCCCGCTCATCGATCTCGTCGATGAGCCACTTCAATTTCACGTACTCGAAACCCATTGAGAAGATGCGCGAGCCGATGGTCGCCTTGCGAAGACGGAGATGCTCCGAGAGCTCGTCCATCTTTCCCAGCATTGCGTCGATCTCACCGGTCTCCCGGTCGAGGTAGTCGGCGATAGCGCATTGCGCGTCTCGGTCGACCCGCAGGACCTTGTGCTCCTGAACGAACCGTGGCGTGATTCGCCGGAGATTTCCGACTCCTTGCAAGGAGTGTGCGCCTTCGTCTAGGAATGGGAGGCTCTGAAAGACGTAGCAGAGGAAGCGTGCATCGGCATCAGCATGTGGGCGAACGACATGCACCTCGGACGAGGCTAGGCCTAGCTCGGTGGGCGCCGCGGCAATGGTCGAACGCGCCGCCTCGAAAGTAGGTGTGATCTTCGGGACGAGCACATCCCCTCGCCTGAACGGGGTATAGCTCAGCTTCTTCGACCAGCCGATTCTGTTCGAATAGTCTGCCTGTTTGCCGGGCCACACGGTTTCGAGCGGCATGAATGTGATGGGCTCGCCGTCGCTCAGATCCTGGAACTCCGGTGTCGCCGGGTTCACCTCACCCATGGTCCAGACAGGCCCGTAGCCGGTCATTCGTGGCTCACCGCCTCGAACATCTCCGCGAGCTCACCCATGACACGCTTCACATCGGCATCAATATCGGCGAGAGGACGTGGCTCCTTAGGTACGTAGAAGATCCGCGTGAAGGGAATCTCGTTGCCCTCCTTAGCTTTCGACTCGTCCCACTGCGCGTCGGGTGCAAACGGCAGCACCTCGCGTTCCATGTGCTCGTCGAGGTTCTGGTTCTTCGGCACTCGCTCGATGATCTTCCAACCGTTGGCGATGACTGGGTTGCCCTTGCGGTCAACAGCAAGTGGCGCGTTCTCGTCCGGCACAGCCACTGCATTCATCACCGCGTCGATGAGCGCAAGCGAAGCCTTCAGGCCGGCAGACTTCGCAGCCTGGGTGAAGACCTTCGGCAACTCGTTCCAAGCGGTCCCGTCGAGTTCGCGGAGTACATCGGCGTGCGCTCCGGTGAAGTCTCGGCGTGCACGCAAGGTCTGTACGGCTTCATCGCTGACGACGGTAACCAGTCGCGCCTGATTGAAAACGGGCACGTCGCGGAACATGAAGTCTTCGGGTGTCAGCACGCGCGAGATCGTGGGGTCGGCCAGGTCAAACGCCTTGTAGGCTTTGGCCACTATCTCACGGTTGGCCTCGGTCATCTCGCGGCGCTTCTCGCCCATGGGTTTTCGTGGTTCCCACTGGTCCGATCCATCGATGAGTTGAATTTTGTGTTTCCGCTCGGGGCTCTTATTCGCGTCGAGAATCCAGACGTAGGTTGCTATGCCCGTGCCGTAGAACATGCCGGTCGGCAGTGCGATGATCGTGTCGATGAGGTCCTCTTCCAAGAGCCACTGGCGGATTCCAGTTGGCCCGTTGTCTCCGGTGAAGAGAGGCGAGGCGTTGGACACCACAGCCGCGCGGCCGCCTTGACCGTTCTTGTTGGCAGGGCTTAGTTTCGAGGCGCAGTGGGCGAGAAACAGCATCTGACCGTCGGCGGTGCTGGGCAGTCCGTGGCTGAAGCGGGAATCGTGGACCTTGGCCTGCTCGCGGACAGACTTCTGGTCCACTGACCAGTCACTCCCGAAGGGCGGATTCGAGAGCACGTAGTCGAAGGTCTGGTCCCCGTACTCATCTTTGACGAGGGTGTTGCCCAGCTTGATGGCGTCCGGCCGACCGCCCTGGATAAGCAGATCGGCCTTACCTAGGCCAAAGGCCGAGGGCATCAGCTCTTGACCGTAGAGGGTCACATCAATGTCCCGGTTCATGTGCTTCAACGCTTCCTGGGCGACAAGTAACATGCCACCGGAGCCCGCGGTCGGGTCGTAGATGGAGCGCAAGGCCTTGTCGCCGGCGAGGGTGTCGTCGTCATCGGTGATCAGGACATCGACCATGAGCCTGATGGCGTCGCGCGGCGTGTAGAACGCACCAGCGGCCTTGCCCTTCTTGTTGAAAGCCCGATACATCACGTCCTCGAACACGTCACCCATAGCGGTGTTGGCGACTGTGGAGGTTGAGAGATCGATCTTCGAGAAGTGCTTGACCACAGCGAGCAGGCGGTTGGATTCGGCGAGAATCCTTGCGCGACGGTCGAAGTCGAAGGAGACCCAGATGTCCGCGATGTTGTGTGAGAAGCCGTCGATGTAGCTCTGCAAGGACTTGTCCACGTTGTCGTCGACCGAGGCGATGGTCGCGAGGTCGAGCGGCGAGACGTTGTAGAAGCTCAATCCGAACTTATCCTTGACCGCGATGTCGATAAGGTGCGGCGGCAACCCGCCGAGCGAAGCGACGAACGCGGCCACCTGCTCCTTGTTGTCCGCGAGCATGCACTCCAGGCGGCGGAGCACGGTGAATGGGAGGATGTAGTCGCCGTAGTCCTCTTCGTCGACGATGTTGCGTAAGTACTTGTCAGCCGTGTCCCAGACGATCCGTGCGGTCGTCGTGCTGTTTGCTGCTGCCTCAGCCAATGTGTTGCCCTCGATTGGTCCTGGTCACTCATCAGAATGTATCGGAAACTTTACATTTGCGGACCGGAATTCAGCGCGATGCTCCGGCAGCATGTCGCCCTGCGGATGAGCCTTGGGCCGCTTATTGCAGCACCGTACGCGGTCACGACTACCTCAGGTCAGGTGCCCAGTTCCAACTTCGCCCCGGTGCGCCGCATCATCTCGAACGGGTCCAGGCATGTGGCACCGATCGCGGCGCAGGCGTCGGGGATCTTCACCCGCTTCCGTGAGTTGGGATCCGGGCGCTCGTGGGTGACCAGGACATGGTTGTGACCGCGCGCGTGAGCTACCAGCTGGTAGTCGGCCTGGTTGCCGGCGAACTCCGCGAGTGCGGCCGGAGTGAACCGGCGAGACGCCGCCCACGCGGTGAGCGCCGGGAAATGAGCCGTTGTGGCCTGGTCGATCGGCTGGAAGAAGGAACCGTTCCTCTGCGCCCAGGCAGAGAGCTCATCAGCCCGGCCAACCAGTTCCGTCTTGACAGCCTCGATACTGCCCACATCGCCCGCGGCATGCGCAACCTCAAGCCACTCCCAGAATCCGGGGGCGATGTCGAAGGCGTAGTAGCGGTTCTTGGCCTCGATGAGAACGTTCGCGTCAACCAGGTACATCAACCGACCCCGATCTCGTCAGCCAGGCGGGTGAAGGTTTCGTGCTTCTTGGTTCCCAGGAGCTGAAAGGCGTCTCGGAAGCTGGTGTCGCCCTGGTAGGTGCTGGTGACCACTGCACGTGCGAACTGGCGGCTCAGGCGGAGCGGTTGGGTGTTGTAGTAATTCCCGCCGGAGTTCTCTCCGCGGCGGTGCTTCGCCAGTTCGATGACGGCCTCCCGCTCTGCCTCGTATCGCTCCCGGTAGTCATCCCAGCCGAGGAAGTGTGCGTCGAACAGGCGCTTAAGGATCACCAGCGTACTCACCCGATAACGGCGGGCCAGGCGTGTCAGCTCCTGGGGCGTCGGCTCGCCCTGATAGTCGCGGCGGAGGGCGGCCAGCGGGACCAGGGTGTCAGCGGCGACCCGATTGCACCACAGCTCCTCGGCGACGCCGTCCCGCGCGACCATCGTGGCATCGGACAGGGCGCTGCCGCCGAGCCAGACATGGGCGAGTTCGTGAATCAGCGTGAAGATCTGTGCCGCCTTGGTGTCGGCGCCATTGACAAAGATCAGCGGCGCTATCGGGTCGGACAGCGCGAAACCCCGGAACTCCTCCGGGTTCAGGGCGCGGTGAGTATCGCCGCCGACAATGCCGTTCACCATCACGAGTACACCGATGGCCTCGATGCGGTCGATAAGCTGCCGCAGCGCATCGTCGGAATTGGTGAACACGGCGCGCTCGGTTAGGTCGAAATCGAGGGCAGCGCGGATCACGCGGGCAGCATCCGCCGGGGGCGTATCGGTCGTCGCGGAGCCCACGAACTCCAGTCGGGGAGCACCGTGATCCCGGGCGTAGTCGCGGTACCACTCCTGCCGGGTCTGACAGATGTAGATCGTGTCCAGCAGATCAACAGACGGGCGAGGCACTGCCGCGTTACCGACCGTACGCATGTCCGGGATGGGCACCGGCTCGTTCGGCGGTTCGGGTAGGAACAGCAAGCCGAACGGGGTGTGAGTCGCGTGCGCGAAGCTCTCCAACTGCTTGAGGGTCGGCTGTCGCTCACCGCTGATCCACTCGTCGAGCTTCGGTGCCCGACGTTGCGTGGTTTCGTCATCCCAGCCGGCGCGCTCGACGGCCCACTCAAGGAGGCTGGGGGCAACCTCGACGCGAACTACCACGGTGCCCGCCACCTCCTTCCTTGCTTGGTGTCAGTGTGCCGCAGCTGATCCGTCGGGGTGTGTCGACCCGGCTGTTGAGATTCAACTGAGATGGCAGATTCAGAAGTCCTGATCCACGCGCCGCAGGATATTCGCCAGCATGATCACCGCGTCCGCCGCGATCCCTGCCTCGCGGCGTGTGGGCTCAGTGGAGTGCTTGACGCTGTGGGCCAGCTCGATCGTCTTCACCACAAGGCCGCGGATTGCCTCGTTGTCCCTCCCTGCCAGGGAGTCCTCGACGTAGCGGCCGATGCGCAGCTTTGTCTTGTCGGGCGACAGTTCGGTCTCGCCTTCCCGCACGTGTGTCGTAGGGTCGTATACCGTGCGGCTGATCGCTTCCAGGGCAGCGATGCTCCGGTTGCCGGTGTCCCGGTAGTCCTGTGTGGTGGTGGCAGTCCGGAAGCGGCGCCGAAGTTCTGTCAGCTCCTCGTCGACCTTCGGCCAGCCGGTCTTGGTGTGCGGCGACACCGCCTCGGCGTTCACCGCCCGGAACTGGGCTTCTTCGAGCTTGCCCAGCCGCTGCTGCACCGGGCCAAAAAAATCCTCGAGCAGGACGCGGCGGGCTTGCCACGAATAGGCGCAGTCGTTCTTGATCCAGTGGGTCTTGAAGCTCTCGAAGTTCCGCCAGGGGAAGTCCAACTCGATGCCGATGCGGTGAAGCGTGGCCTTCAGAGCGCGTTGTGCAAGGGCGATCTGCTGATCGTCGAGGCGGGTGGCGCCGTCTGTTCCGCACGCCTTCAGCTCGTCCCAGACCAAGTCGGTCAGCGCGATTGCCACGTCCAGATCGTCGTGGCCGGCCACTGGACCGACACGGAGTTGCCCCAGCAGGTCCACGTGCAGCTGCGCGGTAGGGGATCCCCACCCGTCCGCTTCGGCGCTCATGGTGAATAAGTCGTCCTGGATCATGGTCGTGACGCTACTGCCGGCCACCGACATCGCCGTCGTTGTAACCGGTCGAGCGCGCTCGGTCTACGGGACTTCGGGCGCGTGCCAACGAGTACTGAAAACCCAAAAGTGCATGTGCGGCGACGCGCGACGTCATGACTGCCTGTCGGAGCTGACTCTTACTCTTTGAGGGTCCCGGGCCGGCGACGATGTTGGCGCCGACCGAGGTGCTGCTCGATGAGAGGGAATGTCCGCCGATGGGTAAAGGTGCTCGACTTCGTAGGGAGCGCGCCGAGAAGGGCGAGCGGGAAGCCGCTCGACCGATGCGAGGTATCTTCGGCCTGCAGCCGCAGGGTGGACTTTTCGGGGCAGCCCCGCGGTGGAAACAGCCAAGCTCACCTGATGAGGCAACCCGGCAGATGGCGCAGTTCATGCAGTCAAGGCCGCAGTTGATCGTCTGCGGACGCCTGGGTTTGAAACCACTTTCGGAGATGCGACGGCGCGAGTTGCTCTCCGGTATCAACCTTTTCGACGCCCTCGAAACCGTGGCTCGCCTCCAAGGGCAATGGGACGTCGCATTCACCACCGATCAGCGCCCGGACGTCGTCGAGGCTGAATTCCTTGGCGCCGGTGACGGCGAGGCCTGCCAGCGGGCCCGCAAGAGGGTGACCCAACATCACGATCTACTCGTCTCCCCCCGAGCCACCGCTCAGTTGCAGCGGGAGATCATCGAAAGTGCATCGGTAGAGGAGACTGCTGCGTCGATCGATCGCAATACGCTGGTGCACCTCCTGTTGTCGATCACGTCCGATCAGAACAGCGTCCCAGGGTTCGCCGGCGACGTGCCGACGTCAGACGAGATCGCCAAGGTCGAACGTGAAATGCCGGCGAATAGCTTGGAGGAGCTCCTCGAATACGCAAGGAAGTTCATCCCCGACGAGGTCGCGTCGAATCTTTACAACATGCCGGCGAAGTACGAGATGGTGCTGTCGAATACCTACGACTTGTGGTTTGCTCCGTGGGCCGAGAAGTCCAAGACGACCGGCCTCGGCGCAACGCCCGCCGAAGCGTTCACGATCGGCACGGGCGTCGAGCTCCTAGACCTGCTACGACTCGGCCACCGCATCGTCAAGCGCAGCAGCGGCGACCACCAGGTCAGATTCACCCGCGACGAGCTGGCCGCCGACGGCGTATCCGACGCAGCGATCGATTACCTGATCGTCCACATGACGCTGACGCTCGAGGGGTACAGGGAGGCGCTCGCGGCGGACCGGGAAGCCGGCGACATCGCACATCAGCGGTTCACCTTCACGCAGTATCCGTTCATCGCCGTCGATGACAGCACCATCGTCATGATCCGCCACCAGTGGGCCATGGAACGTCTATGTGGCGCAACGCTGTATCACGAGGCGTGGTACAGCTTGAGTACTCAGTCGAGGGGCCTCGGTGATCGCTTCAAGAACGCGATGAACGAGGCTTTCGAGGTTTTCGTAGGCGGCATCCTGCACCGGATTGCGGTAAAAGGCAAAGGGATAGAGAAGATCATCGACGAGGCGGAGATGCAGGCCACGTGGACGGAGAAGAAGGACAAAACGCCCTCCGTGTGCGACTGGATGCTGCTAGGGGAAGGCCACTGCGTTGTCATCGACGCCACAAATCACGCGGTTAAAGCTGATGCAGCGCAGGGGTTAGCAACGTTCGAAGAGTTCGCCGCCGACATCGACAAGGTTTACGTTGAGGGCAAGTTCAAGCAGCTCCTGTCGACCATCGATCTCGTGAAGAAGCACGGCGGCTGGGACGGCGAAGTAGTCAACAAGGACACGAACTTCGTTCCGCTCGTCGTCATCCCCGACGCAGGTGTGCCTACTGGGATCATTACGAACTTCGACATCGTCGAACGGGGCCGCAAATTTTTCCAACATCTGCAGCCGCACGTCTATCCTGCGGGTCTGATCGCCGTCGCCGACGTTCAATTGCTCGAAGGGATGGCCGATTTCGCCTTGAGTTTGCCGCAAGGGCCGGGCACCGATCGGAACATGATGAAGCTACTCGCGGGGTGGCGCCATGCAGTCGTATCGGAAGGTGATTCCTCCTTGCAAATCTTCCTGCATCGCCGCGGCTTCCCCCTGCCGCTCAGCAGGCACATCCTGGATAACAGTCGCAAGGTGATGAAGCTGCTCGACGGAAGCTAGGCATCGGTACGGTCGGACCGGCCGTTACACGTGCGCAATCGACAATGCCGCCGAGAGCTGCGATGCGAACGCGGGTCCATCGTTGACGAGTGCATATCCGCCAGCCAGACCACCCTGGTTGCAGAGCGCCCGTCGTCGTCGCACCCGACGTCGTACCGCGACGCCGGTCTCGCGGACGCCCCGCGGAACCAAGCACGTGGCCGTGCGCGGCACCACGGCGGTGGGGAAGCGGCTGGCAGAGTCGCCGTATACCGCCTGGCTACGTGACCACCGCCGAACGATCCGGCGTGCAGTAAGGTACGCGTCCTGAGCGACCTCCACGACGGCGATGGCCTTCTTGAGTCCGTAGACGCCCCAGAACCGGCCGGGGCCGCGGCCAGGCCGCCGCCATAGTTCGGGAACGATGTGCTGATACTCCTTGTCGCCGCGCAAGTTTGGCGACGAATGCTTGGTGAAGTAGATCGCGAGGCGTTTCGGGTCGCAGGCCTTCAGGCCGTTCCGCACGTCGATGGCGGTCCCGGCGAGCCGGTGGCGAGCCTTCTGCTCGGGGTCAGGGTGGTCGACAAGCTGCGCCCACGTGTCGGACAGCCATTGGGCGAAGCCGCGACCTGAACGGCCCGGCGACATCGGCGGCGCCATCCACAGGTGGATGTGCGGTGCGCCACGGCGCTGAAACTCCAGCTTCCAGATGTAGCGCGCGGGCTCGCCGTACTCACGTTGAAAACGTTTGCGCCACAACACCATGTGCCGCTTCACGCTGGCACCGTCCGGGGCGACGACCTCCCAGTCTCCTGGGTACGTCAGGGTGACCATCGCCGGTACCCGCCCGGATTCCACCAGCGGGGTGTAGTCGAGTTCGGCGAAGGTGCGGCACATCGCGGCACGCGACTTGCGGGACCACTCGGTGATCGAACGGCCAGGTGTGCCACCTTCGTCTCGGCCAGATTTGACGCGATCTTCTTCGACCGCCACGTCGAACCGGTGCCGATCCACCTCGCGTTCGGCAGATTTTTCCGCGCGGACCGGTTTCGTCCAGCCCAGGCGGACAACGCCGGGGCCGACGGTGATCCGGAATCGACCGGATTCCGGTTCCACTCCACGCAGATCGCGACCAGCAGCCCAGGGCTCGGCCCGGTCGAACAGCGCTGCCGTCGACGCGACTGTTCCGGGGCTCGGGAACCGGAGCTTCAGGGCATCGGCGGCCGACCAATCCGTGCCGACATCGGACTCGACGTCGTCGCGGACACTTTTGGGACATATAACAAGCCCGGGAGTCCCAGCCGGAACACGACCTCCGCCGCTACCGCCTCCCGGCCGGCTGTCGCGCCCTGCGGCCTGGCGGCCTCGGGCGCTCGCGGCCTCCCGGCGTCCGCGGCTCCGGCCGTGTTCCGGCTGGCCGTTCGGGTGGTGGCTGGCCAAACAGTGGACCGCGCCGCCGTCGTCGTTGTGCCCGCCGGTCGATCCGGTGATTCTGGGCATCGGGTGCCTGCTCCCCGGGAGTCCGCGGCGCGCATCAGGAAGTGACGGGCCATGGGGAATCCCTGGTCGGGAGTGCAAGCACCGTGTCCGGTTTATGTCCGTTCGTCGGACAGCTTGAATACGTCAGCGCAGCTCAATGCGGCGCATACGACGCATAGACTCAGATAAACCGCAGGTCAGCGGCTATCCCGCCCGCCTGAAAAGCGGAAGGTCGCCGGTTCGATCCCGGCCCTGGCCACCATGAGAACCACCTGGTGACAGGTGGTTTTTCTCGTTTCTGGTGGCCTCAGTGAGAAGGTCCTGATGACCCAGTGCGACCCATTCCGGATTTAACAGCTGCGACGGTGACCCCGGTGACCCAGCCGTGGGTCGCTCCGAAGCGGCCGGGTTCGGCTTCGGTGTCGTGATCGAGTTCGACACCGCGGCGGCATCGGCCAAGGCGCTGTTCGTCGAGTGCGCGTAGGTCCGCAGTGTGAAGCCGGCGTCCTGGTGCCCGAGCCACGCCGCGATGACCACGACCGGCACACCGCGCATGTGCGTCAGCGTCGCGCAGGAGTGCCGGTCAACAACCGTGACCAGGGCGGCGACCGCAACGAATTGCTTGCGCACGCGTTCGACTATTCCAGGCCGGGACGAACAAACGGGCTGGTCAGGTGTCGCGTCCCCCGGAGTCGGCACGGTGCCGGTCGCATTGCTCATGCGCGAAGGTGTACGCGCTGCGGGGGTGTAGGAAGGGGGCGGGGCGCGAGCTGGTGGGCTCGGCGTCTAAGAACAGGCGTCACACACGCCCGTGGCTGGCAACTCGGTGCGGCAGGACGGACAGATCTTGGGCGGCTCGTCGGGTTCCGTGTGCTTCCTCCTCGACGGGAAACCCACGGCGCAGCACGCCGCGCAGGTACAGCCGCCCGGGTGACCGCGGGCGTAGAGATCCGGAGGGGCACCCCTGCTCCCCACGGTCCATCGTCGACTTATCAGACGCCTCCTCCGGCCTCTTCTGCGACGCGTCGTCGAGGCGGGGGCGCGCTGATACGGCCGGCCGACGGGACACGGATGCGTAGCGGGGTATCCGCAGCGTAAGCGAGAGGCCCGACATTGCGGTGGTGTTCACAGCGATGGGGCGGGCCTAGTACGGCCCGCTTACCCAGGTGTACGTTCCACTTCCGGTGGCCGTGCAGGTGAGGACGCCATCCGAGGCTTCAAGCCGAGCCTTGGCGCCCGGGTCGGTGCAGGGCTGCCCGATCGCGTCCCACCCGATCGTGGGGAGAGGCGGCGCGTATTCGTCCACCCAGATCAGATTCTCTCCGCTGCAGCCGAATCTACCGTCGGGCGAGCGTGCCCCGGGACTGTTGCACGGCATCCCGGCCGAGATGGACGGGGATGCCGCCGTTTTTGTCGCGACCGTCGTCCGCGGCGTGGGCGCCACAGTCGTCGTCGGCGTGGTGCTGGTGAGCTCAGGTGTCGTCACCGGGGCAGGGGGTAACGGTGCTGCGCTCGTGGGGGTTGCAGTGGTCGTCACTGTCGGGCTCACCGATGGAGTCGCCGGAACGTCGCTGTTCTCCTGCCTGGTCGCGTAGAACCCCAGTAGCGCCGCCGCGATCACGGCCGCGGCCACCACCGCGATGATGATCGGAGTCTTCCGGAACTTCGACGGCGGCGCCGAGTTCGCTCCGCCCTTCCGTAGCTGCGTCGGCGCGCTCGCGTCCACGGCGCCGGAGCTCGGCAGGCTCGCCGCCGTCAGCGTCTGAGCGGACGCAGGATAGTGCACCTCGCCACCCGCGGCTTCTCGCAGCGCTGTGACGAACTCCGAGGAGGACTGGTACCGCTCGGAGGGGTTCTTCGCCAGCACCCGCTTGAAGACCGCGTCCATCGCCTGCGGCAGATGCGGGTTGACCGCAGTGATGGACGGCACCGGCTTGGCCAGGTGCGCGGACATCGTCGAGGCGATCGAGGTTCCCGTGAACGGCGGCTGCCCGGTGAGCAGGTGGAACGCGGTGCAGCCCAGGGAGTAGATGTCCGACCGGTTGTCGACCTCCTCACCCTCGATCGCCTCCGGCGAGATGTACTGCACCGTCCCGATGGTCATCCCCGTCGACGTCAGCGAGGTCGACTCACCCGCGGCCTTGGCGATGCCGAAGTCGGCGAGCTTCACCGACTCGATTTGCGGCGCCCCATCGGTCTCATCGATCCCGACGAGGATGTTGGCGGGCTTCGCATCGCGGTGAGTGATGCGCTGCTTCCGCCAGGCGTAGTCCAGCGCCGCGGCGGCGGCGCCGACCAACTGGACCGCACGGTCGGGGTCGAGGGGGCCGTCGGCCTTGAGCAACTCCGAGGCGTCCGTGCCGTCGATGTACTCCATCGTGATCCACAGTCGGCCCTCGAACTCGCCGCGGTCGTGCAGCGTGACGATATTTGGGTGCCTCAGCTGCGCGAGCAGATCCGCCTCGCGCTGGAACCGCGCCTTGAAGTCGTCGTTGCGCGAGACCTCGGAGTCGAGGAGTTTGAGGGCATCCTGCCGCGGCAGACGCGGGTGCTGAACGAGGAACACCTGCCCCATGCCGCCGGCCCCGAGCGGACGGATGACCCTGAAGCCGGCGACCTCCGTGATTTCCACATGGCGAAGTGTGACAGGCGGGGCTCGCGGTGCGACCTACCTCCCGCTGTATCGGTGCGGGGACCTCGCGCTGCCGGTTGGGGTCATGCCGCTGATGGGATGAGAGCGCGCCCGGACCATCCCGGCTTGCTGCGGTTCGAGAAGACAGCCGACCGCGCCTACGACGCGCTGAGCCTCGCCCGCGCGATCAGCTGGGGGTCGAGGTCGGGTAGCCGTGGAGGGGCGCGTGTCTACCCGTCTCCCATCGCCACCGCCACGCCGAACTCATCGGCCGGCCCGAAGCGCGACTGCTCATCTGGTTGCCTCATCATCGCTGCGACCCGCCGGGTTGCCGCGTGGCTTGGGGCGACCGTGCGCATACCGGTGAGCCAACCGAAGGGGTGGAATGCCGCTGTAGTCGATCTGGCGCAGCTTGGCGTTGCGGGCCTCCTGCTCGGCCTCGGCACGTTCTCGATAACGGTCCCAAGCCTCCTCCGGCTCGCCCCACGGCGGCGGATCCGCTGCGACCACCCGCGGACGGCACTCGGAGCGCTGCTCCGGTGTGGCCAGGCTGAATACGGTGCGCGCCCCGCCGATACGGGACTCCATCGGGACAGCGAGGATGCTCCAGTGCGGCTTCCAGTCCGCCCGACCGCCGAAGCCGTCCAGTGTCGCCCGCAGTGCATCCGGGCGGTGATTCCACAGCACCAGCGATAGGTCATCGCCCTCGAGGTGCACCAGGCCGTCGTCGTCCACCGATGCGGTGACCGGGATGACCGGTCCCGGGTTGCGCATGGAGACGTTGAAGTGGACGTGGAAGATCTGGTGGCCGGACGCGTGAAAGTCGCACTGCGCGTCATTCGGAAGCTCCCAGACATACCCGGACATGAAAATCCCCATTCCGTTCGGGGCCTCCGCTGCGGAGGCGCTCTTGCCCGACGCCGGCCGGCATGGGCCGCTTCGTCATCCGAGCCACCCACGAGCGTGGGGTTGGCGTGCCGTCCAGTCGGAGCTTGGCGACGGCAACTCATGAAGCCCTCCCAGGATACCTGTGTGCACCGACGGGTAGCCGAGATCTCAACTTCTGCGCGGGGGCGGTCGGCCTGGTCCGTACCGTCCGGTCATGGCGCTACGGGGCGTCGACGAATCCATGGCGCCGCAATGCGGCCAGGTCTTCGCGACGCGAACCCCAGGCCGACCCAGGCATTGGGTGCGGGCCAACCTGGCCCGCTCAGCGAATTCGGACAAGATGCGAAGCCGGTGCGGGTCCGGCCAGCTGGTCACCACCGCCGAGCACCCACCTGAAATCACCCGCGGCACTACGTGTCGGCCACCAGTTGACCGGTTCCGGCACCGGCGAGAGATTCCTCAGCTCGCTCACCACGAGCGCGATGCCACCGGCGGCCACCAGCGCCGGCCCGGAGAGGTCGTTCCGGTGGATGCCCGCGAGCTTCTGCTGGTCCTGGCCGCCGGGACATCGGGGCCGGGTGATTGCCGGCGACCACCCGGCGACCACCCGGTGACCGCGCGGGCCATCGTCTGGGAGATCGCGCTGGAGGTCGGTGACGACACCGTCAGCACCGGTGCCTGCGGGGAGCGGCTGTCGATTGCCGAATGCGCCGAAGCGGTGTGGCACAACGTCGTCTACGCCCGGCGGCGGGCTCAGGGCCCGCCCAGCAGTTCCGCGATCCCGTTCCGATCCGGATATACCTGCGCGATGTCGCGGACCTCGGCGAACGCGGCATCGGCAGAAACCACGGCGGTGACGCCGGCCGCTACGGCGGCGGCGGCAAGCACGGCGTCGAATGCGCCCAGGCTCGGGATGCTCTCGAAGAGGTGCAACCCGCGCAGGAGTTGATCGCGGCCGACGTCGAGCAGCGGTGAGAGCAGTTCCGCGTAGTCGCGCCCCAGCGCGACCGCGTCGCTGCGATCCCGCCGGTTGGCGCGAACGTGCACAAACTCCTGAATCACCTCGGCGGTGGTCGTCGCCTCGAGACGTTCGTCGGCGATCGCCGCGATCAATTCGCGGCAAGGTTCCCGGAGCGGGTGATCGGCGCCCTTCGCGTAGACGAGCACCGTCGTGTCCAGCACGATCATCCGCGGCGGCCGCGCAGGTCGTCCAGTTCCCGTCGCAGCTCCGCAGGGTCGGGAACGGGCATGTCGGCAGCGTCGAGGAGTCGTTGGCCCGCGGACTTCCGCCGGCTTCCCGGGCTGGCGACGCCGCGGTCGATGGCTTCGCGCACCACGGTTGCCACCGAAACGCCCCGCTCGCGAGCTATCGCGGTGATACGCCGGTGGCGCTCGTCATCGAGCAGAATCTGCAGGCGATGCTCCAGCGACATGTGCATACATTTGCATGCTCATGCACGCCTCGGGCGGTTCACCTTCGTGGACGTTTTCGTTTAGTATCAAGCAAGGCTAACCTAACCCTGACTGGATGGACGGCTGTCGCAGTCGTCCTGCGCGGGTTGGGCCGGTTGGGTGCGACCAAATGGCCGGCGTGCCGAAGTGACTGCGTCGGCAACCCGGGAGAGGAGTGGCTGCGGTGACCGTGCGCGTGGCCGCCCCTGGCGGCGGGCGGTAACCATGCTCGCCGCGCCGATCTGGATGGCGTCACCGCCGGAGGTGCATTCGGCGCTGCTCAGCAGCGGCCCTGGCCCGGGCGCGCTGCTGGCTGTGGCCGGCACCTGGTCGGCGCTGAGTGCCGAATATGCCTCTGTCGCAGAAGAACTCACCGGCACTCTGGACGCCGTGCAGTCCGGGGCCTGGCAGGGCCCGAGCGCGCAGGCCTATGCCGCCGCGCACGCACCCTATCTGGCGTGGCTGGCGCAGGCCAGTGCCGACAGCGCCGCAACAGCCGCTCAACACGATTCGACAGCGGCCGCCTACGCCAGCGCGCTTGCCGCCATGCCGACGCTGCCCGAACTGGCCCTGAACCACACCGTCCACGGGGTCCTGGTCGCCACCAACTTCTTCGGTGTCAACACCATCCCGATCGCGGTCAACGAGGCCGACTATGCGCGGATGTGGATTCAAGCGGCCACCACGATGAGCACCTACCATGCCGCGGCCGAGGCGGCCCTGGCGTCGGTGCCGCACGTGCCGCCGGCGCCACCGGTGCTGAAATCCGCTCAACCCGCGGCGGCCGCCGACCCACCGGCGTCGGGATCGGATTTCTGGAACGAGATGATCAACCAGGCCATCGCGCTCATCCGAGACCCGGTCGGGACACTGCAGAAGATGTTCAGCGATTTTGCAACCAATCCTGAAGCAGCACTGCGAGATTGGGGCCCGTTGATCTTCTTCATCAACGCCAACATCTGGGGCTGGCCGACGTTCTGGTTCTTCGTGACGACCCCGGTGCGGATCCCGATCGTGCTTCCGCTGCTCATCTACGGCATCAACGAATGGCTCAATTCACTCCAGGACGAGTCGGTGCAGGTGCCTGTCGAGGAACCGGCCCCAGGCCCGGCGCCGGCAGTCGAGCCGGGTCGGCAGACCACCCCGGTGCCGGTCGGGCTGGCCTCGGGCATCGCCACCCCCGCGGCCTCGGCGGTGCCGTCCGGCGCCGGGCCCGCTGCGGCACCGGTCGCTCCCGCGACCGGCACCGCGGTCTTCGGCTACCTCGTCGCCAGCGGTGGTCACCCCGGGGCCGGTGTCGGGCCCACCCTGACCGATCGCAGCGGCGCCAAGTCGCCGGGTGCCGGCGTGCCGGCCGCTGCCGGTGCGGCGCGGCGCTCCAGCAGCGATGCCGTGCGGGCCCGACGGCGTCACCGCGCGGGCAGGAGGAAAGACGTCGCCGACGAGTTCATGGACATCACCTCCGAGGCCGGGCTTCCGCCAGCCGCAGACGGTGCCGGGGTGTCGCAGAGTGGTGCGGGGCCGCTGGGGTTCGCCGGGACCGTGCACCGGGCTGACGACATCCCCGGATTGGGACTGACCACGCTGGACGGCGATGACTTCGGCGGTGGCCCAACGGTGCCGATGCTGCCGGGCACCTGGGGTGGCGAGCCGGCGGCCAAAGAGCGTTGACGGAGTCGGCCGCGTCGCGGCCGCTGCACGTTGTTGCAACGCTCACCTGCGGGTTCGGCTATCGTGCAGCCATGGCAGTGAAGGATTCCCGCGAAGTGGTCATCGAAGCCAGCCCCGAGGAGATCCTCGACGTCATCGCCGACGTCGAGAACACCCCGAGTTGGTCGCCGCAGTACCAGAGTGCCGAGATACTCGACACCCACGACAACGGCCGGCCGCGCCGGGTGAAGATGCGGATCAAGGCCGCCGGGCTCACCGACGAACAGGTCGTCGAATACACCTGGGCGGACAACGCCGTGAGTTGGACCCTGATTTCGGCGGGACAGTTGAAGGCCCAGGACGCGAAGTACACCCTGACCCCGCAGGGCGAGGCGACCAAGGTCCGCTTCGACATGGACGTCGACCCCTCGGTGCCGATTCCCGGGTTCCTGCTCAAGCGCACCATGAAGGGCGGCATGGAGACCGCCACCGACGGCCTGCGCAAGCAGGTGCTCAAGGTCAAAAAGGGCTGATAGCGCAGGCGGTCGGCCGCGACGGCGTCGAAATCGACCCGTAATCGAAGTTTGGCTGGATAACTGCGCCAGGATTACTACCCTGGGGGTAGTGGCCATTCAAGCATCGCAGGAAATCGTCATCGACGCGTCGCCGGAAGTCATCCTCGACGCGCTCGCTGATGTGAACACCCTGGTGTCATGGTCGCCGGTGCACAAACAGATGGAGGTGCTCGACGAGTACGCCGACGGTCGTCCGCACCATGTGCGGGCCACCGTCAAGATCCTGGGCCTGGTCGACAAAGAGATCCTGGAATACCACTGGGGGCCGGACTGGATGGTCTGGGACGCCAAGGCGACGGCGCAGCAGCGCGGGCAGCACGTCGAGTACACCCTCACCCGGGAAGGCGAAGACCAGACCCGGGTCCGCTTCGACATCACCGTGGAACCGTCCGGGCCGATTCCCGAGTTCCTGGTCCGCCGAGCCAGCAAACTGGTGCTGCGGACCGCCACCGAGCGCCTGCGCGAACAGGTCATGAGCGCCGCGGGCGCCCAACAGACGCGTTAGCCGGCCCGTCGCGCAGCGCGCCGAGCCGCCGGATCGCCTCGTCCAAGGTCTCGTCCCGTTTGACGAATGTGAAGCGCACCAGGTGATTCCAGTACGTCGGCGCGGACCCGGTCGCCGGCGGGACGCAGAACGCCGACATCGGGATCGCGGCAACTCCGACCTGCTGAGGGAGCGCGGCGCAGAATGCGGTGCTGTCGTCGTAGCCCAGCGGCCTGGGGTCGGCGCACAGAAAATAGGTGCCGAAGCTGTCGTGCACCTCGAAACCGATCTCGGTCAGCCCGGCGGCCAGCCGGTCCCGCCGGGCCCGCAACGACGACCGCAGGCCGGCCACCCAGGCATCCTCGTTGTCCAGCGCGTAGGCCACCGCCGGCTGGAACGGCGCACCGCCGACATAGCTCAGGTACTGCTTGGCGGCCCGCACCCCGGCGATCAGGTCGGCCGGACCGCAGGCCCAGCCGATCTTCCAGCCGGTGCAGTTGAACATCTTCGACGCGCTGGAGACCGTGACCGTGCGCTCGGCCATCCCGTCGAAACCGGCCAGCGGTAGATGGCGGCGGCCGTCAAAGACCAGCTGCTCATAGACCTCGTCGGTGATCACCAGCAGATCGGCGGCCACCGCGATCTCCGCGATCGCGGCGAGTTCGGCCGCGGTCAGCACCATGCCGGTCGGGTTGTGCGGCGAGTTGACGATCAACGCCCTGGTCGCCGGCGTGACGGCACGGCGCAGGTTGTCGATGTCCAGGGCGAAGCCCCGGCCGTCGGGCACCAGCGGCACGGCGACCCGCCGCGCCCCGGCCATGGCGATCACCGGGGAATAGGAGTCGTAGAACGGCTCGATGAGCAGCACCTCCGAGCCGGGCTCGACCAGTCCGAGCACCGCCGCGGCGATCGCCTCGGTGGCTCCGACCGTCACCAGCACCTCGGTGTCGGGGTCGTAGTCGATGTTGTAGTGGCGGTGGCGCTGGGCGGCCACGGCTTCCCGCAGCGGTGCGATGCCGGGGCCGGGCGGGTACTGGTTGACACCCGCGGCGATGGCTTCCCGGGCGGCCTCGAGCATCGCCGGCGGCCCGTCCTCGTCGGGGAAGCCCTGGCCCAGGTTCACCGCGCCGATCCGCGCGGCCAGCGCCGACATCTCGGCGAAGATGGTGGTGGCATACGGCTCCAGCCGCGAGACCGTCATGACCCGAGAGCCTATCGGTGCAGGCGCGGCGGTCCGCGATCCCAACCAACAGGTTGATAGGCGGCTGCTGTTAGGCTGACCGGCAGGGAGCCGCTCTGCCGGCGCAGACGGACCCGCCAATCCGACATCGAAGAGGAACGAATCATGTCCGAAGAAGCCTTCATCTATGAGGCCATCCGCACCCCGCGCGGCAAGCAGCGCAACGGTTCGCTGAACGAGGTCAAGCCGCTGAACCTGGTCGTCGGGCTGATCGACGAACTGCGCTCACGCTTCCCGGACCTGGACGTCAACCAGATCAGCGACACCGTGCTGGGGGTGGTCTCGCCGGTCGGTGACCAGGGCGGCGACATCGCCCGCACCGCGGTGCTGGCCGCCGGCCTGCCCGACACCACCGGCGGGGTGCAGCTCAACCGGTTCTGCGCATCCGGCCTGGAGGCGATCAACACCGCCGCCGCCAAGGTGCGGGCCGGTTTCGACGACCTGGTGCTGGCCGGTGGCGTGGAGTCGATGAGCCGGGTGCCGATGGGCTCCGACGGCGGCGCCTGGGCGTCCGACCCGGAGACCAACTACCAGCTCGGATTCGTGCCGCAGGGCATCGGCGCGGACCTGATCGCCACCATCGAGGGCTTCTCCCGCGAGGACGTCGACGCCTACGCGGCGCAGTCCCAGGACCGGGCCGCCGCAGCCTGGTCGGGTGGCTACTTCGCCAAGTCGGTGGTGCCGGTGCGCGACCAGAACGGCCTGCTGATCCTCGACAACGACGAGCACATGCGGCCCGGCACCACGGTGGAGAGCCTGGGCCAGCTGCGGACCGCGTTCGACGGCGTTGGCGAGATGGGCGGCTTCGACGCGGTGGCGCTGCAGCGCTACCACAACGTGGAGAAGATCAACCACGTACACACCGGCGGCAACAGCTCCGGGATCGTCGACGGCGCCGCGCTGGTGCTGGTCGGTTCCGAGGCTGCGGGCAAAGCGCAGGGGTTGACGCCGCGGGCCCGCGTCGTCGCGGCCGCCACCAGCGGCGCCGACCCGCTGATCATGCTCACCGGCCCCACCCCGGCCACCCGTCGGGTGCTGGAGCGCACCGGCCTGACCATCGACGACATGGACCTGGTCGAGATCAACGAGGCGTTCGCCTCGGTGGTGCTGAAGTTCCAGAAGGATTTCAACATCCCCGACGAGAAGCTCAACGTCAACGGCGGGGCCATCGCGATGGGTCACCCGCTGGGTGCCACCGGCGCGATGATCACCGGCACCATGGTCGACGAACTGGAGCGCCGGGGTGCCCGCCGCGCGCTGATCACCCTGTGCATCGGCGGCGGTATGGGCGTCGCCACCATCATCGAGCGCGTCTGAGAGGTTTGAAGAACATGGCAGAGAACACCATTGTCTGGGACAAGGACGCCGACGGCATCGTCACCCTGACGCTGGACGACCCGACCGGCTCGGCCAACGTGATGAACGAGCACTACCGCGAGTCCATGCACAACGCGGTGCAGCGGCTGGTCGCCGAGAAGGATTCGGTCAGCGGCGTGGTCATCACCAGCGCGAAGAAGACCTTCTTCGCCGGCGGTGACCTCAAGGCGATGATCCAGGTCGGCCCGGAGCACGCCCAGCAGGTCTTCGACCAGGTGCAGGGCATCAAGGCCGACCTGCGCACCCTGGAGACCCTCGGCAAGCCCGTCGTCGCCGCGATCAACGGCGCGGCGCTGGGCGGCGGGCTGGAGATCGCGCTGGCCTGCCACCGGCGCATCGCCGCCGACGTGAAGGGCAGCCAGATCGGCCTGCCCGAGGTGACACTGGGTCTGCTGCCCGGCGGGGGCGGTGTCACCCGCACCGTGCGGATGCTGGGCATCCAGAACGCGTTCATGACGGTCTTGAGCCAGGGCACCCGGTTCAACCCGGCCAAGGCCAAGGAGGTCGGCCTGGTCGACGAGGTGCTCCCGACAGTTGAGGAACTGGTGCCGGCTGCGAAGGCCTGGATCAAGGCGAACCCGGACGCGCACACCCAGCCGTGGGATGTCAAGGGCTACCGGATGCCCGGCGGCACCCCGACCACCCCGGCGCTGGCGGCGATCCTGCCGTCGTTCCCGGCGCTGCTGAAAAAGCAGCTCAAGGGTGCGCCAATGCCCGCCCCGCGGGCCATCCTGGACGCCGCGGTCGAGGGCGCCAACGTGGACTTCGACACCGCGACCCGCATCGAGAGCCGCTACTTCGTCTCGCTGGTCACCGGCCACGTCGCCAAGAACATGATTCAGGCGTTCTTCTTCGACCTGCAGCACATCAACGGCGGCGGCAGCCGGCCGGACGGCATCGAGCAGACCCCGATCCGCAAGATCGGTGTGCTCGGCGCCGGGATGATGGGCGCGGGCATCGCCTACGTGTCGGCCAAGGCCGGCTATGACGTGGTGCTCAAGGATGTCTCGCTGGAGGCCGCGCAGAAGGGCAAGGGCTACTCGGAGAAGCTGGAGGCCAAGGCGCTGGCGCGGGGCCGCACCACCGAAGCGAAGTCCAAGGTGCTGCTGGACCGGATAACCCCGACCGCGGATGCGGCCGACTTCGCCGGTGTCGACTTCGTGATCGAGGCGGTCTTCGAGAACCAGGACCTCAAGCACAAAGTCTTCCAGGAGATCGAGGACGTCGTCGAGCCCAACGCGCTGCTGGGGTCGAACACCTCCACCCTGCCGATCACCGGCCTGGCGACCGGCGTCAAGCGGCAGGAGGACTTCATCGGGATTCACTTCTTCTCGCCGGTCGACAAAATGCCGCTGGTGGAGATCATCCGCGGCGAGAAGACCTCCGACGAGGCGCTGGCCCGGGTGTTCGACTACGTGCTGGCGATCCGCAAGACCCCGATCGTGGTCAACGACAGCCGCGGCTTCTACACGTCCCGGGTGATCGGCACCTTCATCAACGAGGCGCTGGCCATGCTCGGCGAAGGTGTCGAGCCGGCCAGCATCGAGCAGGCCGGCCTGCAGGCCGGCTACCCGGCCGCGCCGCTGCAGCTCTCCGACGAGCTGAACCTGGAGCTGATGCACAAGATCGCCGTCGCCACCCGCGAGGGCGTCGAGGCGGCCGGCGGCACCGTCGAGAAGCGGATGAACGAGGTCGTCGTCGAGAAGATGATCGAGCTCGGACGTTCCGGGCGGCTCAAGGGCGCCGGCTTCTACGAGTACGCCGACGGCAAGCGCACCGGCCTGTGGCCGGGCCTGCGGGAGACTTTCGACTCGGGCAGCTCGACTCCACCACTGCAGGACATGATCGACCGGATGCTGTTCGCCGAGGCGCTGGAGACCCAGAAGTGCCTCGACGAAGGGGTGCTGACGTCGACTGCCGACGCCAACATCGGCGCGATCATGGGTATCGGGTTCCCGCCGTGGACCGGCGGCACTCACCAGTACATCGTCGGCTACCCCGGAGGCACGGCCGGTTTCGTGGCGCGGGCCAAGGAGCTGGCAGCCCGCTACGGCGATCGGTTCAACCCGCCGGCCTCGCTGCTGTCCTAACGCGAGCAGACGTGAAAGCCCCCGGAAGCGAAGCATTCCGGGGGCTTTCACGTCTGTTGGGCCTTGTGCCGGAGCACCGCGCCGGCGTCGCCGTGCTGACCGGACCGGCTCAGGAGCGGCGCTCCAGCAGGTAGTGGCGGACCGGATGGTTGCCATTGGTGGGCTGATAGTTCGGCTCGTCACCGGCCGACACCAACACCCAGCCGGGGGCGAAGAGACGTTCGATCTCGGCCTGGTCGACGCCGCGGACCCCGAACAGCGCGCCGGGCGCGAACGCGACGATCAGCAGGTGCGCGTCCGGGGCGGTCACCTCGCTGATCTCCCGGACGTAGTCCTCGCGGTCGTGATCGCTCATCCCGTGGAAACACCCGCTGTCCACGGCCAGCGCGAAGTGTTCACCCACGCCGGAAGTGCTCAACCGGGTGATGTCGGCACGCACGAAGGTCACCGGCACTTTGCTGGCGGCAGCCTTGTCGCGGGCCAACTCCAGTGCTTTGGGAGCGAAGTCGACGGCTGTGACCTGCCAGCCGTGCTGGGCCAGGTAGATGGAGTTGTCCCCGGTGCCGCAGCCGAGGTCCAGTGCGGTGCCCGGTGTCAGCGGTGTGGTGACGCCGCCTTCGACCAGGTTGCGCAGCCCCTTGGCCAGCGGATGGCCATCCCACGGGGTGAAGCCGAGCCGGTACATGGTCCGAAACCGCACGCGCCGGGCCACCATGACGGCTACACCGCGCCCAGGTCGGCCGAGATCCAGTGCTGCGGTCGCAGATAGATGACGACCTGTTCGCCGAGCTGCGACCGGGCGTACTCCAGGAATCGTTCCGCCCGCTCCGGCGGCAGGTAGCGGTACGCCAGCTCGACGTGCTGTTCGTCGGTGCCGGGTTCCATCCGGCCGACGGGGCCGTCGACGGCGACGTAGCGCAACGTTGGCTCGACGCGATCGACCATGAGCGAGAAGGATCCGGCCGCTTCGATCAACCGGGCCTTGCGGGAGCCCGCGCCGGTGATCACCCAGGGTTCACCCCCCGGCGTGTACTGGTACCAGATCGGCAGCGTCAACGGCGCCCGGCCATCGCCCGCGTGCACCGACAGCGCCGCGATATGCGGCTCGGCGAGGAAGCGTTCACGTTCCTCTTTGGTCAGCGCCATGCTTCGAGGCTAGCCCCTGTCCGCGTCGGCGCAGCTCATTGGCGAGGGTAGTGGGCCGCGGCGTTGCCGGCGCGCCGGCCGGCGAACACGCAGTCGGCGATCGACAGTCCGCTGACGTAGGAATCGGAGCACACCCCGATCGCCGTGCGGCCGGCGCTGAACAGTCCGGGCACCGACTCGCCGGCGGCGTTCAGCACCGCCCCGGTGTCCTCGTCGACCCGGACACCGCCGAGGGTCAGCATCGGGGTGGGGTAGAGCAGGTTGGGCCGCACCGAGATGTTCATCAGGGTGAACGGGCCCCGGTCGATGCGATGGCAGAACTCCGCCGGTTTGCCGGCAGGATCCGTTACGCCAGAGTCGATGGCGTCGTTGTGCGCCTTGACGGTGGCCACCAGGCCCTCGGGATCGACGCCCGCGGCCCGGGCGGCATCGGCCAGCGACTTGCCGCGGGCCGCCCCGGCGAACATCAGCGCAGCGGCCTGGGCGCGCTGGAACCACAGCGTCTGGGTCAGCAGTTGGCGTCTGGCCTCGGCCATCAGCGTGGCGTCGGCCAGCATCCAGCCCTTCCCGCCGTGGTGTTTGACCATCGCATGCCCCAGTGCCGCGCCGTAGCGGCTTTCATCGAGAATCCGCCGGCCCTGCTCGTCGACGACGATCGTGGAGATGAAGGCGCTCGGCGGGGTGATGAACCGCCACACCGAGACGTTGTCCATCCGGTCGGTGACCGCGCCGGCGCTCTCGGCCAGGGCGATCCCGCTGCCGTCGTCACCACTGGTGCCCAGGGGCAGGCCGTCGGTGAATTCCGGTGCGTAGCGCTGCCGCCACTGCCTGTTCTCGAAAAAGCCGCCCGCGCAGAGGATCACCCCCCGCCGCGCATTGATGTGCAGCGCCTGGGCGTAGCGTTGCTCCAGCTTGTCGAGCCGGCGGTCCATCGCCTTGCGCAGCGGCGGGTAGTAGACGCCGGGCTTGGAGGACAGCGCGGAAAGCCTCCGGTAGCGCCGCTGAATGTGTTGCGGCGCATAGTTCATCGTCATCGCCTCGACCCCGGTCACCCGGCCGGACTCGTCTTGGAGCAGCCTGGTGACGCGGGTGTGCGGGCGGAAATCCACGCCGAGGGCCTGCGCCGACCGGGCCAGCGGCGCATAGATCTTCTTCCCCGACGTGCCCCGGCCCTTGGCCCGGTGGCCACGCTGCACCGGCGGGGTCACCGCCCGTGACACCCCGGCGTTCTCGCTGCCGGAGTAGTACAGGTAGTAGCGGTTGTTCGGGAACGACGTCTTGTAGGGGCAGAGCGACGAGTCGAACGGAACCCCGTGGCGTTGCAGCCACTCGAGATTTTCGGCGCTGTCGGCCACGAAGCGTTCCAGGGTCTCCGGGCGGACCACGTCGCCGGCCTCCAGTTGCAGGTAGGCCAGCATCTGCTCGGGGGTGTCGGTGACGCCCGCCTGCTTCTGGACCACCGTCCCGCCGCCGGCGTAGTAGATCCCGCCGGAGATCGCGGTGGCGCCACCGCCGTTGGCGCGGTCCACCGCGATGACGTCGGCGCCGTGTTCGCGGGCGGTGATCGCCGCGGTCGTGCCGGCCGCGCCGAATCCCACCACGACGACGTCGGTGGTCTCGGTCCTGGTTGTCGAGGTCTGTGAAGACATGCGCTGCATCCTGTCAGATCGCCGGGCCCAGCAGGTCGTCGGCGTCGCGGATGACGTAGCCGTAGCCCTGCTCGGCGAGGAACCGCTGCCGGTGTGCGGCGTACTCGGCGTCCAGACTGTCCCGGGACACCACCGAGTAGAAGATCGCGCCGCCGCCGCCGGCCTTGGGCCGCAGCAGCCGGCCCAGCCGCTGCGCCTCCTCCTGCCGCGAACCGAAGGTTCCCGAGACCTGCACCGCCACAGCGGCTTCGGGCAGGTCGATGGAGAAGTTCGCCACCTTGGACACCACCAGCGTCGACACCTCGCCGCGGCGGAACGCGTCGAACAGCGCCTCGCGTTCGGCGGTCTTGGTCGAGCCCTGGATCACCGGGGCGCCCAGTTGCTCACCCAGTTCGTCGAGCTGGTCGAGGTAGGCGCCGATCACCAGCGTCTGTTCACCGGGATGCCGGCTCAGGATCGAGCGGACCACGGCAACCTTCGAGTGCACCGTCGAGCACAACCGGTAGCGCTCCTCGGGTTCGGCGACGGCATAGGTCATCCGCTCGCTCTCGGTCATGGTGACCCGCACCTCGACGCACTCGGCCGGTGCGATCCAGCCCTGCGCCTCGATGTCCTTCCATGGCGCGTCGTACCGTTTCGGCCCGATCAGGCTGAACACGTCGCCTTCCCGGCCGTCCTCCCGGATCAGGGTGGCGGTCAGGCCGAGCCGCCGTCGCGACTGCAGGTCGGCGGTCATCCGGAACACCGGTGCCGGCAGCAGATGCACCTCGTCGTAGATGATCAGCCCCCAGTCGCGGCTGTCGAAGAGTTCCAGGTGCCGGTACTCGCCCTTGGTGCGCCGGGTGATCACCTGGTAGGTGGCGATGGTGACCGGCCGGATCTCCTTGCGCTCCCCGGAGTACTCGCCGATCTCGTCCTCGGTCAGCGACGTGCGGGCCACCAGTTCGCGCTTCCACTGCCGGCCGGCGACGGTGTTGGTGACCAGGATCAGCGTGGTCGCCTGTGCTTTGGCCATCGCCGCCGCGCCGACCAGGGTCTTGCCGGCTCCGCACGGCAGCACCACCACACCCGAGCCGCCGGACCAGAACGAATCGGCCGCCATCTCCTGGTAGTCCCGCAGCGCCCAGCCGTCCTGACACAGGCTGATCGGGTGGGCCTCGCCGTCGACGTAGCCGGCCAGATCCTCGGCCGGCCACCCGATCTTGAGCAGCATCTGCTTGACCCGGCCCCGCTCGCTGGGGTGCACGACGACGGTGTCGCCGTCGATCTGCGCACCCAGCATCGGGGTGATCTTCTTGTTGCGCAGCACCTCGGCGAGCACGGCGCGGTCCAGGCTGACCAGGGTCAGGCCGTGTGCCGGGCTTTTCACCAGCTGCAGCCGCCCGTAGCGGGCCATGGTGTCGACGATGTCGACCAGCAGCGGCTGCGGCACCGCGTACCGGGAGAAACTGACCAGTGCGTCGACCACCTGTTCGGCATCGTGGCCGGCGGCGCGGGCGTTCCACAGTGCCAGCGGGGTGATCCGGTAGGTGTGCACGTGCTCGGGTGCGCGTTCCAGCTCGGCGAACGGCGCGATGGCGGCGCGTGCGGCGCCGGCCAGTTCGTGGTCGACTTCGAGCAGCACCGTCTTGTCGGATTGCACGATCAACGGTCCGTCGGTCACGGCGCCCATTATCCAGAGTCTGCCGACACGATCGAGGTGATGCGATGGATGGCGAAGTCACGCACCCGGTCCGAGGTCGAATCGAATGCCACCAGCTGGCCGCCGCGCACCGCGACCGGGGCCACCTCCCGCTGGGTGGCCACGCCGGCGGCGTCGACGTAGCCGATCACCACGGTGGCCTGCTCCATTGCGGCCCGGCGCAACGCGACCATCGCGCTGGCCGGGTCCAGGCGGATGGTGTCGAACGGTGCCGACGTCACCGTGCGCAGCACCCGGACCAGCGCGGCGAGGCTTTCGCCGTTGGGTGCCGGCGGCAGCCCGCGCCAGAGCTGCTGCTCCTGCGTGGGCACCCGGGCGCCCGGCGGCCGGATGTCCACGATGGTGCCGGTGGAGTCCTCGGCGGCCGGGGCGAAGCCGGCGGCCTGCAAAGCCGCCAGCACCTCCGACAGCGGTGCCTGCGACACTGCCACCGTCGGCGCCAGCACCCGCAATCCCAGCTGTCCGGCCTCGGCGACCGCGACCGCCTGGGCCAGCAGGGCGGGGTCCTCGCACCGCACGAACGAGACCGCCAGCCCGACGCGCAACCGGCCGTGCCGGCGCGCGACATCGTCGATCAGATAGCGCAGCCCCTGCGGGACCGGCGTTTTGGAGTGCTTGTCGAAGAATGCGTGCAGCGCGGCGCCGGTCCTGCCGACATCGAGGGCATGCCGGATGGTCTGCTCGCTGATCCGGTAGACCATCGCCGCTCCGGCCGACTCCACGGCGGCGACGGTGGCCAGTTCGTCGGCGATCTCGCGTTGCAGGGGTCCGGGTGCCACCACGGTCAGGTCGGCCTGCACCAGGAAGTGATCGATCGGCGCGGGCAGCACCCGGGTCATCGCGGCGACGGCGTCATCGGCGGCGTCTGCCGCATCGGCGCCCCGGCCGAGCAGGGCCCGGCCCGGTGAGCTGATCGCGCCGCGGCCCACCAGGCCCAGCGCGTGCGCCTCGTCCAACAGCTCGGCGACGGGTCCGGGCTGCAGTCTCCTGGCCCACCGGGGCCGGCGCCACACCAGCGAGGCCGAGGCGGTGCTGCTGTCCACACCGGCGCCGCCGGGCAAGTCGGCGAGCATCCCCAGCAGCAGTCGCCGGTCCAGTGCGGCCGCCGTGTAATACGGCGAGGTCGACAGTGCTCCGCAGGTCTTGCCGTCCGGTCCGCGGCTGCCGATCAGCCCGGGCCGGGCCGAGAGCTCCAGCCAGGTGCCGGCCAGGGTCTGCCAGCGCTGGGCGGTGGTCAGGTCGGCGAACCGGTCGGCGCTCAGCGTCGGCGCGAAGTGCCGGGAGTCGCCGCGTTCGTCGTCCGGCTCCGGATCGGGGTAGCCGACGGCGATCAACCCGGCCGCGTAGGCGATCTCCAGCAGCAGTCCCAGCCGGGGCTCGCTGACACCGGTCGCCTTGGCCAGCCGTTTGATCTCACGTATTCCCAGGCCACCGGTGCGCAGCTCGGGGACAGGCGTGCGGCCGAGGGTCTCCAGCAGCGCGTCGAGTTCCCGCAGCAGGTCGATGACCGCACCGGCGGCCGCCGCGTCGGCGTCGGTGGCCGTGGTCTGCGACACCGTCGGATCGGGTGCCACCAGCCCGATCGGGCCCGGCTGCTCGCCGCGCACCACCTGCCCGACGAGGCGGGGCAGGATCACCGTTTCGTCGTCGACGCGACGCAGCAGCCCCGCGGCCAGCAGCTGCGGCACCGGGTGATCCACCGGCGCCCCCGCAGCGGCGTCGCGGGTGCGCCCGAGGGGGGACTCCGTCGCCAGCCTCTCCAGCACTTCGCGTTGTTCTTCGTCGACCTCGGCGACGGCCGCAACGAGCTGCTCGCCGGTGCGGGAGCGGTCCTCCATCGTCACCTGGCCGGGCTGCCAGGGCAGTGCCGTCCCCGCTTCGGCGGCCACCCGAACAACGCTGTCACCCCAGCACAGCGCCCGATCCCGGAGGCTGTCGAGGGCGGCGAGCACGTCGGCTTCCGCTGCGGAAGCACCGATCACTTCGAGCAGTTCGGCGACCGCAACCCCGGTATTGCCGGCCTGCAGCACCAGCAGCGCGTCGATCACCGCCAGCTGCAGGAAGTTCAGTTCGTCGGTGGCCGCCCGCACCGACTGCCGGGCCTGGGCGCGCGCCGCCAGGGCACCGATGCTGCCCGGCGGCGGCTGGGCCAGGTCCGGCCGCAGCTCCAGCAGCCGGATCAGCTGCTCGTCGGGTAGCTCGGCCAGCCAGGACTCCAGCCTTGTGGCCCCGGTGTGTTCGGTCATCGCCGACCAGGGTAGGGCAGTCGGCACCGGCCGGATCGGGGCATGCCGCGCCAACCGGGTGAACCGGTGAACAGCGCCGCGCCGGACCTGTCAGAATGGGACCGTGGCTGATAACGCGCGCAAGACCGGATATGTCGACAAGGGTTGGCCGACGACCGACCACGGCGAGCCAGCGGTGAGCGAACTGCGCACCGACCGAACCGGTGCACTGTCCCCGTTCGGGGACCTGGAGTTCCCGCTGCCCGCCGACGAGCTGCCCTACCTGCACCCGGTCACCGTCGTCAACACCTAGCGCGTGGCCGCCACACCTGGTCCGGGTCCGCTCTCGCACCTCGATGAGCACGGCGCCGCGCACATGGTCGACGTCACCGCCAAGGAAATCACCGAGCGCACCGCGGTCGCCGCGGGCGTGCTGCGGACCTCGGCTCGGGTGGTCGCGCTGATCACGGCCGGGGGACTGCCCAAGGGTGACGCGCTGGCCACCGCGCGGGTGGCGGGCATCCTGGCCGCCAAGCGCACCAGCGACCTGATTCCGCTCTGCCACCAGCTCGCGCTCACCGGTGTCGACGTCGAGTTCGCCATCGGTGACTCCGACATCGCCATCACCGCCACCGTGCGCAGCACCGACCGCACCGGGGTGGAGATGGAGGCGCTGACCGCGGTCAGCGTGGCCGCCCTGACGCTCTACGACATGATCAAAGCGGTGGATCGCGCGGCCCGCATCGACGACATCCGGGTGCTGAGCAAGGCCGGCGGCCGCAGCGGAACCTGGGAGCGGTGATGGCGGGGATCTCCGTCCGAACGGCACGGATCGTCATCGCTTCCACCCGGGCATCGGCCGGCGCCTACACCGACCGCACCGGGCCGATCATCGCCGACTGGCTGGCCCAGCGGGGGTTCGCGCCGGTGCAGCCCGAGGTGGTCGCCGACGGCGACCCGGTCGGTCAGGCGCTGCGCGATGCGGTGGGTGCCGGGGTTGACCTCATCATCACCTCCGGCGGCACCGGAATCTCACCCACCGACGACACCCCGGCCCAGACGATGACGGTGCTGGACTACCAGGTTCCAGGCCTGGCGGACGCCATCCGCCGGTCGGGCCTGCCGAAGGTGCCGACCTCGGTGCTCTCCCGTGGCGTCTGCGGCGTGGCCGGCCGGACCCTGATCGTCAACCTGCCCGGCTCATCCGGTGGGGTGCGCGACGGGCTGGGCGTCCTCGACGAGGTGCTGGAGCACGCCTTGGACCAACTGGCCGGCGGGGACCACCCGCGGTGACGGCGCTGGTGTTGCGGGCCGCCGTCACCGACCAGCCGATTCTGCTGGCCGAGCACGAGGAGCTGGTGGGTCACCAGGCCGCCGGTGCCGTCATCGGGTTCGTCGGCATGATCCGCGACCACGACCACGGCCGCCAGGTGATGCGGCTGGAGTATTCCGCGCACCCGTCGGCTGCCCAGGTGATGGCCGACGTGCTCGCCGAGGTCGCCGCGGCGGCCGGCGGGGTGCGCGCCCTGGCGGCCAGTCATCGGATCGGCGCGTTGAGCATCGGTGATGCGGCGCTGGTGGCCGCCGTGGCGGCGGATCACCGCCGGGAGGCGTTTGCGACCTGCGCCCACCTGGTCGACACCATCAAGGCGCGGCTGCCGGTGTGGAAACACCAGTTCTTCGCCGACGGCGCCGACGAATGGGTGGGCTCGGCCTGATCCGGGTTCTGACTCAGGGCCTGCTGTCCTGAGTCAGAACCCGCCGATCACGCCAGTTGTGCCGGCGGTGCGGCGAGGGCGGTCAGCGCGTCGTTCCCGCGGACGTTCTCCGACTGGATGGCCTGCCACACCTGCTGGTGGTAGCCGGCCTCGACGGCCCGGTTGTTGTTCGGGGGCGCCTCCGGTGCGGGGGCCTCGGCCTGCTGCTCCCAGGGCCATTTGAAGGCCGGTGCGGGCTGCTGCTCAGCCGGGGCCGGGCCGTCCTGGGCCACCGTCTCGGTGTGCTGGGCGGGGCCCTGCGGCTCCGTCGCCTCCGGTGCGGGGGCCTCGGCCTGCTGCTCCCAGGGCCATTTGAAGGGTGCGGGTTCCTGCGCAGCCGGGGCCGGGTTGTCCAGTGCCACCGGAGCGCCGTTGACGGCACCGTTGTCGATCGGGGCATCCGCCGGCGCGGCCGCGGGGACCTCACGCGGTGACGGGCCGGACAGGCCACGCCCGCAGGACGGCCATGCGCCGCGGCCCTGGGTTGCGAGCACCCGCTCGGCTACCGCGATCTGCTGCTCCCGGCTGGCCAGGTGCGCGGACGGGGCGTATTCGCCGCCACCGTGGGCGCGCCAGGTGCCCGGCGAGAACTGCAGGCCGCCCTGGTAGCCGTTGCCGGTGTTGATGGCCCAGTTGTGGCCGGACTCGCAGCCGGCGACCCGGTCCCACTCGTCATCGGTGGCCGCCGCCGCGTGTGCGGCGAGGGCGAGGCTGCCGCCGCCGATCACCGCTCCGGTGAAGGCGACTTTGGCAATGCTGACATTTGATCGGGCGGGCTTGCGGTGCCGTCCACTCATACGCCGGTGAGATCCTCTCTGTCTGCGCCTGCAGCGGTCGGCTGCCGGGGTCGGGCACAAAACTGCCCCACCAACGCCATGCTCTGGCGACGTCGGCTTCAACCCCAAGGGGACTCGATACGGCCCCTGGTCTGCTCTCGGCGGACCATCCGGGTCCCCCGCCTCCATCCATGGTGTTCTGCGGTATCCCCGCCCTGCCGGATGGAGCTCGGCGCTACAGGAGGGGGAAGGGCGAACCGATCGGAAAGGGCTTCGGCGCGCTTGGGGATGAACCGTAACCGGTCAAAGCCGTCTCGTCACGTCCCTGCTGCCCCGGTGTTTTAATCGAAAGCAGTCAGGGAAACCCCAGGATCGCTCACTATCGCCGCAGTTCAGCGATGTACGCAACCAAGTCGTAGTCGCGCTGTTATCAATCCGTTATGTGACATAAATCATGTTATCCCCCGGCAAATGGGGGCAGTACGTCGATCGTTTCCCCGGAGTTCAGTTCGGTCTCGTGGAAACGCACGGCGATCCCGTCGCGGAGATAGGAGCAGCGGCTGAGCACAGTGCTCAACCGGGCGTCCCGGCCGGCGAGGTTGCCGATCAGATCGGCCATGGTGGCACCCGCCGCAACGGTGACGGTTTCGGATTCGACACCTGCGGCAGCTCGTGCCGCCGCGAAGTACCGCACCGTGATTCCGATCCCGGCGGACTCGTCGGGCGCATGGGTCATGGTTCAGCCGCCGATCGCACTCATCGGGCGGTCCGGCTGGATGAAGCCGGGGTCGTTGATGCCGTGTCCGGCCTTCTTCGCCCACATCGCGGCGCGCCAGGCGGCTTCGATGGCATCGTCGTCGGCTCCGCTGCGCAGCAGCACGCGCAGGTCGGTTTCCTGCTGCGCGAACAGGCAGTTGCGGATCTGCCCGTCGGCGGTCAGCCGGGTCCGGTCGCAGGTCCCGCAGAACGGTCGCGAGACCGAGGCGATGATCCCGACGTTGCCGGCCGGGGTATCCGGGCCCTCGTCCACCAGCCACAGCTCGGCCGGCGCCGAACCGCGTGGTTTCGGATCGGGACGCAGCCGGAAGTGTTCACCGAGCACCTCCAGCACCTGCTCGGCGTTGAGCCCGGCATCGCGGCGCCACTGGTGCCCGGCGTCCAGCGGCATCATCTCGATGACCCGCAGCTGATATCCGTGTTGCAGGCAGAACCGCAGCAGGTTCACCACGTCATCGCCGCTGATCTTCGGATCGAGCACGGTGTTGACCTTGATCGGGGACATCCCGGCCTGCCGAACCGCGTCCAGTCCGTCGAGGACGTCCGGGAGCCGGTCCCGGCGGGTGATCTCGGCGAAGTGAGCGCGATCGATGGTGTCCAATGACACGTTGATCCGGTCCAGGCCGGCCGCCACCAGCGCGGCAGCCCGGCGCGTCAACCCGAGGCCGTTGGTGGTGAGTGCGATCTCCGGGCGCGGTAGCAGGTTCGCAGCGGCGGCCACCACCTCCTCGAGATGCCGGGCCAGCAGCGGCTCACCGCCGGTGAACCTGATGTCGGTGATGCCCAACCGGGTGACCCCCACGCTCATCAGGCGGATGAGCTCGTCGGGTTGCAGCAGGTGCTGGCTGGGCAGCCAGTCCAGGCCCTCGGCCGGCATGCAGTAGGTGCAGCGAAGATTGCACCGGTCCGTCAGCGAGATGCGCAGATCGGTGTGGACCCGGCCGAAGGTGTCCAGCAATGGCCCGGAAGTCGGCATGTCGCCGGCGATGGCTTTCTCGACCGCCTTTTCGAATGCTTCCCGGGCGGCGTCCCTACCGGTGTCCTTCGGTGGTGTTGACGATGAACCGTGAGCGTGCAGGGTCATGCAGATACCCGATCCAGTCGGTCCGGTGCATCAACTGGCACTATCTCCACGCCGAGCGGTACCAGCGACACCGGTATGAGTTTGAGGTTGGCCAGCGCCAGCGGCAGGCCGACGATCGTGATCGCCATCGCCGCCGCACTCATCAGATGCCCGATGGCCAGCCAGATCCCGAACAGCAGGATCCAGACCACGTTACCGATCAGTGCGCCGGGCCGGGTGCCCGGCTTGGCCCTGATCGTCCGCCCGAACGGCCACAGCGCGTACCCGCCGATGCGCAGCGCGGCGAAACCGAACGGGATGGTGAAGACGAGCACGAAACAGACCAGTGCCGCCAGCAGGTAGCCCAGGGCCAGCCAGAGACCGCCGAAAATCAACCAGATCACGTTAAGTACCAGGCGCATATCTCCTCCAGCGGCGGTACCAGCTTACCGAGTAAACCGGGGTGCTGGGCCCGCTGACAGCCGAGTAGGATCAGCAGTTATCGCGTCCCGCGCAGGCGGGACGCTTCATTGTGGCGTCCAGCCATGTGGCCCATCAGACAAGCAGGTGAGACCAGTGCCGACCGGCAAGGTGAAGTGGTACGACGCCGCGAAGGGATTCGGCTTCCTGTCCCAGGAGGACGGCGAGGACGTCTACGTTCGTGCCTCGGCACTGCCGGCCGGCGTGGAGGGCCTCAAAGCCGGCCAACGGGTGGAGTTCGGTGTGGCGGCCGGGCGCCGCGGCCCGCAGGCGCTGACCGTCAAGCTGATAGACCCGCCGCCGAGCCTGGCCCGCACCCGGCGGGAAAGCCCCGCCGAGCACCGGCAGCACACCCCCGACGAACTGCACGGCATGGTCGAGGACATGATCACCCTGCTGGAGGGTGCGGTGCAACCGGAGCTCCGCAAGGGCCGCTACCCGGACCGCAAGACCGCCCGCCGGGTTTCCGAGGTGGTCAAGGCGGTGGCAAGGGAGTTGGACGCCTGAACACCCGGTGAGCGCTCGCGCCGGGCGTCTAGCCCCAGTCCATGCGCACCGACCATTCGGCGTGTGGCACGTCGTAGAGCTCGCCGGCCGGGTCGCGGACCAAGGTGAGTAGCTGCACCGCCAGGCCGCTGAGCCGGCCGCGTTGCGGGTCCACGGTGGGAACGGTGACAGCCAGGGTGGTGTTGGGTCGAAAAAGGGTGGCGGAGGTGCCCGCCGGGTCTTCGTACACCAGCAGCAGGCGCCACGGCGCCCGAGCGATCACGTTGCCCACCGATAGCTGCACCGGGTCGTGTTCAGTCACCGTCAACTCGCCCTGCGTCTCGGTGTTCTGGCAATCGTCGAGGTCCAGCACATTGCAGTAGCGGTACGGCGCGACCCGGCTCAGCTGTCCGTTGGAGTAGGCGCTGATCCGCGGGTGCAGCGGACCGCTGCCGCGTACGGCCAGCCAGGCGCCGACTCCGGCCGCGGCCGATGTCAGCACCACCAGGGTCGCCACCAGTACGGCGAGGCCGCGCTTCACCTGCTCGTCGCCCGTGCGGCATCCGGGCGGGCGCCCTCCTGCTCGACCAGCACAGGCCGGTTGCCGCCGAAGCCGGGGATCAGCGAGTCGCCGTGAAACGACAGCACCGTCTGTGCCAGTCCGGGGATCAACAGCGCGGCAATCGCCGTGAAGCCGACCCACAGGTCGGTGTAGACCAGCACACCCAGCGCGCCGCCCAGCACCCAGGCCAGCTGCAGCGTCGATTCGGTCCGCCCGAAGGCCGACGCCCTGGATTCCTCGGGCAGGTCATGTTGCAGTGCGGCATCCAGCGATGCTTTGGCGATCGCACTGCACCCCGACGTGACCAATGTGGCGATGGCGACCATCGCCAGGGTGCCGGCGAGTGCCGCCGCCAGCGCGACACCGGTCACGGCCAGCGTGCAGCGCAGCACCAGCACCGCGGGCCTGCCCAGAGTCAGGCGCGCGCTGGCGAAATTGCCGGCGAAGTTGCCCAGTCCGGCGGCCGCGCCGACCAGCCCCAGGATGCCCAATTGCACCCAGCCGGTGGCGTTGTGCGCCTTGGCGACGAACGCCGGATAGAGGAACAGGAAGCCGACCATCGCCTTGATCGTGCAGTTGCCCCACAGCGCGGTGATGATGTTGCGGCCCAGCGGCTGACGCAGCGCACCGCCGGCCCGCCGGACGTGTTCGGGGAAGCTGCGCCGGCGCGGGGGATCATCCTGGTAGCGGTAGCTCAGGGTGGTCGGGACCTCGCCGGCGGTCACCTCGACCCAGCGCGGAATGCGCATGGACAGTACGGCTCCGGCCACCGTCGCCACCACCACCGCGAACAGCGCCCCCGGCAACCCCAGCAGGCGGGAAAAGACGTACTCCAAGCCGGCGGCGATGCCACCACCGACGATGGTGCCGCCGAGCAGACCGAACACCGTCAACCGGGAGTTGACCCGCACCAGGTCGATCGCCGGGGGCATGACCCGCGGCGTCACCGCGCTGCGCAGCACCGTGAACGACTTCGACAGCACCATCATGGCCAGTGCACACGGATACAGCACCCAGGATCCGAAGCTGCCGGTGGCGCCGTCGTAGTTCATGATCAGCACCAGCGCCAACGCGGTGCGCAGGACGAACGACAGCGCCAGCGCGACCCGGCGGCCGTGCTGTACCCGGTCCAGTGCGGGCCCCACCAGCGGGGCCACCACCGCGAACGGTGCGATGGTGACCAGCAGGTACAGCGCGACGCGGCCCTTGCTCTCGCCGCTGGCCGCCGCGAAGAACAGGGTGTTGGCCAGCGCCACGGCCATTGCCGAGTCGACCGCGAAGTTGGCGATCACCGGCCAGGTCAGCGCGGTCAGCCCGGACTTGTCGGCGCCGTCGGCGGTGGCGGCCCGCTGCACCAGGTCGTACATCCGGGAACCCATCTCCCGGCTGCGCTGCGCGGCCGCCCGGGTGACGGTGATCCGATCACCGCCGCCCGGTCGCGGAGCGTCGTCTCGGGCGGCTTGCTGCGGCTGTTGGTGCAGCGGCGGCAGGTACCGGTTGGCGCTCGGTGTCGGCGGCGGTCTTCCCGGTTGGTTACGCTGCCGGTGGCCGGCCGGGCCACCGGGCGGCTCGCTGGGATAGTTCGCCATGCCAGGGTGTGGGCCAGCGGATCCGTTGCCGGAGCGCGGGCCCGGCAATGGACCCAGACCGGGCTGATCACGCCGCCGTGCAGACACGGGTCAATTCTGTCTCATGACGGCCGCCCGGGTGTGCAGGAGACAGGTGTGGCTGACCGGCGGTCGCTGCGGCACTATTGGTTGTGGTATTCGGATGGAAGGGGCCACCGTGATCGGAACGAGCGCAGAGGTAGCCGCCGTGACCCTGGAGACCCCGGACGAAGCGGCCGGCCGGGCGGCTCCGCTGGTCGCGGCCGTGCTGGCGGCGGCGGTCGACGAGGCTCGGGCGGCGGTTGTCGAGTTCAGCGACCCCGCCGCGGTGGGTGACCACCTGGGCGTCGACTACGAAGACGAGGCCGCCGCCACCCACCGCTTCATCGCGCATCTGGACGGCTACCAGGGCTGGCAGTGGGCGGTCGTGGTGGCCGCCCACCCGGGCGCGGGGCATGCCACGATCAGCGAGGTGGCGCTGATCCCCGGCCCGACCGCGTTGCTGGCTCCCGAGTGGGTGCCGTGGGATCGGCGCATCAGGCCGGGTGATCTGAGCCCTGGGGACCTGCTGGCCCCGGCGGTGAACGATGTGCGACTGGTTCCGGGTTACACCGCCAGCGGTGATCCCCAGGTCGACGAGGTGGCTGCCGAGATCGGGCTGGGCCGGCGGTGGGTGATGAGCGTCGATGGGCGCGCCGAGGCGGCGCAGCGTTGGCACGACGGTGATTACGGACCTGGTTCGGCGATGGCCCGGGCCACCAAGCGGGTCTGCCGCACCTGCGGTTTCTTCCTGCCGCTCGCCGGCGCCCTCGGTCCGCTGTTCGGGGTGTGCGGCAACGAGATGTCCGCCGACGGCCGTGTGGTCGACCGCCATTACGGCTGCGGCGCGCACTCGGATACC
Source organism: uncultured Mycobacterium sp. (assembly GCA_964525125.1). Taxonomy (GTDB): domain Bacteria; phylum Actinomycetota; class Actinomycetes; order Mycobacteriales; family Mycobacteriaceae; genus Mycobacterium. Next base: position 40,574 of record CAZGGK010000022.1, read on the forward strand.
CCGGCGCCGCCGGTCATCGGCTCACCGGCCTACCAGCCCTACGACGACGGGGTGCTGGAAACGGTGCAGGAGGCTCCGCCCACCGCGGCCGAGTCCGGCTAGCCGGACTCGGCGGCCGCCTTGATGCTCCGCAGCGAGGCGTTCATGCCGTCCAGCAACTCGCTTTCGAAGCTCTCCACGCCACCCATGAAAGCCTTCGTGAGCATGGTCGATACCGGGCTGACCCCGTTTTCGGCGTGCCGGGTCTCGGTCAGTCGGGTGCCCTCGGCGGTCGGCTCCAGTTCGTAGCTCCAGACGCTGCCGTTGGTGGCGACGCGGAATGCCAGCTTCTGCTCCGGGATGACCTCGGTGATCACCGACCGGGTGGGCCAGAACATCGCGCCCCGGCGGTTGATGTTGATCGTGCTGGTTCCCGGCCGCACCGGGCCCAGCGGCTTCATCCACCGGCACTGCGGACTCCACTGCGGCATCCGCCGGAAATCCGAGATCAACTCCCATACCTTCGAAGTCGGTGCGTTGATGTCGATCTGTGCCTGCAACAGCGGAGCTGCCATCGGTCCTCCTGGGTTGTCTGGGGTTGTCTAGGGCCTGTCTGCTCACCCGGCGTCGGCGAGGCCGGTCTGGGCGCCGCGTGCGCCGCGGCGCACCGCGTCGCGCTGCCACAAGAAGATACCGGTCCCGAGTGCGCCCACGCCCAGGCCAGCCACCGTCAAGGGGCGCCAGGCTTCCAGTGCCGGCACCAGAAACGCCACGACGGTGGCGATCAGCCAGGCCAGCTCGCCGACCGCGATGACGGGCCAGGCGGCCAACAGGCGGGCCGGCAGCGGTGGTGGCTCGGGGGTGGACTCGGTGGACATCGACGTCCACGCTAGTCGTCCGGCGGTAATGTTCGCGCGGTGCCCAAGACCTTCGAGGTCGTTGACGTCCAGGATCCCGGTGACCCGCGGCTGGCCGACTTTCGCGACCTGAACAGCATCGACCGGCGCCCGGACCTGCCGACCGGCAAGGGCCTGGTGATCGCCGAGGGCGTGCTGGTGGTGCAGCGCATGCTGGCGTCGCGGTTCACCCCGCACGCGCTGCTGGGCACCGACCGCCGGTTGGCCGAACTGGCCGATGACCTGGCGGGTGGCGGGATGCCGTACTACCGGGCTTCCGCCGAGGTGATGGCCGAAGTGGTCGGCTTCCACCTCAACCGCGGGGTGCTGGCCGCGGCCCGGCGGGTACCCGAGCCGAGCATCGGGCAGCTACTCGAGGAGGCCCGGACCGTCGCGGTGCTGGAGGGGGTCAACGACCACGAGAACCTGGGCTCGATCTTTCGCAACGCCGCCGGCCTGGGGGTGGACGCGGTGCTGTTCGGCGCCGGGTGCGCCGATCCGCTGTACCGGCGGGCGGTGCGGGTCTCGATGGGCCATGCTCTGCTGGTGCCCTGCGCTCGCGCGACGAACTGGCCGGCCGAGCTGGACATGCTGCGGGATCGGGGGTTCCGGCTGCTGGCGATGACCCCCGATCCGCAGGCGTCCCCGCTGCCGGCCGCGATGGCCGCGACGCGCGACGAACCGGTGGCGGTGCTGGTGGGTGCCGAGGGACCCGGGCTGTCGCAGACCGCGATGCGGGCCAGCGACATGCGGGTGCGCATCCCGATGTCGCGCGGCACCGACTCGCTGAATGTGGCCACCGCTGCGGCGTTGGCGTTCTACGAGCGCACCAGGCTCCCGCTGTGACCCGCGCCGGGCCGACGCCCTGGGCGACGGGCCTGACGGTGGCGGGCTTCGTCGCGGTGGTGCTGGGGACCGCGATCGTGGTGCTGAGCCTGGGGCTGACCCGGGTACACCCGATGCTGGCCGTCGGGCTCAACCTCGTCGCGGTCGGCGGGCTGGCGCCGACGGTCTGGGAGTGGCGGTACACCCCGGTGCTGCGCTGGTTCGCGCTGGGTGCGGCAACCGGGGTGGCGGGGGGGTGGCTGACGTTGCTCGTGCTGGTCGCCGGGGGCGGTTAGCCGCGGTTGGCCCGGTCGGGGAAGGCGATCAGCGGCTTGATGATGTCGTCCAGCGGCAGTCGCAGGCCTTCGAGCCCATGCCCGCTTCCGCGGCGGCACCAGGGGTTTCGGGCCGCCGGCAGCCTGCGGCGCCTAGCGCTGTCCGCTGGAGCGCACTCCCAGCAGTACGTCCTCCCAGCCCGGAACCGCAGGCTTGCCGCGGTGCTGGCGGGCCGGCGCGGGCTCGGGCGGGGGTGCCGCCTCGATGACCGGCGCGGGCGCGGGCACGTCGAAGTCGAACTGTGCCACCGGGGCCACCGGCCGCAGCGGACGGTCGAAGTTGGGGTCGACCAGTTCGCTGGCCGCATCGTCGACGGGGGTCACGGTCCCGCCGTGTGCGCCCGGGACGAACCGGAAGTGCGCCACGTTGTCCGATCGGCCGGCCTTCCAGGCCAGCTGCACCGTCCAGCGGCCGTCTTCGTTGCGCCACGCGTCCCAGCTGCAGTGATCGGGATTGAGGCCGCGGGCCACCAGCGCGGTGGTGACGACCTCCAGCAGCGTCAGCACCGCCGGCCCGTCGGTGAGCACCGGATGGGCGGCCGTGGCCAACTCCGCGGCCCGGGACCGCTCCAGCAGCACCGGGTGCGCGAACCGCTCGACCCGAGCGATGTCCACCCCCGCCGCGGTGGCCACCTGCTCGACCGACGCTCCGGCGCGGATGCGGGACTGAATCTCCCTGGGGCGCAGCATGCTGGCCAGGCCGATGTCGAGTTGCGGCTGGCTCGCCCGGGCGCCCTCACCGCGAAGCGCCGCACGCAGCCGGTCGTCGACCTGCAGGCGGAACTTCTGGGTCTTGTCGGTGTGCGCGCCGTCCTCGCGGACGGTCTCGCAGAGGAGGTGCCTGCCGCCGACGTCGAGACCTACGACTGTGAGTTCCCGCATCATTTCTCCTCGCGAAGGCCCTGTTAGGTGCGCACTCTAGTGCAGCGCGCGACCCCGGCCGCTGTGACACGCGGAGGTGATAACGGATCGGTTACGGACCGCCCGAGCCGTGCTCAGAGCCGCTCTACGACCCAGTCGACGCACGCGGTGAGCGCACTGACGTCATCGGGCTCGACCGCGGGGAACATGGCGATCCGCAACTGGTTGCGGCCCAGCTTGCGATACGGCTCGGTGTCGACGATGCCGTTGGCCCGCAACACCTTGGCGACCGCCGAGGCGTCCACGCCGTCGACGAAATCGATGGTGCCCACCACCTGCGACCGCAGCGCCGGGTCGGCGACGAACGGCGTGGTGTAGGAGCGGCTCTCCGCCCACGAGTACAGCCGCTGGGAGGAGTCGGCGGTGCGCTTGACCGCCCAGTCCAGGCCGCCGTTGGCCAGCAGCCAGTCCAACTGCTCGGCCAGCAGTACCAGCGTGCCGATCGCGGGGGTGTTGTAGGTCTGGTTCTTGACGCTGTTGTCCACCGCGATCGGCAGCGACAGGAAGTCCGGAACCCAGCGGCCCGATGCGGCGATCGCCTCGATGCGGGCCAGGGCGGCCGGGCTGACCACGGCCAGCCACAGTCCGCCGTCGGCGGCGAAGTTCTTCTGCGGGGCGAAGTAGTAGGCGTCGACCTCGGTGATGTCGACCGGCAGGCCGCCGGCGCCGGAGGTGGCGTCGATGACGATCAGCGCATCGCCGGCGCCGTCCGGCCGGCGTACCGGGACCGAAACCCCGGTGGAGGTCTCGTTGTGCGCCCAGGCGATCACGTCGACCGACGGGTCCGACTGCGGCTGCGGCGCGCTGCCGGCGTCGGCGCTGATGATGATCGGGTCGCCGACGAACGGGTTCTTCTTGACGCACGAGGCGAACTTCGAACTGAACTCACCGTAGGTCAGGTGCAGCGAGCGCTGATCGACCAAGCCGAAGGCCGCGGCGTCCCAGAACGCCGTGGAACCGCCGTTGCCCAGGAGCACCTCGTAGCCTTCGGGCACCGAGAAGAGCTCCCGCAACCCGGTGCGGACCCGCCCGACCAGGTCTTTGACCGGGGCCTGGCGGTGCGAGGTGCCGAACAGCCCGGCCGCGGTGGTGGACAGCGCGGTCAGTTGCTCCGGGCGGACCTTCGACGGCCCGCAGCCGAACCGGCCGTCGGCGGGTTTGATGGCGTTCGGGATGCTGAGGGAGGGGGTGTGCTGCTCGGCCATGGTCCCCAGCCTAGCCAGCGGCCGTCGGTGGGCCAGATCACATCGAACGGAACGTATCGCCGCGGCCACCTCGGGGCGGCCCGGTCTGGACGGATATCCGGTACCTCCGGTACTGTCTAGACATCTCGCAGTTGAATGTAAACCTCATGGGAGGCGTCTCGGATGGCCCAGAAACTAGCGCGGACCCGCATGGTGCGCCGGTGGCGAGCCAACATGGAGGTGGCCGACGACAAGCGCTACGTCGACATGCTCAAGACCCTGTCCGAGGGGTCGGTGCGACGCAACTTCAATCCCTACACCGACATCGAGTGGGACTCCCCGGAGTTCGCCGTCACCGAGAACGATCCGCGCTGGGTCCTGCCGGCCACCGACCCGCTCGGTAAGCATCCCTGGTATCGGGAGCAGTCGCCCGAGCGTCAGATCAAGATCGGCATGTGGCGGCAGGCCAACGTCGCCAAGGTCGGTCTGCACTTCGAATCCATCCTGATCAGGGGACTGCTGAACTACGCGTTCTGGGTGCCCAACGGATCCCCCGAATACCGCTACTGCCTGCACGAGTCGGTCGAAGAGTGCAACCACACCCTGATGTTCCAGGAGATGGTCAACCACATCGGTGCCGACGTTCCCGGCATGCCACGGCTGCTCAAGTGGCTGGCGGCGTTCATCCCACTGGTGGCCGGCCCGGCACCGATCCCGTTCTGGTTCGGCATCCTCGCCGGTGAGGAACCGATCGACCACATCCAAAAGGACATCCTGCGCGAGGGCAAGGAACTGCACCCGATCATGGAGCGGGTGATGGCCATCCACGTCGCCGAGGAAGCTCGGCACATCTCGTTCGCCCACGAATACCTCAACAAGCGCATCCCGGCACTGTCCCGCCAGAAGCGGTTCTGGCTGTCGATCTACGTTCCGATCACCATGCGGATCCTGTGCTCGGCGATCGTCGTTCCGCCCAAGGCGTTCTGGCGGGAGTTCGATATTCCCCGCCACGTGCGCAAGGAGATCTTCTTCGGGTCGCCGGACGCCAGGCGGATGCTGTCGGACATGTTCGCCGACGTGCGAATGCTCTGCCATGACACCGGGCTGATCAACAGGTGGGCCAAGCTGGTGTGGCGGATCTGCAAGATCGACGGCGCGCCGGCGCGGTATCGGGCGCAACCGCAGCGCGCGCACCTGACACCGGTCTCGGCCGCCTGACGGAAGAACCGTGCCCTATGCCGCACGTTATCACCCAGGCGTGCTGTAACGACGCGTCGTGTGTGTTCGCCTGCCCGGTCTACTGCATCCATCCCAGCCCGGACGAGCCGGACTTCGCCACCTCGGAGATGCTCTACATCGACCCGGATGCCTGTGTGGACTGCGGTGCGTGCGTCCGGGCCTGCCCGGTTGACGCGATCTACCCGGACACCCAGCTGCCGCCCGAGCAGCTGCCGTTCATCGAGATCAACAAGTCCTACTATCCGAAGCGGCCGGAGGGGGTGAAACTGCCGCCGACCTCGAAGCTGGCTCCGGTGCTGCCGGCTGCCGAGGTGCACCGGCACGACCACGCGCTCACGGTGGCGATCGTGGGCTCCGGGCCGGCCGCCATGTACGCCGCCGACGAGCTGCTGACCCAGCCGGGCGTGCTGGTCAACATGTTCGAGAAGCTGCCCACCCCGTACGGCCTGGTGCGCGCCGGGGTGGCGCCGGACCACCAGCACACCAAGCTGGTCACCCGACTGTTCGGGGAGGTCGCGGCTCGACGGGGTTTCCAATTCTTCCTCAACGTCGAGGTCGGCAACCACGTCGGCCATGCCGAGCTGCTCGAATACCACCACGCCGTGCTGTACGCGTCGGGCGCCCTGCACGACCGTCGGCTGGACGTCGAGGGTATGGGTCTGCCCGGCACCGGCACCGCGACCGAGATCGTCAGCTGGTACAACGGGCAGCCCGCCTTCACCGGCCTGCCGGTCGACCTGAGCCACGAGCGGGTGGTGATCGTCGGCAACGGCAACGTCGCTCTGGACGTGGCCCGGATTCTCACCAGCGACCCGGGCCGGCTGGCCCGCACCGACATCGCCGACCACGCGCTGACGGCGCTGCGCGACTCCCGGGTGACCGAGGTGGTGATCGCCGCTCGGCGCGGGCCGGTCGACTCCGCCTTCACCCTGCCCGAACTGGTCGGTCTCACCCAGACCGCCGAGGTGGTGCTGGACGCCGCCGACCACGCCCGGGTGCGCAACGACCTCGCCACCGTGCGCGACACCTTCACCCGCCAGAAGCTGGAAATCCTGGCCGAACTCGGCGACGCCTCGGCGCCGATCGTCCGCCCGCGGATCAGGTTCGCCTACGAGCTGACCCCGGCCCGCATCCTGGGTGACCGGCGCGCCACCGGTATCGAATTCATGGTGACCGGCACCGGCGAGGCGCACCGCATCGACGCCGGGCTGGTGCTCAGCTCGATCGGCTACCACGGCACGCCGGTCTCCGACCTGCCATTCGACGACGCCGCCGGGGTGGTGCCGAACGAGGCCGGCCGCGTCGTCGACCCGGCTACCGGCCGGCGGGTTCCCGGTGCCTACGTGACGGGGTGGATCAAACGCGGCACCAACGGCTTCATCGGCACCAACAAGTCGGACTCGCTGCTGACCATCCACAACCTGGTCGCCGACTTCAACGCCGGTCTGCTGAGCAACCCGATCGGTGGCCCGCGCGCGGTCGCGCGGATGGTGCACGCCCGTCAGCCCGACGTGATCGACGCCGCCGGCTGGAAGGCCATCAACGCCGCCGAGATCGCCCGCGGCCGCGCCGACGGGCGGCCCCGCGACAAGTTCACCTCGGTCTCGGAGATGCTGGCCGTGGCGTCCGCCGCCGAGGTGGCGCGGATGCCGCTGCTGCAGAGCCTGCTGGGCGCGCTACGCCGTTAGCGACCCGTCTGGACGACCTGCGCCCAACCATCGACCGATTCCGGGCTGCGCGGTCCGGGTCCGACATACAGCGCCGACGGACGTACCAGTCTGCCCAGCCGCTTCTGTTCCAGGATGTGCGCGCACCAGCCCGCGGTGCGGCCGCAGGTGAACATCGCCGGCATCATGCTCGGCGGCACCCGGGCGAAGTCCAGGATCACCGCCGCCCAGAACTCGACGTTCGTCTCGATGGCGCGATCCGGCCGGCGTTCGCGCAGCTCGGCCAGCGCGGCCTGCTCCAGCGCCGCGGCCACCTCGTAGCGGGGCGCCTGCAGGCGCTCGGCGGTGCGCCGCAGCACCCGGGCCCGTGGGTCCTCGGCGCGGTAGACCCGATGCCCGAACCCCATCAGTTTCTCGCCGCGGTCCAGGATGCCGCGCACCACCGCGCGGGCGTCGCCGGAGCGTTCCACGTCCTCGATCATCGGCAGCACCCGCGCCGGCGCCCCACCGTGCAGCGGGCCGCTCATCGCACCGATCGCGCCGGACAGTGCCGCGGCGATGTCGGCGCCGGTGGACGCGATAACCCGCGCGGTGAACGTCGATGCGTTCATGCCGTGCTCGGCGGCCGACACCCAGTAGGCGTCGATGGCTTCGACGTGGCGTGGATCCGGCTCGCCCTGCCACCGGGTCATGAAGCGCTCGGTGATCGTCGCGCATTCGTCGATCACCCGCTGCGGGATGGCGGGCTGGTAGATGCCGCGGGCGGATTGGGCGACGTAGGACAGTGCCATCACCGAGGCGCGGGCCAACTGGTCGCGCGCGGCGGCGTCGTCGGTGTCCAACAGCGGTGCGTAGCCCCAGATGGGTGCCAGCATCGCCAGCCCGGCCTGCACGTCGACGCGGACGTCGCCGCTGTGAATCGGCAGCGGGAATGGCTCGGCCGGCGGCAGCCCGCGACCGAACTCGCCGTCGACCAGCAACGCCCAGGCGTCGCCGAAGCTGACACGGCCGACCAGGTCCTCGATGTCGACACCGCGGTAGCGCAGCGCACCGCCGTCCTTGTCCGGTTCGGCGATCTCGGTGGTGAATGCCACCACCCCTTCGAGGCCGGCCACGAAATTCTCCGGAACCACAGTCATGTGGCGATTCTCGCATCTGGCCACCGCCGCGGTGTTACCGACCGGTAATGCCCGTGATGTGGGTTACCGGGGGCAGTAGCGTTGGCGCGGTGGGATCAGAGAAAGACAACAGTGGCGACCTCGACACCGACTGGCTCGACGGCGGCTGGCGGGCTTTGTTGCACCGCTGGATGGCCGACGCCGAATCTGCCGGGATCGCCGAACCCAACGCCATGGTGCTGGCCACCGTCGAGTCGCGCCGGCCGGTCAGCCGGTCGGTGCTGTGCAAAAGTCTGGACGAGGCGGGCGTCACGTTCTTCACCAACTACGACTCGGCCAAGGGCGCCCAGCTGGCCGCGACACCGTATGCGTCGGCCACCTTCCCGTGGTATCAGCTGGGCCGACAGGTCCATATCCGCGGGCCGGTGAGCAGGGTTGATCCCGAGGTGACCGCCGACTACTGGGCGAAGCGCCCGCGGGGTTCGCAGCTGGGCGCCTGGGCGTCGCGCCAATCGCGGCCGATCGCCTCGCGCGCCGCGCTGCTCGACCAGCTGTCCGGGGTGGCGGCCCGGTTCGCCGGTGGCGACGTGCCGGTTCCGCCCAACTGGGGCGGCTATCTGATCGCCGCCGAGGTGGTGGAGTTCTGGCAGGGTCGGGAGGACCGGCTGCACAACCGGATTCGTGTCAGCGGCGGGCGCGTCGAGCGCCTGCAGCCCTGAGCCGGCCGACCGCAGGTGAGGTTGTTCGCCGACGTCACCCCGCTGCGCAGCCCGGACTTCCGGCGCCTGTGGCTGGCCGGAATACCCACCGTCATCGGGGCGAATCTGACCGTGTTCGCCGTTCCGGTGCAGATCTACGCGCTCACCCGAAGCTCCGCCTACGTCGGGCTGGCCGGACTGTTCGCCCTGGTCCCGCTGATCGTCTTCGGTCTGCTGGGCGGTGCCTGGGCCGACGCGATGGATCGGCGGCGACTATTGGTCGTCGCATCGTGCGGCTTGGCGGTCTCCGCGCTGCTGCTGTGGATGCAGGCGGTGGCGTCAGTCGACGACGTTTGGGTGGTGCTGAGCCTGCTGAGCGTGCAGCAGGCGTTCTACGCGATCAACGCGACCACCCGCTCGGCGGCGATCCCACGGATTCTGGCCGGCGGCCAGTTGCCGGCCGCCAACTCGCTGAACATGACCGTGATGCAGTTCGGTGCGATCGTCGGGCCGCTGCTGGCCGGGCTGCTGCTGGGCTGGGTGGATCTGTCCGCGCTGTATCTGATCGACGCCGTGACCTGCCTGCTGCCGATCTGGGCGACATTGCGGCTATCCCCGATGCCGGCCACCGGCACGTCTTCGGGCGCGGCGTCCCGCTGGGGTCCCGCGGCGGTGCTGGACGGCTTTCGCTACCTGGCCGGCAACAAGGTGGTGCTGATGTCGTTCGTGGTCGACCTGATCGCGATGGTGCTCGGCATGCCGCGGGCGCTGTTCCCCCAGATCGCCTACGCCAGCTTCGGCGGACCGGTGGACGGCGGCACCACGATGGCCCTGCTGGCCGCGGCGCTGTCGGCGGGCGCGGTGGCCGGCGGCGTGTTCTCCGGCTGGTTGCCGCGGATCAGCCGGCAGGGGTTGGCGATCATCGTTGCGATCGTGGTCTGGGGTGCGGCGATGACCGGCTTCGGGCTCGTCGTCACCCAGGCGAACGGCCGTACCGGGCCGGTGCTGTGGGTGGCCCTGGCGTTCCTGGCCGTCGGCGGCGCGGCGGACATGGTGTCGGCGGCGTTCCGGTCGACGATCCTGCAGCAGGTCGCCTCCGATGAGGTGCGGGGCCGGTTGCAGGGAGTGTTCATTGTCGTGGTCGCCGGCGGTCCCCGGCTGGGGGATGCGTTGCACGGTGCCGCCGGCGCGATGATCGGGACGGCCGCGGCGGCCGCCGGCGGTGGTGCGCTGGTGGTGCTGGGGGTGGTGATCGCCGCGTTGGCGGTGCCGGCTTTCACCCGCTACCAGCGGGCCCCGGCCACCGGATAGGTAACCCCCGCGCGGGCGCTTCGGCCGGATACCGACTACCTTCAGCTATGCACTCCCATACCATCGACTCGTCCACGTCGAGAACAAGTCGATGACGAGTCGAACAACACAAAGGGGTACTTGTGGCCGACACCGCCGGAACCGACGACACCGCCACTCTCCGGTATCCGGGGGGCGAGATCGATCTGCAGATCGTCCGTGCCACCGAGGGCAACGATGGCGTCGCGATCGGTTCGCTGCTCGCCAAGACCGGCTACACCACGTTCGACAACGGCTACGCCAACACCGCGCCGGTCAAGAGCGCCATCACCTACATCGACGGTGACGCCGGCATCCTGCGCTACCGCGGTTACCCGATCGAGCAACTGGCCGAGAAGTCGACGTTCATCGAGGTCAGCTACCTGTTGATCTACGGTGAGCTGCCCACCGCCGGGCAGCTGGCCGAGTTCACCGGCCGGATCCAGCGGCACACCATGCTGCACGAGGACCTCAAGCGGTTCTTCGACGGCTTCCCGCGCAACGCGCACCCGATGCCGGTGCTGTCGAGCGTGGTCAACGCGCTGAGCGCCTACTACCAGGACTCGCTGGACCCGTCGGACAACGACCAGGTGGAGCTGTCCACGATCCGGCTGCTGGGCAAGCTGCCGACGGTCGCCGCCTACGCCTACAAGAAGTCGGCCGGCCAGCCGTTCCTGTACCCGGACAACTCGCTGAGCCTGGTGGAGAACTTCCTGCGGATGACCTTCGGCCTGCCCGCCGAGCCCTACCAGGCGGACCCCGAGGTGGTCCGGGCGCTGGACATGCTGTTCATCCTGCACGCCGACCACGAGCAGAACTGTTCGACTTCGACGGTGCGGCTGGTGGGCTCGTCGCGGGCCAACCTGTTCACCTCGATCTCCGGAGGCATCAACGCGCTGTGGGGCCCGCTGCACGGCGGCGCCAACCAGGCGGTGCTGGAGATGCTGGAAGAGATCCGCGACCAGCACGGCAACGTCGGCGACTTCGTCCGCAAGGTCAAGAACCGCGAAGACGGTGTCAAGCTGATGGGCTTCGGCCACCGGGTCTACAAGAACTACGACCCGCGGGCGCGCATCGTCAAGGAGCAGGCCGACAAGATCCTGAGCAAGCTCGGCGGGGATGACCAGCTGCTCAACATCGCCAAGGACCTCGAAGAGGCGGCGCTGACCGACGACTACTTCATCGAGCGCAAGCTGTACCCCAACGTCGACTTCTACACCGGCCTGATCTACCGGGCCATCGGCTTCCCGGCTCGGATGTTCACCGTGCTGTTCGCGCTGGGCCGGCTGCCCGGCTGGATCGCGCACTGGCGCGAGATGCACGACGAGGGCGACAGCAAGATCGGTCGGCCGCGGCAGATCTACACCGGCTACACCGAGCGCGACTACGCCGCCATCGACGGGCGCTGACCACCGCGAGAAGACACAAAAGTCCCCCGAAACCACTGTTTTCGGGGGACTTTGTGTCTGTTCGCGCGCCCGAAAACCGCGCCGCGTAGGGTTTGTGCGGTGACTGCAGCGAAACCCGAAATCACAGTTCCCGCCGGACCCGCCCCCAGCGAGTTGGTCATCGAGGACCTCGTCGTCGGTGACGGCCCCGCAGCCGTGCCGGGGGCGGTCGTCACGGTGCACTACGTGGGCGTCGACTACGACACCGGCGCCGAGTTCGACAGTTCCTGGAACCGGGGCCAGACCATCGAGTTCCCCCTGGACGGACTCATCCAGGGCTGGCAGGACGGGATCCCGGGCATGAAGGTCGGCGGCCGGCGTCAATTGGTGGTCCCGCCGTTGCAGGCCTACGGCCCGGCGGGCTCCGGGCATCAGCTCTCCGGCAGGACACTGGTCTTCGTGATCGACCTGGTCGGCACCCGGTAGCCGCCGTGGACGGTCCCGCGGCGACGGAGTCATCCACCGGCTCGAGGTCTCGCCGGCGACCGGTCGTCCTGGTCTGGCTGATCGCGTCGGCGGTTGTCGCGGTGCTGCTGGCCGTGATCGGTTACGCCCTGCTGGAGCGGTCCCGGTCGCAGGCCGACCGGGTGCTGGAGCCCGGCACCGCGGTGGAGACACTGATCGGATCCACGCCGACCGGTGGGCCGCCGGCCGTTCCGCCGCAGTTGGCACTGGCCCCGCTGTCGATCGTCCGCAACGGCAACGACGTCGTCCTGGACGGCGATCTGGCGGATGAAGCCGCCAAGCGGTCGCTGCTTGACCTGGTGATCGCCTCGATGGGCGACGACGTCAACATCGTCGACCGCATGGGCGTCACCCCGGGCGGCAAAGCGCTGGACTTCGCCGCGGCCGGACCGGTCTTCGATGCCGCCACGGCGATCCCCGACTTCAGTCTCAGCGTCGGCGGCGACACCGTCACGCTGGCCGGCACCGCGGCCACCGCGGACGAGGCGGACGCCGTTGCCGACGCGGCCGAGCAGGCCTGGCCGCACCAGAACATCGTCAACAAGTTGGGGGTTGTCGGCCCGCCCGTCAAATAGCCGACTGGCGGTGCCGTCAATGCGGCGGCGGTAGTTGCAGCACCAGCCGTGCCCCGCCCATCGGGCTGTTGTCCAGCTTCGCCGTGCCGCCGTGCAAGTGGGCCTGCTGTGCCACCAGCGCCAGTCCGAGACCGGATCCGGAGTGCGAGGCCGTCGAGCCCCGGGAGAACCGTTCGAACACCATCTGGCGTTCCTCCTCGGGTATCCCGCTGCCGTTGTCGTCGACGGTGATCTCCACCCCGGCCCGCGAACTGACCGCCGACAGCTGCACCCGGGTGGCGCCGCCGTGCTTGACCGCGTTGGCGATCGCGTTGTCGACCGCGAGCCGGAGTCCCGCGGGCAGCCCGACGATGATGCAGGTCGGTGACGGGACCAGCGACACGGTCAGCTCGGGGTAGACCCGCATCGCGTCGTGCGCGGCACGGTCCAGCAACTCGGTGATGTCGACCGGCACATGATCGGCCTCGGTGGACAGTTCGCCCTGGGCCAGCCGCTCCAGCGCCGAGAGCGTGGCCTCGATCCGGGACTGGGTGCGCACGACGTCGCCCAGGACCTCCTTGCGCTGGTCTTCGGGGAGGTCCAGGGTGGTGAGCACCTCGAGGTTGGTGCGCATCGCGGTCAGCGGGGTGCGCAGCTCGTGGGACGACACCGCCGCAAAGTCGCGGGCGGAAGCCAGGGCCTCCTCGGTGCGGTCCTGCTCCTGCCAGATCCGCTGCAGCATGCCGCGCATCGCTTCGGCGATCTCGACCGCTTCGCTGGCGCCGCGGACTTCGATGTCGGGCCGTTCGTCACCGGCGTCGATCGATCGAGCTTGATGGGCCAGCCGCCGTAGCGGCCGTACCGCGAAGGCGGCCAGCAGCCAGCCCAGCACCGCGGCCGCGGCGATCGCGAACGTGCAGATCAGGATCACCCGCCGGTGCAGGTTGTTGATGTCGGCGATGGTGGCGTCGTAGGTGGCGCCGACCGCCAGCGACCGCGGTCCCGGTCCGGGGATGTCCACGGTGCGAACCCGGTAGCGCACCCCGTCGATCTCGGTGTCGGCGTAGCCGGCCGGCAGTTCGGGCAGCACCACCGCGGAGTTGGACGTCTGCTGGTCGCCCCTGCGCACGGTGATGACGGTGTTCTGGCCGCTGGGGGAACGGGGCAGTTCGCCGAGGCTGATCAGCGGGGTCGCGAAGCCGGCCGCTTCGTCGAGCCGACGGTCGAGCCAGTACTTGCGGTCGCCGGTGACACCGACCCACACGATGGCGCCGACGATGATCACCAGGATCGCGGTGCCGATCGCCGTCGCGAACACCACGCGGGTGCGCAGCGACGGGGTGCGGGCGAAAATCCGCCGCGCCAGTTTCATCACGTTCATGGCGGCTCTTACTGCACCCGCAGGACGAACCCCACCCCGCGGACGGTGTGCAGCAGGCGGGGGGCGCCGCCGGCTTCCAGCTTGCGGCGCAGATATCCGATGAACACGTCGACGACGTTGGTGTCGGCGGCGAAATCGTAGCCCCAGACCAGCTCCAGCAGCTGTGCCCGGGACAGCACGGCGGTCTTGTGTTCGGCGAGCACCGCGAGCAGGTCGAACTCACGCTTGGTCAAATCGACGTCGACGCCCTTGACCCGCGCCCGCCGGCCGGGGATGTCCACCTCCAGCGGCCCCACCGTGATGGTCTCCGCCGACGACGACGCGCTGGTGCCGCCGCGACGCAGCAGGGCGCGCACCCGCGCCACCAGCTCGGCCAGCACGAACGGTTTGACCAGGTAGTCGTCGGCGCCGGCTTCCAGCCCGGCCACCCGGTCGTCGACCGAACTGCGCGCGGACAGCACACAGACCGGGACGTCGTTGTCCATCGCGCGCAGCGCGGTGACCACGCTGACTCCGTCCAGCACCGGCATGTTGATGTCGAGCACGATCGCATCGGGGCGGTTCTCGGTGGCGCTGCGCAACGCCTCGGCGCCGTCGGCGGCCGTCGACACGTCGAACCCGGACAGTCGCAGGCCGCGCTCCAGTGACACGAGGACGTCGGAGTCGTCGTCGACAACCAGCACCCTCGGCGAGGGCGGTGAGGCAGTGCCGTTGTCCATACCGCCTATCTTGCCTGATCGACGAGCTTTACCGCGGGATGCGACGGGGCGCGCCCTGCGCGGTACCGAAAGCGCCGATCCGCCGGTAGCGGTACCGGACTCGTCGGCCCCGATCCGGCTCACAGCACCGGGCTAACTAAAGTTGACAGCCATGATCGGTGTCACCCGCGACGAATCCGTCGTCACTATCGAGCTGCAACGGCCCGAGCGGCGCAACGCGCTGAACTCCCAGATCGTCGACGAACTCCGGGAGGCGGTGCAGCAGGCCGGCGAACAGGATGTCCGGGCCGTCGTGCTGACCGGGCAGGGCACCGTGTTCTGCGCCGGCGCCGACCTGTCCGGCGACGCCTTCGCCGCCGACTACCCGGACCGGCTGATCGCGCTGCACAAATCCATCGACGAATTCCCGATGCCGGTGATCGGCGCCGTCAACGGGCCGGCGATCGGCGCCGGACTGCAACTGGCGATGATCTGCGACCTGCGGGTGGTGGCACCCGAGGCGTTCTTCCAATTCCCGACCTCGAAGTACGGACTGGCGCTGGATAACTGGAGCATCCGCCGGCTGTCGTCGCTGGCCGGCTACGGGCGGGCTCGGGCGATGCTGCTGACCGCGGAGAAGCTGACCGCCGATGGCGCGCTGCAGACCGGCATGGCCAACCGGCTCGGCACCCTGGCCGACGCGCAGGCCTGGGCGCACGAGATCGCCGGGCTGGCCCCGCTGGCACTGCAGCACGCCAAGCGGGTGCTCAACGACGACGGGGCCTACCAGGACCAGTCGCCCACCCACAAGGAGCTGTTCGACCGGGCGTGGGGCAGCCAGGACGTCATCGAGGCGCAGGTGGCCCGCATCGAGAAGCGGCCGCCGAAGTTCCAGGGCGCCTGAGCGGTGAAGCTGCGCGGGGCGGTGCAGTGGGGTGTGGGCACGGCCACCCTGGCCGCCGGCGGCTGGGTGCTGCGCGCACTGCACGGTACGCCCGCTGCCCTGGGTGCCGGCCCGGCCGCGATCCGGGCGGCGTCCGACCGCTCGCCGCACTGCCGCGACGGGGCCTTTCACAACATCGACCCGGTGTCGTTCCTGAAACTGGACCGCGAGGAACAGCGGTTCGTGCTGCGGCAGCTGATCTTCGGGCGTGCGGTGAGCCGGCCCCCCGTGGCGATTCCGCTGGCCGACCCGTGCGCAGCTGACGGCGCCGTGCCGCTGGCGGTCACCTGGCTCGGGCACGCGACGGCGCTGGTCGAGGTCGATGGCTACCGGGTGCTCACCGATCCGATCTGGAGCGATCGCTGCTCGCCGTCGGATGTGGTCGGACCGGAGCGGCTGCACTCGCCGCCGCTGGCCCTTGACGCCCTGCCTGCGATCGACGCGATCGTGATCAGCCACGACCACTACGACCACCTGGACATCGACACCGTCACCGCGCTGGCCCGCACCCAGCGCGCCCCGTTCGTCGTCCCGCTGGGGGTAGGTGCGCATCTGCGGGGTTGGGGCGTCGGCGCGGATCGCGTCGTCGAACTCGATTGGCACGAATCCACCAGGATCGGTGAGCTCAGCCTGGCTTGCACCCCGGCCCGGCACTTCTCCGGGCGGTTCGTCAGCCGCAACCTCACGCTGTGGGCGTCGTGGGTGATCGCCGGCCCGCGGCATCGGGTGTACTTCGCCGGCGACACCGGCTACACCCCCGGTTTCGGGCAGATCGGGTCGGACCACGGCCCGTTCGACATCACCCTGATGCCGATCGGCGCCTACAGTGCGGCCTGGCCGGACGTGCACATGAACCCCGAGGAAGCGGTTGCGGCGCACCTCGATCTGAACGCGTCCGGGGCCGGCCTGCTGGTGCCGATCCACTGGGGCACGTTCCGGCTGGCGCCGCACCCCTGGGCCGAGCCGGTCGAGCGACTGCTCGCCGCCGCCGATGCAGCCGGTGTCGCGGTGGCGGTCCCCAGACCCGGCGGGCAGGTGCTGCCGGCCGATGCGGGCGAGTTCGACCCGTGGTGGCGGTTGTGAGCCGATAGCATCGGCGGCGATGACGATACGGACGACGACGGTCGCGATCTTCTCGGTGCTGCTGCTTCTGGCCGGGTGCGCACCACGCCCGACCGCGCCCGGCTCCGGATCCGACACTCCACCCAACGAGGTGGCGGCCTTGCCGGTCCCCGACGGTCGTGTCGACGCGGCGGTGGCGAAGCTCGATGGCCTGGTGGACGCGCTGATGGGCGCCAGCGGCATTCCCGGGATGGCGGTCGCCGTCGTCCATGGTGGAAAGACGCTGTACGCCAAGGGGTTCGGCGTCAAAGATGTGCGCAGCGCAGATAAGGTGGACGCCGACACGGTGTTTCAGCTGGCCTCGGTGTCCAAGTCGGTCGGGGCGACGGTGGTCGCCCACCAGGTGACCGACGGCCGGATCGGCTGGGACACCCCGGTGACGTCGAAGCTGCCGTGGTTCGCGCTGTCCGATCCCTACGTCAGCACCCACGTGACCGTCGCCGATCTGTACTCGCACCGCTCCGGGCTGCCCGACCACGCCGGCGACAAGCTGGAGGGCCTGGGCTATGACCGCCGACAGGTGCTGGACCGGATGCGCCGGCTGCCGCTGGAGCCGTTTCGGATCAGCTACGACTACACCAACTTCGGGCTGACCGCCGGCGCCGAAGCGGTTGCCGCCGCGGCTGGCAAGCCGTGGGCCGACCTGTCCGAGGAGGTGCTCTACGCCCCGTTGGGCATGAACTCGACCAGCTCCCGCTACGTCGACTTCACCGCTCGGCCCAATCGCGCGGTCGGCCACGTCAAGGACGGCGAGAGCTACCAGCCGCGCTACCAGCGCGACCCCGATGAGCAGTCACCGGCCGGCGGGGTCAGCTCGTCGGTGCACGACATGGCCCGCTGGCTGGCCATGGTGCTGGGCGGCGGCAGCTATGAGGGCACCACGATCGCCTCCGCGGAGGCGCTGCTGCCGGCGATCACCCCGCAGGTGATCTCGACTCCGGCGGCCACCCCGACGGCCCGGGCCTCCTACTACGGCCACGGGTTCAACGTCTCGGTGACCTCGGCCGGACGCACCCAGTACAGCCACTCCGGGGGGTTCTCGCTGGGCGCTGCAACCGCTTTCACGGTGCTACCGTCGGCGGATGTCGGCATTATCGCGCTGACCAACGCCGCACCCATCGGGGTTCCCGAGACGCTGACTGCCCAGTTCATGGACCTGGTGCAGTACGGCGAGATCCGCCAAGACTGGGCCGGGCTGTACCGGGGAGCGTTCGACTCGATGAACCGACCGGAGGGGGCACTGGTGGGCAAGGCCGCGCCGGCCGACCCTGTCCCGGCCAAGCCGTTGAGTGCCTACACCGGCGTGTACGCCAACGACTACTGGGGTCCGGCCCGCATCGGCCAGCGTGACGGCCGGCTGGAGCTGGTGCTGGGGCCGGAGCAACAGACCGTCGAGCTGACGCACTTCGACGGCGACACCTTCACCTTCGTGTTGCGCAGCGAAAACGCCGAGCCGGGAACGGTTTCGCGGGCCACATTCGCCGCGAACACGGTGACGCTGGAGTACTACGACGACGACAAACTGGGGACCTTCACCCGATGACCGCGGCGTTGACGCTCGGGCTCACCGACGCCGAAGTGGCCCAGCGGGTGGCCGAGGGCCGAAACAACGACGTCGGAGGCCGCGCCACCCGCAGCGTGCCGGAGATCGTGCGGGCCAACGTGTTCACCCGGATCAACGCGATCCTGGGCGTGCTGTTGGCCATCGTGTTGACCACCGGCTCCTGGATCAACGGGATGTTCGGGCTGCTGATCGTCGCCAACAGTGTCATCGGCATGATCCAGGAGATCCGCGCCAAACAGACGCTGGACAAGCTGGCCATCGTCGGGCAGGCGAAACCGTTGGTGCGCAGGCAGTCCGGGACGCACGAGCTCGCGCCGGGCGAGGTGGTGCTCGATGACGTCATCGAACTCGGCCCCGGCGACCAGATCGTGGTGGACGGCGACGTGGTCGAAGCGGCCGATCTGGAAATCGACGAATCGCTGCTCACCGGCGAAGCCGACCCGATCGGCAAAGGCCCCGGCGAGCACGTGATGTCGGGCAGCTTCGTGATATCGGGCACCGGCGCCTACCGCGCCACCAAGGTGGGCCGGGAAGCCTATGCGGCCAGGCTGGCCGAGGAGGCCAGCAAGTTCACCCTGGTCCGATCCGAGCTGCGGACCGGCATCGACAAGATCCTGAAATTCATCACCTACCTGTTGATCCCGACCGGTCTGCTGATCATCTACACCCAACTGTTCACCACCGATGTGGGCTGGCGGGCGTCGGTGCTGGCGATGGTCGGCGCCCTGGTGCCGATGGTGCCCGAAGGCCTGGTGCTGATGACCTCGATCGCGTTCGCGGTCGGCGTCGTCCGACTCGGCCAGCGGCAATGCCTGGTGCAGGAGCTGCCGGCCATCGAGGGGCTGGCCCGCGTCGACGTGGTCTGCGCCGACAAGACCGGCACCCTGACCGAGAGCGGCATGCGGGTGTTCAACGTCGCCGAGTTGCTCACCACCGATTCCAGCCATGGGACCGTCGTGGACGTGCTGGCCGCGTTGGCGGCTTCCGACACCCGGCCCAACGCCAGCATGCTGGCCATCCGAGAGGCATTCCACAGTCCGCCGGACTGGACGGAAACCGCTGTCGCGCCGTTCAAGTCGGCCACCAAATGGAGCGGCGTGTCCTACGGCGAGCACGGCAACTGGGTGGTCGGTGCGCCGGATGTGCTGCTCGACCCGGCCTCGCCGGCCGCCGAACAGGCCGAACAGATCGGTGCCCAGGGGCTGCGGGTGCTGCTGGTGGGTGCCGCCGAACTGGCCGTCGACCACCCCGACGCGCCCGGCCGGGTGCGGCCGGCGGCGCTGGTGGTGCTTGAGCAGCGGGTGCGCCCCGATGCCCGGGCCGCGCTGGACTACTTTGCCGCACAGGGAGTGTCGATCAAGGTCATCTCCGGTGACAACGCGGTGTCGGTGGGTGCGGTGGCGGCCAAGCTCGGGTTGGCCGGTGACGCGGTGGACGCCCGGAAGCTGCCGTCTGAGCCGGCCGAACTCGCCGGTGCCCTTGAGTCGCACACCGTCTTCGGCCGGGTGCGCCCCGATCAGAAGCGGGCCATGGTGGCGGCCCTGCAGTCGTGCGGGCATACCGTGGCGATGACCGGGGACGGCGTCAACGACGTGCTGGCGCTCAAGGACGCCGACATCGGTGTGGCGATGGGGGCGGGCAGCCCCGCGGCACGGGCGGTGGCGCAGATCGTGTTGCTGGACAACAAGTTCGCCACCCTGCCCTACGTGGTGGGCGAGGGCCGGCGGGTGATCGGCAACATCGAACGCGTCTCGAACCTGTTCTTGACCAAGACGGTCTACTCGGTGCTGCTGGCGCTGCTGGTGGGCCTGGTGGGCCTGGCGTCGGCGCTGTTCGGGACCAAGCCGCTGCTGTATCCGTTCCAGCCGATCCACGTCACGATCGCCGCCTGGTTCACCATCGGCATTCCGTCGTTCATCCTGTCGCTGGCGCCCAACAGCGAACGGGCCCACCCCGGTTTCGTGCGGCGGGTGATGACCGGGGCACTGCCGTCCGGGCTCGTCGTGGGTACCGCCACCTTCGCCTCCTACCTGGTGGCCTACCGGGGCAGCGAGGCCAGCCGGGTGCAGCAGCTGCAGGCGTCCACCGCCGCGCTGATCACGCTGCTGCTGACGGCGGTGTGGGTGCTGGCGGTGGTGGCCCGCCCGTACCAGTGGTGGCGGCTGGCGCTGGTGGCAGTCTGCGGACTGGCCTACGTGGCGATCTTCGCCGTCCCGCTGGCCCGGCGGGCGTTCATGCTGGACCCGTCCAACGTCGCGGTGACGGCGGTGGCGCTGGGCATCGGGGTGCTCGGCGCCGCGGTGATCGAAGCGCTGTGGTGGCTGCAGGGCCGGTGGCTGGGGGAGCGGCCGAAGTTGTGGCGATAGCCGTGCGGCGACCACAATGGCCGGGTCTGCCGGCGATCGGTGTTTGAAAGGATGGACCCATGGCGAAGCTCTCCGGATCCATCGACGTCCCACTGCCGCCCGAAGAGGCCTGGTCTCACGCCTCGGATCTGTCGCGCTACCGGGAGTGGCTGACCATCCACCGGGTGTGGCGCAGCGTGCTGCCCGACGAACTCGACAAGGGCACGGTGCTGGACTCGATCGTCGAGGTCAAGGGCATGCCCAATCGGGTCAGGTGGACGATCGTGCATTACAAGCCGCCGACGGCGATGACCCTCAACGGCGACGGCAAAGGCGGGGTCAAGATCAAGTTGCTGGCCAAGGTGACGCCCAAGGACGACGGCTCGGTGGTCAGCTTCGACGTGCATCTGGGCGGTCCGGCGTTGTTCGGGCCGATCGGCATGCTGGTGGCCGGCGCGCTGCGCGGCGACATCCGCACCTCGCTGCAGCAGTTCGTCACGGTGTTCGCCGGTCAGTGACACTGCGTCCCGGTTGGTTCGTCGCGCTGTTCGCCGTGATTCTGTCGGCCAGCGGGTGGCTGCCGTGGCTGATCACTTCGGCTGACGGCGGGGGTCACGCCAGCGCCATCGGCGGCAGTGTCGGCAGTGTGCACCTGCCGCCGGGATTCGGCGCCGGCCAGTTGATCGTGCTGCTGGCGTCGGTGCTGCTGGTGGCCGGGGCGATGGCCGGGCGGGGTTTGTCGGCCAGGCTGGCAGCTGTTGTCGCACTGGTGATGTCGCTGTTAATCGGTGGGCTGACCGTCTGGTATTACCACGTGAACGTCGTCGCGCCGATCGGTGCCGGCTACGGGCTGTACCTGGGTGCCGCCGCCACGGTCGGCGCACTGGGATGCTCGGTGTGGGCGTTGGTGTCGGTGCTGGTCTCCGGTAGATCGGCGCGGTAGTTCAGTCGAGTGCCAGTCTGGCCCGACGCGGCCATAGATTGAATTCGCACCCGCCGGGTCCGCCGAAGATCACCATCTACCTGGGCAAGCCGCGTTCGTCGTACTCGAGGATGGTGTCCGCGGGCCGATGGTCGGTTATCGATAGCGCTGCGCACCGGCGCCGAATCCTGGCCGGCTCCTCACTAGATTCGAGAAATCTGCTATCCCGGTCGGCCGCAACCCGTCGGCGGCGCCTGCGGCGGGATCGCGGAACCGTCATCGATCACACAGTCGAGAGTGAGGGTGCTGCCGACGAACGGCGCCGGGATGCGGACCTGGTGCCAGTACGATCCGTCGGGGTATTTCACCCCGTCGCACCACCCGGTGCCCATGCCGCCGTAGCCGCCACCGGGGCAGTACCCCATCATGCTGTTCGGCATGTGGGGATCCTGGCCGGGGGGCGGCGCCGGATCGGCGCCGGAGACGCCGGCGCTGCCGAGCAGCAGGCCGATGGCCGCGACGCTGGTGGTGAGGGCGTTCTTGACAGGGCTGATCATGGGTGGGTCTCCGCTCCCGGGCCGGGTTGTCTGTGATCGACAGGGTATTACCGGGCACCGACACTGAATGTGGTGATCGAGAATCCGGGAAAATCAGCCCATGTGCGGCGGTGGACTCTTCGGCCGCGCCGGCGGGACGGCCTGGGCTGCCGACTGTCGGGCGTACAGAGCCGTTCGCGCTGGTCAGGCGTGCCCCCGGCAGGATTCGAACCTGCGACACCGGCTTTAGGAGAGCCGTGCTCTATCCCCTGAGCTACGGGGGCGGGGGACCTGGATGAATAGGTGTTGAAAACACTAGTGGATTGCCCGGGGTGCCGCGTGCGCGGTGGTGGGTGCACGTCACAGGGTGATTTTCGGGTTGCGGCCGGCCTGCTCGTCGGTGATGGTTGGGTCGGCGAGCACGTCGAGGATTTCGTCGAGTAGCCGGCCCCGGTCTACTTCGTGCCGCTTGCTCCAACTCGACTTCGCGATGTCACCTGATGGGCTATCTGACCAAAGCCGTGGACACCGTGCGCAAGGCCGAGAACCGGGCGCTGGTCGTCACCGGCGACAAGAGCCTGGCCGACTCGAAGTACTTGTGGCTGTATTCGGCGGAGAACCTGCCCGACCGTCACCGAGACCGCTTCGCTGCCCTGCGGGCCGGTGACCTCAAGACCGCTCGGGCGTGGGTGACCAAGGAGAGCCTGCGCCACTTCTGGTCCTACAAGCGCCGCGGCTGGGGCGCCAGGCATTTCAAACGCTGGTACTTCTGGGCCACCCACTGCCGGCTCAAGCCGATCATCGACGCGGCCAAGACCCTCAAACGCCACGAAACCGGTCTGCTGTCCTACTTTGCGCATCCGATCACCAATGCCGGCGCCGAGGGACTGAACTCCCGCATCCAGGCCATCCGCGTCTCAGCCCGCGGCTACCGCAACCGTGAGCACTTCAAGACCGCAATTGTCGACCGCCACGGTGATGGGACCACTTTGACCAGGGTTTAGCCAGCTTCATTG
>CAZGGK010000023.1:0-60379 GCA_964525125.1 uncultured Mycobacterium sp.
AACAACGGTGCGGGGTCGCGCAGCCAGGCCCGGGTGTCGACGACGCAGTAGTAGATGTCGTCACAGCCGGTCATCGCCGCGCGCAGGGTGTCGCTGTCGAACACGTCGCCGTGAAAGCGGGTGACGTTCAGGCCGTCGATACCGCGGGTGTTGGCGCCTTCGCGCACCATCGCGCGCACCAAGTTGCCGGCCGCCACCAGTTGACGGGTGACGTGCGAGCCCAGAAAACCGTTGGCGCCGATGACAAGTTTGGGCTTGCCGGTCATTGCGCAACTCCGGTGGGGCCCCCGTACTGCCGCATCCAGCGGGCCGCGTCGTCGTCCAGGGTGCCCAACTGCTGGGCCTTGCCGCACCACTTCAGCGCGGCGCTTAAGAACCGCAGCGGGTTGTAGATGTCCTCTTGCCGGCGCCACAGGCCGTTACCGGCGTAGCTGATGATCGAGATGTTGGTGGCGCTGATGACGGTGCCGTCACCGGGATCGGCCATCGGGTTGTCCAATTCGCAGATGATCCGCCCGGTCGCCTCGTCGATGACCGACCACAGCGCCGGGAACGCCACCATGTGACTGCCCGGAAATGTGGTCATGGTCTTGCGGATCCAGGTGCGCACCTCGTCGCGGCCGTGCATGGTGCCCATCGCGTGTTCTACGTACTCGACGTCGTCGGTGTAGTGGGCCACCCAGGCATCCCAGTCCTTGGTCTCGGCGGCGCGAGCGACGGTCTGCTCGAATGTCTGGAACGCCGCGGCCAATTCGTCACGGCTGAACTGCGGAGTCGTCACGGGGTCGAACCTACGCGTCGCCCTGGCGACCAGACGCAAAGGTCCCCTTTTCGGGCTCGAAAATGGGGACCTTTGCGTCTGTTCGCGCGCAGTAAGATCGCGCCCATGACCGACTGCGCACGCGCGATCCTGGCCGGCGGCTGCTTCTGGGGCATGCAGGACCTGATCCGCAAGTTGCCCGGCGTGGTGGCCACCCGGGTCGGGTACACCGGCGGCGAGGTGCCCGACGCCACCTACCGCAACCACGGCGGTCACGCCGAGGCCATCGAGATCAGCTACGACCCGGCGGCCACCGACTACCGCACGCTGCTGGAGTTCTTCTTCGGCATCCACGACCCGACCACCCGCAACCGGCAGGGCAACGATGTCGGAACCAGCTACCGGTCCGCGATCTTCTATCTCGACGACGAGCAGCGCCGGGTCGCCCTGGACACCATCGCCGACGTCGACGCCTCCGGGCGCTGGCCCGGCAAAGTGGTGACCGAGGTCAGCCCGGCCGGCGCCTTCTGGGAGGCCGAACCCGAGCACCAGGACTACCTGGAGCGGTTCCCGGACGGCTACACCTGCCATTTCGTCCGGCCGGACTGGAAGCTGCAGCGCCGGGCCGCGCAGCGCTGACTCAGCGGTGCGCCCGCAGCTGGTAGAGCCCGCGGGTGGTGGCCACCGTCTGGCCGTCGGCGTCTTTGACCACGGCCTCCAGCGTGAAGTCCGCCTTGCCGCGCTCGGCGGCCTCGGCTTCCACCCGGGCGATCGTGGCGTCGTCCAGCCGGGCCTCGGCGCGCAACTGCGAGCGCGCCATCCCGACGAACGCGATGTCGAGGTTCTTCACCAGCGGGAAATACTTGGCGGTGTCGAACGTGCTCAGTGCGATGATGCCGCCCAGCACCTCGGCGACGGTGAACTCCACGCCGGCATACACCACGCCGAAGTGATTGCCATTGCCTTCGAACGGGGCGGTGGCGGCCGCGTAGCCTCGGCCGGCCTCGGCGATCTGGATGCCCATCTTGTGTGCGATCGGGATGGTCTGCCGCATCGCGGTGTTCATCATCTCGACAAGCTGGGCGCCATCAGTGCTCACGAGCGCCGATCCTAGCCACGCCGGCGCACCGCGATCCGACCGCCCTTCTTGGGGGTGAATGCCACCCCGCGGGCGTGCCACTTCTCCCCCGGAGTCCGATTGGGTTCGATGACGAAGTGCTGCAACACCGTTCGCAGCACCACATCCATCTCCAGGTTGGCGAACGACGAGCCGGGGCAGCGCCGGGTTCCGCCGCCGTATGGGATCCAGGCGAACGTCGACGGGCTGGCATCGAGGTAGCGCTCGACCTCGAACCGTTGCGGGTCATCGAACGCCGCGGCGTTGCGGTGGATCTCGGAGACGGCGACGATCACCGTGTACCCGCGCGGAATCACCCACTCACCGAGCCGGATCGTCGGCGCGTACACGTGGCGGCCGGCGAAGTCGATCACGGTCCGGGTTCGCTGCACCTCGCGGATGGCGGCGCGGCGCAACGTGTTCCCGCCATCGCCGGCTTCGGCGGCCAGCGCTGCGAGCAGTTCCGGCTTGCGACTCAGCCGCTCGAACACCCAGGCTAGCGTCGACGCGGTGGTCTCGTGGCCGGCCGCCAGCAGGGTCAGCAGTTCGTCACCGATCTCCTTGCGGGACATCGCGGTGCCGTCCTCGTAGCTGCTGCGCAACATCAGGCTCAGCACGTCGGTGCGGGAATCGAAGTCCGGGTCGGAGCGCACCTCGTCGATCACCTTGTCCAGGGTGGTCTCGTACTGGCGACGCCACTCGGCCAACCGCCCCCACGGGGTGATCCGCCCGTAGGTCCGGCTCGGCATCGGCAGCGCCACCAGCCGCGAACCCAACGTCACCCAGGGCGGGATGATCCGCCGCAACTGGTCGAGTTCGGCCCCTTCGGCCCCGAACACCGCGCGCAGGATGACGTTCAGCGTGATCCGCATCATCGACGGCAGCGTCGGGAACTCGCTGCCCTCCGGCCAGCCGGCCGTCTCCCGCAGCGTCTCCTCGACGAAGATCTCCTCGTGGGCGCGTACCTGCTTGCCGTGGAACGGCGGACTCAGCAGGTTGCGCCGCCGCCGGTGGTCGGCGCCGTCGAGCGCGAACACCGACCCCGACCCCAGCAGCCGGCTGAGGTTGGGCTGGACGTTGCCGAGTTCGTCCGGACTGGCCAGGAACACCTGCTTGGCCAGGTCGGGATGCGTGACAAGCACGGTCGGCCCGAAGTTGGGCAGGTTGACGGTGATCGCGTCGCCGTACCGGCGGGACAGGTACCGCATCATCAGCCGCCGGGATGCCACGAAACCGAGACCCTGCAGCGCCTTGGGGATCGGCGGCGCCGGTGGCAGCCGGACCGCGACCGGTGCCGGTTCGGCATGGCTGGCGACGACGACTGTCTCGGTCATGGGATGTTCCCTCGTTCGCAGCACTGCGGTACTGCCGTGTACCACTATTGTCCTCGGCTACGGTACTCTTCAGTACCAATACTTGGCAAGGGTTGCCGACCCAAGGAGTCGCAATGATGACCGCCCCGGTGCACGATCTCGGCGACACCGAGCCCGGCGCCGACCAGTTCCGGCGCCGGTTGCTCGACGGCCTCGCCGAGGCGATCGGCGAACGCGGCTACCGCGCCAGCACCGTCGCCGACATCGTGCGGCACGCCCGCACCTCCAAGCGCACCTTCTACGACCACTTCACCGGCAAGGAGGACTGCTTCCTCGAGTTGCTGCGGGCCGACGTCGACCAGTTGGGCCGCGACCTCCGCGCGGCCAGCGACGCGCAGGCCGACTGGCAGCAGCAGATCCGCCAGGCGGTGCAGGCCTACGTCGGCCACATCGAATCCCGGCCCGCGGTCACGCTCAGCCTGATCCGGGAACTGCCCTCGCTGGGCGCCTCGGCGCGGCCGGTCCAGCGTCGCGGCATGCACCTGTTGACCGATCTACTGGTCGAGCTCAGCGGCAGCGCGGGGTTCCGGCGTGCCGGCCTGCCGCCGCTGAGCCCGCCGCTGGCGGTGATCCTGCTGGCCGGTCTCCGCGAGTTGACGGCGCTGGCTGTCGAGGACGGCCGCGACGTCCGGGAGATCATCGAGCCGGCGGTGGATGCATCCATCGCACTATTGGGTCCGCGATCTGGGCAACCGCATTAGCCGGCGGTAAACTGCAGCGATGCGGCTATCAACGCGAAATCAGCTCACCGGCACCATCACCGAGGTCGAAGTCGGCACCGTCATGGCGGTCGTGAAGGTGCGCCTCGACGGCGGCAGCCAGGAGATCACCTCGTCGGTCACCAAGGACGCCGCGCAGGACCTCGGCCTCCAGGTCGGCCAGCCCGCCACGGTGTTCATCAAGTCGACCGAGGTGACGATCGGCGTCGAATAGCCGGTCAGCCCCGCAGGAAGGCGCGCACCCGGTCGAGCACCAGCTCGGGACGCTGCTGGACGATCCAGTGCCCGACACCGTCGACCAGTTCGACCTGAAAATCGTCGATGTGCTTGGCGTATTCGCGCAGCAGGTTCGGGGTGAGCACCGGGTCGTCGGTGCCGTGCAGCCACCGCACCGGAACCTCGACCCGGGCGCCGGCGAACTCGCCCAACAGCCAGCGCATCATCTCGCGAGTCAAAAAGGTGCGATACCAGCGTGACGCGGCGACCGCATGCCCCGGCACCCGCATCCGCTCGGCGTACCCCGCCAGCTCATCCTCGGGCAGCGCGAACCCGCCGCCGACCCACCGGCCCAGTGCCCGCCCGTGGCGGGCGTCGCCATCGCGAATCAACCGCGGCCCGACGACCGGCAGCGCCAACGGAATCTGATACCAGAACCGCCACAGGTGCCGCACCGTGCCGAGGTCGCGGCCGACGAACGGCGCCGCGGTGTTCATCCCGAAGAACCCGGCCACCTTCTGCGGGTGCCGCAGCATCATGATGAACGCGACCGGCCCGCCCCAGTCGTGGGCGACCAGTCTCACCGGGCCCACCCCCAGCCGGTCCAGCACCGCGGCCAGGTCGTCGGCCATGTCGGTCTTGCGGTACAGCGAGCGCGGCGCCGAACTCCAGCCCGCGCCGCGCAGGTCCGGGCAGAGCACCCGGTAGCCGTCCGCGGCCAGCGGCGCGATCAGCGAGTGCCACTGCCACCAGTTCTCCGGAAAGCCGTGCACCAGCATCACCGGCGGCCCGTCGGCCGGCCCGGCGTCGGCGACATGGATGGTGACACCGTCGCCGAGCTCGACGAACCGGTGCTCGACGCCGGGCAATGCCGGCGGACTCTCCGCGGTGTTAGACACGTTCATCGCGACCTCACTTCGACGGCAAGGCAAGCCTGAATATCTTGCGCACCACAGTAGCGAACTGCTTGGGCAGCGGCCCGGTGTGGTAGGGGATGCCGTAGCGGGCGCAGATGTCGCGCACCTGCGGTGCGATCTCGGCGTAGCGGTGGGCCGGCAGGTCCGGGAACAGGTGGTGTTCGATCTGGAACGACAGGTTGCCGCTCAAGACGTGGAACAGCTTCCCGCCGGTGAGGTTTGCCGAGCCGAGGATCTGCCGGTGGTACCACTGGCCGCGCGACTCGTCGGTTGTTTCCTCGATGGTGAACTCCCTTGTGCCATCGGGGAAGTGGCCGCAGAAGATGATCGAGTAGGACCAGATGTTGCGGATCAGGTTGGCCGAGGCGTTGCCGGCGAACACGAACGGCGCGAACGGCCCGGCCATCAGGGGGAACGCCACATAGTCCTTGAGGGTCTGCCGGCGGGTCTTTCGCCAGGTCTCGCGCAGCATCTCGCGTTTGTCGGCGAACCCGATCTCGCCGGCCCGGATGCGCTCGGTCTCCAATTCATGCACGGCCACCCCGTACTGGAACAGCACCATCAGCAGGAGCGCATACAGCGGGTTGCCCAGGAAGTACGGTTCCCAGGGCTGGCTTTCGCTCATCCGCAGGATGCCGTAGCCGATGTCTCGGTCCCTGCCGACGATGTTGGTGTAGGTGTGGTGCAGGTAGTTGTGCGAGTGCCGCCACTGGTTCCCCGGGCAGGCGTTGTCCCATTCGAAGGTCTGGCCGCGCAACGCCGGGTCACCCATCCAGTCGTACTGGCCGTGCATGACGTTGTGGCCGATCTCCATGTTGTCCAGGATCTTCGCCAGCCCCAGCAGCGCGGTGCCGGCCAGCCAGGCCGGCGGCAGGATGCCGGCGAACAGCAGCGCACGCCCGCCCACCTCCAATGCGCGCTGCGCCCTGATGATTCGGCGGATATAGTCGGCGTCTCGCTCACCGAGGTCAGCAAGGACGCTCTGGCGGATAGCGTCGAGCTCGGCCCCGAATTCGTCGAGTACCGGCAGTGGTTGTGCCATGGTTGATCCCTCCCCATCTTGCCGCGAGCGTGAATCCGGCGTCACGACACGCCGCTGGGCCGTCGTCGGATGCACAGTCGCGGTGGTTGTTTCGTTTACAGGCTGAGGTCGACGTCGCCGACCGGCACCGACACGCAGATCTGGATGTCCTCGGCACCGCCGGTGGACACCGCACCGGTGGTCAGGTTCAGCACCACACCGCGGGTCTTTCGGCAGGTGCAGCTGTGACAGATGCCCATTCGGCAGCCGTGTGCGGGTCGCAGACCGGCGGCTTCGGCCTGTTCCAGCAGGGATCGCCCGTCGTCGGCCACCGCTATTCCGCTGTCGCCGAAGACGACTCGACCGCCGGTGGATTCGGCCGGCAGTGCCGGTTCCGGCGGCACGAAGCTCGCCGCCGCGACGTTGCCGCAGTGTTCCCGCACCGCGGCCGCCAGGGCGGGCGGGCCGCACACGTAGACGGCCTCCGGTTCCGGTAGCGCAGCGCGCAGGTGCTCGGACCCGAAATGGCCACGCAGATCGGCCGTCTCCGGCTCGCGGGTATACCCGTGCAGCACCCGCACGCCCGGCATGCTCGCCAACTCGTCGCGATAGCACGCCTCGTCGCGGTTGCGGGCGTAGTGCACGAATGCGATCTCGCCGTCGCAACCCTCCGCGACCAGGGTGCGCAGCATCGACATCACCGGGGTGATACCACTGCCGCCGGAGACCAGCAGGATCCGACGGGGACGGACGGCTGGCAGCACGAAATCCCCACCGACCCCGGCCAGTCCGACCACCATGCCGGGCCGGGCATTGCGGTGCAGGTAGGTCGAGACCAGCCCGCCGTCATGGCGGCCGACAGTCAGTTCGATCAGCCGTTGACCCTCGGCGCTGGCCGGCGAATAGCAGCGGGTGCGCCGGCGGCCGTCGATGTCGACGGTCAGGTTGACGTGCTGGCCGGCCCGAAATCCCGGGAAGGCGGCGTTGGGCCGCAGCGTCAGGGTGACACTGCGCGGGGTGCTGCGCCGCACCGCGATGACCTTCGCGCGGGCTTCCGACGAGGTCCAGGTCGGCGACACCAGTTCGGTGTAGCTGTCGATGCCGCAGGGGCCGGCCAGCAGGCCGACCAGGCCGGAGTCCAGCACCCGGCGAGCTAAAGTTTCAGTGAACACCTGTATACAGTGAACATTTGTTTACTGAATAGTCAAGTGACGATTTCCCGAAGTGGTAGGGTTCACACCAGTGAACACTCGTATGCCCGATTCCCGCTCCCGGCGGCCGAGCCCGGAGCGGGTCTCCCGTGAGGAGCGCAAGGAGGCCACCCGGCGCGCGATCATCGCCGCAGCGCTGAAGTTGCTCGACGAGCGCAGTTTCAGCGCCCTGAGCCTGCGCGAGGTCACTCGAGCGGCGAACATCGTCCCGGCGGCCTTCTACCGGCACTTCGAGTCGATGGATGCCCTTGGGCTGGTGCTGATCGACGAATCATTCCGGGCGCTGCGCGAACTGCTGCGCGACGCGCGCAGCGGCGGCCTGGACCCGGATCGGGCGATCGATTCGTCGGTGGAGATCCTGGTCGACAGTGTCGCCGCGCGCCGCGAGTACTGGCGGTTCATCAACCGGGAACGCTTCAGCGGCATGACGGTGCTGCGGTATGCAATCCGCACCGAGATCCGGTTGATCACCTCGGAACTGGCGACCGATCTGGCCCGCCTGCCGGGGCTGAACCGGTGGAGCACCGAAGACCTCAACATCCTGGCCGGTCTCTTCGTCAACGTGATGATCGTCATCGCCGAGGCCATCGATGACGCCCAGGATGCGGCGGCGCTGGTCGAGATCAAACATGTTGCGGCCAAGCAGCTTCGGATGATCGCCGTCGGCTTCGCCGGGTGGCACAGCAGCTCATAGCCGGTCGGCGAGCTCCCGCAGCCGCGCCAGCTGAGTGCAGTAGTGATCCGCGGAATCGGCGGCGACCGTGCAGGTTACGACGCTGGCGCCGGCGGATTGCAGGCCACGCAGCCGCTCCCGGGTCGCCGCCGGGTTACCGATCGGATCGACCGCACTTCCGGTGGCCAGCACAACCTCGAATCCGGCCGGCGGGCCGATGTCGGCCAGCAACTCCGCTATCTCGTTGGCTCGCAACCCGAACGGCATCCAGCCGTCGGCCAGGCTCACCGCGCGGCGCAACGACCGACGGGTGCGGCCACCCACCCAGATCGGCACCCGCGGTTGCAGCGCGCAGGGTTCCACCGTCACCGGGCCGAACCGGTAGTAGCTCCCGTCGTACCGCGGCTGCGGGGTGGACAGCGATGCCCGCAGCGCCCGCAGCGCGTCGTCTGCCCGCTCACCGCGATCCGCCCAGTGCGCCCCGAGCAGCTCGAATTCCGCCTGCAGCGAGCCGACCCCGACCCCCAGGACAACCCGGCCGCCACTGATCCGGTCCAGGGTGCCGTACCGCTTGGCGATCTCCAGCGGATGGTGATAGCCGAGCACCAGCACCGAGGTGGCCAGCCGGATCCGGGAAGTCCGGGCGGCCAGAAAACTCAGCGTCGCCAACGGATCCCAGTACGTCACGCCGCGACCCGCCGACTCGGCGGCGGGTACCGCGACATGCTCGGCGCAGGTCAGGTATTCGAAGCCCAGTTCGTCGGCGGCCGCGGCGATCAGGGCGATCTCGTCGATTCCGGCCCGCTGCTCCCATGGGGACGACGCACCTGGCACCTGCATCACCACCGGCGTCGACAGCCCGATCCGCACGGTCACTGGGCCCCCAGCAGTCGCTGCATGAACCGGTGGGTGCCCAGCACCACCCTGGCCCGGTCGGGAGCACTGCGGCGCTGCGCGTCCTCGGCGTTGCCGCCGGCGATGAAGACCGGTCCATACGGCAACTGCGCCAGGCCTTCGCGGGCCACCTCGGCGGGGTCGGCGACGCGCAGCCCGGGCACCTCGAAGTTCAGGCCGGCGCGTTCCATCGCCGGTGTCCGGGTCACGCCGAGCACCAGCTCCAGCACGTGCACATCGTGCTCGCGCAGTTCCAGCCACAGGCTCTCCGCGAAGATCCGGCCGAACGCCTTCACCCCGCCGTAGACGCTGTGCCGCACCGAGCCCAGGTATCCCGCCAGGGAGCCGACCAGCAGAATGCCGCCGCGCTGCCGCTGCCGCATCGGCCGGCCGAAATGTTGCACCAGGGCCAGTTGGGCACCGATGTTCAGGTCCACGACCTGCTGGAATTCGGCCAGTTCAGCGTCCAGGAACTCCGCGCTGCAGGTGTTGGCACCGGCGTTGTAGATCAGCAGGCCGACTTCCAGATCGGCGGTGGCATCGGCGATCCGGGCAATGGCGGCCGGGTCGACCAGATCCACCGCCAAGGTGTGCACCTGCACCCCGTGGCCGCGGCAGGTCTGCGCGGTGGCCTGCAGCGGTCCGGGTTTTCGGGCCACCAGCACCAGATTCACCCCGGCCGCGGCCAGCAGTGCCGCGAATTCGGCGCCCACCCCTTCCGAACCTCCGGCGATGACCGCCCAGGGCCCGTAATTCCCCAGCTGCATCCCGGCTACCTCGGTTCCCGCCACATCTGCCACAGCGTCGGCCCGCCGTCGGGCAGGGTGATCTCACCGGTCACCGTGAACCCGAAGCGCTGGTAGTAGGGCACGTTCTCGAACTTGCTGGACTCCAGGTAGGCCGGGCAGTGCTCGGCGTCGCAGCGGTCCAGCCGCGACCGCATCAGGGCCTGGCCGAAGCCGCCGCCGCGCATCGCGGGGTCGCTGCCGATCACCGCCAGGTACCAGTGCGGTTCCTCAGGGTGCGCGGCATCCAGCAGCTCGGAGACCGCCCGCCCCGCCGACAGCCGCAAGCCGTACGCCCAGATGAACGTGGGCAACATGCGCAACTGGGTGCGCCGGGAGTACCGCCAGCGGCCGGGCGGATCCCACAGCGCCGCCGCGGCGATCTCCCGACCGTCGCAGGCCACCTCCACACCACCGCCGGCCAGGTGCTGATGTCTGGTCACGGTGCCGAAGTAGGTGGCCAGCCGCGCGGTCCGCGACTTGTCCTCGGGCAGCATCCACACCGAGACCGGGTCGTCGTGGAAAGCCCGGCCCAGCACGCGGGACAGCTCACCGATGTCGGACTTGTGTGCGGGCCGCACGTCGATGGCCATGACGGCAGACTAGTGCCGATCCCCCCGCGGTTGTTCGGCACGCCTTAGGCTGGAACCGAATCAGCCGGCCGAAGGAGACAGCCATGAGCGACCACGACGTGCGGATGATCGTCTTGTCCACCGATGACCTGGACGAGTCGATCCGGTTCTACAGCGAGACGCTGGGGATGACCCTGAAGTTCCGCGACGGCGCCCACTTCGCGGCTCTGGACGGCGGGTCGGTCACCCTCGCCCTGGCCACCGCGGTCGACCATCCCATACCCGGGAAGGTCGTCGTCGGCATCAAGACCGCCGACGTCGACGCCGCCGCGAAGGCCATCGAGGCCAGCGGCGGCGCCATCGTCAAAGCCCCGTACGACGACGCCCACGAGCGTCGCGCGGTGGTCTACGACAACAAGGGCAACGGCCTGGTGTTCTACAAGCCACTGGCGCGGTGACCGGCCGGCAGGTGCCCGGCGGGGTGGTGCACACCCTGCCGGGTGACCTGTGTGAGGCGCTGACCCCCGACCCCGCGGCACTGGCCGCCCGGCTTGACATCACGCCGCCGGCCCGCAACGAGTTCATCCGCTGGGTGTAGGGCGCCGAACAGGTCGTGTGCGGCAATGTCGGGTATCCGTGGACCGCGGAACTGGTCGTCGTGACCCACAAGCCGAGGATGTCCACATCGACCCCTCCGCCTACACCACCGCCCGGTCAGCCGACCACTCGCCGAGCGGGTAACCAGAGCGAAAGAACGGCCGAAATCTCGCTCCCAGTACACGTTCGGCGCAGGGTGGGCAGCTCGGTCAGCTGGCCCACCGCCGTTCGACGGCTCTGACCAGTGCTGTCAGTGTCGTGTTCACCGGGGTCGGCACCCCGAAGCGCGCACCGTAGCGCACCACCGCCCCGTTGATGACGTCGATCTCGCTGACCCGGTGGGCTTCGTGGTCCAACAGCGCCGACGGCTTGGCACCGCGAACCTGTTCGCCGAATGCCCGCACGTGGGCCACCGGATCGGTGACCGCGACGGCGACCCCGGCGGCCCGCGCCACCGCCCACGCCTCGGTTGCCGCGGCCTGACTGACCGGGCCCAGGTCCGGGTCGTCCAGCACCGCACCGACGGTCAGGTGTGTCAGCGCGCACGGCGCGCTGTAGGCGACGTTGCAGATCAGCTTCTCCCACTGCATGGCGGCGATGTCGGTGACCGCTGCGGCGTCGAAGCCCGCGGCGGCCCAGACCTGCGCGAGCGCCTCGACTTCCGGGACCGGCAGCGAGCAATAGGCGCCGAAGCGCATCGCGCGCATCGCGTTGTAGTGCACCTGGCCGGCCGCCGGCCGGGAAGCACCGAAACCGCTGGCGATTCCGACCGCCAGCCGCTGCTCGCCGACGATGTCGGCCACCGTCTGCGCCGATCCCAGCCCGTTCTGGATGGTCAGCACTATGGTGGCGTCAGCCAGCAGCGGCAGTGCCTGCTGCGCACCGGCCGCCACGTCGGCGGCCTTGACCGCCAGCACCACCAGGTCCATCGCCTCGGCCGGGGCGGTGACCGAGGCCCGTAGCGCGACCCGCCGGTCCTCGCCCGGGCCGATGATCCGCAGGCCGTGGCGGTTCATCTGCTCGACGTGCTCCGGCGACCGGTCGATGGCCAATACGTCGTTGCCGGCCGCCGCGAGCTTTCCGGCATAAACGGAACCCATTGCCCCGCAGCCGATTACCGCTATCCTCATTCGTTCATCCCAGCAGGTCGATGATCAGGTCCGCCAGGCCGGCCTTCTCCTCCAGCCCGAATCCCGGCGCTTCGCTCGGTGCAATCATGCCGTCGGCCAACACGCACCCGGCGGAGTACCCGCCGAACGGCGCGAACACCCCGGGGTAGGCCTCGCAACCGCCCAGGCCGAGGCCGGCGACGATGTGCAGGTTGATCAGGTGCCCGCCGTGCGGGAACGCCTGCCGCCGGTCGAAGCCGTTGCCCTCCAGCACCGCCAGCATCCGTGCGTACTCGGTGAGCCCGTAGCTCAGCCCGGCGTCCATCTGGAAGACGTCGCGGCCGGGCCGCATGCCGCCGTAGCGGACCAGGTTGGTCACGTCCGGCACCGAGAACAGGTTCTCGCCGGTTGCCACCGCGTCGTCATAGCTGCTGGTGACTGCCCGGTTGAGGTCGAAGTCCAGTGGGTCACCGGGCTCCTCGTACCAGCGCAGCCCGTAGGGCGCCAGTGCCCGTGCCCAGTCGACGGCCGCTTCCCGACCGAACCTGCCGTTGGCGTCGACCGCGACCCCGGCCCCGCTGCCGACGACGTCGATCACCGCCTCGAGCCGGGTGAGATCCTCGCCCATCGACGCACCACCGATCTTCATCTTCACCGCGCCGTAGCCCGCGTCGAGGTATCCGCGTATCTCTTCGCGCAGCGCCTCGACGCTCCCCCCGGAGTGGTAGTAACCGCCCGCGGCGTACACCGGAACGGCCGTGACCCCCGGCGGCCGGCCGTAGTGGCGCGCAATCGTCGCGTGGGCGGGCTCATCGGCGAGTTTGGCGTTCAGATCCCAGCACGCCAGCTCCAATGCCGCTGCGGCGCAAGCCCGATCGCCATGACCACCGGGCTTCTCGTCGGTGAGCGCAACCCGCAGCACCCGGCCGGGATCGATGCGGCCGACATCGTCGAGCAGCGCTTCCGGTACTGCGCCCAGCACCCGCGGGATCATCCGGTCGCACAGGATGCCGCTCTGGGCGAACCGGCCGATCGAGTTGAACGCCACACCCGCCACCGGTCTCCCGTTGCGGATCACATCGGAGACGACCGCGACCAGCGACACGGTGTGCTTGGAGAAGTCCACCACCGCATTGGCGATCGCGCCCTGGAGCCGCACCGGCCGCTCGATGATTTCGAGGATCCGCATCACCGCGCCTCCAGCCACGACTCCCCCGCCCGGGCTGAGCGGATGAGCGCCTCGCGCTCACCGAGATAGGCGGCGATCATCCCGAGCCCGGGCAGGGCGCCCAGGCGCTGGTAGAGCTTCTTCGGGCGCGGACGCTTGGACACCTCGTCGAACGTCGCCCGCAGTATCCCGGCCAGCTGCCACACCGTACGGGTGATCACCGCCGGTCTCGACGACGTGATGGCCTGCAGCGGTTTCCAGCCCGGCGGGGGCGTATCGGGCAGCGGGCCGGGATCGTCGGAGGCCGGCACCTCGATGTCCTCGGGCAATTGCCGCGAGCACAGCACCTCGGCCAGCATGCGCACCTGTTCGCGTTGCTCGGTTACGCCGTACTCGCGGGCCACGGCGCACAGCACGATGGCCTGGTTGACGAATCCGGCCAGCTCGGAGACCGGCATCACCCGGGACAGCCAGCCGAAGGCCCCGGGCGAGGCCACCAGCAGCGTGTCCAGTGCACCGACCCGGTGCACCCACCAGTGCACGCGGGCATCGCGGTCCATCCGGTCCCAGGCCGCGGTGCCGGGCAGGTCGGCGGCGTTGATCAGCTGCGCCCCGGCGTTCAGTGCCCGCTCGGTGGCACCGGGGCTGCGACCCGCCTCCCGGCGGCGCCGCCTCAACCGCCACCGGCGGATCCAGTCAGTCAGCCGCTGCGGCGGGGCGAGCAGCCGGTGGGTGCGCTTGCGCAGGCCGAGCGGATCGGCTTCCGCCAGCAGGTCCAGCAGCGGGTTGATCACCGCGACGGCTGGGCCCAGGCCACCGGCGACGTCGGCATCGGTGAGTGTGGCGTGTGGCTTCGGCAATAGACCCATGGGGTTGATTGTGGCCGGTGGTGCCGGCCACGGCGGACAGGTGGGCCGGACTGCCGGCACGGTGGACCCGGTTCGCCCTGGTACCGGGTCGGACCGACGCGATGGACAACGTCGACGGCCTGACCGGGGTCTGAGCCGAACCGCTCACATCAGGTCAGGTACCGCACGATGCTTTCGGCCACGCACGCCGGCTTGGCGCCGCCTTCGATCGCCACCGTGGTCGAGAACGTCACCTGATGGGCTCCGCCGCCGACGTCGGCCACCTCCACGACGGAGGTCTCGGCGCGCACCGCCGAGCCCACCGGCACCGGCGCCGGGAAGCGCACCTTGTTCAAGCCGTAGTTGATGGCCAGCTTCACACCGTCCACCCGGTAGATCTGCTGCATCAGCCGCGGCAGCAGCGACAGCGTCAGATACCCGTGCGCGATCGTGGTGCCGAACGGGCCGGCGGCGGCCCGCTGCGGGTCGACGTGGATCCACTGATGGTCGCCGGTGGCATCGGCGAACAGGTTCACGGCCTCCTGGGTCACCGTCACCCACTCGCTGTGCCCCAGCGGCTGGCCCGCCAACGCCGCCAGCTGCTCGACCGAGTCGAAAGCACGCATGTGCAACCGTCCCTTCCCGACGCTATGTCGTCGCCACCGTACCGGATTCGGCAAGTCTTTCGATCTGTTCCGGTTCAATCCCCAACTCCCCCAACACCTCGACGGTATGACCGCCCAACTCCGGCGCGACGGTCGCCGGCGGATGGACGCCGTCGATCGCCGTCGGAAGCCCCGCGGCCAGATGCTCGCCGACCCGCGCCTGCCGCAGCGGCGAAAACATCGGGTTGGCTTCCAGCAGAGCAGAATCGGCAACCTCGGCAAAGCTGCGATACCGGTCCCACAGCAGCGACGTCGGCGACAGCGCGGCCTCGATCTCGGCTGCGGAATGCCGGGAAAACCAGCCGGTGAACAAACCCGTCAGCACGTCGCGGTGCTCGTATCGCTGACCCTCGTCGGCGAAATCGACGCCGAGCGCCTCCTCCAGTGCGGCAACGGCTCTCCCGGTCCCGGTCACCTCGCAGAGATCACGGAAATGCCGGCCGGTCAGAGCGACCACCATGAACCACGCACCGTCGCCGCTGGCGAAGCTCTGCCCGTACTGGCCGTAGACCGCGTTGCCGATCCGTTCCCGCCGGGTGCCGTTCACCATCGCCTCGGTGAGGAAACCCAGCGCGCTTGCCGTCGACAGCGCGACGTTGTCCAGCGCCAGGCGGATACTGCTGCCCGCCCCGGTCAGATCCCGCCGGCGCACCGCAGCGGTCACCGCCAGCGCGGCGTGCAGCCCGCAGGCCACATCCCAGGCCGGCAGCACATGGTTGACCGGCGCCCCGTGATCGGCGGGGCCGGTCACCAGCGGGAAGCCGGTGCCGGCGTTGACGGTGTAGTCCACCCCGGTCGAGCCGTCGGCGTTACCGAGCACCTCCAGATGGATCAGGTCGGGGCGCAACCCGGCCAGGGTGTCATAGGAATGCCAGTCCCGCCCGGCCATGTTCGTCATCAGCACACCGCTGTCGGCGATCAGTCGCGCAACCAGCTGCCGGCCTTCATCGCGGCGCAGGTCGACGGCGACCGAACGCTTGCCCTTGTTCAGCCCCGCCCAGTAGATGCTGGTGCCGTCGCCGGCGACCGGCCATCGGCGATAGTCGGCGGCTCCCCCGACCGGGTCGACCCGGATCACGTCAGCGCCGAGTTGCGCCAAGGTCATCCCGGCCAGTGGCACCGCCACGAAACTGGCCATCTCGACGACGCGCACCCCGGCCAGCGGCAGCGCAGACGGTTCGCTCACCCGTCGACTATCGCACTGCCCGCCCGCCCGGCAAAGCCGAGTCCGCCCCGATTCGCAATCGTTGTCAAACCGCGACATCAAATCCCGTGGCGCCGAACAGGACACTGCGCCGCGCCGTGTTTGACTGCGGTGGACAGGAATTGGGCCGCAACCCGCGGCACAACGAAGTTGGGATGGGGACAGACTATGAAGCGCATAGCGAAGTTGCGCGGTGCGGCAGCGCGTGTTTCGCGCCGACTGACGATGGCGGCGATGGGGGCGGCACTGCTGCCCGGGCTGGTCGGTGTGGCCGGCGGTTCTGCCACCGCGGCGGCCTTCTCCAAGCCGGGGCTGCCGGTCGAGTACCTGGATGTGCCGTCACAGGCGATGGGCCGCTACATCAGGGTCCAGTTCCAGCCCGGCGGCCAGCACGCGGTCTATCTGCTCGACGGCCTGCGCGCCCGGGACGACTACAACGGCTGGGACATCGAAACACCCGCCTTCGAGGAGTACTACGGCTCCGGACTGTCGGTGGTGATGCCGGTCGGTGGGCAGTCCAGCTTCTACTCCGACTGGTACCAGCCGTCCTCGGGCAACGGCCAGAACTACACCTACAAGTGGGAGACCTTCCTGACCAGGGAGATGCCGGCTTGGCTGGCCGCCAACAAGGGTGTTTCGCCGGAGCGCAATGCGGTGGTGGGCATCTCGATGTCGGGCGGTTCGGCTTTGGTCCTGGCCTCCTATTACCCGCAGCAGTTCCCGTATGCCGCAGCACTTTCCGGCTTCCTCAACCCGTCCGAGGGGTGGTGGCCGACGCTGATCGGGCTGGCGATGAACGACTCGGGCGGCTACAACGCCAACAGCATGTGGGGCCCGTCGTCCGACCCGGCCTGGAAGCGCAACGACCCGATGCTGCTGATCCCCCGGTTGGTCGCCAACAACACCCGCGTCTGGGTGTACTGCGGCAACGGTACGCCCAGTGATCTCGGCGGCTCCGACATGCCGGCCAAGTTCCTGGAGAGCTTCACGCTGCGCACCAACCAGGCGTTCCAGCAGAACTACCTGGCGTCCGGCGGCACCAACGGGGTGTTCAACTTCCCGGCCGACGGAACGCACGCCTGGCCGTACTGGAATCAGCAACTGGTGGCGATGAAGCCCGACATCCAGCGGGTGCTGGGCGTCGTGGCCGACCCCGCCTGACCCGGCTGACCACCGGCCCACACCGGGCCGACAAGCCATCCCCGCTACATCGGCGGCAGCGCACCCCCCTCCGCGCTGCCGCCGATGTTACTTCGCGGCCAGCGGATCGTCGCCCGGTTCGACCGGCCAGATCTGCCGGCGGTCGACGTAGCGATAGGTGTACACGGTGGTCAGTGCGGAGACCACGGTGGCGGCGGCGAGCATCCAGGTGCCACCCGCGACCAGACTGATGCAGCCGCCGACCGTCGCTCCGCCGACGTACCCGGCCAGCAGCAGGAAGTAGCCCAGCCAGTCGGTCACCTTCCCGCCGCTGATGTGCCGTTCGAGGCCCTGGCCCATCTTCACCAGCGTCCCGGTCACGTAGCTCAGCGGGACCGACACCTCACCGTCTTTGACGAAGGTGGTGTTCAGCGCGCCGACACCGAAGGTCACCAGCGCGATCGGCAGCAGCGGCAGCGGCAGCGCCGGCCCGCCCTCCACCGCCCAGTCGATGACCGTTGCGGCCAGCAGCGCCAGCGTGGCCAGCACAACGGCGCCGTGCGGACGGCTCGGCCAGACGTAGCGTCGCCCCAGCGCCGCGGCCACCACCCCGGCCAGGAAGGAAACCAGCAGCACCGCGGCCGACAGCGACATCCACTGCTGCTCGGTGAACAGCCCCAGCACCGCGCGACCGGCGTTGCCGGTCATGAACGTCACGAAGTAGCCCTCCGAGTGGGTGAACGCGGCCGCCGCCAACACCCCGGCCAGCCCGGCGAGCACCCAGGACAGTTTCGCCTCGCTGTCGAACGTCGTCCGGATCACGGCGTCAGTCCAGCAGCCGGGCGATCGCACGCAGCGGAATGGACAGCCAACCGGGCCGGTGCCGTGCCTCGTAACCGGCCTCGTAGACCGCCTTGTCCAGTTCGTAGCCGGCCAGCAGCGCCGCGGATTCGCGTGGATCGACATCGGAGACGGCCGCGTAGCCGGCGCAGAACGCCGCGCTGTTCCGCTCGACCCATTCGCGGGCCCGGGCGGCGAGTTGCTTGTCCTGCCGGTCCGGCGCCTGGTCGACAAGTTGACCGTAGGCGGCATAGTTGTAGGACCGCACCATGCCGGCGACGTCGCGTAGCGGCGAGTCCGGTGTCCGGCGCTGCTCCAGGGGCGCACCCGGCTCCCCCTCGAAGTCGATCAGCAGCCAGCTCTCCGGGGTGCGCAGCACCTGGCCCAGGTGCAGGTCGCCGTGCACCCGCTGCACGGTGATCGGCTGCCCGGTGAGCGCCCGGAAGCGCTGCTCGACGGCACCGGCATACGGCGCCAGCTCCGGCACCGCCGCCACTGTCGACGCCAGCCGGGACACCATCGCGTCAGCCGGGAACTCCGACCGTGCGGTGCCGAGGTGCTCGGCCAGGGTGCCGTGCACCGAGGCGACGGCCTCGCCGAGCCGCCTGGACTCGCCCGCGAAGTCCCCACCGACCTCGTGGGCGTACAGGTCGGCCTCGGCGAACAGGTCGCGCACGCTCGCGGTGGCGGTGGCCCAGCCCTCCGCGGAGTTGGCCGCATAGGCGCTGACCATCCCGAGCGGATAGGAAAGGCCGCCCAGCTCGGCCTGGTAGGCGCCCAGCAGCCGGGCCACATGGGGATTACCGGCCCGGCCCAGCACCCGGTTCAGCTCGATGTCGGGGTTGACACCGTCGGCGACCCGGCGGAACGCCTTGAAAATGGCCTGCTGCCCGAAGACCACGCTGGTGTTGCTCTGCTCGGCGTCGGACACCCACGCCTCGGCCTGCACCGGAAGTGCGACGTCGGGTTCCCGGCTGAAGGACAGCGCGCCACATCCGGCCGACGAGTCGATCAGCGACAGCACGAACCGGGCCGCCGCGGGGTCGTACAGGGCGTCGTAGGCGATCCGGTCACCGTCGCCGCCGATGGTGGCCACCGCGGCGAATTCCGGTGCCGGTCCCCCGTCCCAGCTGACGATGACCTGGTACCGGTCGGTGGATCCGTCGGCGTAGCCGGCGTCCACCAGCACCACTTCCAGCCCGTCGCGCAGCGGCACCGTCAGCGCCGGTTCGGCTCCGGTCAGCTGCCGGTCGCGTCCGGCATACCAGCGTTGCCGCACAAGCCATTCCGACCAGGGCAGCTGGGTCATGGCGTCTCCTCGGACTCGTGCAGCCGGAACCAGTAGAAGCCATGTCCGGGCAGCGTCAGCAGATAGGGCAGCTGGCCGATCCGCGGGAAGTCGACGTGCCCGGTCAGCTCGACCGGTGTGTAGCCGCTCCAGTGCTGCAGGTTCAACTCGATGGGTTGCGGAAAACGCGACAGGTTGTTGACGCAGAGCACGGTGTCACCGCCTTTGCCGGAGCCGACCTCCATCTCCCGCACATAGGCCAGAATCGACGGGTTGGATCCGCCCAGCTCGCGGAAGCCCCCGACGGCGAACGCGTCGTGCCGGCGGCGCACGGCCAGCATGGTGCGGGTCCAGTTGAGCAGCGACGTCGAGGTGTCGCGCTGGGCTTCGACGTTGACCGCCTGGTAGCCGTAGACGGGGTCCTGGATGTGCGGCAGGTAGAGCCGGCCGGGGTTGGCGGTGGAGAAGCCGGCGTTGCGGTCCGGTGTCCACTGCATGGGGGTGCGTACCGCGTCCCGGTCGCCCAGCCAGATGATGTCGCCCATCCCGATTTCGTCGCCGTAGTAGAGGATCGGCGAGCCGGGCAGCGACAGCAGCAGTGCGGTGAACAGCTCGATCTGGTTGCGGTCGTTGTCGAGCAGCGGGGCCAGCCGGCGCCGGATCCCCACGTTGGCCTTCATCTGGGGGTCTTTGGCGTATTCGGCGTACATGTAGTCGCGTTCGTCGTCGGTGACCATCTCCAGGGTCAGCTCGTCGTGGTTGCGCAGGAAGATGCCCCACTGCGCGGAGTCCGGGATCGGCGGGGTCTGCGCCAGAATCTCCGAGATCGGGAATCGCGACTCGCGGCGGACCGCCATGAAAATGCGTGGCATCAAAGGGAAGTGGAACGCCATGTGGCATTCGTCACCGCCGACGGCCGGGTCGCCGAAGTACTCGACCACGTCCGACGGCCACTGGTTGGCCTCGGCCAGCAGCACCCGGCCCGGGAACTCCTCGTCGACCACGGCGCGGCAGCGCTTGAGGAAAGCGTGTGTCTCGGGCAGGTTTTCGCAGTTGGTTCCGTCCCGCTCGAACAGATACGGCACCGCGTCCAGCCGGAACCCGTCGATGCCGAGGTCGAGCCAGAATCGCAGCACGTCGATCATCGCGTCCTGCACGCCGGGGTTGTCATAGTTCAGGTCGGGCTGGTGGGAGAAGAACCGGTGCCAGTAAAACTGCCGGCGGACCGGGTCGAAGGTCCAGTTGGACTCTTCGGTGTCGACGAAGATGATCCGGGCTTCCGGGTAGCGCTCGCTGGTGTCGCTCCACACGTAGTAGTCGCCGTAGGGGCCGTCGGGGTCACGGCGCGACTCGACGAACCACGGATGGGTGTCGGAGGTGTGGTTCATCACCAGGTCGGTGATGATCCGGATGCCGCGCCGGTGGGCGGCGTCGAGCAGTGCCACGAAGTCATCGACGGTGCCGAACTCGGGCAGCACCCGGTAGAAGTCCCGGATGTCGTAGCCGCCGTCGCGCAGCGGTGAGTCGTAGAACGGCGGCAACCACAGGCAGTCGACGCCGAGCCACTGCAGGTAGTCCAGTTGCTCGGTCAGCCCGCGCAGGTCGCCGACGCCGTCGGCGTTGGAGTCGTAGAACGCCCG
Organism: uncultured Mycobacterium sp.; assembly: GCA_964525125.1. Classification (GTDB taxonomy): domain Bacteria; phylum Actinomycetota; class Actinomycetes; order Mycobacteriales; family Mycobacteriaceae; genus Mycobacterium. Next base: position 20,758 of record CAZGGK010000023.1, read on the forward strand.
GACCAGCACCTCGTAGAAGACCGCCCGCTTGAACCAGGTGGGGTCGGCGGGCAGGGCGGCCGCTTCGCCGAAGTCGTCGGCGTTCGGATGCTCGACCACCCCGCCTTCGACTCGGCTGCCCATGGCAGGGTCGACCGGATCGGCCGGGCCCTGCGCGCTGCCGCCGTTCCCGTGGTTGATCAAGCGCCGCCGGGTCTCAGCCGGCCGGTCCGGATGCCAGGGTCACGGGCACGGTGTGTTCGCCGCCCGGGCCGCGCCAACTCAGCGTTACGGTGTCACCGGCGTGCTGGCGGTCGAGCACATTGGTCAGGTCGTTGGCCGACCGCACCGGAATCCCGTTGACCGCGGTGATCACGTCGTGCTCATTGATCCCGGCGGCTGCGGCCGGGGTGCCGGCGATCACCTGCAGCACCTCCGCGCCGCCGTTGCGGTCCGACACGCCGACGCCGAGGAATCCGGTCTCGCCGACGTGGACGGTGTCGGAGGCCATGCCGGACCGGATCTGGCCGGCGATGCCCATCGCCTGGTCGATCGGGATGGCGAACCCGTCACCGCCCATCTGGAAGTTCTCCGAGGCCGCGGTGTTCATGCCGATCACCTGACCGGCGCCGTTGACCAGCGGCCCGCCGGAGTCACCGGGGCGGATGGGGGTGTCGGACTTGATCAGGTTGGTCAGCGTCTCCGAACTGCCGGTCAGCGAATCCGAGGCGGTGACGGTCTGGTTCAGCGCGGTGATACGACCGGGCACCGCGCTCGGCGTACCGCCCTGGCCCCCGGCGTTGCCCATCGCGACCACCGGTTCACCGATACCGACCCCGCCCGAGCTGCCGATGTTGGCGACCGGCAGGTTGGAGGCGCCGCGCAGTTGCAGCACCGCGACGTCGTGGTTGCGGTCGAAGCCGATCACGTCGGCGTCGTAGGTCTGGCCGTTGCCGATCGAGTGCGCCTTGATACCGGTGGCCCCGGCGACGACGTGGTTGTTGGTCAGCACCACCCCGCCCGGGTCGAGCACGATGCCGGTTCCGGCCCCGATCGCACTCTGGTAGCCCATCTGGGTGTCGATGTTGACCACGGCCGGTGCGACCTGCCCGACCATCGCCACCGGGTCCAGCGGAGGAGCCGGCAGCAGCGGGGCCGCCTGCACCGGAGCGCCGGCCAGGCCCACTACCGCCGCGGCCGTCAGGCTCAGCAGCGACCACCATCCGCGGCGATGCCGTCGGGTCATCGGGTTACCTCCTCCTCCGTTACCGCAACCCCGGTACGGGAACCCCGCGTCGACGCCGGTGGAGTCGCGAAACATTGCCCGCCAGCGTACCCGAACGGCCGGCGCGCAACTCAGTCGGCAACCCTCCACGAGTTTGCTGGACGCTGGTGGGCGTCCGGTCCCGCACACCGATGGGCTGGCACCATGAGTGGCTTCCTCCCGTAGCGTTGGTTTGCGCACGAACCGGTCACACGGCCGGCAACCGGCTCTCCGGACCGGTGTCGGCCATCGCCGCGCGGCGCTGGTCCCGCTGGCCGGCCGACGGTATGGTGCCCAACATGGTGGTTCGTGATCACGGCGATCCCGGCGACGCTCCCTCGGTGCCGCCGCCGCTGACCCCGATCGCCAACGCCACCCGGCCGTCGGCCGCCGAGGAGGCCCGCACGATCACCGCGGCTACCAGCGCCGCGACCCTGGCCACCCTCACCGCGGACGGCGACCCGTGGGCGTCGCTGGTCACCTACGGACTGCTGGGCGGCGACCCGGTGCTGTGCGTCTCCCGGATGGCCGAGCACGGCCGCAACCTCGCCCGCGACCCGCGGGCCAGCCTGGCCGTCGTGGCGCCCACCACCGATACCGACCCGCTGGCCGGCGGGCGCGTCACCCTGGCCGGTGCGGTGCAGCGACCGGCCGGAACCGAGGAAGCCGCGGCCCGCGCGGCCTATCTGGCCGCGGTGCCGGCCGGCAGGCACTACATCGACTACAGCGATTTCACCGTGTGGGTGCTGCGGGTGCAGCGGGTGCGGTGGGTCGGCGGCTACGGCCGGATGGACTCGGCCACCGGCGCCGACTACGCCGCTGCGCAGCCGGACCCGGTTTCGCCGCACGCCGCCGGGGCCATCGCGCACCTCAACGCCGATCACGCCGACGCCTTGTGCGCCATGGCCCGTGCGCTGGGCGGCTACCCCGACACCGAATCGGCGACCTGCACCGGTGCCGACCGGTACGGCCTGGACCTCAAGGTCGTCACCGAACGCGGGCTGGCCTACACCCGCGTCGGCTATCCCGCGCCGATCGACTCGATCACCGACTTGCGCTCCGCGGCAAAGGAATTGGCTCAGCTAGCCAAAGTCTGACCACACGCGGGTGAACTCCGGCCGCGCGCACCGGCGGCCATGCCGGGCCAACGGCTCGACTCCGAGTTGCGCGATCTGTCGCACCGACGGCCTTGTGCTGGGCGATAGTTGGGGGAAGGCTGACGGAGCAGGAGGAACGCCATGGCAGACAAGACGCCGGCTTCGCGGGGCACCGTCCCGACCGCGGACAACCCGGCCGCCATCCGCAACGTGGTGCTGGTCGGCCCGTCCGGAGCCGGTAAGACCACCCTGATCGAGGCGCTGCTGGTGGCGGCCGGAGTGCTGAACCGGGCCGGGTCGATCACCGAGGGCAGCACCGTGTGCGACTACGACGAGGCGGAGGTGCGCCAGCAGCGCTCGGTCGGGCTGGCGTTGGCGTCACTGGCGCATGACGGCGTCAAGGTCAACCTGATCGACACCCCCGGTTACGCCGACTTCGTCGGCGAGCTCCGGGCTGGGTTGCGGGCGGCGGACTGCGCGCTGTTCGTGATCGCCGCCAACGAGGATGTCGACGAGCCGACCAAGTCGCTCTGGCAGGAGTGCAGTGGCGTCGGGATGCCGCGCGCGGTTGCGGTGACCAAACTCGACCACCCCCGGGCCGACTACCCGGGCGCGCTGTCGGCCGCTCAGGACGCGTTCGGCGAGAAGGTGCTCCCGCTCTATCTACCGGCCGGCGACGGGACCGCCGGACTGCTCGGGCTGCTGGCGCAGGCAGCCGGCGACGTCGGCGCCGACGTCGAGGAGCGCCGTGCAGCCCTCATCGAGGGGATCATCGAGGAGTCCGAGGACGAATCGCTGATGGAGCGCTACCTCGGCGGTGAGCAGATCGATGAGGCGGTGCTCATCGGCGACCTGGAGAAGGCGGTGGCCCGCGGTTCGTTCTTCCCGGTCATCCCGGTCTGCGCGGCCACCGGGGTGGGGACCCGGGAACTGCTCGACGTCATCACCGCCGGCTTCCCGTCCCCGCCGGAGCATCGGCTCCCGGAGGTGTTCACCCCGGACGGGGTGGCGCGTACCGCGCTGACCTGCGATCCGGACGGGCAGCTGTTGGCCGAGGTGGTCAAGACGACGTCGGACCCGTATGTCGGCAGGGTCAGTTTGGCCCGGGTGTTCTCCGGCAGCATCAGGCCCGACATGACCGTTCACGTGTCGGGCCATTTCAGTTCGTTTTTCGGCGAGCAGAGCAGTCACGCCGACCACGACGAGGACGAACGGATCGGCCCGCTCTCATTCCCGCTGGGAAGACAGCAGCGCCCGGCGGCGGTCGTGGTGGCCGGTGACATCTGCACGATCGGCCGGTTGAGCCGGGCCGAGACCGGCGACACCCTGTCCGACAAGTCCGACCCGCTGGTGCTCAAACCCTGGGAGATGCCGGAGCCGCTGTTGCCGGTCGCGGTCCAGGCACGGGCCAAGGCCGACGAGGACAAGCTGTCGGTCGGGCTCTCCCGGTTGGCCGCCGAGGACCCCAGCCTGCGAATCGAGCAGAACCCCGAAACCCACCAGACCGTGCTGTGGTGCATGGGCGAGGCCCATGCCGGTGTCGTGCTCGACGGGCTGGCCAATCGCTACGGAGTGGCCGTGGACACGATCGCGCTGCGCATCCCGCTGCGGGAGACGTTCGCCGGGAAGGCCAAGGGCCACGGCCGCCACGTCAAGCAATCCGGCGGGCACGGCCAGTACGCGGTCTGCGACATCGAGGTGGAGCCGCTGCCGGAGGGCTCGGGTTTCGAGTTCGTCGATCGGGTCGTCGGCGGCGCCGTGCCACGGCAATTCATCCCCAGCGTGGAGAAGGGCGTGCGCGCCCAGATGGAGAAGGGCGTCGGTGGCGAGGCCGGCAGTGGATATCCGATGGTCGACATTCGGGTCACGCTGCTCGACGGCAAGGCGCACAGCGTCGACTCGTCGGACTTCGCCTTCCAGATGGCCGGCTCGCTGGGGCTGCGCGACGCGGCCACGGCCACCCGGGTGACGCTGCTGGAGCCGATCGACGAGGTGCTGGTGCTGATCCCCGACGAGTTGGTCGGCGCGGTGATGGGCGACCTCGCCGCCCGCCGCTCCCGGGTGCTCGGCACCGAAAAGTCGGGTGCCGATCGAACGGTGGTGAAGGCCGAGGTGCCGCAGGTCGAGCTCACCCGCTACGCCATCGACCTGCGTTCGCTGTCGCACGGCGCCGGTTCCTTCACCCGCGCCTTCGTCCGGTACGACCCGATGCCGGAGTCCGCCGCCGCCCAGGTCAGGACCACCGGTTAGGCCTCGATCACAGCATTTCCCATCGCAAGCGAGGAGAGACGTGTCGACGATTTCCGGGCTGCCCGCCCACATCCTGCTGAACCACATCGTCGTCGTGCTGATGCCGCTGACGGCGATCCTGCTGGTCGTCTGCGCGTTGTGGCCGGCGGCCCGGCAACGGCTGGTGTGGCTCGTGCTGATACTGGCGGCGATCACCCTGGCGGTGACGCCGGTCACGGTCGAAGCGGGCGAATGGCTGGGTGACCGGGTCGACCCGTCACCGGCACTGGACCAGCACATGAGCTTCGGTGAGTCCGGAAACTACGTCGCGGTCGCGCTGTTCGTCGCCGCCGCACTGCTGGCCGGTCTGCACATCCGCCTGGGGCGCGGACACGCGGTACGGCCGGTGCTGCGGTGGGCGGTCATGGCGCTGGTGATCGCCGCGGCCGGCGTGTCGATGCTGCAGATCCACCGCATCGGCGAATCCGGCGCCCGGGCCACCTGGGACAGTTGTTGTCGGCAGTGATCACGCATCCGGCGCCGGACTTGGCACAATAGACGGCATGCGCAACGCCGTCCGCCGTGTTCTCGCCGTATTCGGGGCAGTAGCCCTCACCCTGGCGGTCCCCGCCGCCCCCGCCGGCACCGGCCAGGCCGCCGAAGCACCGCCCGCGGTGGCGGTCGCCGTCGCCTCCGTCCAGCCCGCATCCGGTGCGGTGGTGGGCGTGGGCTACCCGGTCACGGTGACGTTCACCGCACCGGTCGGCGATCGGGCCGCAGCCGAGCGCGGCATCGACATCACCTCGTCGGGCAACACCCCCGGGCGCTTCAGTTGGGTGAGCGCCGATGTCGTGCAATGGATTCCCGACGGGTTCTGGCCGCCGCACAGCACGGTGCGCATCGATGCGCACGGGTTGTCGACCGGCTTCGAAACCGGCGACGCCGTGTTGGGGGTGGCCGATATCTCCGATCACACCTTCACCGTCAGCGTCAACGGCGAGGTCCTGCGGGTGATGCCGGCCTCCATGGGCAAACCCAAGCGCCCCACCCCGATCGGGTCGTTCACCGCACTGTCGAAAGAACGCAGCATCAAGTTCGACTCGCGCACCATCGGCATCCCGCTCAGTGACCCGGAGGGCTACCTGATCGACGGGCAGTACGCCGTCCGGGTCACCTGGGGTGGTGTCTATGTGCATTCAGCACCGTGGTCGGTGGGATCCCAGGGTTATTCCAACGTCAGTCACGGGTGCATCAACCTCAGCCCGGACAACGCCGCCTGGTACTTCGACACCGTGCACCTCGGAGATCCGATCATCGTGCAGGCCTGAGCCGTTTCAGCTACGGCTCAGGGGGTCACCAGCAGCGACCGGCGACCGGCCGCACGTGCCCACCGAGTGAGGCGGTGACCATCGCCACCGGCCGCGGTGAGACGTACCCGTGGATGTGCTGCCGGGCAGCCGATTCCCGCCGATTGCGGAACCAGCCAACCACCCGAGTGGTGAATCGTTGGGTAACAACAAAAGTCATGATCTTTTCTCCTGTCCGGGGAAATTCACCGGCCGGAATGGGCTGTCAGATCGCCAGATTCAGGCTGAAACACCGAGGCCCGGGCCGGTCAGGGACGAAACTATCGACGAGTACGGATACGGATATGGACCGTCGTTGGAACCCATTTCGCCCTCACCTCCTCACAGCCAGGACACACGCGGGTGTCAATAACTCTTATGCATAGTGACACCAGTACCCCGGAACCGTCAATCCCAATCGCCGGCGGCCCTGTGGATGATCGCCGGTCGCTGCCGCATTCCGAGAAGTTGCAGATAGGTGCCGCACTTGCCGATCACTGCGCGTGCGATATGCGGAATAGCTTCGCCCGCACGCCGATCAGCCAGTCGACCCGCTGCCGTCGGCGTAGCGGTTCGTCACGCGGTGGCCGGCGAACCCGGCACCCCGAGAGACGATGCGCCCAACCGCCGGCCCGATGCGGCCTGACTCATCGGCGCTCAGGAATTGATGGATTCCCGCAGCCAGGGGGCCAGCCACGCCACACCCTGCGGGGTGAGGTGGACGCCGTCGCTGCGCACCTTGATGCCGTCCACCTTGGCGGTGTAGACCCCGGCCGGGCAGAGCTTCTTGTTCAGGTCCAGCAGCTTCACGCCGGGTCGCCCGACGACCACTTGGCGCAGCAACGCGTTCCACCGGTCGACCCGGACCGGTTGGTCCTCCGGGTACAGGCTGCCGTCGGCTCGTTCGCCGTACCGGCTGTACGGCACCGTCGTCACCACGACCCGCGCCCCGGTGGCCCCCAGGACATCCAGTGCACGACCCAGTTCGGCAGCCAGGTAGGCATCGAAGGTCGGGTTGCCGATCTGGGTCCAGCGGCCTTCGTTGACCCGGTCCACCGTCTCCCATCGGCCGATCATCAAGATGACCGTGTCGGGCTTGTCCCGGGCGATCTGTTTGGCCCACCGCCCCGGCCAGCCGTCGCACTCGGGCTTCTGCTCCAGCGTCTTCCCCGAGTAGCGGTACGGTCCGGCGCGCACGATGCTGCAGCCGATGATGGTGTGGTCGATGAACCGGTACCCCGGCGTCGGCGGCAGGTAGTGCATCAGCGTCGCGGCGATCGAGTCGCCGAACACCGAAATCGTGCGCGGCCGGTTGGGGTCGACGTTCGCGGCGGGGCGGGCCGACGGCGGGGCGGGCAGCACCGCCACCGCCGGCGCCGGACTGCCGGTCATGGTCGCGGTCGGCCGCTCCCCGACCGGCACCATCAGGCCCATCACCGCCACCGCGGTGGCACAGGTGGCGGCCGCCAGCGCCGGCAACGACACCTGCACCGGTTGCCAGCGGCGGATCGGCTGCTCGATCACCCACCACGACGCGGCGGCTATCGCCACCGTCGCGGCGCATCGCGCAGCCAGCAGCAGCGGCCCGGACCAGCCGGTGCGCTCCCCGTTGAGCAGCAGGAAGACCGGCCAGTGCCACAGGTAGACGCCGTAGGAGATGGTGCCCAGCCATACCAGCGGACCCCAGGACAGCGCGCGGGCGACCGGCCCGGTCTGGTGCAGTGCCACCGGAGCGATCACCGCGATCGCGGCCACCGCGACCATGCTCAGCAGGCCGCCGCGGAACTCCCGCGCGCTGCCGGTGGCGAGATGCGCCGCCAGCGCGAGCGCCGCCAGCCCGGCCGGTGGCAACAGTCGCACCGCCCACCGGCCCCACCGGGTGGCGACCACCGACCAGCCCGCCATCAGCGCGGGCCAGTCCCCGACCAGCACCGCTGCCGCCGCTGCGCCGACCAGCAGGGCCTGCGCCCGGGTGTCGGTGCCGAAATAGACGCGATCCCGGGCGGCATCGGACGCCAGCACCGCGGCGGCTACGGCCGAGGCCGCCGCCCCCAGCGTGGCCAGCACGAAGACGGCCAGTCGGACCCCACCGATGGTCGCCCAGCGACCGCCGCGCCGGGCGATGTAGGCCAGCAATACGATCGCCGCGATCAACAGCAGCGGCCAGACGAAGTAGTACTGCTCCTCGACGCCCAGCGACCAGGTGTGCTGCAGCGGTGACGGGGTGCCGCCCTGGGTGAAGTAGTCCGTCTGCTGGGCGACGAACCGCCAGTTCGCCACCCAGAGGAATGCCGCGACACCGTCGTCGCGCAATCCGGTGACCGCCTCCGGCGGGAAGAGTTCGTGCACGGCGGCGACCGCCAGGACCATCAGCAGCAGTGCCGGGAGCAGTCGACGCCCGCGCCGGATCCAGAAACTCCGCAGGTCGATCCGCCCGGTACGGCTGAGTTCGTCGAGCAGCAGCGAGGTGATGAGAAACCCGCTGAGGACAAAGAACAGGTCGACCCCGATGAAACCCCCCGGGACTCCGGGGATGCCGCCGTGGTCGGCCAGCACCAGCGCGACGGCCAGCGCGCGTAAGCCGTCCAGCGCGTGAATGCCCGGCCGCCGCTGCTCCCGCCGGGCCCGATCCACCCCCCGCGAGGTGGCCAGTCGGGCCGCCCGCGGTTCCGGCGCGATCCAGCGCGGCTTTACCGCCGTCCGCACCGGCACGGCATAGCCAGCAGCCGATGGGGCGTCATCAACCGTGCCGCCGTTGCCGCTGATGGTTCGATCCTCTCGCCGCCGGACCATCGCAAGCTTATGGGCGAACCCGCGCCAGACCGGTCTGACACGCTCAGCGCAGACCGAGGGAGACCGCCAATTCGTCGGCCCGCCACCAGGTCAGCGCCGCGAGCACCGCCAGGACGGCGACCGTCACGCCGATCTGCACCTGGTCGCGGCGCCCGGCCGGCGCATACACGTAGGCCAGCGTCACCAGCGTGCCGGTGACCAGCCCGCCGACGTGGCCCTGCCAGCTGATGTGCGGAACGCTGAAGCTGAAGACCAGGTTGATCAGGATCACCGCGCCCACCCAGCCGACATCCAGCCGCAACCGCCTGCCGACCACGAAGGTGGCCCCGAACAATCCGAACACCGCACCCGAGGCGCCTGCGGTCGCGGTGTTCAGCGGCGCGAACAGAAAGACCGCGACCGAGCCGCCCAGCGCACTCAACCCGTACAGTGCGGCGAACCGCAACCGGCCCAGCGTCATCTCCAGACCGGGGCCCACCACGTACAGCGCCCACATGTTGAGCAGCAGGTGCAGCAGCCCGTAGTGCAGGAACGCCGATGTCACCAGCCGGTAGAACTGGCCGTCGGCAACCGCCGGTGACCACAGCACCAGTTCCCGGTCCAGGCCCGCGGGCAGGCTTTGCATGATGAACGCCGCCACGTTGGCGGCGATCAGCCCGTAGCTGAGCACCGGGCCGGCGGCTCCGCCCGGTCCGCCCAGAGCGGTGCGCGACCGGCGCACCGGCTGCCCGGCCGCGCGCAGGCAGTCCAGGCACTGCTGGCCGACGGCGCCGCTGCGCATGCAGTCGCCGCAGATGTAGCGGTTGCAGCCTGTGCAGCGGACGTACGTGGCGCGGTCGGGGTGCCGATAACAGGTCGGCTGCTGCGGCGCGCTCGGCAAGGTCATCGGTTCACTCTCCGCTCTGTCGGTCGGCGCTCGGGCCGGCCGGGGCCACCCGGTACACCCTTGCACGGGCGTACCGGTAGGTTGCCGACTGTGGCAGCTTCGACACCGCGCGGGGGCTTCAACGACACGGTGACCCGGTTCTGGAGTTGGGCGGCGCCGGCCTACGACGCCGGTTTCCTGCAGCGCTGGGTCTACCGCCCGGCGCAGGACGAGATCGTCGCCCAGCTGCGCGCACATCAGCCCGGTCGGATCGCCGACGTGGCCTGCGGCACCGGGATTCTTGCCGACCGCATCGAACGGGAACTGCGGCCCGACGCCGTCTACGGGGTCGACATGGCCGCCGGCATGCTCGAGCAGGCAAGGTCGCGGTCCACCCGGGTGCACTGGCTGACCGGGCCGGCCGAGCAACTGCCGTTCGACGACGGTGTGCTGGACGCGGTCGTCACCAGTTCGGCGTTTCACTTCTTCGACCAGCCGGCGGCGGTGCGCGAGTTCCACCGGGTGCTGGCCCCGGGCGGGCTGGCGGCGGTCACCGCGATGAGCCCCCGCCTCCCGAACCCGCTGCGTCAACTGTTCGGCAGCCGGTGGAATCCCGCGCACCAGCCGACGCCCACCGAGATTCGGGCCATGTTCACCGCCGCCGGGTTCACCGTCAGCGACCAGCACCGGGTGCGGCGGCCGGCCTGGACGCTGATCGTCTCGGACGTGCTCACGGTGGGCGTCAAGCCGTAGCCGGTTAGCCTGGGGTGCTATGCGGGCAGCGCAGTCGACTCACCTGCTGGCGGCGATCGCCCTGGCCGCCTGCTGGTCGGGCGCCGGGGCCGCCCGGGCCGACCCCGAACCCATGCCCGCGGCGCCCAGGACCGTCATCGACACCGACGGCAGCTACGCCGTCGGCACCGACATCGCGCCGGGCACCTACCGCAGCGCCGGCCCGACCGCCAACGGCGCCTGCTACTGGAAGCGGATCCGCGGCGATCAGATCGTCGACAACGCGCTGACGAAGAAGCCCCAGGTCGTGCAGATCGAGCCGACCGACACGGTGTTCAAGACCGACCACTGCCAGCCCTGGCAGCAGACCGCGTGCCCGCCGGACTGCGCGCCGGCCCCGCAGCAGCCGGCCGGAATGCCCGGCCCGCTGCGGGACTTCCTGGATCACCCGCCGCAGGTTCCGGCCGCCGGCGGCGGCTAGACCCCGTGCTGCGTCGGGTCCGGGAACCTGTGGCTCAACGGCCGCCGCCCACCTCGGCGGGCAGCGGTGGCGGCAGTGGCGTCGGCGGCGGCGCAGTCTCCGGAGTCTGGGCCGGCGGTGCGTTCGCCGTGGTGGGCGCGGGACTGGGCGTCGTACTGGCCGGCGCGGTGGACGGCACCGTGGTTGTGGTCGTCGTCGGTGCCGGCGCCCCCGGCTTGTGGAAGTCGATCATCGGTTCCCGACGGATCACCTGCGGACCCGAACTGATCACCAGTTCGCTGGGCGAGACGGCGTAGCTGATTCCGTTGTTCTCGGCGACGAACACCACCCCGCCGGAGAGTGTCGCCGGGACGACCAGCTTGGCCCCGTCCCGCAGTCGCACGCCCCGGTACTGGTAGCGGCCGTCGGCGGACTTGCAGATCGCCACCCGGGAATCCGCCGTGCTGCCGAATTCCGCGGCCACGTCGGGCGGGGTGCAGCGTGCCGCGGAGTCCAGATAGCCCCGGTCGTCGAAGCCTGGTGCGGCCATGGTCTGCGGCAACGCGCAGGACAGCAGTGCCGAACAGGCCGCCACGGCGACGGCCAGGCGGGAGCGGGGCGCTCGCGAAGTCGACATCGGTTTCCACCAGACCATCCCTGCGCCGATTGCGCCAGGGCCGTGGCCGATGCAGAACGTGATCGTTACGGCTTCGGGACACCGGCACTGCGATCGGCCCGCCTCGCCTTGAGTTCGGCGTGCCGCACCGCCAATTCGGGTAATCGGACGCCAACTGGCTGATCCGGGCCTCCAGGTGCAGGAGCTGCCCGACACCGGGCAGGGTCATGAAGCCCGACAATAAACGGTGCCGTTCCCGGCACAGCCGTGTGGGACCAACGGTTAGACGACGATCAGCAATTCCAGTGCGACGATCGCCAGGGAGGCCGGCACCAGCACCGCCAATTCGACCCAGCCGGACCGCTGCAGCAGCGGATTGTCGGGATCGGCGCGCATCGGCTCGAATACCTTGGCCAGGTTCTCCGGACGAAGTTCGTTGATGAGATTCGCGGGCATCGCCGCGATCCGCTTCACGACGGCCACCAAGCGCGCGGTCGGACCGCTTCCCGGCATCTCTGCGGTGCGGGCAGCCGTTTCGGTCTGGCCGCGGGACGGCACGGCGACCGGCACGGTGACGTCCTCGGTTGCCGCCGCGGTCGCCGCCACCTCGACGATGTCGGTCGGCTCCGGTGCCGGAGGCTCTCCGGTAGCGCGGCGGCGGGATCGCAGACCCGCAAGGTCACCGGGGTGACGCAGGAAGGGCACACCAGCTGTCTCGGTCATGGGCAGTCCTGTAACTCTTCGATCGATCAGGATGTGGACGCTACGGCCGCATCGAACCGTACGGCCAGCGGTACGACGAAATCCAGCGCCCCGGGGCGGGAGTCGATCGGCCCGAGCGCCACCCGGACCAGGTCTGACACCCGCGGCCCGAGCGCATCCGCACAGTCGACAAGCTGCTCCAGTGGATCGCGTTTCGACCCCGCAACACTCAGCCCGCCGCCGAACAGCCGCAGCACCCACCGCGCCAGCAGATGGACGTCGGTCGCGGCGCGCACCTCCCCGGCCTCCTCGCTGTACGGATCCTTGATCGCCGCGATCCGTTGCCGCGTCACGGTGATCGCCGGATGCTCGTCGTCGACGATGTAGGCGTCGGTGCAGTTGCGCAGGTACGCGGTGAGCGGGTAGTCGTCGGAATCGGTGCGTTTGCACAGCACGTTGCGGTCGTCGAGGTCACCGTGCACCAGCCCGGCGGCATGCATGCTCGCCAGCACCTCGGCGAACGTCGCCAGCAGCGACCACCGCTGCGCGTCGGTGACTGGGCCGGCGATCGAGTCATCGCTGGCCAGGAACGAGGCCCGGAAGTCCGCGCCGCCGCTGCTCTGCTGCCCCTTCCGGCTACCGGCGGGAGCGGTCCTGCACGCTTGTGGCAGGTTGGGCAGGAAGACGGCACGCAGCGTCCCGTCGTCGGTGACCACGGCACGCAGCGGCAGCTCCAGCTGATCGAGCAGGGCGAATTCCGCGTCGACACCAGGGTCCAGTTCGCGGCAGAACCGGATCAGTTCGTCGATCGACCTGCGTTGCCGTTCGTCCGGGGTGGCGGTGGCGGCGAACACCTTGACCATCGTGTCCGGGCCCTCATCCGGGGCGGCATGCAGGACACCGTCTTTGGTCTTGACGATTTTCTTGCCCCACTGCTGGTCAGCGGTGATCGACTTCGGCTCCGGATTGAAGCGGTGGGCGCTCAGCGGCATGGACATCGACTCCGATCGCGACAGCAGATCGGGCACCGCCGCCGATCGCATCCAAACACATCGAGCCGGTGCGTCCCAATCTCGAGACCCTCGGCAGCCACCCCGCCCGACCCTATGCTGTGCAGATGCCAAACACCTGCTATCGGATCGTCCAGTGGACCACCGGCAATGTCGGGAGCAGTTCGCTCCGCGCCATCGCGGCCAACCCGGACTACGACCTGATCGGCCTGTTCGCCTGGTCGCCGGAGAAGGCCGGCCGCGACGCCGGTGAACTGGCCGGTATCGGTTCACTGGGCGTCGAAGCCAGCAACGACGCCGACGTGCTGCTGGCGCTGCGGCCCGACTGCGTCGTCTACAACCCGATGTGGCTGGACGTCGACGAGTTGGTCCGCATTCTGGCATCCGGCGCCAACGTGGTGACGTCGGCGTCGTTCATCACCGGGCACAACCTCGGCGAGGATCGGCAGCGCCTCGAGGAGGCCTGCCGCGCGGGCGGATCCACGCTGTTCGGTTCCGGGGTCAGCCCGGGCTTCGCCGAGTTGCTGGCGATCGTGGCCGCAACCGCGTGTGACCGCATCGACAAGATCACCATCACCGAATCCGCCGACACCACCCTCTACGACTCACCCGCCACCGAACGCCCGGTGGGTTTCGGCACCGCCATCGACGACCCGAACCTGGCGCCGATGGCCGCCGGCGGCACCGCGGTGTTCGCCGAGGCGGTGCGACTGGTTGCCGACGCGATCGGGGTGCGGCTCGACGAGATCAACTGCGTCGCCGAATACGCCGCCACCACCGAGGATCTGGTGATGGCGTCGTGGACCATCCCGGCCGGCCACGTGGCGGGGGTTTTCGCCAGTTGGCGGGGCATCGTCGGCGGCAGGACGATCATCGACATCAACGTGCGCTGGAAGAAGGGCCAGACGCTGCAACCGGATTGGAAGATCGACGGCGACGGCTGGAAGATCACCATCGACGGCCGCCCCACGGTGAACATGCAGGTCGGATTCGCACCGCCGCCGGACCTCGTCGAGACCGCCACATCCCTCGACGACTTCTTCGAGCTCGGCCACATCATGACGGCCATGCCGCCGCTCAACGCCATCCCGGCCGTCGTCGCCGCCGCGCCCGGCATCGCCACCTACGCCGACCTGCCGCTGAACCTACCCCGCGGCGTGGTGCCCGCCGCCGGGCCGCGATAGCTCATCGGGAGATAGCGCAAGTTTGCCGCCGTGCGGCGCCCACCGCACTAAAGTGCCCTCCATGGGGCGAGCCGTGTTAGCCGACGGCCGGGGCCGCTGGTTGGCTACAGCGGCCTCACTTCTCGTGTCGGCCGCGCTGCTCTACGCGCAGGGCAAAGAACATGCGGCGCCGCCGTGCTGCGTTCCGGCCCCGGCCGCACCGGCTGCGAGCAGTCAGCAGCCGACCGCGGCAGCCGCGCCGCGCACCGCCAGCCCGGCGGAAGCGGCCTCGTTGGCGGCGAATGCGCCGGCCGCCGCTCAAGATTTCCAGCTCGCGTTGCCGGCCGGTGTCGCGCCGGAGAGCGGGCTGCAGGTCCGGACCATCTGGGCGGCCCGTGCGATCAGCGTGCTGTTTCCCGAGATCACCACCATCGGCGGGTTCCGGCAGGATCCGCTGCGGTGGCATCCCAACGGGTTGGCGATCGACGTGATGATCCCGGATTTCCACTCCGCCGCCGGGATCGAACTCGGCAACCAGATCGCCGGGCTCGCCCTGGCCAATGCGAAGCGCTGGGGCGTGTTGCACGTCATCTGGCGGCAGGGTTACTACCCGGGCGTCGGCGCGCCGAGTTGGACGGCGGATTACGGCTCGGAAACCGCCAACCACTACGACCACGTCCACATCGCCACCAACGGCGGCGGCTACCCGAGCGGAAACGAAAGCTACTACATCGCGTCGATGAGCCCGCCGCCGTCCGATTGACCAACTCGCCCCCGACTCGGCACCCAGCCCCCGCCCCCGTAATCTGTCGGCGTGGATATCAATGGAGCTAGCGCGATCGTCACCGGTGGCGCGTCAGGAATCGGTGCGGCGACTGCCCGTCAGTTGGCCGACCGGGGTGCCCGGGTCGTCGTCGCCGACGTGCAGGCCGAGAAGGGCGAGGCACTCGCCCACGAGATCGGCGGTGTGTTCGTCACCGTCGACGTCACCAACACCGAGCAGATCATCGACGCCGTCAAGACCGCGGCGGACCTCGGCCCGCTGCGCGCCCTGGTCAACTCCGCCGGCGTCGGCTGGGCGCAGCGCACCATCGGCAAGGACGGCGAGTTCTCCTCGGCGCACAGCCTGGACCTGTACAAGAAGGTGCTCGACATCAACCTGGTCGGCACCTTCGACTGCATCCGGCTCGCGGCCACCGCGATGAGCCGCAACGAGCTCACCGACACCGGCGAGCGGGGCGCCATCGTCAACATGACCAGTGTCGCGGCCTTCGACGGCCAGATCGGTCAGGCAGCCTATTCGTCGTCCAAGGGCGGCGTGGTGGGCCTGACCCTGCCGGTCGCCCGCGACCTGTCCGCTGTCGGCATCCGGGTCAACACCGTCGCGCCTGGCCTGATCGACACCCCGATCTACGGGGAGGGTGAGGCCTCAGAGGCCTTCAAAGCCAAACTCGGTCAGTCCGTGCTGTTTCCGCACCGGCTCGGCAAGCCCGAGGAGCTCGCGTCGATGGTGCTCGAACTGATCACCAACTCCTACATGAACGCCGAGGTCGTCCGGGTGGACGGCGGAATTCGGATGCCCCCGAAGTAGTCTCGCCGCGTCGCCGGCGTGCCCCCGAAAGCGGGCGCGTCGGTGACCTGCGGAAGGCCCGTCCTCGCGCTCCCGGTGACGCGGTGATGGCTGCGCTTCGAGTCGGCAGCCCGCACACCCCGGTGTTCCAAGGGTTCTCCAAGCGGTCCGCTGTTGACTTGGCATCGCCGGGATGTGCGGTCGGACTCAGCTGACGGGAAAACTTCAATGGGCCTGACAGCGATCGCGCCGGCGGTGGCCGGAATCATCTGTGCCGCGGTGGCTTTGGCGTCACCGGCAACCGCCGATCCGACGCCCGGGCACGACACCTTGGTGCACACCCAGACCCCGCCGATGCTCTGTCAGATCGGCTCCGACGATTCCGATCCGGGGGTCGGGCCCAACGTCGTCTGCCAGGGCGGTTTCGTCCGGGCTCCGGCGGACGACGATCAAGCCGTCATCACCGCGTCGGGGACGTTCAGCTACCGCAGCGCCAACATCGGCGTCGGCTACCCCCACGCCCCGTTCGACACCCTGGTTCCCGGCCGGACGTACCACATCCAGGGCTGGATTGTCGCGGCGGAGAACGACGGCATCCGCTTCACCAACGACGGCACCGGTCATGGCATGTTCATCGCCGGCAACACCACCGTCAAACCGTTCTGATTCCGCTTCGCCGAAGCCGCGCTGCCTAATGACGGCAGCCCGAATCGCGACGCGGAAGATCTGGTTAGCCTCGATCCACCGATGCGGTGGGGGTCTGGGGTGGGTCGTGTAAGCGAAATGCCCTGTCGTGGTGAAAGAATGGGATTTCTTGAGGATCACATTCGGACACGACGAAGGGCATCTCGTAGATGCAACTATCTCATACTCGACCCGTTGCCTCGGCTCGCTTCGATGACCCGAATCTGGTGTCGTGCGCCGGGCTGGTCCCGATCGCCGCGCTGGCGCAGCAATGTGGCCTGAGCCTGTTGGCCGATGAGCAGCTCAGCGTGCCGACAGACAAGGGCTCCAATGCCGGGGCGAAGGTCAGCTGCCTGGTCGCGGGCATGATCGCCGGCGCCGACAACATCGACGACATGGCCCTGCTACGCCACGGCGCCAGACGCACGGTGTTCGACCGCCCGTACGCACCATCGACGTTGGGGTCGTTTCTGCGGGAGTTCAGATTCGGGCATGTCCGCCAACTTGACGCCGTCGCAGCCCGCCTGCTGGCGCGACTGCGGGAGCGGACGCCGGTGCTGGCCGGGATCGACGGCCGGATCCTGGTCGACATCGACGACACCATCATCGAGGTGCACGGCTACGCCAAACAGGGATCCGGGTACGGCTACTCCGGGGTCCGCGGCCTCAACGCCTTGATCACCACGGTCACCACCGACCAGGCGGCCCCGGTGATCACCGGCCAGCGCTTGCGCAAGGGTGCGTGTGGCTCCCCACGCGGGGCGGCCCGGATCATCGGTGACACCCTGGCCGCCGTGGCGCGGCTACGCTCACCGGAGGCGACCGCCAGACCGCTGCTGCGAGCGGACTCGGCGTTCTACGGCTATCCGACCGTGGCGGCCGCACTGCGCGGTGGCGCCGAGGTGTCGGTCACCGTACGGCTGGACCCCAAGGTCAAGGCCGCCATCGCCTCGATCAGCCCTGATGCCTGGATTCCCATCGAATACACCGAGGCGATCTACGACCAAGACGCTCAACGGTGGATTTCACGTGCCGAGGTCGCCGAGATCGGATTCACCGCGTTTGACTCCCGCAAGACCAGCGAGCAGGTCCCGGGCCGGCTGGTGGTGCGTCGCATCCCCGATCTCAATCCCAGCAGCGAACAAGGGCAGGCCACCTTGTTTGACACCTGGCGTTTCCACGCGTTCTTCACCACCACCGACCTCGATCCCGTCGCCGCCGACAAGACCCATCGCGGGCACGCGATCATCGAGCAGGTCCACGCCGACCTCAAAGACTCCGCACTGGCTCATCTGCCCTCGGGACGATTTGCGGCCAATGCGGCCTGGCTGGTGCTGGCCGTGATCGCGTTCAACCTCACCCGCGCCGCAGCGACCCTGACCGGGCCGGCGCTGGCCAAGTCCCGTACCGCGACCATCCGACGCACCCTGGTCACCGTGCCGGCCCGCATCGCATCCTCGGCTCGACGCCTGACCCTGCACCTACCACGAGACTGGCCGTGGGAACCAGCGTGGAACGCCTTGTTCAACAATCTATTTCACCGGAACCGACCGCTGATCGCCTAACCGGCACGCTCCCACCGTCCCCCGATACGAAAGACCCGAAGGAACAACCCGATACGAACATCGGGCGACCATCCACGCCCACATCACAGCGCACCCCGGCCTCGACGCACACAACCGAATCCAACCTCAGACCGACAACCGATCGGTGGATCGAGGCTTAGTGGCCGGCGTTGCGGGCCAGCTGGATGGCGTATTCGCTGACGAAGCGACCGGCCGAGGGTTCGCCGCGCCCGCAGCTGCCGTCGGATTCGCCGACCCGCTTGACCCACAGGTAGGCGTCGGCATGCGAACCGGCGGTGTCGGTGGTCGGCGGGGTGCCCAGCGCCCGGCCGGCGGGGTTGCACCAGCCCAGCGGATCACCCTCGGCCGGACCGACACCGTTGCGGGAGGTGTCGATCACGTAGTGCGCCCCGCCCGTCATCCCGGAGACCGCTTCGCCGTAGCCGATCTGCTCCTCGGTGGTGAAGTAGTTCGTGGTGTTGAGGCTGAAGCCGCGCGCGCGCCCCACCCCGGCCTGCTTGAGCCGGTTGGCCATCTCCTCGGCGTTGACCCAGCGGGAGTGCCCGGCGTCGACGTAGACGGCGGCGGCCGGATCGCGGGTCAGCGTGTTGACGGCGTAGTTGATCAGGTCGAAGCGTTCCTGGCGCGCATCGCCGGAGAGGCAGTCGGCCATCGCAAGCGCGTCGGGTTCGACGATGATCGCCGCCGGGGAGCCGCCCAGCCCGTCGGCCACCGAGTCGATCCAGGCGCGGTAGGCCGCACCGCTGCCGAAGCCGCCGGCGGCGTAGCTGCCGCAGTCGCGGTGTGGGATGGCGTAGAGCACCAGCACCGGCATCGCGCCGGCCGCGGCCGCCGCACCGGTGTGCCGGGCGACGGTGCCGGCGACCGAACCGGCCGGGAACGCCTGGTCCAGCCAGTACGCCTGCGGGGTGTTGGCGACGGCGGCCAGTTGTGCACTCTCCGGCTGGGCGCTGGCGGCGCGCATCGCCGCCGAGATGGGGTCGACGTAGAACGGCCGGCCAGCCAGCGGGTTGTCCGCATCGGCCAGGCGGACCTGCAGATCGGGGCCCACGGAGACGTGGTCGGCGGGCAGAGCCAGGGCGCCGACGGTCGCGACGGCCAGGGCGGGAACGATCCAGCGGGTGAGAACAGCAGATAACGAAAACATCACGCTGAGAAAATACTTCCGATACGTGGATAGTGCAATAAACGACCGCCGACGACGATCTGCGCTGGTGTGGGAGTTATGGTTCGTCCTCATCGGCACCGGCGAACGGACCGACCCGGATGTCCCACAGGTGTACGTGACCCGGGATCTGCTGATCGCTGAAGCATTCCCAGTTCTCGTATTCATCCGCCGCTTCCTGCCACGGGCCGGCTTCGGCGTCGCGCCCGGCGATCCGCAGGACCGCGGCCGCCTGCCGCCTCAGGTCCTGCGCTCGCCCGTGGTCGCAGACGTCGTCGAGCATGTCGACGGCAGGCTCGACGACGCCGCTGAGCACGTGGTCGATCCGGTGCGGCGCTTCCTCGGCGAACCACAGTTCCATCTCCGCCCAGTGGCAGGCCGCTTCGGCCGCCCGCATCGGGTGGTACATCTCGTCGCGGACGACCAGGTTGCTGCCCATTTCCGAGGCGAGTGCGATCGACTCCGCGGTCGGCCCCAGAAAGCTCGTCAAAGCCTTGAAGGCGTACAGCATCAGTTCCGGATCGTCGGCGTCGACTTTGCGTGCCAAAACGACCGCCTGTCGATAGGCGGACTCGGCGTCCTCGCTATCGCCCATCTCCTCGAGCGCTTCACCGAGTTGGACGCGCAGGTGCGCGGCATGGGCCAGCGAGCCGGAGTCGGTGGCCTGGTCTGCCGCGGTGCGGAGTTCGGCGGCCCGCACGCCCGGTGACTGCAGCCGAAATCGAACGTCGTTGATCTTTACTGCGACGCGGCCCAGCAGGTCGGTGATCCTGGTGGGGACCTCGTGGTCCGCCAAGCCCAGAGCCGTCACCGTGAGGTAGTACTCCAGTGCCTCGTCGAGGTCGCCCGCGATGAGTGCTTGATCGCCGAGCCTCTCGAGGTCCTCCGCGACGCTGGTCAACGGCTGCAACGGTTCGCTCATCGTGCGATCTCCTCGTCATCGACACCGACGGCGAGCAGGATGATGTCGTCGAGCGCCTCGGAGAGCAGCACTCGATCGTCGGGGCCGTCGTACTGGCCGGCCATCCGCGCCTGGACGAAGAGCAGTTGCACGACCCGCTCGAACACCACGTCGTCGGCTGTTCGGGTCAATGCCCGCACGACGCGGTTCTCCCAGTTGGCCACCAGGTGCGCAACTTCGCCGCATCCCGGCGATGACGTGTCGATCTGGCCGCGGCCGATGAACACCGCTGGCAGGTCGACCGCCGGAAATCGGCGTACCACGACCTGGCAGCCGGTTTCCGCAAGTACCCCGCTGGCGCGCTGCTCGAACGCCAGCACCTCCCCGATGGCGTCAGCCGGCGGCGGTGTCAGCGCAGCCACCTCGGATGCCGGATAGACGCGGGTGACCGTCACCCCCGACATCAGCTGCGGCAGGGTGAGCAGCACTTCCTGGTCGAGGGTGTGGCCCGCGTTGACCACCAGCCGCCCACCAGGATTGAATCGCGCGATGGTTCGGAAGTCGTTGACCGAGGCGGCGTAGAGGATGTTCGGGTTGCGGCCGACGACGTCGACCAGTCGCAGGCGTCCCTCGGTGGTCTGGACGGTCAGCATCGGCAGCACGACTTCGGCGAGCTCGAGTTTCTCGGCTTCGAAGCCCTGGGTCGCCGCCGACCTCAACTCCAACTCGTTGTCGGCGACGAACTCGGCGAACCGGTCCGGGTCGGTGTCGGCGAGCGCGCGCAGCCAGCCGAGCACCGCCTGTCCGAGCTTGCGCCGGGTCAGCGCCAGAGCAGTGTTGTTCACGACGGTCTCGCGGCTGGCCGTCGGCTCCAGCGTGGTGGAGTTGACCACGGTCCAGGCGAAGAAGGCCCACGACGGCAACAGCGAGTCCTCGTCGTCATCGACCAACATGTCGTTGATGTAGGCGCGGTTGCGCCCGGCGGCCTGGGACTTGCCCGACCGCGCGCCGATGTAGACGACCGCGTGCAACCCGAGGCCGGGATCGGTGACTTCGATGGCGTCGAACTGCTTGCCCACACCGACGCCGCCGTATACCAGTGGGGCGCCCTGCAGCAGCCCGGAACGATGGGCGCCGAAGTCGAGCACCCACGGGTACGGCCGCGAGACGGTCTTCGCGCCCTGGCCGGTCAGCACGCTGATCTGGACCGGAAGGAATTCGGCGTACTTCTGCACCAGCGGGGTGACCTGCTCGACCCGTGCCCAGCCGACCATGTCGGGACGCGGGCGCAACCGGACCGTGGTGCCGACCTCGACGTCTTTGCCGAGGGGGCGGACCTGATAGGTGCCGTCGCTCCTGCCGACCCACTCGATCGGCTCCGCGCCGGTGGCGCTGCGCGAGACGACGGTGATCTCGTCGGCGATGAGAAAGCAGCTCAGCAGGCCGATGCCGAACTGGCCGAGGTACGTCCGGCGACTCTGCGCCAGCTCTTCGCGCTTGGAGCTGGCGCCGACGGTCGCCAGGAACTGCTCGACTTGGTCAGGGCTGACACCGATGCCGCCATCGGTGATCGTGAATTCCTCGGCCGGTGAGTCCGGCGAGGCCACGCCGTACGGCGAGATCACGATGGTCCGCCCAGCGGCGGTACCACCGAGGGCATCGCGGGCCACGATCGCATCCATCGCGTTCTGAATGAGCTCCCGGACATACACCCCCGGACTGGAGTACAGGTTCTTGCTGAGCAGCGCGATCACACCACCGAGATCCACCCGGAAGTTGTGGTTCGCAAAGCCCGGTCGGGGCGTCGTGGTCGTCATATCGCACTCCTTTTCCTGGTGCGACAAGACTCGCATCGGGGTCCGACATTGATGCGGTCCGTCGGGCTCCGCTGCATCCGCCGCCCAGGTCCGCACATTAGGGTGCATGGATCGGACCAGGCGAACCCGCCGACAGAACAGTTGGGTGAATTCATGACCGCAGCAGCAGAGGCGTCGGTGCTCCAGGGCCGGGTCGGGCACTACTACCAGATGGACGGCACCTACCTGGTCGGCCGGGAGAAGCTGCGCGAGTACGCCCGCGCGGTGCAGGACTATCACCCCGCGCACTGGGACGTCGCCGCCGCCGCGGAACTGGGCTACTCCGACCTGGTGGCGCCGCTGACGTTCACCTCCACCCCGGGCATGAACTGCAATCGCCGGATGTTCGAGTCGGTGGTCGTCGGTTATGACACCTACATGCAGACCGAGGAGGTCTTCGAGCAGCATCGCCCGATCGTGGCCGGCGACGAACTGCACATCGACGTCGAACTGACCTCGGTGCGCAGCATCGCCGGCCGGGAGCTGATCACCGTGACCAACACCTTCACCGACGCGGCCGGGGAGCGGGTGCACACCCTGCACACCACCGTCGTCGGCGTCACCGCCGAGGACGTCGATCCGGCGATCAAGACCGCCGTGCACAACGCGATGATGCACGACGTGAACATCCTCGACATCGGCGCAGCCGATGACGCCTACGAGAAGACAGTGCGCCCCGAGGGTGAAGTGCGGATCGCCGAGGGCGGCGTGACCCGCACGCCGGGGACGCCGTCCTTCGACGACGTCAAGGTCGGCGACGAGCTGGCCGTGCACCACACCCGACTGTCCCGGGGAGACCTGGTCAACTACGCCGGTGTGGCCGGCGACGCCAACCCGATCCACTGGGACGAAGACATCGCCAGGCTGGCCGGCCTGCCCGACGTGATCGCCCACGGCATGCTCACCATGGGGCTGGGCGCCGGGTTCGCCTCGGCCTGGTCGGGCGACCCGGGCGCGGTGACCCGCTACGCGGTGCGGTTGTCAGCGCCGGCGATCGTGTCCGCCAAAGAGGGCGCCGATATCGAGTTCAGCGGCCGGGTCAAGTCGCTGGACCCGGCGACCCGCAGCGGGGTCGTGCTGGTCGGCGCGAAATCCGCCGACAAGAAGATCTTCGGGCTGGCGACGCTGAACGTCCGGTTCAGCTGAGCAGACCGTCTTTGGGCGGTGCCGATTGCACCGGCTCAGGCGGCGTCCCTGTCGGCCGCCGAGTTCCCCAGCACCGCCCGGGTCACGTTGGCGGGATTGATCGCCGCGGTCACAGTGCGCGCGAAATCGTTGGGCAGGGCCAGCCGGAACACCTTCTTCCAGGCTGATGCGACCTGCTTGGGCAGTGGACCGCTGACGTAGTCGAGTCCGTAGCGCGCGAACAACTCCTGCACCTTGGGCGCGATCTCCTGATACCGGTTGCTGGGCAGGTCGGGATACAGGTGGTGTTCGATCTGAAACGACAGGTTGCCGGTCATGAAGTGCAGCCACGGGCTCCCGGAGATGTTGGCCGAGCCCAGCATCTGGCGCAGATACCACTGGGCCCGGGTTTCGCCGTCGATCGACGTCTTCTCGTAGGTCTGCACCCCCTCGGGGAAGTGGCCGCACATGATCACCGAGTGCGTCCACAGGTTGCGGACGAGGTTGGCGGTGAGGTTCGCGGCGAAGGTCGCAGGCGCTGAAGGCCCGGACAGCAGCGGGTGCCACACGTAGTCCTTGCGCATCTGGCGTCCGGTTTTGGCCAGCACGTCTTTGGCCTGGCGGCGGAACACGTCCTTGTCGGTCTTGCCCTTGAGGAAGCGACCGATCTGCAGGTCATAACCGGCGATGCCGTACTGGAAGATGCAGGCGTTGACGAAGTTGGTCAGCGGCTGGGCGAGGTAGAAAGGCCTCCAGCGCTGGTCCTCGTCGACGCGCATGATCCCGTAGCCGAGGTCCTGGTCCTTGCCGAGCACGTTGGTGTAGGTGTGGTGCAACTCGTTGTGCGAGTGCTTCCACATCGCCGACGGGGACGCGCTGTCCCACTCCCAGGTGGTGGAGTGAATCTTGTTGTCGCGCATCCAGTCCCACTGGCCGTGCATGACATTGTGGCCGATCTCCATGTTCTCGATGATCTTTGCGACGGCCAGGCCGGCGGTCCCGGCGAGCCACGCCGGCGGGAAGAGTGAGAACAGCAGCAGGCCGCGGCTGGCGAGTTCGAGCTTGCGCTGGGCATCGATGACCTTGCGGATGTAGGCGGCGTCGCGCTCGCCGCGGCCGGCGATCACCTGGGCGCGGATGGCGTCGAGTTCGGCGCCGAGATCTTCGATGTCCTGGTCGGACAGGTGGGCGATCGGGTTGTCGGGCTTGCGTTGCAGAGCGGTCATTGAAGTTCTCCTGTCGTCAGAGTTCGATGCGGCAGGCGCCCGCCGCGGCGGAGACGCAGGTCTGGATGGCGACGTGGTCGCCGGGTACCACGGTGGTGTGCTCCCCGGTGCGCAGATCGCGCACGGCGCCCTCGCGCAATGGGGCGACGCAGCCGTAGCAGATGCCCATGCGGCAGCCCGACGGCATCAGCACACCCGCGGCCTCGCCGGCGTCGAGCAGGGTCTGGGCGCCGTCGGCCTCGACGACGGTGCCGGATTTCGTGAACGTCACGGTGCCGCCTTCCCCGGTGGCGACGACGGTGGGCCGGAACCGCTCGACGTGCAGTCGCTCCGAGATGCCGTCGGCCGCCCAGCGCGCCTGCACCGCGTCGAGCAGCCCGGTCGGACCACACGCCCAGGTCTGGCGTTCGGCGAGGTCGTCGACCAGGTGGGGAAGTTCGGCGATGTCGAGCATGCCGTCGACGTCGGTGTGTCGCTCCACCAGCCGGATTCGGCCTTTCCTGGCCATCATCCGCAGCTCGCCGCCGAAGATCACGTCGTCGGCGGTCGGCGCGGAGTGCACGACGACCACGTCGGAGTCCCGGTCGGACATGTTGCGCAGCATGCCCATCACCGGGGTGATGCCGCTGCCCGCGGTGAGGAAGAGGATCCTGGCCGGTGGCCGGGCGCCCAGGCTGAAGTCTCCGGTGGCCTGGTCGAGTTGGACGACGGTGCCGACGGTGGCGCGCCGGACCAGGTGGTTGCTGACGACGCCGCCGGGGATGGCCTTGACGGTGATCGCGATACAGCCGTCGGACCGTCGGGTGGTGGAGGTCAGTGAGTAGGCGCGCCATTGCCGTACGCCGTCCACGTCAATCCCGATGCGGACGTACTGGCCGGGCACGTGGGTGCGCCAGCTGCGGCCCGGCTTGATCACCACGCTGACCGCGTCGCGGGTTTCGGGATGGATCGCGACGATGCGTCCGCGCAACTCGCTCAGTGAACGCAGCGGGTCGATGACGTCGAGGTAGTCCGCCGGAACCAGCGGGGTGGTGAGGCGCTCGACGAGCGCGATGACCCGGTCACGCAACGCGCCGACGCCGGGCCGGGGTGCTGTTGTTGTCATGCTCTTACCTTGACTGAGCCAAAGCTATAAAATCTAGGCTGTCCAGTGTGAAGCAATTTTTATTTCTTGTTCGTTGGGAATAATTCCTTGGAGCCTCTTCCGCGTTTCACCGGGTTGGCACTGTCCGACGACGTGTCCGCCGCGTTGCTGGCCGTGCTCCCGACGATGGCCGAGCACACGGTGCGCGCGGTGACCGTCGAAGTGCCCAGCTACACCGACGCCTTCAGCGGGCGGATGGGACAGAACATCGAGAACGCCGTGCAGTTGGCACTCGGCGCCTTCCTGCGGCTGGCCGTTCGGGCGCAGGACACCGATCCGGCCGCCGCCCTGTCACCCGCCCTCGACGGCGCCTACGAGTTGGGTCGTGGCGAGGCCCGGAACGGCCGCTCCATGGACGCACTGCTGTCGGCCTACCGGGTCGGGGCCCGGGTGGCGTGGCAGGAACTCTCCGGCGCCGCCGTGGGCGCCGGGCTGAGCGCCGAGACCGTCGCCCGATTCGCCGAGTTGGTGTTCGCGTTCATCGACGAGCTGTCGGCCTCCAGCGTGACCGGGCACGCCGACGAGCTGGCCACCACCGGGCGGGTCCGGCAGCGCTACCTGGACCGGCTGGCGCAGCAACTGCTCGCCGGTGAGCCACCCGAGACGCTGCGGGCCAGCGCGGAGAGGGCGGGGTGGGAGCCACCGGGCACCCTGACCGCGATCCTGCTGGCCGAGAGCCAGACTCGCGGCCTGGCAGCGCGATTCGGCCGGTCGACGCTGCAACTCAGCGAGGAGCTTCCCGGGGTGGTGGCCGCCGAGGGGCTGGCCGTGCTGCTGGTCCCGGATCTCGATTCGCGGGCCCGCGGCCAGCTGCAGTCGGCTCTGCAGGGCCGGCCGGCGCTGGTGGGACCGACCAGACCGTGGCCGGCGGTGTGGTCGTCGTATCGGCGTGCGCTGCGCGCCCGCGAGCTATCGGTGTCCGCCGACGGCGGGATCATCGACACCGACGAGCATCTGGTGGAACTCGTGCTGACTGCCGACCGCGACGCCGCCGCGGATCTTCGCCGCCGGGCGCTGGCCCCGCTGGCGGCGCTGCGTCCGGCCAAGGCCGAGCGGCTGACCGAAACCCTGCGGTCCTGGGTGTTGCACCGTGGCCAGCGCGACGCCGTCGCCGCGGATCTGTTCGTGCACGCCCAGACGGTGCGCTACCGGATGGCGCAACTGCGTGAACTCTACGGCGAGCGACTCGACGACCCGGCCACCATCCTGGAAATCACCGTAGCCCTGGCGGTGCCGGATGCCGCCCCGGAACCGCTCTAGGCCGCTTCGCCCTCGGGTTCGGAGTCACTCCGACGGCGCCGGCGGCATCTTCACCACCTGCGCTGCATAGCTCAGGCCGGCGCCGTAACCCAGCAGCAGGGCCAGGTCGCCGGGTTTGGCCGCGCCCGTCGACAGCAGTTCCTCCATCGCCAGTGGGATCGAGGCCGCCGAGGTGTTTCCGGTGTGCTCGATGTCGTTGGCCACCACCACGTCCGGTCCCAGCTGCAGGCTCTTGGCCAGCAGGTCGGTGATCCGGCTGTTGGCCTGATGGGGCACGAACACCTGCAAGTCGTCGGGACTCACTTTTGCCGCGTCCAATGCCTGAGCGGCGACCTTGCCCATCTCGAAAGCGGCCCAACGAAATACCGCGCTGCCCTCCATCCGCAGGAACGGCCTCGCACCGGAGGGGTTTTCGGTGTAATCGATCCAGTCGATGTCCTGCCGTATCGCGTCACCCTGTTCGCCGTCGCTGCCCCAGACGGTGGGGCCGACACCCTGGTCGGGGGTCTCGCCGACCACGACCGCCCCGGCGCCGTCGGCGAAGATGAAACAGTTGCCGCGATCGGTCATGTCGATCGTGGGAGACAGTTTCTCCGAGCCGATCACCAACGCCTTGCCGACGCTGCCGGCCCGCACCATGTCGGCCGCGACGCCCAGCGCGTAGCCGAAGCCGGCACAGCCGACGTTGATGTCGAAAGCGGGAACCCCGTGCGCACCAATCGCGGACGCGGCCAACGGTGCACAGGCCGGGGTCTGCAGGAAATGGGTGCTGGTCGCGACGATCACCGCATCGATGTCGGCACCGGTGAGCTGTGCGCTCGTGATGGCCCGACGGCCCGCCTCGACGGCCATCGAGACGGCGGATTCGCCGTCGGCGGCGAATCGGCGGGTCTTGATCCCGGTGCGGGTGTAGATCCACTCGTCGGAGGAATCGATTCGTTCGCAGATCTCGTCGTTGGTGACCACCCGGTCGGGTCGGTACGCCCCGATGCCGAGCAGCCCGACGTTGCCGGTACCGGCGATCTCATCCATGGCGGGCCATTTTATGCGCTGCACGGTCTTACGATCCGCCCAGGCCGATAACCTCACCCCGCCGCGGCGGCTTCGGCGCTGATCCGGTCGAACTGCTCGCCCATCCGGGCGGCCAGTGCGTTGGCCGCCGACAGCGGCCGGACCATCACCATGAAGTCGTCGATCTTGCCGTCGGAATTCAGATGCAGGAAGTCGCAGCCGGTGACCGTCCTGCCGTCCACGGTGGCTTCGAACACCAGCGCGTGGTCGCTTCCGTCGGCGATCTCGCGCAGGTAGTGGAAGTCCTCGAACACCCGCATCACCGCACGCAGGATGGCCGCCGTGATCGCCTTACCCGGATAGGGCTTGAAGGCCACCGGACTGGTGAACACCACGTCGTCGGCGAGCAGGGCTTCGATCGCGGCCTCATCACGGGCCTCGACCGCCGCGCGGAAGGGGTGCATGCTCTGGCTCCTCTGCCCAATGTGTCGACTGTTCCTTTGGAGACGGTAGCGGCTCGGTCGCAGGCGTATTGCCCATACCGGATGCATCCTCAATGCGGCGCGATCACCGCCATGCCGAGATCCTCGGCGGCATCGCGCATCCGGTCGTCGTATGTGCACAACCGGCCCAGGTCGACACCGAGTCGCTGCGCGGTCGCAAGGTGAATGGCATCCAGCGTGCGCAACGCGAATGGCAGCAGGCCACCGGCAAGATCAAGTACCCGATTGTCGACCCGGATCAGGTCGAGGTTGGCGAGCACCCGACGCCCGGCTTTGCGCGCCGGTTCACCCTTGTCGAGGAGCGCCCGCAGTACCTCGGCGCGGGCGAGGGCGCTCGACACCCTAAGACGGCGGCTACGAAGGTAGCGGCGCAATGCCGTCGACTCCGGCTCACGCACCGCGAGTTTGACGATCGCCGACGAGTCAAGGTAGATGGCCGACATCAACGCTCCTGTTCACGAAGGCGTGCCAGCGTTACCGACGGCAGCTCGACTCCTCGTTCGAGTTCGAGTGGTTCGGGCAGCTCATCGGTGTCGAACTTGGCCCGTTCGATCTCGCCACTTGCCAGCATCTGTTCATACGGACCGCCCGCGGGCACCGGCGAGAGCAACGCGACCGGGCGCCCCCGGTCGGTGATCTCGATCGTCTCGCCCGCCTCGACGCGGCGCAGGAGTTCGCTGGCCCGCTGCCGCAACTCACGCACGCCCACCGCAGTCATGTGCTAACGGTAGCACTTCGGGATCGAACCGTTCCCCTCCTTGAGCTAACCTGCTATCGCCTCCCGGGCGTCGAGCACCGCCATCTCCGCCGCTGCCCGACCCGCTCCCCAGCCCGCGCCATTGGACACCGGCACCGAGCGCGGCACCGTCGACGGGAAGAGACATTCGGTGAGTTCTTCGGTCGCCCGGCTGTTGGCCGCCAGCACCGGAAGCAGCCGACCGTCACGCCTGGCCGCTGCGGTGACCGAGGCGCTCGCACTGTCGAGCCGTTCGCCGATGCGCTGGGCGTAGGCGACCAGAAACGAGTGGCGAAACGACCGGGACCGCGCTCGTGCACCACCGCGGCGTCCGGCGTGCAGCATCGCCCGGCTGGCCTGAACGAGCAGCGACGTGGTGAGCAGCTCGACCAGGTTGAGGTCGGTCTCGCTGCCGATGACGGTGACGAATCCGAGCCGCTCCGCCCACACCGCGCGACAACGGTTGGCCGTACTCACCGTTTGCACCAGCGTCGCCTTGGCCGCGGCGTAGGGGTTCTCGATCCAGATCCGTCGCGCGGCCGCGGCCGGCTGCCGGCCGCGGTCATGCCGGGCGAGCGCTTCTTTCAGTGAGTACCTGCTCATCAGGTCCTGGGCCTTGGCCGAGAGTGCCTCCGCTTCGTCGGGGAACTCGGTGGCCTCGGCTTTTGCCAGCAGCGCGCGCACCCGGCCGAGAACCTTTCCGTCGGCATCGCTGACCGTCGCTGCGGTGTGCCGGTGCCCACCGGGCAGCGGCAGGATCACCTCCAGCACGGGGAGTCTGCCGAGAAGATTAAGCAGTTTGACGACGACGGTCAGGGCCTCGCGGTGTTCGGCAACGTTCGACGCCGCCCACCGCCACATCTGTGGCGGCTGGGTGTTTGCGCCGACTACGGCCGCGAGCCGGGCGATGTCGGCGCGCCAGGCCGGATGTACTGTCGCCGCCGCGTACCGCCGCGACTCGAGGACAATGGCCTCGTCAAGGTACCGTACCTCGGCCGCATTCATTCTGCGACAGGCGATTTCGTGCATATCGGACGGCTGCCAGCCATGCTCCCATGCTGCTCTGATGGCCTCGTCCATGGCGAGGCCGGCCGCAACGTCCAACTCACGCGGGCAGCCCCGGCACTCGACGAGCAGTTGGGTGGCGCGACCCGGAAGCTGGTCGGCAGAGCACGTGGCGGCCGTGCTCAATGCGACGACGAGGCGTTCGAGGAGCAGTGCGCGGTCCGGTCCCGAGTCGAAGCCGACGCGCTCCCGCGTGGGGACCTCGCGGCGACGGTTCTTGTGCTTGGCTGCCCGCTTCTCCCGGTTGCGTCTGCTCATGGGTTGAAGTCTTCCGCGCCGGTCCGACAGATTCGGACCCACACGCCGACGCGCGCGGCGAGATACTCAGTCGACGAACTGATACCGCACGTCGAGTGCTCGATAGGTGCGCTCCGCCCGTCGGTCACGGGTGAGCAGCACGCGCCGATTCGTCATGGCGGCATGACCGACGAGAGCGTCATAGACCGATCCGCCGACGATGCCGAGGTCGGCAAGCCGCCCAAATAGGTCGTCGGTGGCAGTTGCGTCGAGCCAGCACGCGGCCGGGAATGCGGTCACCAGCACCGAGGCCGCTTGCGTTGCGTTCAGGCGCAGCGGGAGGGGAAGGCGGGTGAGCACCGAATATGTCTCGAACGCCGCATGCCCCGCAAGCGCGGGGCGATGCTGAACCAGAGCTCGGCGGCAGGACGGGTGCGCTTCGTGGGTGGAATCAAGTGCCGCGACGGCCACGCTGGTGTCGCAGGCCCAATGATCATCGTTGGATGTCATCGCGAAGTCGGCGTACGTCGTCATCGGTCAGCACCGCACCCTCCACCGGGGAAAGTATCGGCAGACCGTCTTGCGTCCCGACCGGGCGGGCACACCGCTGGACGGGCTCGATCCGCAGGCCGGCCCCGTCCGGGATCAGCTCGAGCGGTGTGTCGGGGGTGATCCCGAGCGCTACCCGCAGCGCTTTCGGAATGACTAGCCGTCCCAGTCGGTCCACCGTCACGGTCATGGCACCAAATTACCATTGGATTGGCACAATGCTCGGTGACAGCCCCCCCCCCCCCGATTCCCGTAGCACGTTGCTTTCCCCTCGCCGCTCCCGGCATTCTGATCGACGACCCGCAGCACCGCCCGGGCATCAGGCGCCGTGCGGGTGGCCCTCGACGCCGAGGGTGGCCGCGGTCAGCTGCCACAGCATGTCGGCAACGCGGCCCGGCGCGCGGCGCGGGGTGCGGCGGAGTTGCTGTGCGATGCCGTTGCGCAACCCGCCGATCACGTAGGCCCCGGCGCTGTCGGGGTCGACGCCGGCGGGCAGTTGGCCGAGATCCTTTCCGTGCCTGATGTTCTCGGCGGCGCGGGCGCTCATGGTCTGGATGTAGACCGCCTCCAGTTCGGCGAGTTGCGTGTCCGACGGTATTCGGGCCAGGAGCACGGCGGCCAACGGGTTGTCGAAGTGGTAGGCGACAAACCGCCCGGTTCGCTCGCGCTCCCGCGTGGCCCAATCGGAATCGGGAAGATGCTCATCCGCGGTCGCGGCCTGCAAGCCGGCGTAGAAGTCGTCGTAGACGGCGGCGACCAGCCCGGACTTGGAGCCGAAGTGGTGGTACAGCGCGCCGGTGCTCAGCCCGGCGCGACGGGTCAACGCGCCGAGCTCCAATGCGCCTTCGCCGGAGATCAATTCGTCGCGGGCCGCGATGAGCAGCTGTTGACGCCCAACCGGCGCACGTGCCATGCTACAGACCATAACGTAATTGTGTTACGTTTGCGAGAATGGGGTGGTTCACCGATGGACGCGGACGTGGTGTCGATGTCGGACTTGCTGACGGGCGACCTGGCGGGCACCTACCGGCGCACCGCGAGCACCGGGGCAAGCGTCGATCCGCGCGTCGCCGAAGCGGACCTGGCGGCGCTGCGGCGCGACGGCTATGTGATCCTGCCGGACCTGCTCACCGCGTCGGAGTTGGACGAGATCCGGGCCGATGTCACGCCGTTGCTGGACCGCAACGGCCGCAACGCCTTCGAGGGCCGTGCCACCCAGCGTGTCTACGGGGTGCTCAACAAGACCCGCAGCTGCGATCGGATCGCCGGCCATCCGCGCGTCCTGGCACTGCTCGACCGCCTGTTCCTGCCGAACTACCTGCTCTCGATGTTGCAGGTGATCAACATCGAGGCCGGTGAGCAGGCTCAGATACTGCACACCGACGACGGCTTCTACCCCGTGCCAAGACCCCGAAAAGCGCTGGGGGCGGCGACGATATGGGCGATCGACGACTTCACGGCCGACAACGGCGCAACCGATGTCGTCGCGCGCAGTCACCTGTGGGGGGACCGCACGCCCACCGAAGCCGAACGCGAACCGGTTGTCATGAGCGCCGGCTCCTGCGTGTTCTTCCCCGGCACCCTCTGGCACGGCGGCGGGGCGAACCGCTCGGGCCGGGCCCGGCTGGCGGTGACCGCCCAGTACTGCGAGCCCTGGCTGCGGCCGCAGGAGGCGTTCACCCTGTCCACCACACGCGAAACGGTGCGCACCGTCTCGGAGGACATCCGCCGCATGCTCGGCTACAGCATCCACCCGCCGTTCATCGGCCAGGTTGAGGGCATGCACCCCAAACGGCTGCTCGAGCCCGGCGCCCGGCCGCTCTGAGCCGTTTCGGCCGCCGGCGTATCGCGCTTTCCCGAACACACGGCTGCCACCCGCCTTATGGTGTTTTCGACCGCTGCTGCCGGGAGGCCGAAATGGACGGAGCCCCGTTCGGGCGCTACCGCCTGTTGGCGCTGTTGGGCCGTGGCGGCATGGGTGAGGTCTGGCGGGCCCACGACACCGAGACCGACCGGATCGTCGCCATCAAGGTGCTGCCCGCCAATCTCTCCGACGACGAGGAGTTCCAGCGCCGGTTCCGCCGGGAGGCGCACGCCGCCGCGCGATTGAACAATCCGCACGTCATCCCCATCCACAACTACGGCGAGATCGACGGACGCCTCTATGTGGACATGCGCTTGATCGAGGGTCGCGATCTGCAAGCCGTGCTGGTCGACGGTCCGCTGGAACCGGCGCGGGCGGTCCGCATCATCGGCCAGGTCGCCAATGCCCTGCATGCCGCCCACGAGGTGGGCCTGGTGCACCGCGACGTCAAACCCTCCAACATCCTGCTCGACCGCGACGACTTCGCCTACCTGATCGACTTCGGGATCGCGCGTGTCGCCGACGAGACGCGGATCACCAAGTCCGGCAGCACAATCGGCAGCTTCGCCTACATCGCGCCCGAGCGGTTGGACCCCCATACCCGAGAGGACGCCCGCGCCGACATCTACTCACTGGCCTGCGTGCTGTATGAGGCGCTGACCGGAGACCCACCGTTCGCCGGCACCACAACCGTCCACCTGATCACCGCGCACCTCAACACCCCGCCGCCCCGGCCCTCGATTGGTCATCCGAATCTGCCCGCGCAGCTCGACGACGTCATCGCGACCGGTATGGCGAAAGACCCGAACCTGCGCTACACCACCACCATCGAACTGGCCGATGCCGCGCTCGACGCGATCACCGTCCCCCATGCCCGGCCGGCGCCGGCGCCGGTCACTCGACGCCACGCCGAAACAGTTACCCGTCCGATAACGGATTTCCGCGCCGATCAGCGGCACTTCCAGCCGGCCAGGATGGCGCAACCCCGACGTCGAACCGGCCTCATCGCCGCGATCGTCGGGGCCGTCGCGGTCGTGGCCATCGGCATCACCGGCGTCGCCGGCTACGTGTTTCTGCAGCATCGCCACCCCACCCCGACCCCGGCCCCCACCCCGACCCCGGCCCCCACCCCGACCCCGGCCGCGCAACCCGCGGCGCCCGCGAGCTCGTCCCCCGGCGCGCCCCAGCCGCCCGCGAACCCACCCCCGTCGGGCTCGCTGGATGGCCTGCTGCTCAGCGTGGACCAGATCAACGCCGCCATGGGCGCCACCGGAATGACCACGACCGGCACCATGACGACGATGCCCGACAACAGCTTCGCGGTGGCCGACGAAGCCTGTCTTCCGCTGTCGGCCGCGGGGCAGGCCAAGGTTTATGCGGGCAGTGGGTACATCGGCGTGCTGGCGCAGGTCGTGGCCAAGCCCCCGCAAAGCGCGGTGAACCAGGTCGTCGTGTCGTTTCCCTCGGCACACGACGCCGAGGCCTTCTTCACCGCGTCCGCACAAGGCTGGCCGGCCTGCTCGAACCGCCAATTCACCATTGCCGCCAACGGCAATTCGCAGGTGCAGAACGTGGGCCCGGTCTCCAACACGATGGGCACGCTGAGCGCCACCGTCACCTCCCCCAACAGCTTCGGCGCCTGCGAGCGGGCGCTGACCGCGGCGAACAACGTGATCGTGGACGTCACCACCTGCCTCGGCCCGACCGGCGCCGCCGTCAACATCGCTCACCAGATCGCCGCCAAAGTGCCGTAGTCACGCCAGTGGCCCCGCCGAGCATGAGTTCCCCGGCGTGTCATCGAAGGGCTGTACGGCGGTAGAACGGTCGCACGCCGTGCGACTGAGTCCAGAGCAAACTCGTCGGGATCGGTTCACGCCCTCAGGGTTGGCGTGATCGCCGCGTCGATGACCTTGGCATCACGGGTGGCGATGGTGAGATTGCGCCGCAACGCCTGGGCGACAATGACGCGGTCGAACGGGTCCCGGTGTTCCCAGGCAAGCCGGCCGGCAAGGATCGCGTCAGCGGAGTCGATCGCCAGTTCCGCAACGCTCATGTCGGCAAGGATCTCACTCCAGGTCGACAACAGGGCCGCGCCGTCGAGCCGACCCAGCCGGGTCTTGGTCGCGATCTCCCACGCGGAGGCGGCGCTGATCCACACCGAGGTTCGGGGTTCGGTCAGGATTCCAAGCGTTTCGGCGGCTACGCCCGCAGGCTTACTGACCAGCCACAGCAGGGGGTGGGTATCGAGCAGGATGTTCACGCCTCGGCGTCTTCCCAGGTCGCGAGTTCTGTTGCCGGCAGCGCATCGTCGAAGTCTTCCGGCACGACGAGGCTGGGCAGCTGGCCGAACCTGCGCGGTACAGCGGTGATCGGCACGAGCCGTGCGACGGGCCGGCCATGGCTGGTGATGGTGAACGACGCGCCGGCCCTGACGTCGTTCAAGAGCCGGTTGAGCTGGTTCTTGGCGTCCGTGCTGCTGATCGTCTCCACGATGAGCAGCGTAATTGTGTTACGCGGGGTGCGCTAGCGCGCCTAGCGCGATCGGCTCACCCGGCGACGACATCATGGTCCTTGACGCGCTTCGAACGCGTCGATCGCCGCCGCGGAATGCGATCCGTGATGCCACTCAGCGAGTTGACCACCCTATTGAGTGTGTCGACAGCAGAGTCGAGGGTGTCGGCGGTGGGCGTCAGCGTCTCCACGGCAGGCGCCAGCCGACTGAGGATCTCGGCGGCTTCGGTGAGTTGCTCGAGCGGTCCGTTCTTGGCCGTCAGCTTGTCGATGACGCCGTCCTCGGCCAACATCCGCTCGACGATGCCGTCCTCGGCGAACATCCGTTGGAGCGGTCCGTCTTCGGCGAGCAGTCGGTCCGCGAGTCCACCGGGTGCCAGAATCCGCTCCAGCGAGCCACTTTCGACGGATAGCCGATCGAGCAGACCGCCGGGCGCGGTCAACAGGTCGACAACCCCGCCCGGACGCGTCAGCTTGTCCGCCGGGCCGTCGCGCTCCAGAACGCGCCCCATCGCCCTGTCGTTCTCGGTCAACTCGGCGACTCGGTTGGCGCCAATGATCGCACCGCGCAACGGAAGCAGATCGGTGATCGGGTCCACCGTCTTCGGGCCCTCCTCGCCCAGAGACCGCTTCACTGACCCGAGGGCCAGGGCTGCGACCGCGAGTCCGGCGTCGGCCACCGCGACGCCGGACCGGACCGGCGCCATAGCGAAGTCGGCGATGATCTTGCTGATGTTCACGCGATAAGTGTATGGACCACATCACCGCTCTCGGCGTCGTCTCCGCGAATGGCGGCGGCGCACACAGCAGCAATCAAAAAGCGGAGCTACGACACCGTCGCCACCCGCATCATCGCCAGAAGGTATTCATGGGTTGCGCGTACAAGTCGTTCGCCGTGAGCGGGCCCAGCGTTCCCAGCGCCGTACGCAAGGCGTATTCAAGAGTGGCCATCAGGCTGTACTGGTTGTAGTAGGTGTCGGTGACGAAATGGCCGGACTGCATACCGCCGGCCGTCACCGCGTCCTGGTTCGGGATGATGATCATCGGAACGTTGTTGCCTTCGTTGCCCAGCCCCAGTGACAGGTTGTTGCTGTCCTCGTCGAACGTGATGATGATCGCGCTCTTCTGCGTCGGGTCATTCCAGGTCGCCGAGTTTTCAATGGTGGATACCTCTTGCTGCAGGAACTGGTCGCCCGCCGCGACGTTGTACTGGTGCGTCGTGAGCATGCTGAAAAGCCACTGGAGAATGCTGCCAAGAGTATTGGTGGGGCCTTC
Source organism: uncultured Mycobacterium sp. (assembly GCA_964525125.1). Lineage (GTDB taxonomy): Bacteria > Actinomycetota > Actinomycetes > Mycobacteriales > Mycobacteriaceae > Mycobacterium. The sequence goes on from CAZGGK010000023.1 coordinate 57,282, forward strand.
CATGTTGTAAGACCCGTCAGCAGCGATCCAGGTGAATCCCGGGAAGGTGCTCGGGTCCGCCAGATCGGTGGCCAGCTGCGTCAGTGGGAGCAGGTGCTCCTGCAGGTAGGCGGGAGTGTTGTTGTAGACGTAGCCGAATGTGGCGAAGGGCAATGCGTCGACGGCGTAGTCACCCGACGACACGATCGCACCCGGGGCGGGCATGCTCTGCGCGTAGCCGGCCCACGATATGCCCGCCTGATCCATTTCTTGCATGAGGCTGGGTGCGTTGATGGCATTCGAGACGGGGTTGTAGTCGATGCCGAAGTCCGATCCGCCCATGACCCGGAAGTAGTTGGGGTCGCTGGGGTGGCCCAGCGCGTAGTAGTTGTCGGCATATCCGTAGCTGTTGATCAGGCTGTTGATGTACGGCGCGTTGGGGCTGCCGAGGATGTTGCCGGCGCCCTTGTTCTCCATGTAGATCAGGAAGACGTGGTCGAGGTGGCCGACGTCGGACGTCGGCGGGGTGAGCGGCGCCGGGGTGAGGTTGGGATTGCCTACGGTGAACGACTCGTTGTCGGCGTAGGCGCTGTTGTAGTGGCCGAGTAGCGGGTTCTTGTCGGTGAAGGTCGTCGTCACCTGCGCGGAGGTGGCGCCCTCCGGGACCGTCCCGGAGATGTCGCGCTGCTCAAACCCGGTGAAGCCCAGGCGATCCCAGACCGTCACCGGCTGGAGCGAAGCGGTGCCCAGAACGTCCCCGTTGGCGCCCAGGAAGGTGACCTGCACGGAGGCGTAGGACGCGTTCAGGCCCTGGCCGCCGAGATCCGCACTCAGCGTGTACGGCGTTCCGGCTGCACCGGTGATGTCGACGGTTTGGCTGATGCTCGACGTGGCCACCGGGCCGCCGCCGGCGAAATTGTCGCCGCCGCCCGGCGGCGCCTCCTGCGGAAATCCCAGGAATGCCGGCAGCTTGGGGAACGGAAACCCCAGTGGCGACGGGTAACCGAGCAGGGTTCCGTAGGCGATCACGGTCGGGGTGCCGGACTCCGTCCAGCCCGGAATGGTCACCCCGCTGTAGCCCGAACCGGACGGGTCGGCCGTTTCGAAGCTGGGGTTGACCAGCAAGTTCTGACTCATCACCTGCGCGGCGAGGCCGGTGGCACCCTGGCCGGCGTCACCGAAGATCAACCCGCCTCCGACCCCGTCGGCGCCATTGCAGATCAGCCCACACGCACCGGTGGTGAAACCGGCAGCGTTGGCGGAGTGGTTGAACCAGGCATTGAGCGCGGCATCGACCTGCTGACCGAAGCCGCTGTTGATCCAGTCCTGCTCCAGCCCATGCAACCAGGTATCAGCAGGACTGACCGCTGCCGCCGCGCCAAGATCAGACAGCGAACCCAGACCCACCGTGGCATCGGCGGCACCCACGCCCAGACTGCCCAGCTCTGGGATGGCCCCGGAAAGGCCGGTCTGACCGCCGAAGGCACCGATGACCGCATTAAGGATCTGGTCAGCGATGACGTCGAACTCATCGGCGTTGGCCTCGGGCGCGGAAGCCAACAGCCCCAACGCCAAGAACGCGCCGATCCCGCCGGTCAACCCCACGGCACGCGGATAGCGGCGGATGAGCGCTCGACGCGGGCGCCGAGCGTTCTTGCTTATGCGTCGATCAGCCATCGCTGGTACTTCCTTAGGCAAGAGGCCGCGCGATCTAATGTGCGTTTAAGGTAAGCCTTTCGGTTTTGTTTCAGCAAGGTCTTCCGGCAAGTTTTTTCTGCCGCACCCTGCGGCAACCCCCACCATCCGAGCCCGCCGCCGGGGTCCGGCTGCAGCAGATCGAATCTTGTCCGGACCCGCTGCCGTTCGACGGTGACTGCGCTCGGGCGCGGGCACGTGGGTACGCCGCCGTGGTTACGGCCGACCGGATGCCGCGCGGTCACCGTATGGTCGACGTGCTCGTCGCGGCGACCGCGCTGGCCGCCGGCATTCCGCTGTACACCCGCAACGGCGACGACTTCCGCTGACTCGAAACACTTCCCACCGTCGTCGAGGCATAAGCAGGCAAACGCTCGTGATCGGTCGGTCAGACCGTCGGGAAGAATACGTCGAGGGTCTGCTCGACCCCGCTCCAGTCGATGCCCATCCAGTCGGTGAAGAAGCCATCGATGTTGTTGAAGCCGTTGTAAATGATCTCCACGATCGAATTGACCAGACCCACCAAGACGCCACTGTCGATCAAGCCGCCGTTGGCCAAAGCGTTGAGCCAGGTACTGAACTGGTCGATGTCACCGGAGATGCCGATGTTGGTGATCATGCCGTCGGTGCTGGCGGTGTGGTCGGCGACCTCAGCTGGGGTGAGCCCCATGTACATGACGTGCTCCCAGAACAAGCCGAGCATGGAGTTCGACGCGTAGTCGGCGACGGGGTCGCCGGGGAACGTGTAGACGGTGGTGGTGAACGCATTGTTCGGGGTCTGGAAACCCTGCAGCAGCGGGTAGAGGTCGCCGGTGCTCGTGGCACCGGAGGCATCCGCCCACGCGCCGGTCGCATCGGACGGGTTGCCGATGAACACGAAGTGCAGCGCCTGCGGGTCGACGCCGTCGTGGACCAGTTGCGCCATCGCGATCGACCCGGCGGTGGCACCCTGCGAATAGCCGAACACCCACAGCGGATGGTCGGCATCGTAAGCGCCCGGGTTGGCCGCCAGTTCGGCCTGCACCGCGCGAACGATCTCGGCTGCTCCAGCGAAACTGCTATGACCCTGCATGATGAGTTCCGGGGTGGTCAGCACCTGCAGCGGGGAGTCGCAGCCGGCGGCACCGATCACGCACACCGCCGGGTCGTTGCCGGCGTCGAATCCCAGTGGCCGCAGGAAGAGATCGGCTGCGGTGTGGGCGAATGTCGCCGACGGCGTCGTCAACATGGTCCCCCCGACAAAGATCGCGGTGTCCGACAGCAGAGCCACGTCTGCGCGCGTCGCTTGGACGACGGGGATTCCGACAACGCCAACGACGATCGCACTCGCGACGGCGACCGGCGCGAGAGGTTTCATTGCGCTCATTCCGACCTGACTTAGGACATTTGGCTTAGTAAGCCACTTTGATGCCCAGTTCGGTGAG
>CAZGGK010000024.1:0-60333 GCA_964525125.1 uncultured Mycobacterium sp.
CCGGCCACCTCAACGGCGGCAACGGCGGCAACGGCGGCAACGGCGGCGTTTACGGCTACGGCGGCGACGGCGGAAAAGGCGGCGACGGCGCCATCGGTGCCGGTGGAACGCCGGGGGCTCAATCCGGTGCTACCGCCGGTACGGGTCAGACCGGCGGGAACGGCGGTAAGGGGGGCAACGGCGGGGACGGCGGCACCCAGCTCGGTTCCGGCGGGCGCGGCGGTGACGGCGGCAAGGGGGCTGACGGCGGTACCGGCGGCAACAGTTTCGGTGTCAACTCCCGCGGCGGTGACGGCGGCAACGGCGGCATAGGCGGTGACGGCGGCAACGGCGGCGCGTCCTCACACGGAATAGCCGGCAGGGCCGGTGACGGCGGCAAGGGCGGCAACGCCGGAAAGGGCGGCGACGCCGATGCCGGTGGCGGCGGCGGCAAGGGCGGCACCGGCGGCGACGGAGGCACCGGCGGCGACAATGCCCCATTCACGTACGGGATCGGCGGCAACGGCGGCAACGGCGGTGATGTCGGCTACGCCAGCGGAAGCTTGACCACGGGAACCGCAGGGGTCGGCGGCAACGGCGGCAACGGCAGCACCGGCGGCAACGGCGGCAACGGCGGCAATGGCGGCGGCGGCTTCAACACCGCGACCAACGGCGCCGCCGGCGGGCACGGCGGCGCCGGGCTCACCGGGGGCGGCGGCGCCGGCGGTCGAGGAGGATCCGGCGGTCGCGAGGGCGGCGGCGGGGGCGGTAGTGGCGGCGACGGCGGTGCTGGCGGCAACGGCAGCGGCTTCGGCGGCGGCGGCGGGGGCGGCGGTGGCGCCGGCAGGATCGGATCCATTGGCGGCAACGGCGGCACTGGCGGCACCGGTGGCAGCCATCCCAACACCAGCTTCGCCGGCAACGGGTACGGCGGCACCGGCGGCACCGGCGGGGTCGGCATCGACCGGACCGGTACCGTCGCCGGCAACGGCGGCACGGGTGGCAACGGCGGCAACGGCAGCGCCGCCGGTGTCGGCGGCAACGGCGGCAACGGCGGCAATGCCGGGAGCAACTACACGAGTCCCGGCAACGGCGGCGACGGCGGCAGGGGCGGCAACGGCGGCAACGGAACTGCTGGCCTCACCACCGGCGGCAACGGCGGGACCGGCGGCACCGGCGGCTATGGCGCGGGCGGCTACGGCGGCACCGGCGGCGACGGCGGCAACGGCGGCAACGGATTCAGCGACAGCGGCGGAAGCGGTCACGGTGGTGACGGCGGCAACGGCGGCACCGGCAGCTACGGCGACCAGACGGTTCCGGGAAAGGCGGGCAGCGGCGGCCGCGGCGGGGACGGCGGCGACGCAACCGGTTTCGCCGGCAGCATCGGCAACGGCGGCAAGGGCGGCAACGGCGGCGACGGCGGCTTCAGCGGACCGAGCTGGGGGGACGGCCACGGTGGCAGCGGCGGAGCCGGCGGCAACGGCGGTCGGGGAACCGGCTACGACGGCGATGCCGGCACCGGGGGCAACGGCGGCACCGGGGGCAACGGCGGCACCGCCACCTACTACGACGTCGGCGGCACCGGCGGCGCCGGCGGTGTCGGCGGCGACGGGAACGGCCACGGCGGCACCCCTGGTGTCGGCGGTACCGGCGGCAACGGCGGCACCGGCGGCGGCGACACCGGTCCTGTGACAAACCTCGGCGGCACCGGCGGCGCCGGCGGCGCCGGCGGCACCGGCGGTGGCAGTGGTTTCGGTAGCGGCGGCACGGGCGGTGCCGGCGGCGGTGGCGGTACTGGGGGGCAGATCGGCCCCAACGGCAACGGCAGCGGCGGGACCGGCGGCCAGGGCGGCATGGGCATCAACGGTCAAACCGCCGGCGACGGTGGCATCGGTGGCCCCGGCGGTGCCGACGGCACCCCGGGTACGCCGGGCGTCCCAGGCACCGGCAAAGGGTAGAGCTGCCCAGCGAGCCCATTTACTCCGGCAGCCGCAACTCCGGCTTCTCCACCTCTTCGATGTTGACGTCCTTGAACGTCACCACCCGGACCTGCTTGACGAACCGGGCCGGCCGGTACATGTCCCACACCCACGCGTCGGCCAGGTGCAGCTCGAAATACACCTCGCCGTCGGCGTTGCGGGGAATCATCTCCACGCTGTTGGCCAGGTAGAACCGCCGCTCGGTCTCCACCACGTAGCTGAACTGGCCCACGATGTCCTTGTATTCGCGGTACAGCGAGAGCTCCATCTCGGTTTCGTACTTCTCGAGATCCTCAGCGCTCATCTACTCAGCCGTCCTTCTGCTAGGTCGGTCTCCATTGTCGCGCGGGTCGCCCGGCGCACGTTGACATACGAGTGGCGGTGCTCACGGCATGGTCCCAGCGTCGCCAGCGCCGCCGAATGCGCCGCGGTGGCATATCCCTTGTGGTCGGCGAACCCGTAGCCGGGATCGTCCAGCGCGGCCATGAACCGGTCCCGGCTGACCTTGGCCAGCACGCTGGCCGCCGCGATGCAGGCGGCCGCACCGTCGCCGCCGATCACCGGCAGCGACGGCATCGGCAGCCCGGGCACCGCAAACCCATCGGAGAGCACGTAGCCGGGCCGCACCGCCAACCCGGCCACCGCGCGGCGCATGCCCTCGATGTTGGCCGCATGCACCCCGCACCGGTCCACCTCGGCGGGCGGGATGAACACCACGTGAAAGGCCAGGGCATGCCGCCGGATCAGGGGAAACAGTTCCTCACGCGCCTTCTCGGTGAGCTTTTTCGAGTCGTCCAGCGGCGCCAGCGACGCGGACGCGCCCGGCCTCAGGACACAGGCCGCCACCACCAGCGGCCCCGCGCAGGCGCCGCGGCCCACCTCGTCGACCCCGGCCACCGGACCCAGCCCGCCGCGGTACAGCGCCGACTCCAGCGTGCGCAACCCGGGCGAGCGGCGGACGACGGTGCGCGGCGGCCAGGCCGCGGCGGCCACTGCCATCGCTAATGGCCCTGCTGCGGGTTGAACGCTCGCACCAGGCCCCACCGGGACGGCGGCCACGCGATGAACCGAGCCTTGCCGATCACGTTGCCCACCGGCACGGTGCCCGCATCCGGGTCGGCGCCGGTGCACAGCACCCCCTTCGCCATGCCCTCGGGGGTGCTCGAACAGTGCGCGCGGGAGTCCGCCGAGTGGGTGCGGTTGTCCCCCATCACCCACAGCCGGCCCTGCGGCACCCGGACCGGACCGAACTCCCGGCCCAGGCAGGGGTAGATCATCGGGTCGGCCATCATGGTGGCCGGGTTCAGGTAGGGCTCGTTGAGCGGCTTGCCGTCGACGGTCAGCCCACTGTCCTCGCGGCACTGCACGGTCTGGCCGCCCACCGCGATGACTCGCTTGACCAGGTCGTTCTCGTCGGGCGGCACGAAACCGATGACCGACAACGCGTTCTGCACCGCGCGCACCACCGCATTGTGCGACCGGATCGACTGGTAGGCCAGGCTCCACGACGGCGGGCCGCGGAACACGACGACGTCACCGGGCTGCGGTTCGCCGAACCGGTAGCTGACCTTGTCGACCATGATGCGGTCCCCGACACACCCCGAACAGCCGTGCAGCGTGGGCTCCATGGACTCCGAGGGGATCAGGTAGGGGCGCGCCACGAACGTCAGCATCACGTAGTAGAGCAGTACCGCGATCGTCACCAGCACGACCGACTCGCGCAGCACGGGTCGCTTCTTCTCTTCCGGCGGTCGCCCGGAAATCGCCTCCGGGGCGGCCCGCCGGGCCGCGCCCTCGGCGGGTTCTGAGGCGTCGGAGGAGTTGTCCGGTGACGAGTCTGTGGTTTCGGTCACGAGATCAGGGTAGTAAGCGGATCAGCGGTGTCCGGTACCGGACACGAACCGCCGTCAGCGCTTCTCTTTGATCTTGGCCTTCTTGCCGCGCAACTCCCGCAGGTAGTACAGCTTGGCGCGGCGGACATCGCCGCGGACGACGACGTCGATGTGGTCGATGTTGGGTGAATGCACCGGGAAGGTGCGCTCCACGCCGACGCCGTAGCTCTCCTTGCGCACCGTGAACGTCTCGCGGACGCCGCCGCCCTGACGACGGATCACCACGCCCTTGAACACCTGGATACGCTCTTTGGCGCCCTCGATCACCTTGACGTGCACGTTGACGGTGTCGCCCGGGGCGAAGGCCGGGATGTCGTCGCGCAGCGACGCCTTGTCGACGAAGTCCAGCGTGTTCATGTCGGAGACACTTCCTTGCGGTCGCGGCGGCAGACCTGTCCCGACGCGTCCCGAGTGGACGCAGGGTGGTCACCGAGCCGATGGGTTCGGGCATGCTGTCGTCAAACGGACAGCTGCGAAGACAACTGCCCAATTGTGCCAGATGGCATGCACCCGGATGAAATCGCGGCCGCTGCCGATGGCCGCACGGCGGCGGCGTAACCGCCGGCGGCTTGTCGGCGAGGTAATCTGTACCTTGCCGATAGCGGTACGGCGAACCCACATCTCAAGTCCGGCTGACACATGTCGAGGAGGCCCATGCGCGCGCGGCCTTCGGCACTCTCGCTGGCGGTCATCATGGTGGCTTCGGCGGTGTTGTTCGGGTGCGACGAGAAAAGCTACGACGCCGGCGGCGCTCACCACGCCGCGCCGTCGGCCTGGGTTTCCGGGGTCACCCCGGTGGCAACCGCGATCGGGGTTCCGCTGACGCCGGCTGGTCTGGCGTTCGACGGGCTCGACGGGCGCATCCGGCAGGCCACCGACGAAGCCGCCGCGGACGGCGCCGACATCTCGGTCGCGGTACTCGATCGGGTCACCGGCCGGATGGTCACCAACGGCAACTCACGAGCCATCGCCACCGCTTCGGTGGCCAAGCTGTTCATCGCAGACGATCTGCTGCTCCGTCAGGCGCAGCAGCCGGCCGGTGCACTGACCGCCGATGACCGCGCCGCACTCGACATCATGCTGCGGTCGTCCGACGACGGGGCCGCCGAGACGTTCTGGAACCGCGACGGTGGGGGCGAGATCATCAGCCGGGTCGCGACCCGGTACGGCCTGATGGCCACCGCACCGCCGTCCGACGGCGCCTGGTGGAACACCATCAGCACCGCATCGGACCTGGCCCGCTACTACGACAGGCTGCTCAACGGGTCCGGCGGACTGCCGGCGGATCGAGCCAGCCTCATCCTCGGCGACCTGGCTCAGTCCACCCCGGTCGGCATCGACGGCTACCCGCAGCGGTTCGGCATCCCGGACGGGCTGTTCGCCGAACCGGTCGCGGTCAAGCAGGGCTGGATGTGCTGCATCGGGCCGCATTGGATGCACCTGTCGACCGGTGTCGTCGGCTCCGATCGGCGCTACGTGGTGGTGATCGAATCGCTGCAGCCCAGCGACGACGCCACCGCGCGCACCACGATCACCCAGGCCGTGAAGACCATGTTCCCCGGCGGCCGAATCTAGAGCAGGTCGGGGCGGCGTTCCCGGGTCCGCCGCAGCGCGGCCTGGTGCCGCCAGGCGGCGATCCGGGCATGATCGCCGGAGAGCAGCACCTCGGGCACGTCCAAACCCCGCCAGCTCGACGGCCGGGTGTAGCTGGGCCCCTCCAGCAGCCGGTCCCGGTCGGCCGAGTGCGAATCATCTTGCGGTGAAGCCGGATTGCCCAGCACCCCGGGCAGCAGCCGGAGCACGGCCTCGACCATCACCAGCACCGCCGATTCCCCGCCGGGCAGCACATAGTCGCCGATCGAGACCTCTTCGACCCGCATCCGGCGAGCGGCATCGTCGACGACCCGCTGGTCGATCCCCTCGTAGCGGCCGCACGCGAACACCAGATGCCGCTCACCGCTCCATCGCTCGGCGGTAACCTGGTCGAACAACGCACCGGCTGGTGTCGGCACGACGAGAAGTGCCTGCGCCGAACAGATTTCATCGAGAGCAGCACCCCACACCGGCGCCTTCATCACCATTCCGGGGCCGCCGCCGTACGGGGTGTCGTCAACCGAGCGGTGCACGTCGTGCGTCCAGTTCCGTAGGTCATGCACCGCGAGCTCGACAAGACCCGCCTCGATCGCCTTGCCCGGCAACGCTTGTCGTATCGGATCCAGGTAGCCCGGAAAGATCGTCACGATATCGATGCGCACGGCTACCCCAGGTCCAGCAGACCCTCGGGCGGGTCGATCTCGACGATCCCGTCCGTCAGCGACACCGACGGCACGATCGCGGTGACGAACGGGACCAGCAGCTCACCCCCGCCCGCCCGACGCACCGCCAGCAGTTCACCGGCTGCGGTGTGCAGCACCTCGGACACTCTGCCGAGCTCCTCCCCCGCCACGGTGCGCACCCGCAGACCCTCCAGCTGATGGTCGTAGTAGGTGTCCGACTCGGTGATCGGTGGCAGGTCGGCGGTGTCGACCACGAAGACGCTGCCGCGCAGCGCCTCGGCGCCGTCGCGGTCGACGACTCCTGCCAACCGCAGCAGCAGCCGGACACCGTGCGCGCGTGCCGCCTCGACGACGTAGCCTCGCCGGCGACCGTCGCGGCCCTTGGCGTGCAGGGTCGCACCCGGGGCGAACCGGAGTTCGGGGTCGTCGGTGCGGATCTCGACGACGATCTCGCCGGTGATGCCGTGCGCTTTGACGACGCGCCCGACGGTCAGCTCCACTACTGGTCGGTGTCCACCACGTCGACGCGGATCCCGCGTCCGCCGATACCGGTGACCAGCGTCCGCAGCGCGGTCGCGGTGCGCCCGCCCCGACCGATCACCTTGCCCAGGTCATCGGGATGGACGTGGACTTCGATGGTGCGGCCGCGGCGGTTGGTCACCATACCGACCCGCACGTCATCGGGGTTGTCGACAATGCCACGAACCAGGTGCTCGACGGCATCCACCACGACGGTGCTCATCGGTGCCGTCAGCTCTCGGTGGCCGGCTCAGCCGACTCGGCCGCTTCGGCGGTCGCTTCCGGCTCCGCGGCGGCCTCGGCCGGCGCCTCTTTGCCGGTCGTCTTCTTCGCCGGGGCCTTCTTCTTCTTCGGCGTCGTGGCGTCGGTCGTCGGACCGCCTTCCGCGGCGGCCAGTGCCGCGTTGAACAGCTCCAGCTTGGTCGGCTTGGCGGGCTTGACCTTCAGCCTGCCCTCGGCGCCGGGCAGACCCTTGAACTTCTGCCAGTCGCCGGTGATCTTGAGCAGCTTGAGCACCGGCTCGGTGGGCTGGGCGCCCACCGACAGCCAGTACTGGGCGCGCTCGGAGTCGATCTCGATCAGGCTCGGCTCTTCCTTCGGGTGGTAGCGGCCGATGACCTCGATGGCGCGGCCGTCACGGCGGGCGCGCGCGTCGGCGATCGTGATGCGGTACTGGGGGTTGCGGATCTTGCCGAGCCGGGCGAGCTTGATCTTGACAGCCATGAATCACTCCTGCGGTTTCACGCGGCAATTCGGCGGTACGGGCGGAGGTGCCCGCACCCGGTTTTGCCTCGCGTGTGTCAGCCGCCCATCGTGCCACAGTCGCCTCGGTTGACGAAAATCATCCCGGGTTCGGCCTGACCGCGTCGAAGCACTTGGTCTCGGCACGCCGGCTCATCCGCCAGCCGTCGGCGGTGCGGACGAACTCGTCGTCGTACCAGAGGCCGAGCAGCATGGTGGCCGGCCGTTCACCGGCGAAAACCATCGGGTTGAAGCAGAAGGTGCGCGCGGTGGCGGTGTCACCGGCAACCGTGACGGCCGGCAGGCCCAGCATGTGCCCGTAGTTGGCGAACGCCGGCAGCACCTGGCTCAACCATGCCTTCACCTGCGGATAATGTCCGTGGATTCCACCCATCGCGCGGTAGTCGATGTAGGCGTCCCGGGTGAACACCGCGTCGAGATCGTCGAAGCAACGGGTGTCGATGGCGGTGACGTAGTCGACCAGCAGCTGCTGGATCTCCAACCGGTCCGAGATTTCTGCCTGGCTCAGCATTCCCCGATTGAACACGATCCGGCACCAGCGTGATGGCCGCCGACCGCACCCAACCGGCAGGAGTCGCACGCACTTCGACGGCCGATCGCCGTTTACCGAGAACCAGCCGCCCCCGTTCATCACGGCCGCCTCCGCATCGCCCTCGACGCCAGCCGCACGCACCTGGACTGCGCCGGGGACACGCCGGCATATCAGGGCGCTGTGCTGCGGGCAGGGGCCGGTGTCGACGAGATCATGGAGGTTCTCGAGCGATGTGCCGCGCGGCGTGCGGGCCTGCAACCCGGGCGTGCCGATCCTGGCCGATGAGCTCGCCCGCGCCGTGGACTGAAGCGGTCAGGCGCTAGGCTCACCGGCCATGCGGAAGTTCATCGCCCTTGCCGCGGTCGCAACTGCCGGACTGTTCGGCATGCTCGGCGCCCCCACCGCCTCGGCCGACGCCTCCCAGCCACTGGGTTCGGTTCCGATCCCCGACGGCCCGGCGCCGAACTGGATCGTCGCCGACGCGGACACCGGCCAGGTGCTGGCCGAGCGCAACGGGTATGCGACCAGCCCGCCCGCCAGCACCATCAAGGTGCTGCTGGCGTTGACGGCCCTGGATGAGGTGAGTCTCGATTCCACCGTGGTCGCCACGCCCGCCGACACCGAGGCGGAGTGCAACTGCGTCGGCATCGTGCCCGGCCGTAGCTACACCGCGCGCCAACTGCTCGACGCGGTGCTGCTGGTCTCCGGCAACGACGCCGCCAACACGCTGGCCGAGCTGCTGGGCGGCCCCGGGGCAGCGGTGGCCAAGATGAATGCCAAGGCCGCCGCGGTCGGTGCGACCAGCACGTATGCCACCACACCGTCCGGGCTGGACGGGCCGGACGGGCCCGGTGCGACCACCCCGCACGATCTGGCGGTGATCATGCGGGCGGCGCTGGCCAATCCGGTGTTCGCGTCGATCACCGCCGAACCGTCGGCAACGTTCCCGGGGAAAAACGGCGACCAGACGCTGGTCAACGCCAACGAGCTGCTGCACCGCTACCCCGGAGCGATCGGCGGCAAGACCGGGTTCACCAATGCCGCGCGCAAGACCTACGTCGGTGCCGCCGCCCGCGACGGGCGACGGCTGGTGATCGCCATGATGTACGGGCTGATCCATGAGGGGGGGCCGACCTACTGGGATCAGGCCGCCACCCTGCTGGATTGGGGGTTCACCCAGAACCCGCAGGCCGGTGTGGGGAATCTGTAAGCCCACCTCGCCCGCTGGCTCTGCGCATACCGGGAAGAACTGCGGGTAACCCGTCTGGTGGACGCAGACTCAACGCACTGAGAGCAACCGCGAGCGCGGGCTAATAGACCTGGCCGCGCAGTATCACCAGGTCGGGGCGGCTCAGCACGTCGGGGCCGGTGCGCGGGTCCTCGGCGAAGCACAGCAGGTCCGCCGGTGCGCCGTGTTCCAGGCCCGGGCGGCCAAGCCAGCGCCGGGCTTCCCAGCAGGCCGCACCCAGCGCTTTCGCCGGGCTCATCCCGATGCCCTTCAGCGCCTCCACTTCGTCGGCGATCCGGCCGTGGGCGATCATGCCGCCCGCGTCGGTGCCGGCATAGATCGGGATACCGGCCTCGAAGGCGGCCCCCAGCCTCGACCGGGAACTCGCATACAGCGCCCGCATGTGCGCCGCATAGACCGGATACTTGGCCGCCGAATCGGCGATGCCGGGAAAGTTGTCCACGTTGATCAACGTCGGCACCAGCGCGGTGCCCTGGGCTGACATCAGCTCGATGACATCCTCGGTGATGCCGGTGCCGTGCTCGATGCAGTCGATACCCGCGTTGATCAGCCCCGGCAGCGCGTCCTCGCCGAACACATGCGCGGTCACCCTGGCACCGTGATCGTGCGCGGCCGCGATCGCGGCACACAGCACGCTGTCGGACCACAGCGGCGCCAGATCACCCACCTCGCGGTCGATCCAGTCACCGACCAGCTTGACCCAGCCGACACCGCTTCGGGCCTGCTCGGCCACCACCTCGGGCAGCTGCGCCTCGTCGTGGACGTCGACGGCCAGGCCGGGGATGTAGCGCTTCGGCCGGGCCAGGTGCCGGCCGGCGCGGATGACCCGGGGCAGGTCGTCGCGGCCATCCAGGCCGCGGGTGTCGATCGGCACCCCCGGATCACGCAGCAGCAGCACCCCGGCGCGGCGTTCGGCCTCGGCGTAGGCGATCGCCTCGTCGAGTCCGACCGGTCCGCCGGGTCCGATCCCGAGGTGGCAATGCGCATCGACCAGCCCGGGCAGAATCCAACCGCCCTCGAACACCGTCTCGGCGGCTGCGACCGGTTCGGTGCTGATCGCACCGCCGACGATCCAGTACTGCACCTCGGCTTCGTCGGGCAGGCCGCGCCCGCGTACGTGCAGGGGCATTCGGGCTACCGCTGGCCGGGGAACTTCAGCTTCGACAGGTCGAAATCGGCCAGGCCCGGCGGCAGTTCGTCGAGACCCTTGGGCATCTGCGAGAGGTCCGGGAACCCGCCCGGCAGGCCGGGCATGTCCGCGCCGAACGGGTTGCGCGCCTTCGGCGGGGTCGGCCCCCGCCCCTTGCCCTTCTTGCCCTTGCCGCCCCTGGCCTTGGCGGCCTTGCGGGTGGCGCTGCGGCGACCCAACCCCGGGATGCCCATCCCGCCCATCATCGACGACATCATCTTGCGGGCCTCGAAGAACCGGTCGACCAACTGGTTGACCTCGGAGACGCTCACCCCGGATCCGTTGGCGATGCGCAACCGCCGGGAGGCGTTGATGATCTTCGGGTCGGCGCGCTCGGCCGGTGTCATACCCCGGATGATGGCCTGCAGCCGGTCGAGATGGCTGTCGTCGACGGCGGCCAGCGCTTCCTTCATCTGGCCGGCGCCGGGCAGCATGCCCAGCAGGTTGCCGATCGGGCCCATCTTGCGGATGGTCAGCATCTGCTCGAGGAAGTCCTCGAGGGTCAGCTCACCGGAGCCGATCTTGAGTGCCGCGGCCTCGGCCTGCTGGGCATCGAAGACCTGCTCGGCCTGCTCGATCAGGCTCAGCACGTCGCCCATCCCCAGGATGCGGCTGGCCATCCGGTCCGGGTGGAAGACGTCGAAGTCCTCCAGCTTCTCCCCGGTTGAGGCGAAAAGTATTGGGGCGCCGGTTACTTCACGCACAGACAGGGCCGCACCACCGCGGGCGTCGCCGTCCAGCTTGGTCAGCACCACCCCGGTGAAACCGACACCTTCACGAAACGCGTCGGCGGTGGCCACCGCGTCCTGGCCGACCATCGCGTCCAGGACGAACAGCACCTCGTCGGGCTGCACGGCGGAGCGGATGGCGGCGGCCTGGGCCATCATCTCCTCATCGATGCCGAGTCGCCCGGCGGTGTCGACGACGACCACGTCGAAGTGCTTGGCCTTCGCCTCGGCCAGGCCGGCGGCCGCGACCGCCACCGGGTCCCCCGGGCCGACCTGCGCCGCGTGCGCCTCGGCAGAGGTACCCGGGTGCGGCGCGAACACCGCGACCCCGGCCCGTTCGCCGACGATCTGCAGCTGGTTGACGGCTCCGGGTCGCTGCAGGTCACAGGCCACCAGCAGCGGCGTGTGACCCTGCCCGCGCAGCCAGCTGGCCAGTTTGCCGGCCAGGGTGGTCTTGCCCGCCCCCTGCAGGCCGGCGAGCATCACCACGGTCGGCGGGGTCTTGGCGAACATCAGCTGACGGGTCTGCCCGCCGAGGATGCCCACCAGTTCGTCGTTGACGATCTTGACGACCTGCTGTGCCGGGTTGAGCGCACCGGACACCTCGGCGCCCTTGGCGCGCTCCTTGATCCGACCGATGAAGGCCCGCACCACCGGCAGCGAAACGTCGGCCTCCAGCAGCGCCAGCCGGATCTCCCGGGCGGTGGCGTCGATGTCGGCGTCGGTGAGCCGCCCCTTGCCGCGCAGCCCCTGCAGGGCCGAAGTCAACCGGTCTGACAGCGATTCGAACACGTCGTCAGCCTAATGGGTCCGGCCGCCCCGGCGGTTCACGGCACCGCGATGCACATCGTCGTCGCGCCGGCTTCAGCCGCGATCAGATGGCGTCTTCGCCGCGTTCTCCGGTGCGAACCCGCACCGCCGCGGTGACCGGTGTGACCCACACCTTGCCGTCGCCGATCTTGCCGGTCCGAGCGGCGCGCACGATCGCGTCGACAACGTCGTCCGCCGCGTCATCGTCGATCAGCACCTCGACCCGGATCTTCGGTACGAAGTCGACGGTGTACTCAGCGCCCCGGTACACCTCCGTGTGCCCTTTCTGGCGTCCGTAGCCCTTGACCTCGCTCACCGTCATCCCCAGCACCCCCGCCTGCTCCAGGCCGGCCCGCACGGCGTTGATCGTGGAAGGTTTCACGATCGCGGTGATCAGCTTCATCTGCCCTTACCTCCAAGCCGTGGCGATCGAAAGCCGAACTGCCGCCGGCGACCGCGAAATCGTAACCGCTTTCCGCGTGCTGAGCTTCGTCGATGCCTGACTCCTCGTGTTCGGCGGCGACACGCAGACCGACGACACGTTTCACGATCAGCACCAAAATAGCCGTGACGACAGCCGAATAGGCCAGCACGCTGCCGGCGCCGATCACCTGCCGGACCAGCTGATCGACGCCGCCGCCGTAGAACAACCCCGGGGAGACGCCCGCGACCCCGGCGATGGCCGCGGTGTGCGGTGCCGCAACCAGCCCGACCAACAGGGTTCCGGCAAAGCCGCCGACCAGGTGGACCCCGACCACGTCGAGCGAATCGTCAAAGCCGAAGCGATATTTCAGCCCGACCGCCAACGCACACGCAGCGCCGGCCACCAAACCGATCACCAGCGCGCCCAGGACGTCGACCGACGAGCAGGCCGGGGTGATCGCGACCAACCCGGCCACGATCCCCGAGGCCGCCCCCAGCGACGTCGCGTGTCCGTCACGAAGGCGCTCGGTGAGCAGCCAGCTGAGCATCGAGGTGGCCGCGGCCGTCGTCGTGGTGACGAACACTGACCCGGCCGTACCGTTGGCGCCCAGGGCCGAACCCGAGTTGAAGCCGTACCAACCGAACCAGAGCAATCCCGCACCGAGCATGACCAGCGGCAGGTTGTGCGGCCGCATCAGCGTCGCGGGCCAGCCCGTGCGCTTACCGAGCCCGAGGCTGAGCACCAGCGCGGCGATGCCCGCGTTGATGTGAACCGCGGTGCCACCGGCGAAGTCGATGGCATGCACCTTGTTCGCGATCCAGCCGCCGTGCCGTTCCGTCAGCCCGTCGAACGCGAAGACCCAGTGCGCGACCGGGAAGTAGCAGCAGGTCACCCACAACGCGGCGAACAGCAGCCAGCTGCCGAACTTCATCCGGTCGGCGACCGCCCCGGAGATCAATGCAACCGTGATGATCGCGAACATCAACTGGAAGCCGACGAAGACCGTGTGCGGGACGGTGCCGACCAGCGGAATCTGCCCGGCGGAAGGCCCGCCCTGCACACCGACGCCGATGAGGCCCTGCAGTCCCCGGTACTTGGCCGGGCTGCCGACGAGTCTGCCGACGTCGTTGCCGAAGGCGAGTGAATAGCCGTAGAGCACCCACAGCACCGTCACCACGCCCATCGCGCTCATGCTCATCATGAGCATGTTCAGCACGCTCTTGACCCGGACCATCCCGCCGTAGAAGAAGGCCAGGCCCGGCGTCATCAGCAGCACCAGGGCGGCGCTCATCAGCAACCAGGCGGTATCGCCGGTGTCGGGAATCCCCACCGCCGGAAAGCGGTCCACGGACAATCACCTCCGCTGCCACAAGCCATGACCGCCGGAGATCGTTCCGGTGGTCTCAGCTACGACAATGCGTCGCGGTTGTTACGGCGAGGCTGCCGCGGCATTGCTGAGGAGTTAGGGTCTTCTCACAGCTTGACCTCAACCAAGCAGCGCCTCGACGAAGGCGGCCGCCTCGAACGGCGCCAGATCGTCGGGGCCCTCGCCGAGGCCGACCAGTTTGACCGGAACACCCAGTTCCTGCTGGACTCGGAACACGATGCCGCCCTTGGCGGTTCCGTCCAGTTTGGTCAGCACCACACCGGTGATGTCGACCACATCGGCGAACACCCGGGCCTGCGCCAGGCCGTTCTGGCCGACGGTGGCGTCGAGCACCAGCAGCACCTCGTCCACCGAGGCACGGCGGGTCACCACCCGCTTGACCTTGCCGAGTTCGTCCATCAGCCCGGTCTTGGTGTGCAACCGCCCGGCGGTGTCGATGACGACGACGTCGGCGCCGGCCGCGATGCCCTTGTCCACGGCGTCGAACGCCACCGACGCCGGGTCCGCACCCTCTGCACCGCGGACCACCTCGGCGCCGACCCGCGCCGCCCAGGTCTGCAGCTGGTCGGCTGCCGCGGCCCGGAACGTGTCGGCCGCCCCCAGCACCACCCGCCGGCCGTCGGCCACCAGAACCCGCGCCAGTTTGCCGACCGTGGTGGTCTTTCCGGTGCCGTTGACGCCGACCACCAGCAGCACCGACGGGTGGTCGTCATGGGGCAGCGCGCGGATGGAGCGATCCAGGCCGGGCTGCAGCGCGCCGATGAGCACCTCGCGCAGCACCGCGCGCGCGTCCGCCTCGGTCAGCACGTTCTTGCTGGCCAGCCGGCCGCGGAGCTCCGCCACCACCGCCGCGGTGACCACCGGGCCCAGGTCGGCGATCAGCAGCGTGTCCTCGACGTCCTGCCAGGAGTCCTCGTCGAGGTCCCCGCCGCCGATCAGCCCGAGCATGCTGCGTCCCAGCGTGTTCTGCGACTTTGCCAGCCGCCCGCGTAGCCGTTCCAGCCGGCCCTCGACAGGCGCGATGTCCGGCTCGACGGCTTCCGGGGCAAGCGGCTGCGGTTCGACCGGCGCCTCCGGCGGCACGTCCGGCACAGCGACGTCGGCGACCGGTGCCGGCGGCACCGCGGTGTCTGCGCGGCTGAACGTGATGTCCGACGCCGCGGTATACCCGCCGGAGCGGTCCAGGGTCTCGGTCGGCGGTGCTGTGAGGCTGATCCGGCGCCGGCGTTGTCGCACCAGCCCGACGGCCAGCGCGGCGGTGACGGCGGCTATGACAACCAGAACCGCGATGATGATCCAGAGCTCTGCGGGCACGCCGCCATTGTTCCGTATGGTGCGGCGCGAACGGCTCCCGGCTATCCGGGGCTGGCGACCAGCTCCTGCCCCCGCAGCCGCTGCGAGATGACCGCGGTGATGCCGTCGTCGCGCATCGTGACGCCGTAGAGCGCGTCGGCGACCTCCATCGTCGGCTTCTGGTGGGTGATGACGATCAGCTGCGACTGCGCCCGCAGCATTTCGAACAGCGCGATCAGCCGCCGCAGGTTGGTGTCGTCCAGCGCGGCCTCGACCTCGTCGAGCACATAGAACGGCGACGGGCGGGCCCGGAAGATCGCCACCAGCATCGCCACCGCGGTCAGCGACTTCTCACCGCCGGACAGCAGCGACAGCCGCTTGATCTTCTTGCCGGGCGGCCGGGCCTCCACCTCGACCCCGGTCGTGAGCATGTCGCCGGGATCGGTCAGCAGCAACCGGCCCTCGCCCCCGGGGAACAGGGTGGCGAACACCTCGCGGAACTCACGCTCGACGTCGGCATAGGCGTCGGTGAACACCTGAAGGATCCGGGCGTCGACGTCGGCTACCACGGCGAGCAGGTCCTTGCGGGCCGCCTTGACGTCTTCGAGCTGAGTGGACAGGAAGTTGTAACGCTCCTCCAGCGCGGCGTACTCCTCCAGTGCGAGCGGGTTGACCCGGCCCAGCTCGGCCAGGTCCTTCTCGGCACGTCTGGCCCGGCGCTCCTGGGTGGGCCGGTCGAACGGCATCGGCAGCGGGGCGCCGACCTGCTCGCCGCGGTCCCGGGCCTGGACGTATTCGGCGAGTTCCAGCTCGGTCGGCGGCAGCGGCACGTCCGGGCCGTACTCGGCGATCAGATCGTCCGGGGCCATTCCGAACTGTTCCAGCACCATCTGCTCGACCTGCTCGATCCGCAACGCCGCCTGCGCCTTGGCCACCTCGTCGCGATGCAGCGCCTCGGTCAGCGTCGCGATGCGGACGCCCAGGGCGTTGACCTCGTCGCGCACCGCCGCCATCGCGGCAGAACGCTGCAGGCGTTCGGCGACCAGGTCGTCACGGACCCGGGCCGCGGCCGTCACCACCGAATCGAGCCGCGCGGCCAGCAGTCGTCCGGCGTCGGCCACGGCGGCCGCGACCGCAGCGGCGTGTCGCCGGGCCGCGCGGGCGTGCTGGGCGCGCAGCCGCGCCTCGCGTTCGGTGACGGCCGCCCGGCGCAGTGAATCCGCCCGGCCCCGAACGGCATTGGCGCGCTCCTCGGCGGTGCGTACCGCCAGCCGGGCTTCCACCTCCGCACTGCGAGCCGTCTCGGCTGCGGCGGCGAACCGTTGGCGGTCCACCGGCTGGACCTCCGCCGTGGGCTGGGACTGCTCGGCGTTGCTCAGCCTGGCTTCCAGTTCGCCGAGTTCGGTGACGGTCTGCTCGCGCCCGACTTCCAGCTCCGCGCGCTGGCGCTGCTGGCTGCGCCAATCGGTGTCGGCGGCACGCGCGTCCTGACCGAGCCGGCCCAGGTGCTCGTAGGTCGCCGCGATGGCGGCATCGGACTCGTTGAGCGCGGCCAGCGCCTGCTCGGCGGCGTCGCGCCGGGTCTCCTGTTCGGCCAGCGCGCCGGACAGCGCGGCGCCGAGCCGGTCGGCCTGCACCTCGGCAGCAGCCAGTTCGGTACGGGCCCTGTCGATTTCACCGGCGATCTCCAGCGTCGACGGCTTGCGGTCCGAACCACCGCTGATCCAGCCGGCGCCGACCAGGTCACCGTCGAGCGTGACCGCGCGCAACCGCGGGTTGACGGCCACCAGGTCCAATGCGGCGGGCAGATCGGCGACCACCACCACCGCGGCCAACAGCGCGGTCATCGCGGCACGCAGCCGCGGCGGCGCGTTGATCACCTCCAGCGCCCAGGTCGAACCATCCGGCAGCGCGGCACCGGACGGGGGGGCACCGGGGTCCGGCCAGTCCCCCAACACGATCGCCACCCGGCCACCGTCGGCGCCCTTGAGCGCGTCCACCGCTGCGCGTGCCGCACCGAAGTCCTCGGCGGCCACCGCGTCGGCGGCGCCTCCCAGTGCCGCAGCCAGTGCCGCCTCATAGCCGGAACGTACCTTGACCAGTTTCGCTATTGATCCGAGAAGTCCTGTGCCACTGTGGTTTTTCGCCAGCCACGCGGCGCCGTCCTTGCGTTCCAGCCCCATCGACAGCGCCTCGATGCGGGCCCGCAGCGATGCCACCTGGCGTTCCGCGCCGCGTTCGGCGGCCTGCAGTTCGGCAACCCGTTCGTCGGCCAGCCGCAACGCCGTCACCGACCGCTCGTGGTGCTCGTCGAGACCGACCTCACCCTGGTCCAGCTCGCCGACACGGCCCTGCATCGTTTCGAACTCCGCCCGGGCCTGCTGGACCCGGGACCCGGTGTCGTCGATCTGCTGCGAGAGTTGCGCCACCCGGTCGTCGATCGACTCCACCCGAGCCCGCATGGTTTCCACCTGACCGGCCAGCCGGGCCACCCCTTCGCGCCGGTCGGCTTCGGCACGCACCGCCGCCAGGTGCGCCTTCTCCGCCTCCGCGGCGCGCCGTTCGTGTTCGCCCAACTCGCTTCGAGCAGCCTGAAGGCGGCCGCGCGCGGTGTCCAATTCGGCCAGCAGGTTCTGCTCCGCGGCAGCCACCTGCTCGGCCTCGGCCTCCAGCGCATCGGGATCCGGGCCACCGGCGGTGACCGGCTCCTCATCGAGGTGCTGGGCACGCTCGCCGGCGATCCGCACCGTGGCGCTGACCCGCTCGGCAAGCGCCGAGAGCCCGAACCAGGTCTGCTGGGCGGCCTCGGCGCGTTGGGTCAGGGTGGTTACCGCCGCCTCGTGTCCGGCCAGTTCGTCGGCTGCCACCGCCATCCGCTCGGCGATCTGGTCGTGCTCGCCCCGCAGCATGGCCTCCGCATCGCCTGCGCCGGTGAATTCGGCCTGGCGGCAGACCAGGTCATCGGCGGCCAGTCGCAACCGGGCATCGCGCAGGTCGGCCTGGATGGTCGCGGCGCGCCGGGCGACCTCGGCCTGGCGGCCCAGCGGTTTGAGCTGCCGGCGCAGTTCGGTGGTCAGATCGGTGAGCCGGGCCAGGTTGGCCGCCATCGCGTCCAGCTTGCGGACGGCCTTCTCCTTGCGCTTGCGGTGTTTGAGCACACCGGCGGCCTCTTCGATGAAGGCACGGCGGTCTTCGGGGCGCGATTCCAGGATCTGCGCCAGGCGGCCCTGCCCGACGATGACGTGCATCTCCCGGCCGATCCCGGAGTCGCTGAGCAGCTCCTGGACGTCCATCAACCGGCAGCTGCTGCCGTTGATCTCGTATTCGCTGGCGCCATCGCGGAACATCCTGCGAGTGATCGACACCTCGGCGTACTCGATGGGCAGCGCGTTGTCGGAGTTGTCGATGGTGACCGTCACCTCGGCCCGGCCCAGCGGCGCCCGCGAGGAGGTGCCGGCGAAGATGACGTCCTCCATCTTGCCGCCGCGCAGCGTCTTGGCGCCCTGCTCCCCCATCACCCAGGCCAGCGCGTCGACGACGTTCGACTTGCCGGAGCCGTTGGGGCCGACCACCGCGGTGATGCCCGGTTCGAAGCGCAGAGTCGTCGGCGATGCGAAGGACTTGAAGCCCTTCAGCGTCAGACTCTTGAGGTGCACGACGAGTGAGACTACCGCTCGGCGAAGCCGGCGATCGGGTCTCCCGGCTCCGACCAGTCGGCGACCACGGTGTCCACCCGGCCCGGTGTGGTTCCACCCTGCAGCAGGTCCAGCAGCCGCCGGCAGTCCGCCGCGGCACCCTGGGCGACGACTTGCACCCGGCCGCCGGGGCGGTTGGCCGCGTAGCCGGTCAGCCCCAGCTCCAGCGCCCGGGCGCGGGTCCACCAGCGAAAGCCCACGCCCTGCACATGCCCGTGCACCCAGGCCGTCAGCCGGGCATCAGTCATCGTCAGTCACCCCGCCACCTCGAAGGTGACCTCGGTACCGGACTTCAGCGTGCGGCCGACCGTGCAGGTGGCGTCGATGGCCCGGTGGATCACGGTGACCAGCCGCTGCTTCTCGGTCTCGCTGAGCGCGGACAGGTCCAGTTCGAGGGTCTCAGCCAGCAGCGGGTAGCACTCCCGCTCGCGATCCGGCGGGCCGGAGACGTCGATCGTCGCGGCGTAGCCGTCGCCGAGGCGACGGGCCAGCGGGGCGTCGCTGGCCATCCCGCTGCAGGCGGCCAGCGCGATCTTGAGCAACTCGCCCGGCGTGAACACGCCGTCGACGTCCTCGTTGCCGATGAGCACCCGCGCGCCGCGCGAGCTGCGCCCGGTGTAGCGGCGGACCCCGGTGCGCTCAACCCACAGCTGTGTCATGGGTTCATCTTCGCCGACCCGCCCGGATCGCGCCGATGCGGCCGAGTCACCCCCGCCCAACGTGTACTCAGCGCGATTGTTTGGCTGATTTCTCGCGCTGAGTACACACTCGCTGCGTTGTCACGCCAGATCGGATGCCCAGAGGCCTTCGATGACGGCCAACCTGTTGAGCTGGTTGGTGCCCTCGTAGATCTGGTTCAGCCGGGCGTCGCGCAACCGCTTCTCGACACCACCGGTGACGTGCGCGCCGTCGTCGCCGAGCAGCTCGACGGCGCGTGCGCCGACCGCTACCGCGCGGTCCCCGCAGAACGCCTTGACCGCGCTGGACACCGCCTGCGCGGGCGGGATATGACGGGCGCCCTGCCAGACCATGGCCCGCATCGCCATCGTCTCCATCCACAGGTCAGCGAGCGTGAGCTGGATCTCCTGGTAGGACAGCAGTGGTCTGCCGCCGAGCCGGCTACGCCGGCAGTAGGCCGTCGCCGCCTCGGTAGCGCCGCGGGCGATGCCGACCGCGATCGCCCCGACCGGCAGCCGGGAGTAGTTGAGCACGTTGCGGTTCAGCGCCCACCCGGACCGCTCGGCGCCGACCCGGTTGCGGGTGGGGACGAAGACGTCGTCGAAGAACAACTCGGTGGCGTCTGCTGCGCGCTGGCCCAGCTTGTGCTCGCTGCGGCCGGTGCGGAAGCCCGGCGTGCCCCGTTCGACGACAAAGCAGGTCCAGTCCCGGTCGACGCGCGCGGGACCGCCACCGTCCGGTGTCAAGGCGGCGAAGACGGTAACCAGGTCCGCGTGCGCACCGCCGGTGATGAAAACCTTCTGGCCGTTGAGGACGTATCCCCCCGCGGTCCGGTGCGCAGTGGTCCGGAAGCTTGCGACCGCCGCGCCGTCGCTGTCCTCGACGTCGGATCCGGCGGCGGGCTCGGTGATCGCGAACGCGGCCAGCCGCGCCCGGCCGGCGCGATTGTCGCGGGTGATCGGCACCAGCCAGCGCCGGACGCTGGCCAGATCCCCGCACAACTCCAGTGGCGCCAGGCCCAGGCCGTGCGCCAGCAGGCTCAGTCCCAGCCCGGCGCAGACGGTGGTCAGTTCCTCGGCCTTGAGGACCTCGTGGAACAGCGGCCCGTCGCGCAACGCGGTCACCGGCATGGTGCCCCACGGCGGCGGCAGCTGTTCGGACTGCAGCCCGGCCCGCGCGGCGGCGGTGAGCAGCGGCCGCGGGTCGTAGCCGGCCGGGTCGGCGTCGGCCCGCTGCACCAGCGGGGTCAGCTCCCGGCGGGCGAAGTCGCGGTAGGCCCGGCGGCGGCGAGCAAGTCGGCGCGGCAACGTCCTGGTCTCACGCTCCCACAGGCTTTCGTCGTCGAGGTCGAACAGTACTCGGCCGATGGGCTTGAGCAATTCAGCCGAGTGCCGTAACTCGGTCCGCAATTCAGCCCCCGATCCGGTCAGCGTCATCGCGGGCCGCCGAGTCCGTGCCGGAGCAGCAGCAACTGGTCGCCTGCACCGTGCAGCACCCGCAGTGCGGTGAGGTCGCGCAGGCGCTTCGAGAGGCCGTACTCGTCCATGTAGCCGTAGCCGCCGAGGGTCTGCAGTGCGTCGGTGACCGCCCGGGCCGCATGCTCGCCGGCGACCAGGCGGGCATCGGCAGCCCAGCGCAACATGTCCACCGGACCCAGCCCGCCGAACGGTGTCGTGGCGTAGCGGTACAGCACATCGGACAACACCGCGGCGTCGTGCTCGGCCCGGCCCAGCAGCAGCTTGACGGCGGCGTGCTCGCAGATCGGCACACCGCCCTGGACCCGCGAACCGGCGTAGGCCGACGCTTCGGCGACGGCACGCTCGGCGGTGCCCAGCGCGATCGCGGCCTGCCCCAGCCAGTCGCACGCGATCATCAGCCGCAGGCGGCCCTCGGCTGCCGCGCCGGTCATCCGGATGTCGGCGGCACCGATAGACACCTGCTCGGCGCGGACGTCGGCCATGCCGGCGGCGCGCAGCCCGACGCGCGCGCCGGCCGGCAGCAGAGCTATCCCGGCCCGGTCCGGGGGCACCGTGACGACCACCCAGCCGTCCCGCGCCGCCCGACCGGTGCGAGCAGCCAGCACCAGCATCTCCGCCCGGCCAGGCAGCAGGGCGAACCGCGCCGTTCCGGAGAGCAGCCCGTCCCGCAGCAGCAGGCCGTCGCCGAAGCTGCGGGAATCCAGTGCCACCCCCACCGGCGGACAGAAACCCGCGGCCAACCGGGCACCGGCCTCAACCCCGTCGGCCGCGGCGCCGAGCAGCAGCACCCCCAATCCCTGCGCGTGAACCGCGGTCGCCAGCCCCGCACAGACCCGGCCGAGTCCTCGCAGGATATCCAGTGATGTTGCGGCGCCGTCGGTCTCACTATGCGCACCCCAGGCGCCCCAGTCGTCCGAATCCGGGCCGGCACCGGCGAGCAGGCCGAGCGTGGCGGCGTCGACCAGTAGTTCGTCAACGACCGACAGATCGCCGTCGGGCAGCCCGGCCGTGAACATCCGCTGCTCGGCCTTCGCCGCGAACCGCCGCACCGTGTCGAGTAGCAGGCCGTCTTCTACGGTGGTCATCGATGGCCTGCGACGCTGAGCAGCGGCGCCGGACCGGCCTCACTGATCGTGCGCACCACCCCGTCGTCGTAGCGCACGGTGTGCGCACCGAACTCACGCTCGTCGCCGGCGTAGCCCCGGTAGGCACGCTGGGTCGGTCCGATGTCCTTGCCCGCGGGCAGGATGGCGGCGTGGGTCAGGTAGGTCCGGCTCAGAATCGGCGTCGCCGACAGCCCGAGATCGGCCAGACCGCGGCCGATCGGGTGTGCACCCAGCGCGAGCTCGCCGCCCCGCAGCGCGGTGGCGACGTGGGCCCGGGTATGCACCGCGGTGCGCATCAGCCTGCCGTCGAGCACCGAGTAGGTGGTCAGCGGCGTCCGCTCCAGCGCGACCCGACCGGATCGGCTGACTTCCAGGCGCAGAATCTCCTGTCCGTTCTCCGTCAGGGTGACGGCCTGGCGCTCGGGAAGAAACTCGAAAACCATGTCCGCGACGAACTTCGGATAGCCCCAGACCCGGCGTCCGGCTTCGCGTGCTATCCGCGATGTCACCGGCAGGTGCGCGACGAAGCCGGAGAACCCGTGCCGGTATCCCTCGGCCAACCCCAGCAGCGGCGGTGCGCCGCGGTCCAGCGTGCACAGCGGGCTGATCCCGATCTCGCCGTAGGGCCCGACGCTGGTCTCGAGATAGTTGTAGGCAACCACCGCGACTGCGGCGCGCCCACGATGCAGTCGCAGCGGCCGGAGCCGGGTGGACGGCAGCAGGCGGCGAACCGCGTCATGGTCGGCTGCGAACAACCCCATGAAGCAGTCCGTGCGCCAGTACCGGATCGGCAGGTCGATGCTGGCGACCCCGATATCGACATCATGCTCGGTGGATCCGCCCCAGTCCAGCAAGGGAGCCTGTCGGGCTTGTCTTTTCAACGCGAACATCGTCCAACCTCCCACCTCTGCGATGGCTGGTAGTTAAACCGTAACCCGCCCATCATATTTCGCTAGGGCCTAAAGGCCTCAATCGCTCAATGCCTCGGACCGCGGGGACGCACTTGACATTTCGGGCAGGAGAACGACGAACGGTTCATGAATTTCTCACGGCGAATCAGGGCACCACAGCGCCGGCAGGGCCGGCCTTCGCAGCCGTAGGCGTCCAGGGAGCGGTCGAAGTAGCCGGACTCGCCGTTGACGTTGACATACAGCGCATCGAACGACGTGCCACCGGCCGCCAGCGCGTCGCGCATGACGTCGGCGGCGGCCCCCAGCACGGTCCGTAGTCGCGGCCGGGACAGCGACGACGCGACCCGCGCGCCGTGCACCTGTGCCCGCCACAGCGCCTCGTCGGCGTAGATGTTGCCGATGCCGGAGACCACCGTTTGATCGAGAAGTTGACGTTTGATCTCGGAATGCTTGTGGCGCAGGGTATTTACCACCGCCTCGACATCGAAGCGGGGATCGAGCGGGTCGCGGGCCAGATGCGCGACCGGCACCGGCAGCACGCTGCCGTCCACAACCACCAGGTCGGCGAGCTGCCAGCCGCCGAAGGTGCGCTGGTCGACGAAGCTCAACGCGGTCCCGTCATCGAGCAGCGCGGCGATCCGAAGGTGGCGGGAATCGGGAACCGTCCCCAGCAGCATCTGCCCGCTCATGCCCAGGTGAACGACGAGCGCTTCCTCGCATGGCGGGTGGTCGACCAACAGCCACAGGTACTTGCCGCGCCGGCCGGTTCCGGTGATCTGCGCACCGAGCAGACGGCCGGTCAGGTCGGCCGGGCCGGCCCCGTGGCGGCGCACCGCTCGCGGGTGATGCACCCGAACCGCCGCAATGGTCCGGCCCACCACATGGTCGGCCAACCCGCGCCGCACCACCTCGACCTCGGGCAGTTCGGGCATCTACGTCACGCGCTGTCCGGCGCGCTGAGCGCGTTCCAGGCCGCCGACGCCGCCTTCTGCTCGGCTTCCTTCTTGGATCGGCCCACCCCGGAGCCGTACTCGATCTCCATCACCAGCACTGCCGCGGTGAACTCGCGATCGTGGTCCGGTCCTGTCGAGGTGACCTGGTACGACGGTGCGCCCAGGCCGCGTTCGGCGGTCAGTTCCTGCAGACTGGTCTTCCAATCCAGCCCGGCACCCAGCGTGGGAGCGGCGTCCAGCAGCGCACAGAACAGCCGCAGCACCACTGCCCGTGCCGGCTCGAACCCGTGCCGCAGATACACCGCGCCCAGCAGCGATTCCATCCCATCGGCCAGGATGCTGGCCTTGTCGGCCCCGCCGCTGTTGGCCTCGCCGCGTCCCAGCAGCAGGTGGGCGCCCAGGCCGTCGCCGGTCAGGCCCCGGGCCACATCGGCCAGTGCGGCGGTGTTGACCACGCTGGCCCGCATCTTGGCCAGGTGGCTCTCCGGCAGGTCCGGGTGGCGGCGATACAGCTCATCGGTGATGGTCAACCCCAGCACGGCGTCGCCGAGGAACTCCAACCGTTCGTTGGTGGGCAATCCGCCGTTCTCGTAGGCGTAGCTGCGGTGGGTCAGTGCCACGGTGAGCAGTTCGTCGGGCAGGTCTATCCCGAGGGCGTCGACGACGGCTTGTCGGGGTCGACTCACCCGTCACCGTCCCCGGGCTGGTCGGGCCGCAGCATGCCGGCCAGCTTGGCCCAGCGCGGGTCGATCCGGTCATGCTGGTGGCCGGGTTCGGCATCGGCCAGTGCGACGCCGCACAACGGGCACAGCCCGGGACAGTCCGGCCGGCACAGCGGCGACAGTGGCAATGCCAGCCCGACCGCGTCGACGATGACCTGCTCCAGGTCCACCGTGTCGTCGACGACGCGGCCGAACTCGTCGTCTTCGGTGGTGGCGTCGGTGGCGCTGTCCGGGTAGGCGAAGAGCTCGGTCAGCTCCACCTCGACGTGACCGGCCACCGGGCCGAGGCACCGCGCACACTCGCCCACAGTCGGCGCAGCCACCGCGCCGGTCACCAACACGCCCTCCGACACCGACTCCAACCGCAGGTCCAGGTCCACCGTGCCACCCACCGGGATGGCGATCATGTCCAGTCCGATCTGCGACGGGCTGCTTACCTCGCTGTGCAGCGCCATCATGGTGCCCGGCCGGCGTCCCAGCCGAGTCACGTCGATGACGAACGGCGAGGACCGACGCCGCTGCGTCACCGCACTGGAATCCCTCGCCATAGCCGTAATCCTACGGGGCGAGCGACCCTGAGCTGCGGCTAACGGGTTGCGTAGTCGTGGGTGCCGGCGGCGGTGCGCAGCTGATGGCGGCCACGGTTGATGGAGCGCAATGTGCTGTTGAGGTAGTCCTCGAACTCGGCCAGCTTGGAGTCGACGTAGATGTCGCATTCGCCGCGCATCCGGTCGGACTCGGCGTGCGCCGAGTCGATGAGCCGGGTGGCCTCGGCATTGGCCGCGGTCAGCACCTCGGCCTGGGCCACCAGCCGTTGCTGTTCCTTGATACCTTCCTGCACGGCCTTCTCGTAGGCCAGGTTGCCGTTTTCGACCAGCCGGTCGCACTCCGCCTGGGCGCGGCCGGTGCTGGTCTCGTACTCCCGCTTGGCGGTGGCGGTGAGCCGGGTGGATTCCTCGCGCGCTTCGCTGACCATCCGCTCGCTGTGCTGGCGCGCCTCGGCCACCATCCGGTCCGCTTGCGCCTTGGCGTCGGCCAGCAGCCGGTCGGCTTCGCCGCGCGCGTGGTTGAGAATGGAGTCCGCTTCGGTGGTCGCGCTGTTCACCATCGAGTCCGCGTGCTCCTTGGCCTCGTGGAGCACCGAATCGCGGGTGTCGAGCACGTCCTGGGCATCATCCAACTCGCCGGGGATCGCGTCCCTGATGTCATCGACCAGCTCAAGCACGTCCCCCCGGGGCACCACGCATCCCGCAGTCATCGGCACGCCACGCGCTTCTTCGACAATCGCGCCCAGTTCGTCAAGCGCTTCGAACACTCGGTACACGGCGGCCACCCTCCAGGCGTAGTTGTTGTTACTAGTGTGCCTGCTGTTGCGCCTGTGACTGCGGTTACCGGCCCGGTGTGTCGGCTTTTGTCACCACCTGCGCAGCTACCCAGATTACGTCCGAAGGTACCCTGACCCCGGCGGTATCTGGCACAGCGGGAATTCAGTGAGGGGCAACCATGACAGCGCGCTCCGGGGCGGCGCAATCGACCCAGCCGGCACAGCAGCCGGGTTATCCGTCTGCCACCGGTGGCGAACCGCAACCCGGTGACATCGGCCGCTTGCTCCTGCGCTGCCCCGACCGGCACGGCATCATCGCCGCGGTCAGCGCCTTCCTGGCCAGAGCAGGCGCCAACATCATTTCGCTGGACCAGCACTCCACCGCCGCCGAGGGCGGGACGTTCCTGCAGCGCGCGATCTTTCACCTGCCCGGCCTGACCGCTGCCGTCGACGACCTCAAGCGGGAGTTCGCCGCCACGGTGGCCGACCAATTCGACATGGACTACCGGTTCACCGAGGCCGCCAAACCCAAGCGGGTCGCGATCATGGTGTCCAAGACCGACCACTGCCTGCTGGACCTGCTGTGGCGCAACCGCCGCGGCGAGCTGGAGATGTCGGTGGCCATGGTGATCTCCAACCACCCCGATCTGGCCGATCAGGTGCGTCCGTTCGGGGTGCCGTTCTTCCACATCCCGGCCAACCGCGACATCCGGGCCGAAGCCGAACAGCGTCAGCTGCAATTGCTGTGCGGAAACGCCGACCTGGTGGTGCTGGCCCGGTACATGCAGATCATCACCGGCGATTTCATCAAGGCGGTCGGCTGCCCGCTGATCAACATCCACCATTCGTTTCTGCCGGCGTTCATCGGCGCCGCACCGTACCAGCGGGCCCGGGACCGCGGCGTGAAACTGATCGGCGCGACAGCCCACTACGTCACCGAAGACCTCGACGAGGGGCCGATCATCGAGCAGGACGTGGTGCGCGTCGACCACACCCACACCGTCGGCGACCTGGTGCGACTGGGCTCGGATGTGGAGCGGGCGGTGCTGTCGCGGGCAGTGCTCTGGCACTGCCAGGACCGCATCATCCAGGTCGGCAACGAGACCGTGGTGTTCTAGGGGCAGTGGCTTCACCCCTTCTCCCCGACTTCACACCGACGAAGGTTGCGGCACCACCACTTCGCCCCCCAGCGGCGGCACCCGGGTGGCCCGCACATAGACGGTGTCGCCCTCGTTCAGCGCCAGCGCCTCGGCGTCGCCGCGGGTGATCTGCGCGGTGAACTTCGCCTTGGTGGCCCCGTTGGTCAACTCGACGCGCACCTCGAAGCCCAGCACCACCACCCGGTCGACGACGGCGCGCACGACCCCCGTGGATTGCACGGTGGGGTCGGCGGCCGGAACCGCCATGTCGGGGTTACGTCCCACCCGGATATCGTGCGGCCGCACCAGAACGCCGTTCAGCGACGACACGGCGCCCAGGAACGACATCACGAAGGGGTTCGCCGGAGCGTCGTAAACCTCTGTCGGCGAGCCGAGTTGCTCGATCCGGCCCTGGTTCAGCACCGCGATCCGGTCGGCCACATCCAGCGCCTCGGCCTGATCGTGGGTGACCAGCACCGTGGTGACATGCACCTCGTCGTGCAAGCGGCGCAGCCAGGCTCGCAGATCGTCGCGGACTTTTGCGTCCAGGGCGCCGAACGGCTCGTCGAGCAGCAGCACCTCCGGGTCGACCGCCAGCGCGCGCGCAAGCGCCATCCGCTGGCGCTGGCCACCGGACAACTGGTTGGGATAGCGACCCTGAAATCCGCTCAGCCCCACCACTTCCAGTAGGTTGTCGACCTTGCTCTTGATCTCGGCCCTGGGCTTATGGCGAATCTTCAACCCGAAGGCCACGTTGTCCCGGACGGTCATGTGCTTGAACGCTGCATAGTGCTGGAACACGAACCCGATGCCGCGCCGCTGCGGCGGTACCCCGGTGACGTCGCGCCCGTTGATCGTGATGGTCCCGCTGTCCGGATGGTCCAGGCCCGCGATGGCCCGCAGCAGGGTCGACTTGCCCGAGCCGCTGGGGCCCAGAAGCGCTGTCAGCGAGCCGGACGGCACAGCGAAGTCGACATCGTCCAACGCGACGAAATCGCCATAGCGCTTATTGGCGCCGACCACGGTGATCGCATTGGCCGCCTCAGCCATCAGGACACTTCCTTTCCGCCGCGCCGGCTGTCCAGCACCACCTGGACGATCAGCACCAGCACCGAGACCCCCATCAACAGAGTGGACAGCGCGTAGGCGCCGTACTCGGCGCCCCGGTTGTAGCGATCGGAGACCAGCAGCGTCAGCGTCTGCGACTTTCCCGGCAGGTTCGACGACACGATCAGCACCGCGCCGTACTCGCCCAGGGTGCGCGCGACGGTCAACACGATGCCGTAGGTCAGCCCCCATCGGATCGACGGCAACGTGATTCGCCAAAACGTCTGCCACCAACTCGACCCCAGCGTTGCCGCTGCCTCCTCGGAATCGGTGCCCAGCTCGTACAGCACCGGCTCGACCTCGCGGATCACGAACGGCAGGGTGACGAAGATGCTGGCCAGCACGATGCCGGGCAGCCCGAAGATGATCTTGCATCCCCAGTCGTTCTCGACGAAGCCCAGCAGCCCGCCCGAGCCCCACAGCACGATCAATGCGACACCGACGATCACCGGCGAGACCGCGAACGGTAGGTCGATGATCGCCTGCAACACGCCTTTGCCACGGAATCTGTTGCGCGCCAGCACCAGAGCCGTCGGGATGCCGAAAAGTACGTTGAGCGGCACCACGATCGCCACCACCAGCAGCGACAGCTGCAGCGCCGAGATCGCCGCCGGGGTGCCGATCGAGGCGAAGAACTCGCCGAACCCCGGAGCGAAGGTGCGTACCAGGATCAACGTCACCGGGACGACCAGCAGCACGAAGACGTAGGCCAGCGCCAGGAAGCGGATCAGGTACCGAACCCGGGCAGACGTGGTCATGTCGCCCGCTCGTCGCGTTTGGCCGCGCGCATGCCCACTGTCCGCAACACGAACAGCACCGCGAACGAGATCGACAACAGCACAATGGAGATCGCGGCCGCCCCGGCGGGATCGTCGTTTTCGATCAACGTCCGGATCCACTGCGACGACACTTCGGTCTTACCGGGCACCGCGCCGCCGATCAGCACCACCGAACCGAACTCACCGATCGCCCGGGAGAACGCCAGGCCGGCTCCGGTCAGCAGCGCCGGCGTCAGCGCCGGTAGCACCACGGTGCGAAAGATCGTCGCCCCCGAAGCGCCCAGCGAGGCGGCGGCCTCCTCGGCTTCGCGGTCGACCTCCAGCAGCACCGGCTGCACGGCACGCACCACGAAGGGCAGTGTCACGAAGGCCAGCGCCAGCCCCACCCCCCACGCGGTGTGCTGCAGGTGCAGGCCTACCGGGCTGGCCGGCCCGTACAGCGCCAGCATCACCAGGCTGGCGACAATGGTGGGCAGCGCGAACGGCAGGTCGATGATCACGTCGACCAGGCGCCTACCGGGAAAATCGTCACGCACCAGGACCCAGGCGATCAGCAGGCCGAACACCAGATTGACGACGGTGACACCGGTGGCGATCGTCAACGTCACCCGGAACGATTCCAGCGCCGCATGAGTGGTGACCGCCTGCCAGAACGCTTGCCGGCCACCACCGGCCGCCTGCCACACGACCGCGGCCAGCGGCGCCAGCACGATCAGCGACAGCCACACCACCGCGGTGCCGACCCGCAGCGAGACGTTGTCCCGCCGGCCGTCGGCCTTCGCCGCTTCCGGTGACCGGCTCAGTTCCGAGGTGAGGATGCTCGTCATCCGGTGGCCCGGGTGTAGATCTTGGTGATGCTGCCGCTGTTCTTGTCGAACAGCTGCGGGTCGACGGTGTCCCAACCGCCGAGATCGGTTATCTGCCACAACTTCTCCGGGGCCGGGAACTCCGCCGCGAACTCGGCTGCGACGGCCGGGTCGACGGGACGGAAGCCAGCCTGGGCCCAAAGCTTCTGGGCGACCGGGGTGTACTGGAAGTTTTTCAGGGCGGTGGCGGCGTCCAAGTGGGCGCTGCTGGTCAGCACTGCCAGCGGATTCTCGATCTTGAAGGTCTGGGCAGGGTTGACATGCTCCACCGGCTTGCCCTTGCGCTCGATGGCGATGGCCTCGTTCTCGTAGCTGAGCAGGACGTCGCCGCTGCCCTGGAGAAAGACGTCGGTGGCCTCCCGTCCCGACCCGGGCCGCAGTTTGACGTGCTCACTGACCAATTTGTCGACGAAGTCCAGTCCGGCCTGCGGATCCTTGCCGCCGTCACTTTTTGCGGCGTACGGCGCCAGGAGATTCCATTTCGCCGAACCGGAGCTCAGCGGGCTGGGGCTGATCACCTCGACACCGGGCGCCAACAGGTCGTCCCAGTCTTTGATGTGCTTGGGATTTCCCTGGCGCACGACCAGGGTCACCACCGAACCGAACGGGATGCCCTTGGTGGCGTCTTTGTTCCAGTCGGCGGCGACCTTGCCGGCGGTGACCAGCCGGGTGACATCCGGCTCCACCGAGAAATTGACCAGATCGGCAGGTTTGCCGGCGGCCACGCCGCGCGACTGGTCGCCGGACGCTCCGTAGGAGGTGACGACTCTTACGTTCCTGCCCGCCTCGGATTCGTTGAACGCCGGAATCACCTTGCTCCAGCCGGGTTCCGGGACCGCGTAGGCCACCAGGGTGATGCTGGTGTGCGCGTCGGAGGGTCCGCCGTCGCCGACCACGTCGCTGGAACCACCGCCGCCACACCCGGCGATGCCGGCGACCAGGGTCGCCGCCAGCACCCGGACGGCGTTGCGGGTAACGGCAACGGGCATGTGTGACATCACTTCGTCTGTACCTTTCTCATTTCGAGCCCATTCGAATCCCGATGGACCGCAGGCGAACCGTGGCCGCGCCGCTTCGCGATGGCGATCGGATGACGACTAGTGGGTCAGTGCGAAACCAGAGCGCCGGCGGGTGAGGAGTCAGCGACAACAGTGCGCGGTGGCAGCGATGCAATTCCCCGCGGCAAGGGGCGCCAGGATCTGGCACTGCCGATTGCCGGGCGCTGCGAGCATGCCGGGAAGCCTAACAGAAAGATCCGTCGTCTCAGCGCGTCAGCAGCCACGTGAGGATCACCAGCAGGATCAGGCCCACCAGAACCAGCGTCACCTGAGACCGGGGCAACCCGCCCATCACCGCGCCTCCCGGCCGTCATCGTCGTACCGGACCCGGTGCATCAACGCAATGCCACGGCCCAGCGCCACGTCCGAGAGCACGGCCAGACCATAGGCCAAGGCCAGCACGATCGGCATCACCACCGCGGTCTGGACCACGAAATCGAGCCCCGACAACCACAACTCGACGCCGTCCCACCAGCTCAGGAAGCCAACCACGCCGCCCACCCTATGCGGTGCGGGATCTTTGGACCACCCCGTGCCGGCGGCGCCCGACCGCCCGTAGACGCCGGGCGCACCGACAGCGATGATTGCGGCATGGCCCTGCACACCCAGTCGGCCCCGGCACGGACCGCCGCGGCGGACACGCCCACACCACTGACCGTCACGGCGCCGGTGCCCTATGAGGCGGCCGGGCAGCTCCGCAACCCGTTTCCGCCCATCGCCGACTACGCGTTCCTGTCGGACTGCGAGAACACCTGTCTGATCTCGGCGGCCGGCTCGGTGGAGTGGCTGTGCGTGCCGCGGCCGGACTCCCCGAGCGTGTTCGGCTCGATCCTGGACCGCAGCGCCGGCCACTTCCGGATCGGGCCGTACGGGGTGTCGGTGCCGGCGGCGCGGCGCTACCTGCCCGGCAGCCCGATCATGGAGACGACCTGGCAGACCCACACCGGCTGGCTGATCGTGCGCGATGCGCTGGTAATGGGCAAATGGCACGACATCGAGGCGCGCTCGCAGACGCACCGCCGCACCCCCACCGACTGGGACGCCGAGCACATGCTGCTGCGCACCGTGCGGTGCGTGAGCGGCACCGTGGAGCTGATGATGAACTGCGAACCGGCGTTCGACTACCACCGCACGGGCACGCGCTGGGAGTACACGGCCAACGCCTACAGCGAGGCCGTCGCCCGCGCCAGGGACAACCCTGACGCCCACCCGAGCCTGCGGCTGACCACCAACCTGCGGATCGGACTGGAGGGCCGGGAAGCCCGCGCCCGCACCCGGCTGACCGAGGGCGACAACGTGTTCGTCGCGCTGAGCTGGTCGAAACACCCGGCGCCGCAGACCTACGAAGAAGCCGCCGACCGGATGTGGAACACCACCGAATGCTGGCGGCAGTGGATCAACATCGGAGACTTTCCCGACCATCCATGGCGGGTGTATCT
This sequence comes from uncultured Mycobacterium sp., assembly GCA_964525125.1. Lineage (GTDB taxonomy): Bacteria > Actinomycetota > Actinomycetes > Mycobacteriales > Mycobacteriaceae > Mycobacterium. Next base: position 32,275 of record CAZGGK010000024.1, read on the forward strand.
GCAGCGCAGCGCCCTGACCCTGAAAGGGCTGACCTACTCGCCCACCGGCGCGCTGCTGGCGGCGTCCACCACGTCGCTCCCGGAGACACCGCAGGGCGAGCGGAATTGGGACTACCGCTATGCCTGGGTCCGAGACTCGACGTTCGCGCTGTGGGGCCTGTACACGCTGGGCCTGGATCGCGAAGCCGACGACTTCTTCTCGTTCATCGCCGACGTGTCCGGCGCCAACAACGGCGAACGTCATCCGCTTCAGGTGATGTACGCCGTCGGCGGGGAACGCAAACTCGAAGAGGAAGAACTGCATCATCTGTCCGGGTACGACAACGCCCGGCCGGTGCGGATCGGCAACGGCGCCTACAGCCAGACCCAGCACGACATCTGGGGCACCATGCTCGACTCGGTCTACCTGCACGCCAAATCGCGCGAACAGATCCCCGAGACGCTGTGGCCGGTGCTCAAGGGGCAGGTGGAGGAGGCGATCAAGCACTGGCGCGAACCCGACCGAGGCATCTGGGAGGTGCGCGGCGAACCGCAGCATTTCACGTCGTCGAAGGTGATGTGCTGGGTCGCGCTGGACCGCGGGTCGAAGCTGGCCGAACTGCAGGGCGAGCGGGCCTACGCCCAGCAGTGGCGTGCCATCGCCGAAGAGATCAAGGCCGACGTGCTGTTGCACGGGGTGGACTCCCGCGGCGTATTCACCCAGCGTTACGGCAGCGACGCGCTGGATGCCTCGCTGCTGCAGGTGGTGCTGACCCGGTTCCTGCCACCGGACGACCCGCGGGTGCGCGCCACCGTGCTGGCCATCGCCGACGAGCTCACCGAGGACGGCCTGGTGCTGCGCTACCGGGTGGAGGAGACCGACGACGGGCTGTCCGGAACCGAAGGCGCCTTCACGATCTGCTCGTTCTGGCTGGTGTCGGCGCTGGTGGAGATCGGTGAGGTCAGCCGTGCCAAGCGGCTCTGCGAACGGTTGCTGTCGTTCGCCAGCCCGCTGCACCTCTACGCCGAGGAGATCGAGCCCCGCACCGGACGGCACCTGGGCAACTTCCCGCAGGCGTTCACTCACCTGGCGTTGATCAACGCGGTGGTGCACGTCATCCGCGCCGAGGAGGAGGCCGATTCCACCGGGGTGTTCCAGCCCGCCAACGCCCCGATGTAGCCGCGCCGCACCCAACCCAGCCCACTGAGCGGTTTCATCCGCGACACGCCGCGGCGAGCGGATGAAACCGCACGATCGCCACTGCCCAGCAGCGGGTCGGGCTACTTCTTGGTCTTGTCCCCACCGCTGTCGGTGGACAGCGCAGCGACGAACGCCTCCTGCGGCACGTCGACCCGGCCGATGGTCTTCATCCGCTTCTTGCCCTCTTTCTGCTTCTCCAGCAGTTTGCGCTTACGGGTGATGTCACCGCCGTAACACTTGCTCAACACATCCTTGCGGATCGCCCGAATGTTTTCCCGCGCAATGATTTTCGAACCGATCGCTGCCTGTACCGGAACCTCGAACTGCTGGCGCGGGATCAGTTCCTTGAGCTTGGTCGTCATCTTGTTGCCGTAGGCCGACGCCGAATCCTTGTGCACGATCGCGCTGAACGCGTCCACCGCCTCACCCTGCAGCAGGATGTCGACCTTTACCAGGTCGGCCTCCTGCTCGCCGGCCTCCTCGTAGTCCAGGCTGGCGTAGCCGCGGGTGCGTGACTTCAACGAGTCGAAGAAATCGAAGATGATCTCGCCCAGCGGCATGATGTAGCGCAGCTCGACACGTTCCGGGGAGAGGTAGTCCATGCCGCCGAGTTCGCCGCGCCGGGACTGGCACAACTCCATGATGGTGCCGACGAACTCGCTGGGCGCGATGACGGTGGTCTTGACCACCGGCTCGAAGACGGTGCGGATCTTGCCCTCCGGCCAGTCCGACGGATTGGTGACGACTACCTCGGTCCCGTCCTCTTTGATGACCCGGTAGACGACGTTGGGCGAGGTGGAGATCAGATCCAGACCGAACTCGCGCTCCAGGCGCTCCCGGGTGATCTCCATATGCAGCAGGCCCAGAAAGCCGCAGCGGAAACCGAAGCCCAACGCCACCGAGGTCTCCGGCTCGTAGGTCAGCGCAGCGTCGTTGAGCTGCAGCTTGTCCAGGGCGTCGCGCAGGTTCGGGTAGTCCGATCCGTCCACCGGGTACAAACCGGAGTAGACCATCGGTTTGGGTTCGCGGTAGCCGGTCAGCGCCTCGGTGGCGCCGTGCCGCGCGGTGGTGACGGTATCGCCGACCTTGGACTGGCGCACGTCCTTCACCCCGGTGATCAGGTAGCCCACCTCCCCGACCCCCAGGCCGACGGTCGGCTTGGGCTCCGGGGAGACGATGCCGACTTCCAGCAGCTCGTGGGTGGCGCCGGTGGACATCATCGCGATCTTCTCGCGCGGGGTGATCTTGCCGTCGACGACCCGCACGTAGGTGACCACACCGCGGTAGATGTCGTAGACCGAATCGAAGATCATCGCCCGGGTTGGCGCATCGGAGTCACCGGTCGGCGCGGGCACCTGGGCGACCACCGCGTCGAGCAGTTCGGCCACGCCTTCGCCGGTCTTGCCGGAGACCTTCAGCACGTCACCGGGTTCGCAGCCGATGATGTGGGCCAGTTCGGCGGCGTAGCGCTCCGGGTCGGCGGCGGGCAGGTCGATCTTGTTGAGCACCGGGATGATGGTCAGGTCGCGGTCCAGCGCCAGGTACAGGTTTGCCAGCGTCTGCGCCTCGATGCCCTGGGCGGCGTCGACCAGCAGCACCGCTCCCTCGCAGGCCTCCAGCGCGCGCGACACCTCGTAGGTGAAGTCGACGTGGCCGGGGGTGTCGATCAGGTGCAGCACGTACTGTTCGTCCGCCACCGTCCAGGGCAGCCGCACGTTCTGTGCCTTGATCGTGATACCGCGTTCCCGCTCGATGTCCATCCGGTCCAGATACTGGGCGCGCATGGACCGCTCGTCGACGACGCCGGTGAGCTGCAGCATCCGGTCCGCCAGCGTGGACTTGCCGTGGTCGATGTGGGCGATGATGCAGAAATTCCGAATCTGCGCCGGCGCGGTGAAGGTCTGGTCGGCGAAACTGCTGATGGGAATCTCCTGGTGAAACGGGACTTTGGCGCCTCCAGGGTATCGACTGACCGGGCTCACGACCCAATCGCACCGGTCGATCCCTCACTATGCTGCGTTTATGGCTTCCCCTCGGAAGACCCGGTGGCAGGCGGCGCAGCGCTACGCCGAGAAACTGGTGCGAGACCAAGCGCCGAGACTGATCCGCCAGCTCGGACAGGTCCCGCTGGTGCAGCAGGGCATTCAGCGCGGCATCGAGCAGGGCATCAAGATCGGCTTGGACATGCTGGTCGCCGGCGGCTCGGCACCGGCGGTGCCCGCCGGTCGGCCGGTCACCGACATCAGCGCCCCCACCGCGCATCGTGCCCGCAAGCTCGTCTACGCGCCCGACCTGAACGGCCGCGCCGACCCCGGCGAGGTCGTCTGGACCTGGGTGGCCTACGCCGACGATCCCAGTCGCGGCAAGGACCGCCCGGTGCTGGTCGTCGGCCGCGACCAGCACACCCTGCTCGGGCTGATGCTGTCCAGCCAGCAGCACCACGGTGACGACCCGAACTGGGTCGGGATCGGCTCGGGAAGCTGGGACAACGCCGACCGGCCCAGCTGGGTGCGACTGGACCGGGTGCTCGACGTGCCCGAGGAGGGCATCCGCCGCGAAGGCGCGATCCTGGAGCGGGCCGCGTTCGAGATGGTGGCCGCGAAGCTACGCGCCGACTACTCCTGGAGTTGAGCTGGATCGACGGCGGCGACCCGCCGCGACCGGCTGGCGCCGGCCTTGCGATCGCCGCTGGATCGACGGCGGCGACCCGCCGCGACCGGCTGGCGCCGGCCTTGCGATCGCCGCTAGCCCTGGGTGATGTAGGACCGCAACTGGGCGTGTTCGTCCTGCAGTTCTTCGATCCGGGACTTGACAACGTCGCCGATGCTGACGATCCCGACCAGCCGGCCGTTCTCCAGCACCGGGATGTGGCGCACCCGCTTCTCGGTCATCAGCACGCTGAGGTCGTCGGCCGAATCGGCTTTGGTGCATGTTGCGACCAGCGTCGTCATGATCGCCGACACCGGGCGGGCCAGCACACTGCCGCCCTTGGCGTGCAGGCCGCGCACCACATCGCGCTCGGAGACCACGCCCTGCACACCCTCGGACCCGACCACCACCATGGCGCCGATGTTGTGCTCGGCCAGCCCGGCCAGCAGTTCCGCAACGGTGGCGTCTGGGTGGATGGTGACCACCGCCGCGCCTTTGTTCCGCAACACATCTGCAATCCGCATCGAGGACCTCCCATCGCGGTGATCTGCTTCACACCAGGCTACGGTCATTTGCCCACGCGTGGGGGGTGCTCCATCAAACTCAAGCCGAAACGTGGCCGAAGATGCGGTATTCAGCCGACGGTTGTGGCATATGTGGGGTCATGACGATCGAGATCACGCTGCTGGGCACCGGAAGTCCGATCCCCGACCCGCACCGAGCCGGACCATCGACGCTGCTGCGCACCGGCGGACAGACGTTCCTGGTGGACTGCGGGCGCGGGGTGCTGCAGCGGGCAGCAGCGATCGGGGTGGGCGCCAACGCGCTGTCGGCACTGCTGCTCACCCACCTGCACAGCGACCACATCGCCGACCTCGGTGACGTCATCATCAGCCGGTGGGTCACCAGCTTCGGGCCCGCGCCGGTTCCGCTGCCGGTCATCGGGCCACCGGGTACCGCCGCGGTGGTCGAGGCGACGCTGCAGGCGTTCGCTCCCGACATCGGCTACCGAATCGCCCACCACGCCGACCTCACCGATCCACCGCCGGTACAGGTGCGTGAATACGTCGACGGTCCGGTCTGGGACCGCGACGGCGTGCGGATCCGGGTGGCGCCCACCGACCACCGGCCGGTGGCGCCGACGATCGGGTTCCGCGTCGAACATGCCGACACCTCGGTGGTGGCGGCCGGCGACACCGTGCCGTGCCGCAGCCTGGACGAACTCGCCGCCGGTGCGGACGCGCTGGTGCACACCGTGATCCGCAAAGACCTCATCAGTCTGCTGCCGCAGCAGCGGATCAGGGATATCTGCGACTACCACTCCTCGGTCGCCGAGGCTGCCGCGACGGCCCGGCGCGCCGGGGTGCGAACGCTGGTGTTGACGCACTACGTGCCCGCCATCGTGCCCGGGCAGGAGGAGCAGTGGCGGGCGCTGGCTGCCGCCGAGTTCGACGGCCCCATCGAACTCGGCGACGACCTGCACCGGGTCGAGGTGTCAGCACTCCGGTGACGGTCACAGTGCGCTGAGCACTTCGACGTCGCGCCACGGCGCCAGTGCCTCGATGGCGGTGTCGAACGTGACCAGGCGGACGCTGCGGCGCCGGGCCGGTGCCAGCAGGTGCGCGTCGGTCGCCTGACGACGGTGGACCATCACCGAGATGTCCGCGTCGACCAACGTGACATCGTCGACCGGGAACCGGTGTCCGCCGGCAACCCGCCGGCGGTCTCGACCCGCGCCGGGGTCAACCCGCGGCGCGCCAGCGCGCAGATCACCGCGCCCAGCGAGCGCCGCTCACTGGCCGCCAGTTCGTGGGCCGCAGCCACCACGTCATCGTCGATGTCGAGCGTCGTGCGTATTTCCTGATCCCAACGCACCAACGCATCACGATGCTCCGGAGATGCACCCGGGGACACCGGCGACTTTGGGAGTTCACCGCCGGGCTGGTAGCCTGAACAACCGCTGCCCCGATGCCGGGCACGACGATCCCAACTTTAGGTTTTACGAAGGAACTGTTTCCGTGGCCAACATCAAGTCGCAGCAGAAGCGCAACCGGACCAATGAGCTCGCCCGACTGCGCAACCAGTCGGTGAAGTCCTCGGTGCGCACCGCCATCCGGGCGTTCCGCGAGGCCGCCGCTGCCGGTGAGAAGGAGAAGGCCGCCGAGTTGCTGGTCTCGACCAGCCGCAAACTGGACAAGGCCGCCAGCAAGGGCGTCATCCACAAGAACCAGGCCGCCAACAAGAAATCGGCGCTGGCGCACGCGCTCAACAAGATCTGACGTCTCCCGCGCGAGACACGCAAGGCTCCCATTTCGTGCCGAAATGGGAGCCTTGTGCATTCCCGGGCCAGGCCCGACGGCCGGCCGGTTCTCGGTCCGCGTCAGTCCGAGGCCAGCTCGGCGACCCTGCGCACAGCCGCTTCCAGCGCGTAGTCGGCATCGGCGGCGGCCCCTTTGACATCGGCATTCAACGCCGCCACCAGTCGCATCGCGGCCGCCACGGTCTCCCTCGACCAGTGCCGCGCCTGTTTGCGGGCCTTCTGCACCCGCCACGGCGGCATCCCCAGCTCACCGGCCAGCCGATAGGGGTCGCCGGAGAGCGGGCCCACCCGGGCGATGGTGTGCACCGCTTCGGCCAACGCATCGGCCAGCACCACCTGAGGCTCACCGGAGAGCATCGCCCAGCGCAGCGCTTCGGCGGCACCGGCAACATCGCCGACGACGGCCTTGTCGGCGATGTCGAAGCCTTTCACCTCGGCTTTCCCGCTGTGATAGCGGCGCACCGCAGCGATGTCGACCTGCCCGCCGGTGTCGGCGACCAACTGGGAGCAGGCCGACGCCAGCTCACGGATGTCCGAACCGACGGCGTCGACCAGCGCGGTCACCGTGGCTTCGTCGACCTTGACCCGCAACCCGCGGAACTCGGAGCGGACGAAATCGACGCGCTCACCGGATTTGGTGATCCGTGCGCAGGGATGCACCTGGGCGCCGAGTTCACGCAGCAGGCCGGCGAGTGCCTTGGCGCGGCCGGCACCGGAGTGCACCACGACGAGGACCGTGCCCGGCGGCAGGTCGGCGGCCGTCGAGCAGATCAACGCCGCGGCGTCCTTGCCGGCCTCGTCGGCGGACTCGAGCACCACCACCCGCTCGTCGGCGAAGAGCGACGGGCTGAGCAACTCGGCGAGTTCGCCGGCGCCCACGTCCCCGGCCCGCAGCCGGTCGATCGGAATCCCGGTTGCCGCGGAACGACTACCGGCCTGCGCGCGCACAGCGGCCAGCACGCCCGCGACCGCTCGCTCCACCAGCAGGTCCTCGTCACCGAGCACCAGGTGCAGCGGTGAAACCGGTTGGCTCATCCGGCAATCGTGTCATGCGCCGCCGACACCCCCGGCCAGCAGCTCCGACAGCGCCCGGGCGAGCAGGCAGACCAGCACGGCCGTCCCGACGGCTTTGAGCACCGAGCGGCACCATCGCCATCGCCACAGCACCAGGACCAGCGCGGCGGCACCGCCGACGGCGACCACGCCGGCCACCCCGGCCGGAACCGGGATCGTGGCGCCGGGGATGCCGGCGGACCAGTGCGCGATCCGGCACACCCACCACAGCTCGGGACCGGTGAAGCGAATCAGCACCTGCGCGGCGCAGGGCCACCAGCTGCACAACGCAGCCGCGGCACTGCCCAGCACGGTGATCGGCGCCACCAGCGCCGCCACCGCCAGGTTGGCTCCCGCGCTCACCAGGCTGAATCGGCCGGAGATACCGGCGATCAGCGGCGCGGTCACCAACTGGGCCGCGCACGCCACGCACACGGCGTCGGCCAGTGGCTTCGACCACCCGCGGGCCACCAGCCGGACCGACCACACCGGCGCGATGACCACCAGGGCCGCGGTTGCCAGCACCGACAGGGCGAAACCGGCATCGACCGCAAGATGCGGAGCGACCGCCAGCAACACCAGCACGCTCGCCGAGAGGCTGGGAATCGCCTGCCGCCGCCGCGCCGACAGCACCGAAAGCAGGGCGATCGCACCCATCACCGCCGCACGCAGCACGCTGGCCGTGGGCTGCACCACGATCACGAACGCCAGCAGCGCGAGGGCAGCCAGGACCACGGCCGCACGCGGGCCGATCAGTAGCGCTGAAAACAGCACCGCTCCGCACACGATCGTGACGTTGGCCCCGGACACCGCCATCAGATGGGTCAGGCCCGCGGCCCGGAACTCACGATCGGTGACCGTGGTGACGGCCGAAGTATCACCGAGCACCAGCGCCGGCAACAACCGCGCCTGCTCACCCGGTAACACCTGTTCGGCGGTGGCCGCGAAATGGGTGCGGATCGCATGGGCGGCCCGGTGGACCGGTCCGGCCGCGCCCCGGGTCGGCGGGCCGGTCGCGGTCAGCACCGCGACGGTCAGGTCCCGGCGACTGGGCCGGCTGATCCGAGCCGCAAACTGCACGGGCTGACCCGCCATCACGTCACCGAAGCTATCGACGGTGGCGAAAACCACCACCCGGCCCGTCATCTCACCGCCAGCCAGCCGCGCCAAGGTGGCACGGAACATCAGCCGACGAGCACCCACCGGCAGTGCGCTCTCACTCGGGGTCACCGTTACCGGCGCGACGGATCCAAATGCCGTCGTGATCGGGTGGTGGCCCACCGCTGCGGCCCGCACCGCGACCGCGCACCCGAAGCCGGATCCCACCGCGGCGACTGCCACCAGGTTGGCGGCGACCGCACGCCATCCCGGCCACCGCAACCGCTCCGCATACCACCACAGCACAGCCGAGGCGATACCCAGTACCGCAGAAAGGCCCGCGGCCACACCACCGACCGGCCAGCTGATCCCCGCCGCGGTGACCAACCAGGCGGTCAGCGCGGCTGGAACCAGTCGCACATCGAGCCGGGATGATTCCGCGGTGCGCGTCGGCCGCACGGACGTCAGACACGGACCAGGGCACGCAACTTCTCCAGGCGCGCCGGGCCGATCCCGTCGACCTGGCCAAGCTGGTCGACACTGCTGAACTTGCCGTGTGCGGCACGCCACGCCACGATCGCCGCGGCGGTCACCGGGCCCACCCCGGGCAGCGCGTCGAGTTGTTCGGCGGTGGCCGTGTTGAGGTCGATCGGCGCACCTGCCCCCGGTTTGGGAGGGCCGGGTTTCGGAGCGGTTTCGGCCGGGCTTCCTGCGCCCGCCGGGCCGGTGCCCACCGAGCTGCCCAGCGCGACGGGCCGCCCGGGCGACGGGGCGATCCCGACCACGATCTGCTCTCCGTCGGCGACCTGCCGGGCCATGTTCAAGCCCAGGGTGTCCGCACCGTCCAACGCACCGCCGGCTGCTTTGAGCGCGTCGGCGATACGGGACCCCGGGGGCAGGGTCGCCAGGCCCGGCTTGTGCACCAGCCCGACAACGCTGACCACCACCGGCTGATCGGCATCGGCCCCCGGATGCGTGGCTACCCCGGCAGCCGAATCCGACGAGGCCGTCTCCACCGGCGGCAGTTTCGCCGACACCACCGGCGGTGGCCGGTCCCGGATCACGGTGAACACAGTGACCAGTACCGCGATAGCGGCGATCACCGCCAGCGCAACGGCACCGGAGCGACCGGGGTCGGCGCGCACCCTGGCGAGCCACCCGTCGTCGGGCGCGCCGTCGGGCAGCCAGCGCGGCAGCAGCGAGTCCGGGTCGTTCTCGGCGCCGGTGGCCCCGTCGTCGTCGGCACCGTCAGGTTCGGTCTCGGGGTGTCGGCCAAGTCGCCGGTGCAGCCGTGCCCCGGGTAGTTCGGTTCGCATGCGGCGACGGTAACCGCGCCGCCCCACCCGGCCGCACTCCGAAAGCCCGTCCCAGGCCCGAACTGTGGATCGGTGCCGGGGTGTGCACAAACCGCTGCACCCGCGCCCGATGCGCTCATGGCGGCGGCCCGCCCAGCTCCGTCTAGGGGGTGATCCACTCGCCGACATCCCGGGAGATGCCCGATGACGGGGTGTATCTGACCTTCGCCGGCCGGACGCCCGGCGGCAGCGCGAACACCACGCAGCCGGTGGTGGATGCGCCCGCGGCCAGCAGAAACCACCCGTAGTTGAAATCGGCGCACTCGGTCACGGTCGCAATGTCGGCGCGGTAGTCCCGGTTGTCCGAGCCGACCAGCATCACCTCACTGTTGGTGTTGCCCACGATGGTGGACGCTCCGGTGTTGGTGATGGTCAGCGTGGTCGCGACATACGTCTTGCCGGCCTCGCCCCAACCGTGTGGAACGGTCGCCGGGTTGACAACCCGCCGCAGGGTCACCGCGATCTGCTGCCCGCCGATGCGCACCAAGTCGAGGGTGTCGCCGAGGTGGCCGTCCGGTTTCGGCGCCGCCGCGGACTCCGGAGTTGTCGCGGGCCCGTGCCCGCTCACCGGCGGTGCCGAGCAGGCCGCGGCCAGCAGGGTGAACGCCGCCAGGGTGGCGACGCGCCGCTCGATCCGGGTCGCTGCTACGAGGAACCACGATACTGCAGTTCGTCGGTAGAGCGGGGCCGCCGGGTTAGGGTGCACAACAGGTTGTGCGTTGATCCCGACACAGGAGGCGGCCATGAGACTGGCACTTACCGCCGACGAAGCCGCCTTCCGCGACGAGCTTCGCACCTTCTTCACCACGAAGATTCCGGCCGAGATCCGCCAGCGCAGCCGGACCGGTGAGCCGATCTTCCCCGATGACATCGTCGCCACCCAGAGGATCCTCAACGAGCACGGACTGGCGGTACCCAACTGGCCGACCGAATGGGGCGGCAAGGACTGGACGCTGACCCAGCATCAGATCTGGCTCGACGAGATGCAGCTGGCATCGGTCCCCGAACCGCTGAACTTCAACACCAAGATGGTGGGCCCGGTGATCGCCGAATTCGGCTCGCAGGCACTCAAGGAACGTTTCCTGCCCAAGACCGCCAACCTCGACATCTGGTGGTGTCAGGGCTTCTCCGAACCCGATGCCGGCTCCGACCTGGCGTCGCTGCGCACCACCGCGGTCCGGGACGGCGACAGCTACGTCGTCAACGGGCAGAAGACCTGGACCACCCTGGGGCAGTACGCCGACTGGATCTTCTGCCTGGTCCGCACCGATCCGCAGGCGCCGAAGAAGCAGGCCGGCATCTCGTTCCTGCTGTTCGAGGTGTCCACGCCGGGGGTGACGATGCGCCCGATCAAGCTGATCGACGGCAGCGTCGAGGTCAACGAGGTGTTCTTCTCCGACGTCCGGGTGCCCGCGGATCAGCTGGTCGGGGAAGAGAACCAGGGCTGGACCTACGCGAAGTTCCTGCTGGGCAACGAGCGCACCGGTATCGCCGGGGTGACCCGCAGCAAAGTCCGGCTGGCGCAGGTGAAGGAACACGCGGCAGCCACCGGCGCGCTGGCCGACCCGCTGTTCGCCGCCAGGCTGGCCGAGACCGAGAACGATTTGCTGGCACTGGAACTCACCCAGCTTCGGGTGGCGACCGGCTCCGTGGACGGCAAGCCGAACCCGGCGTCGTCGGTGCTGAAGCTGCGCGGCAGCCAACTGCAGCAGGCGGTCACCGAACTGCTCGTCGAGGTTGCCGGTGCCGACGCGCTCCCGTACCACACGGACGGGAACATCGCGTCCCCGGAGTGGGCACAGCACGCCGCGCCGCAGTACCTGAACTACCGCAAGACGTCGATCTACGGCGGCAGCAACGAGGTGCAGCGCACCATCATCGCGTCCACCATCCTGGGCCTGTGAGTCAGACGGGAGCCTAAGCCAGCCATGGACTTTCAGTTGAGTGACGAACAGGTTCTGCTCCGCGAGACGGTACACGACCTGGTGTTTCGCAGTTACGACACCGAACGGCGCAACGCCGTGGTGGCAACCGATCCGGGCTGGAGCCGCGAGGTGTGGAGACAGCTGGCCGAGACCGGCATTCTCGGAATCGGGCTGGAACCCGATTCCGGCGGGCAGGTCGAGATCATGGTGGTGCTCACCGAGATCGGCCGGCGACTGGCCCCCGAACCCGTGCTGGCCGCGGCGCTGGGCCCCGGTGCGCTGATCGCCGAGCGCGGCACCGCCGATCAGCGCGGACTGCTCGACGAAGTGACGGCCGGACAGCGGCTGCTGGCCTTCGCACACACCGAGCCCGGGCTGCGCTCACCGGCCGCGGCGCCGCGCACCACCGCTGCGCGACACGGTGATTCGTGGACCCTGACGGGCCGGAAGAATCCGGTCCCGGCCGGCGACTGCGCCGACACGCTGGTGGTCAGCGCCACGCTCCCGAACGACGGCACCGGGTTGTTCCTGGTCGACGCCGGCAACGTCACCCGTACCCCCTACCGGACCTTCGACGGACTGCGGGGCGCCCAACTCGACTTCGACGCGGCACCCGCCGAGCCACTCGGCGAAGCTTCGGACGCGGCAGCCGCCATCGGGCGCGCGATCATCCGCATTCAGTCGGGCCTGTGTGCCGAAGCGGTCGGGGCGATGGCGGAAGCGTTGCGGCTGACCGGCGAATACCTCAAGACACGCAAGCAGTTCGGGGTCACCCTCAACAAGTTCCAGACGCTGACCCAGCGCGCCGCGGACATGTACGTCTCGCTTGAACTGGCGCGCAGCATGAATTTCTACGCGGCCATGTCGATCTCCGACGGCATCCTGGACCCGGTGATCGCGGCCCGGACCAAACTGCAGATCGGCCGGGCTGGCCGGCATATCGCGCAGGAAGCGATCCAGCTGCACGGCGGCATCGGCATGACCTGGGAGTACCCGGTCGGCCACTACGCTGCCCGGCTCACCGCGATCGAGCACACCCTGGGGTCGTCACAGGACCAGTTGCACGTGCTGATCGGTCACCTCGGCGACTACGACATCGTCTCGCTGTAGCCCTCGCCCGCACTAGAAGAAGAAACCCAGCTGCGCCGGTGTATCGGTTGCGAATGCCGCGTCCAGGCGGTGGGCAAGATCAAAATCCCTGCACCGCAATCGATTGGCTCGGGCCAGCGCGAAGGCACGATGTGCGCCCAGGTACAGGCTGCCCAGCACGTCCAGATCCAGCTCGACGTCCGCCGGGGCGTCGGTCGGGACACAGCGGGCCCGGCCGCCCCGGATGTCCAGCGCGAACCTGCCACCGTCGCCGCGGAATCCGTCGGCCACTTGCAGCACGGTGGACAGCTCGGCGGCGTAGCTGCGTGCCTGCAACGCGCCCGGGATGTCCATCAACCGCAGCCACAGGTCGTCCTTGCGGGCTGTGGTGCGGGCCAGTCGGGTGTCGGTCAGCAGGTACGGCAGCGCATCGTCCGGGTGGGTCCTGACACTGACCGTCGCCATCAGGTCCATCCCGAGCAGCGCCCGCCAGAGCGCGGTGTGCGCTGTGGCGGTGGCGGCCCGAAACTCTGCCACCCGCACCGCCTTCGGGTCGTTGCCGTGCACCCGGTACAGCACGTAGCCGTCCGGGTGCAGCAGCGCGAACCACTCGGTGCCACCCTGGCGGCCGGCCGGCCGGTCGGCGAGCAGATCGTCCCAGAGCGGCAGCGGTCGCTCCAGTCCGCCCGGGGTGCACCTGCGCCACCGGTCGTAGATCTCGGCCAGGTCATCGCGATGCTCGCCGGGCCGGACCAGCCGGACCCCACCCGGGTCGGGGGCGTCGGCATGCAGCCGGGCGAACCGGCGGTCGATGGTCAGTTCCTGCTCGACCGTGGCCGGCCCGTAGCCGAACCGCCCGTAGATGCCGCCCTCGCTGGCGGTCAGCGCGGCGACCGGATATCGCGCCCCGGCGATCCGGTGATGCAGTTCGTCGTAGATCGCCCGCAGCATCCCGCGCCGCCGGTGCGTGGGCGCGACGACCACCAGGCTGACACCGGCGGCCGGCAGCACCGCCCCGCCCGGCACCGTGAGCCGCAGATCCAGGTACAGCGCGTGCCCGACGATGCCCTCGACGTCGCAGGCCACCAGCACCGCATCCGGCGGCAACAACGCCCGCCACGGCGCCAGCAGCTCCGGGTCGGCCGACCAGCCGAAGCCGGTGCCGGCCAGCAGCGCTATCGCGGGCCAGTCATCGTCGGTTGCGGTGCGAATCGTGCACACGGTCACGAACGTCGACGGTACTCGACCGTGCCGGAAATGCCGGCGCGCCGGACCAATAGGGTGGCCCCATGGGCACACCGACGGACCGACCGCTACGGGTAATCCAGTGGACAACCGGCAACATCGGCCGGCGATCGCTGCACGCCATCATTCACCGGCCCGACATGGAACTCATCGGCGTCTACGCGCACGGGCCGGACAAGGTCGGCGTCGACGCCGCCGAGCTGGCCGGCTGGCCGGAGCCGACCGGAATCGTCGCCACCGGTGACATCGACGCGCTGCTCGCGCTGCGGCCCGACGCCTGCTGCTACAACCCGCTGTGGCCGAACATCGACCACCTGGTGCGACTGCTGGAGGCCGGCGTCAACGTGTGCTCCAGCGCGGCCTGGATCACCGGCGGCAAACAGACACCGGAGGATCGGGCGCGCATCGAAGCCGCTTGCCGGGCCGGGCAATCCACCATGTTCGGCAGCGGCGCCCACCCCGGGATCACCAACATGGTCGCAATGGTGCTGTCCGGCTGCTGCGAAAGCATCGACGAGATCCGCATCACCGAGTCGGTGGACTGCTCGACCTACGAGTCGGCGGGCACCATGACCGCGATGGGATTCGCCCAGGACCCGGAGACCCCGGGGCTGGCCGAGAGCGTGCGGCGGGAGAGCGAGGTGTTCGCCGAGTCGGCCGCGATGATGGCCGACGCGATCGGAGCGCAGCTGGACCGGATCACCTTCGACGTCCAGTTCACCGCCGCCACCGGCGACTCCGACCTGGGCTTCATGAAGATTCCAGCCGGCACCGTCGCCGGTGTCTACGGCTATCACCGCGGCTGGGCCGGCCGGCGCAATGTGGTCAGCGTCGGCTTCAACTGGATCATGGGCCAGCACGTCACACCGCCCAAACCGGTGGCCGACGGCCACGTGATCCAGGTGTTCGGGCGGCCCAACATGCGCACGGTGCTGCACTGCCTGCCGCCGAGGGATTGGGCGGAACCGGGTTTCGGCGGGCTGGGCGACATCTACACCGCGATGCCGGTCACCAACGCGGTCCCCGCCGTCGTAGCGGCCCGGCCCGGGATCGTCACCCTGGCCGATCTGCCGCCGATCACCGGCCGGGTCACCGCGGCAAGCTGACGGCCAAGCCCCTGGTTCGTTAGTCGACCGAAGGTTATGCTGCCTTTCATCAGCTAAATACCCGATTCGATCCCTGGCGCGGACGCTCCGCCGTGGCGGCGGTCGTGTGGTCCGGGGAAGGCGGCGAGGTGATGGCGATCTCGGTCACCGGTGCACTGAAGAAGGCATGGATGCCGCTGGTCTTCGTTGCGGTGCTCGGCGTCTCGAGCATTGCCGTCATGCGACTGCACGGGGTCTTCGCCTCCCGGGACCTCAACCCGCACGCCGGCGCGGGGATCGAGATCGTGCAGTTCAACCCGAAGGCCATCGGCTACGAGGCGTTCGGCCCGCCCGGGACCCGCGCCGACATCAACTACTGGGACGCCGAGGCGAACGTGCACCAACTCGTCGGCGTACCGCTGCCGTGGTCCTACACCGTGGTCACGGTGCTGCCGGCGGTGATGGCCAACATGGTGGTGCAGGGCAACACCGGTGAGATCGGCTGCCGGATCAGAATCGACGACCGCCTGCTCGACGAGCGCCGGGCCCGGGGCCTCAACGCCCAAACCTTCTGCCTGGTGAAATCCGGATGAGCCAACCCGGCGGGGTGGCTGCCGAAGCGCGTCGGAAGCGGCCGTTCTTCGCGCACCTGTTGCGGATCTTCGCGGTCCCGATCATCGTCGCCTGGGTGGCGCTGACCGTCGTCGTGAATGTGTTCGTCCCGCAGCTGGAAGTGATCTCCGAGGAGCACTCGGCGCCGCTGGCCCCGATGGATGCCCCGTCGATGATCGCCAGTGCGCTCGTCGGCCACAATTTCCGGGAATACAAATCCAACAGCACGGTGATGATGGTCGTGGTCGGCGAGCAGGAACTCGGCGAGCCCGCTCACCACTACTACGACGAGATCGTCAATAAGCTCGAGAACAACCCCGCGCACATCGAACACGTCCAGGATTTCTGGAGCGACCGGCTGACCGCAGCGGGCGTGCAGAGCTCGGACGCCAAGGCCGCCTACGTGATGCTGAACCTGGTCGGCAACCAGGGTGAGACGTACGCCAACGAGTCGGTGAGCGCGGTCCGCAAGGCCATCGCCGACACCCCGGCGCCGCCCGGAGTGCAGGCCTATGTCGCCGGTCCGGCAGCCCTCACCGCAGATCTGCGGGCGATCGGTGACGCCAGCCTGGTCAAGATCACGCTGTTCACCATCGGGGCGATCGCGGTGATGCTGCTGGTGGTCTTCCGGTCGATCACCACCGCGCTGGTGCAGCTGCTGTTGACGCTGCTGGAATTGGCCTGCGCGCGGGGGGTGGTGGCGTTTCTCGGCTACCACAACGTGATGGGCCTGACCACGTTCGCGGTCAACATCATGGTGATGCTGGCGATCGCCGCGGGCACCGACTACGGCATCTTCCTGATCGGCCGCTACCGGGAAGCCCTGGTGGCCGGTCAGGATCGGGTGGACGCCTACTACACCACGGTGCGCAGCGTCACCCCGGTGGTGCTGGGTTCGGGGCTGACCATCGCCGGAGCGTCGGCGGTGCTCTACTTCACCCGGCTGCCCTACTTCCACACCATGGGCATCCCGGTCTCGGTGGGCATGGTCGTGGTGGTCGCCGCCGCACTCACGCTGGGGCCCGCCGTGCTTGTCGTGGCCGGCAGTTTCGGGCTGCTGGCGCCGAAGAACCTCACGCCGGGCCGATTCTGGCGCAAGGCCGGAATCTCCGTCGTGCGCTGGCCGGCGCCGATCATGGTGGCCAGCTTCGCGGTCATCATGGTCGGCCTGGTCGCGCTGCCCAGCTTCAAACCCGGATACGACGACCGCAAGTACCTGCCGAAGGACACCCCGGTCAACATCGGCTACGCGGCTGCCGAACAGCACTTCTCGGCCGCCCGGATGGCCCCCGACATCACCATGGTCGAATCAGGCCATGACATGCGCAATCCGGCCGACATGCTGGTGCTGGACCGGGTCGCCAAGGCGATCATGCGGGTGCACGGCATCGCGATGATCCAGGACATCACCCGACCGCTGGGAATCCCGTTGCAGCACAGTTCGATACCATTTCAGCTGAGTGTGGCCAACCAGCTGATGATCCAGAACATGAAGACGCTGAAGGACCGGGTCAAGGACATCGACACCATCGCCGGGCAGCTCAACCGGGACATCGGCTTGTTGAACGAGATGTACGGCCATCTGCTGGAAGTCGACGATGTAACCGCCGATCTCGCCGTCGTGACGCGGGCCACCACCGAGGTCTCCGACGAAATCCGGGATCACATAGCCGATTTCGTCGATTTCTTCACGCCGTTCAAGAACTACTCGTACTGGGAGCCGCACTGCTTCGACATCCCGATCTGCTGGGCGCTGCGATCGACGTGGGAATCGCTGGACGGGATCGACAAGCTCAGCGAGAAACTGCATCTGCTCTCGGACGACACCACCGCGCTGGCCACCATCATTCCGCAGGTGACCGCGCTGCTGCCGGCGGTGGTCGACACCATGAAGATCATGCGCGGGCTGGTGCTGACCGTGCACAGCACGTTCTCGGCGTTCATCGACCAGTTGGAAGATCTGAGCGACACCCAGATCATGATGGGTCAGAGTTTCGACGACTCCCACAACGACGACTTCTTCTATCTGCCCGCCGAAGCGTTCGACAACAAGGACTTTCAGACCGGCCTGCGGCTCTTCATGTCCCCGGACGGCAAGTCGGCACGGTTCTTCGTCACCCACCAGACCTACCCGGCCACCCCCGAGGGGATCGACCGGGTCGAGCCGGAGCGGATCGCGGCGCAGGATGCGCTGAAGCAGTCCTCGCTGGCCGATGCCAGGGTGTACATCGGCGGCATGGCCGCGCTCTACGAGGACATGCACGGCGGAGCCGAGTTCGACCTGATGATCGCGGTGGTGGCCTCGCTGACATTGATCTTCCTGATCATGATGATGATCACCCGGAGCCTGGTGGCCGCGGTGGTGATCCTGGGCACCGCATCGAGTTCCATCGCCGCGTCCTTCGGCATCTCGGTGCTCATCTGGCAGGACATCTTCGGCCAGCACATCTACTGGGTGACCCTGGTGCTGGCGGTGATCGTGCTACTGGCGGTCGGCTCCGATTACAACCTGCTGCTGGTCTCGCGGTTCGAGGAGGAGATTCACGCCGGGCTCAAGACCGGTTACATCCGGGCGATGGCCGGCAGCGGCGGGGTGGTGACGTCGGCCGGCATGGTGTTCGCCGCAACCATGGGCATGATGTTCTTCTCCGACCTGAAGGCGATCGGCATGTACGGCACCACCGTCGCGATCGGACTGCTGCTCGACACGTTCGTGGTGCGGGCGTTCTTCATGCCGTCGATCGCGACCCTGCTGGGCCGCTGGTTCTGGTGGCCGCAGGTGGTCCGCTCCACCGGGCCCAACGCACACGTGCGCGGGATCGCCGCGCACACACCGCGCGAGCCCGCCACCGCGCCGGCGCGGTGAGCATTCCCGGCAATTGCCGCCGCGCCCCCGCGGCCAATGTGCTTAGCTGAGCGAAGAATCTATCGGCCCGGCACGGGGAGGGACCAGGTGAGGACGTCTCCGGTCGCCGGGCTGGCCAGGCGGGCATGGATTCCGCTGGTGCTGGTGGTGGTGTTCGCGGTCTCGGGCCTGGTGGTGACGCGGCTGCACCGGGTCTTCGGCTCCCAGGACCTCAACGCGAGCGCGAACCAGGGCATCGAGATCGTGCAGTTCAACCCCAAAGACGTCACCTATGAGGTCTTCGGCCCGGCCGGCAGCACCGCGAACATCAACTACTGGGACGCCGAGGCCAACACCCACCAGGTCAGGGACGCGCCGGTGCCCTGGTCCTACACCCTGACCACGACCCTGCCGTCGGTGAGCGCCAACATCATGGTGCAGGGCACCGGCGATCGCATCGGCTGCCGGATCGTCGTCGACGGCGTGCCGCGGGCCGAACAGTACGCCACCGGGGTCAACGCCCAGACCTTCTGCGTGGTGAAGTCCGCATGACCGGCGCCCACCGACCGGTCATCCCGCACCTCATCCGACTGCTCGCGGTGCCGATCATCCTGGGCTGGGTGGCGGTGACCGTCATCGTCAACGTCACGGTGCCGCAACTGGAGGTCGTCGGCGAGGCGCATTCGGCGCCGATGGCGCCGATGGACGCACCCTCGATGAAGGCGATGCTGCGCCTCGGCCACAACTTCGCCGAGTTCGACTCCAACAGCACCGTCATGGTCATCCTGGAAGGCCGGGACAAGCTCGGCGACGCCGCCCACCGCTACTACGCCGACGTGGTTCATCAGTTGTCGGCCGACCACGAGCACGTCCAGCACATCCAGGACTTCTGGAGCGACCGGCTCACCGCGGCCGGGGTGCAGTCCGCCGACGCCCATGCCGCCTACGTGATGGTCAACATCGCCGGCAACCAGGGCGAGACGCTGGCCAACGAGTCCGTCGACGCGGTCCGCGCCGTGGTGGACCGGACCCCGGCGCCGGACGGCGTGACGGCCTACGTCACCGGCCCGGCCGCACTCAGCGACGACATGCACATCATCGGCAACGCCAGCCTGGCCAAGATCACCCTGGCCACCCTGGGCGCGATCGCGCTCATGCTGCTGCTGGTCTACCGCTCGATCGTGGTGATGGCACTGCAGCTGTTCATGACCTTCCTGGCGCTCAGCGCGGCGCGGGGGGTGGTGGCGGTGCTGGGCAACAGCAACGCGTTCGGACTGACCACGTTCGCCGCCAACATCCTGACCATGCTGGCGATCGCCGCGGCAACCGATTACGGGATCTTCCTGATCGGCCGCTATCAGGAGGCGCACCGGGACGGCCAGGATCGAGAAGCCGCCTACTACACGACCTTTCACTCGGTGTCGCCGGTCGTGCTGGGATCCGGGCTGACCATCGCCGGGGCGACGTACTGCCTGAGCCTGGCCCGGCTGCCGTGGTTCAACACGATGGGCGCACCGGTGGCGATCGGCATGCTGGTGGTGGTGGCGGCCGGGCTCACGCTGGGTCCCGCGGTGATCACCGTGGGCAGCCGCTTCGGCCTCTTCGAGTCCAGGCGGCCCGCCAAGAGTGTGCTGTGGCGCAAGGTCGGCACCGCGGTGGTGCGTTGGCCGCTACCGGTTTTCGTGGCCAGCGGCGTGGTGGTGTTGATCGGGATGGTGGCCCTGCCGGGCCACACGACCAGCTACAACGACCGGCACTATCTGCCCGGTTCCGCACCGGCCAACCTTGGCTATGCGGCCGCCGACCGGCATTTCACGGAAGGCCGGATGAACCCCGACATGCTGATGGTCGAGTCCGATCACGACATGCGCAACACCGCAGACATGCTGGTGCTGGACAAGGTCGCCCGCAACATCATCCGGGTGGTCGGCATCGCGATGATCCAGGACATCACCCGGCCGCTGGGGATTCCGATCCAGCACAGCTCGATACCGTTCCAGACCGGCGCGCAGAGCCAGACCCTGATGCAGAACATGGACTACCTCAAAGAACGGATGGCCGACATCCTGACGATCGCCGACCAGCTCGGGATCACCATCGACTACCTGCAGCAGACCCTGGAGATTCAGACACGACTCAGCGCGGCCACCCATCGCACCGACGTCGACACCCACGAACTGACCGAGATCACCGACCAGCTGCGCGATCACATCGCCGACTTCGACGACTTCTGGCGGCCGATGCGCAACTACATGTACTGGGAGCCACACTGTTTCGACATCCCGATGTGCTGGTCGCTGCGCTCGATCTACGACTCGCTGGACGGTATCGACCAGCTCGACGAGAAGTTCCACACCCTGGCCGACGACTTCGACGACCTCGACGGGGTGACGCGCGAACTGCTCACCGTGCTGCCGCCGCAGATCACGTCGCTGAAGACGACCCGCGCACTGACACTGACCTTGCACAGCACCTTCCAGGCGATGATCAATCAGCTGGAGTACATGAGCAACACCGGCATCATCATGGGGCAGAGCTTCGACGACTCCCGCAACGACGACCTGTTCTATCTGCCCCCGGAAGCCTTCGACAACCCGGACTTTCAGGTCGGCCTGCGCCAGTTCATGTCACCGGACGGCCGCTCCGCCCGCTTCTTCATCACCCACGAGGGCGATCCGATGAGCCCGGAGGGCATCGAGCGGGTCGCCCCGGTGCGCACCGCCGCACAGCAGGCCCTCAAGCAGTCGTCACTGTCGGGCGCCAAGGTGTACCTCGGCGGCACCGCCGCGACCTTCAAGGACATGCACGACGGCGCCAAGTACGACCTGATGATCGCGGTGGTCTCGGCGCTCACGCTGATCTTCGCGATCATGCTGCTGATCACCCGAAGCCTGGTCGCCGCCGTGGTCATCGTCGGCACCGCGGGCAGCTCGATCGCGGCGGCGTTCGGGTTGTCGGTGCTGATCTGGCAGGACCTGTTCGGCATCCACATCCAGTGGGTGGTGATGCTGCTGTCGATCATCATCCTGCTGGCCGTCGGATCCGACTACAACCTGCTGCTGGTCTCCCGGTTCAAGGAGGAGATCCATGCCGGGCTCAAGACCGGCTACATCCGGGCCATGGGCGGCAGCGGCGGGGTGGTGACGGCCGCCGGTCTGGTGTTCGCCGTCACGATGGGCGCCATGCTCGGCAGCGAGCTGCGGGTGCTCGGGCAGTTCGGCTCCACCGTCTGCATCGGGTTGCTGATGGACACCCTGGTGGTGCGCGCGCTGCTGATGCCGTCGGTGGCCGTGATGCTCGGGCGCTGGTTCTGGTGGCCGCAGGTCATCCATCCGCGCGGCGACAACGCGCGCCGGCCGGCGCCGGCACCCGCCAACGCCCGCTCGGGCTAATCCACGTCGACGCAGACCGCCAGCGCCCCAGCCCCGACATGAAGTCCCAGTGCCGGGCCCAGATCGGTCACGATGGCCGGCTCGCAGGCCGGCAGCCGCCGGGCCAGCTCGGCCGCCAGTTCGGCGGCGCCCGCCGGGTTGGCGACGTGGTGCACCGCGACGGCAGCGGGTCTGTTGTCCACCACCTCGCAGACCCTCTCGGTCATCGTCGCAACCGCGTTGCTGAAAGTGCGAATACGCTGGGCCAGGACCAATTTGCCGTCCTCGACGTGCAGCATCGGCTTCAGTGACAGCGCGGTGCCCAGCCACGCCGCGGCGCTGCTGATCCGGCCGCTGCGTCGCAGGTTGTCCAGCCGTTGCACGACGACGTAGGCATGGCCACGCCGCACTGCCGCATCCGCTGCCGCCACAACGTCGTCCAGGCCCGCGCCCCCCGCTGCGGCCCGGGCCGCGGCCAGCGCCACGAATCCGGTTCCCATCGCCGTCGACTTCGAGTCGACCACCCGCACCGCCGCACCGACCTCATCCGCGATGCTTCCGGCGACCCCGCACGTTCCAGACATCGCCGACGAGATGTGCACCGCCACCACCCCGTCCCCGCCGCTGTCGGCCAACGCCCGGCGGTAGGCGGCGATCAGCTCGTCTGGTGCCGGTCCGGCCGTGGTGGCCCGTTCGCACTGATGGATGTCGTCGGGAACTTGGTCCACCCCGTCAAGCAGGTCGACGCCGTCGAGCAGGATGTGCAGGGGAATCTGTCGAATCCCCCACTGCTCGCGCAGTTCGGCGGGCAGGCAGGCCGACGAGTCGGTGACGACGACGACGGGCATCAGCCGGTCATCCCCCCGACCCCGGAACGCCGGCCTCGGCCAGTGCCTTGAGCATCGACTCGGCAACAGCTTGGTGCGCTTCGAAGTTCCAGTGGATTCCGTCGGGATTGCCACGCCCGCCCATGATGTGTTCGGCGACAGCGGCCTTCAAGTCGACCAGCGGAATCTGGTGCTGACGCGCCCAATCGTTGATCGCCGCCACCGTCGGCGACCGGCCGTGGTGCGCCCTGCCATAGGTGTCGGCGATATGCACTGAGGGCAGCGAAGCCACGATCGGAATCCCCGGGCGATTGAAATCCAGTGCGCCCCGGGTCATCTCGAGATATTCGACGGTCAGGTGCGGCGGCAGCGCCGACCGTGCCACCGGGGAGAGCCGCGGCTGCACCCAGCCGTAGCCGTCCCGCACCCAGCGCCGCAACCACGGCGGGCGCACGTAGCGGATGAGCTCCCGCAGCGCGGTCGGCAGCACCGACGGCAGCGAATCCATGCCGCTGGTCGCGAAGATCACCGCACCGGCCCGCGGCAGCGCGGCCCAGGCGCGCGGATCCTGGGTCGCCGCCCACCACACGTCCCGACAGGTCCAGCCGATCCGGCCGATCAACTCGCACTGCCACCCCAGCCGGTCCGCAACAATATTGGGCCAGATCCGGGGGTCGTCGGCAGGCAGGCCGCCGGTGGGCCCGTAGTAGGACAGCGAATCGGCGAAGACCAGCAGCACCGGACGTTCAGAGGACATCGCTGGCAACCTGCGCCGAGGCGTTCCAGACGTCGAGCCGCCAGTTGATCTCGCCGAAGCCGTCGGCGGCGTCATCAGCGGGGCCGTGACCGCTCAGCTGGGTCCAGCTGGCATTGCCCATCCCGCCCAGCGCCGGCCAGTTCGCGACCGGCAGCCGCAGCAGCCCGGCGGTCAGCGCGGCAATCAGGCCGCCATGGGCAACCAGCACCACCGGACGGTCGGCCTGGGCGGCGGCACCCCATTCCGGTTCGGCGGCCAGCAGTTCGACAACGAGCGGCACGCTGCGGGCTGCGACGTCGACCCTGCTCTCCCCGCCGTGCGGCGCCCAGCGGGCATCCTCGCGCCACGCCAGCCGGGCACCGGGCGCCGTCGCATCGACCTGCTGGTGGGTCAGCCCCTGCCAGTCCCCCAGGTGGGTCTCACGCAGCCGGGCATCGACCCGCACCGGCAGACCGGCCCGCTCCCCCAGCTTCGCGGCGGTGTCATAGGCGCGGTGCAGGTCCGACGACACGATGAGCAGCGGCCGGCGTTTGCTCAGCACCTCGGCGACGGCGCCGGCCTGAACGTGCCCGAGTTCGCTCAACGCGGTGTCCAACTGGCCCTGCATCCGGCTGTCGGCGTTGAACTCGGTCTGGCCGTGCCGGAGCATGACCAGCCGGCGAATCCTCACGGTGCCGCCTGCAGGTTCACGGCAACCACCGGGCAGTCCCGCCACAACCGGTCCAGCGCGTAGAAGTCGCGCTCGTCCTGGCGCTGGATGTGCACGACGATGTCGATGTAGTCCAGCAGGATCCAGCGGCCCTCGCGGGCGCCCTCGCGGCGGGCCGGTTTGTAGCCCGCCCGGCGCATCTTCTCCTCGACCTCGTCGACGATCGCGTTGACCTGCCGCTCATTGGACGCCGAGGCGATGACGAAGCAGTCGGTGATGACCAGCTGCTGAGAGACGTCGATGACGACGACGTCCTGGGCCAGTTTGGCGGCGGCGGCAGCAGCGGCCACCGTCGCCATCTGGATGGCTTCCGGTGTGGCGGTCATGTCCGGCCTCCTGCTGCTGGTTGGTGGTAGAGCCGCCGTTTCGCGGCGTACTGCACCACGCCGTCGGGCACCAGGTACCAGATCGGGCGGGCCTCCGCGGCGCGCCGGCGGCAGTCGGTCGACGAAATGGCCAGCGCCGGCACCTCCACCAGGGTCAGCGCATCGGCGGGCAGGCTGGGCAGCACCTCGGCCAGGTGGTCGCCGTCGAGGTCGTAGCCGGGCCGGCTGACCGCGACGAACCGCGCCATCGAAAACAACTCCGCCCAGTCCTGCCAGGTCAGGATGGCGTTGAGCGCATCGGCCCCGGTGATGAAGTACAACTCGGCGTCGGGGTGCAGCGCGCTCAGCTCCCGAAGGGTGTCCTTGGTGTAGGTCGGCCCACCCCGATCGATGTCGACCCTGCTCACCGAGAAGCGCGGGTTGGAGGCGGTGGCGATGACCGTCATCAGGTAGCGGTCTTCAGCGGCGGTGACGTGACGCTCCTTCTGCCAGGGCTGACCGGTCGGCACGAAGATCACCTCGTCGAGGCCGAACAGGTCGGCCACCTCGCTGGCGGCGACCAGGTGGCCGTTGTGGACCGGGTCGAACGTCCCGCCCATCACTCCCAGCCGCCGCCCTTTTTGCACGATCCGCCAGCTTACTTCAACACGAAATGGCAACCTTTCGGCATGCGGGCAACCATTGACAAGGCAGGTCGACTGGTTATCCCCAAGCAACTGCGGGATCATCTCGGGCTACTTCCCGGTGAAGTCGAGGTGACCGCGGACGGCGCCGGCCTGCGGGTAGAACCGCTCGCCGGTGACTCGCTCGATGAGCGCGACGGCCGGTTGGTGATACCCGCGGGCGGGGTGCAGATCGACGACGCGCTGGTCGGCGCCGCCGCGAACGAACATCGGCTCAGACTTGCCACTCGCGATCGGCGTGCGATGGAGATCTACCGGGCACTTGACGTGGACGCCGAACTGCTGCCCTGAGTCGCCCCCGTGCCGAGTCTGCGAGCGTGCTGCGTACCCTCGCGGCGAACGACAGCGCGCAGGGGCGCACGCGCCGAAGACCGGATTCAGCCGGCTCGGCCGCGGGATCGTGGCGGACCGGAAGTGGTCACACCGGCAGCAGCTGGTCGATCACCGCGGCCAGCTGCTTGGCCGAGCGGCATTCGTGCATGGTGATCGCCTCGGCGTAGCGGGGCACCGCCGAATCACCGCTGCCCCAGGAATGCTTCGGCTCCGGGTTGAGCCAGTGCGCGTGCCGGCTGGCGGTCACCAGGTGTGCCAGCACACCGACCCCGGGGTCGCGGTAGTTGGTGCGGCCGTCGCCGAGCACCAGCAGGGAACTGCGCGGCGACAGCACATTCGGGTACTTCTCGGCGAACGACACGAAGGCGTTGCCGTAGTCGGAATGTCCATCACGGGTGTAGACACCCGACTCGCGGGTGATCCGCTGGATGGCCACCGCCAGATCGGCCTCCGGCCCGAACAGGTGGGTCACCTCGTCGGTGGTGTCGATGAACGCGAAGACCCGAACCCGCGAAAACTGTTGGCGCAGCGCATGGACCAGCAGCAGGGTGAAGTGGCTGAACCCGGCTACCGATCCGGACACGTCGCACAGCACCACCAGCTCCGGCCGGGCCGGGCGGGGTTTGCGCAGCACCACGTCGATCGGCACCCCGCCGGTCGACATCGACTTCCGCAGCGTCTTGCGCAGGTCGATCGTCCCGGCCCGGGACCGGCGCCGCCGGGCCGCCAGCCGGGTGGCCAGGGTGCGGGCCAGCGGGGCCACCGCCCGCCGCATCGCCCGCAGCTGGTCGCCGGATGCGCGCAGGAACTCCACGTTCTCGCTCAGCTGCGGAATCCCGTACATCTGGACGTGCTGACGGCCGAGCTGTTCGGCGCTGCGCCGCTTGGTCTCCGCGTCGACCAGCTTGCGCAACTGGGTTATCCGTTGCGCGGCAATAGCTTTGGCGATCTGCCCCTGGGTCGGGCTGGGCTCGTCACCGTAGGGCGCCAACAGCCCGGCCAGCAGCCGGCCCTCCAGGTCGTCCAAGGCCAGCGCCTTGAGCGCCTGGTACGACGAGTACGACGGACCGCGGCCGGAGCGGTACTGGCCGTAGGCCTCGACGATTGCCGCGATCATCGCCACCAGTCGCTGGTCGGCGTCGGCGAGGTCCGGGTTGGCGGTCAGCAGGTCGACCAGCATCTCCCGCATCGCCCCGATGTCCTCGATCGGCAGGGCGGCATCGGGCCGCGCCGAGCCGTCCGGATCGACGACGCTGCGGGCGCCGAGCGCCGCGGGGAACCACAGGTCGAACATCGCGTCGTAGGTGTCGCGATGGTCGGGCCGGCGCAGCACCGCGCAGGCCAGGCCCTCGCGCAGCACCTCCCGCTCCCCCAGCCCCAGCACGCTGAGCACCCGCCCGGCGTCCACGGTCTCCGACGGGCCGACCGCGATCCCCTGGCCGCGGAGGGCTTCGACGAAGTCCACCAGATGGCCCGGGATGCCGTGCGGCGCCAGCGGCTGCGATAAACGGGCGCGGGAGGCCATCAGTTCAACCTGAGCTCCCCGGCCGCGCGAACCTGGTCGGATTGGTGCTTGAGCACCACACCCAGGGTGGCGGCCACGGTGGCGTCGTCGATGGTGTCCAGGCCCAGCGCCAGCAGGGTTCTGCCCCAGTCGATGGTCTCGGCCACCGACGGCAGTTTCTTGAGCTGCATGGCACGCAACACGCCGATGATCCGCACCAGCTCGGCAGCCAGGTGTTCGGGCAGCTCGGGCACCCGAGACAGCAGGATGCGGCGTTCCAGGTCGGGGTTGGGGAAGTCGATGTGGAGAAACAGGCAGCGTCGTTTGAGCGCCTCGGACAGTTCCCGGGTGGCATTGGAGGTCAGCAGCACGAACGGCGCCCGCGACGCGGTGATGGTGCCCAGTTCCGGTACGGTGACGGCGAAGTCGCTGAGCACCTCCAGCAGCAGACCCTCGATCTCGATATCGGCCTTGTCGGTCTCGTCGATGAGCAGCACCGTCGGCTCGGTGCGCCGGATCGCGGTCAGCAGCGGGCGGGTCAGCAGGAACTCCTCGGAGAAGACGTCGGTCTTGGTGGCATCCCAGTCACTCACCCCGGCCTGGATACGAAGTATCTGCTTGGCGTGGTTCCACTCGTAGAGCGCACGGGCCTCGTCGACCCCTTCGTAGCACTGCAGCCGCACCAGCTCGGAACCGGTGGCCGCCGCGACCGCGCGGGCCAGTTCGGTCTTTCCCACCCCGGCCGGGCCCTCGACCAGCAGCGGTTTACCCAACCGGTCGGCAAGGAACACCGCGGTCGCGGTGGCGGTGTCTGCCAGGTAGCCGGTCTCGGCAAGACGGCGGGCGACGTCGGCGGGCTGCTCGGCGTCGGCGAACAATGGGGCGTGGCGCGCGGGCGTCTGCACGATGGACACCTCTCCTCAAGCGGTCGGTCGATCGGTCAGGCCGGACGGGTGTGGCCGTCGCCCCACACGATCCATTTGGTCGAGGTCAGTTCCGTCAGGCCCATCGGCCCGCGGGCGTGCAGCTTCTGGGTGGAGATGCCGATCTCGGCGCCGAACCCGAACTGCTCGCCGTCGGTGAACGCCGTCGA
>CAZGGK010000025.1:0-60285 GCA_964525125.1 uncultured Mycobacterium sp.
CTGGCCGAGGCCAAGGTGCCCTACGACATCGTGCTGGAGATGGACGAGATCAACGACGACTTCGCCGACACCTCGGTGGTCCTGGTGATCGGCGCGAACGACACGGTGAACCCCGCCGCCACCGACGACCCGACCAGCCCGATCGCGGGTATGCCGGTGCTGACCGTGTGGGATGCCGAGAACGTCATCGTCTTCAAGCGGTCGATGGCATCCGGTTACGCCGGCGTGCAGAATCCGCTGTTCTTCCGGCAGAATTCCGCGATGCTCTTCGGCGACGCCAAGGACCGGGTGGAAGACATTCTGGCCGCGCTGTAGGAGGTGCCGCCTGGCGGGGCTGGGTGCCGTCGGGCGCCGTCGGGTGCCTTCGGGTGCCTTCGACTCCTGCGCCTGCACCGAGCGTGTAACCAGCACGACTTTTCGCGCGGATTTTCGCGCTGAGTACACGCTCGGCGCGGGGGAGGAGCGCGGCGTGGGGGGAGGAGCGCAGCGTGGGGGGAGGAGCGCGGCGTGGGGGGAGGAGCGCGGCGTGGGGGGAGGGGCGCGGTGGGGGAGGGTTCCCGGCTAGACCGGCGGGTAGGACGGCGGCGGGTAACCCGCGCCGTCGACGACGCCACGGAAGCCCCAGGTCAGGTATTTGAAGTAGAACTCGAGTTCGTCGGCGCCGTCGTAATCCGGGTTGGGATCAAAAGGACTGGGACCCATCGCCATCACCTCTCCAGGCCGCTCAAAGTTCGTTGTGGCCAGTCTAGTCGTCACGTCAACGGCGCGAGGCCCATCTGCCTACACTTCCAACCAGTTGATTGACACCGCGCAGCACCGGTCCTGCCGATAGCGAGTAGAGATGCCCAACGAGAACGGCCCTTCCCGTCGCGAAGAGTTGCTGAAGGTCGCCACCAAGCTGTTCGCCGCGCGTGGCTACCACGGCACCCGGATGGACGACGTCGCCGACGTGGTGGGCCTGAACAAGGCGACCGTCTACCACTACTACGCCAGCAAGTCGCTGATCCTCTACGACATCTACCAGCAGGCCGCCGAGCGGACGCTGGCCGCGGTGCACGACGACCCGTCCTGGACCGCCCGGGAGGCGCTGTACCAGTACACGGTGCGGTTGCTGAGGCAGATCGCGGCCAACCTCGAGGGCGCGGCGGTGTACTTCCAGGAGCAGCCCTACATCGCCGAATGGTTCACCGAAGAGCAGGTCGCCGAGGTCCGGGAGAAGGAGATCCAGGTCTACGAGCATGTGCACGGGCTGATCGACCGCGGTATCGCCAACGGCGAGTTCTACGAGTGCGACTCACATGTGCTGGCCCTGGGCTACATCGGGATGACGCTCAGCGCCTATCGGTGGCTGCGGCCCAGCGGCCGGCGAAGCGCCGACGAGATCGCCGCCGAGTTCTCCACCGCGCTGCTGCGCGGGCTGATCCGCGACGAGAGGATCCGGGTGGAATGCCCGCTGGGCAGTTGAGCCCGCTCAAGCCCCGGCCTTCAGGTGGGAGTCCAGGAACGCGATCTGATCGGCGACCACCCGCTCGAACGCGTCGCCGACGTAGATGTCGAAGTGCCCCTCGGGGTAGAGCTTGACGGTGCCGCGCGGCGCCTTGGCGGCATGCCGCAGCGTCGCTCCGGCGGGCGCGACGCTGTCTGCTTCGCAGACGCAGAACAGGATCGGGCACGGCACCTTCGCGGCCAGCCGGCCGGGGCGGTAAGCGAGGATCTTCAGCCCGATCCGCGCCGCGACCTCGTCGGCAATCGTCGCGCCCTCCGGCACCAGCTTCAGGTATCCCTCGTAGGCGTCGGGGGTGGTCATTATCGCGAGCTCGCCGGGCCGCCCGGCCGCGCGAATCAGCACCGGTGGATTGCCGAGTCGGCTGGCGATCAGGTCGCGCACGGCAAGGGCGGTGACCCGCGGCAGCGTGAGCGGGTTGAACGCGCGCGCCGAAGCGATCGGGTCGGTGTACGGGCATTGCGAGACCACCGCCTTGATTCCGGGCACCTGGGCCGCGGTCGCGATCACGTGCCCCCCGGAGAACGAGGTGCCCCACAACCCGATCCGGTCGTGGTCGACGCCGGGCAGCGTGCGTGCGTAGCCGACGGCCGCGGCCCAGTCGGCCAGCTGCATGCCGACGTCGAGCACCTGCCGGGGCCCACCCATGCTGTCGCCGAAGTTGCGGTAGTCGAACACCAGGCAGGCGTAACCGGCGGCGCTGAACCGCTCGGCGTAGGCGTCCAGCCGCATGGTGCGCACCCCGCCCAGCCCGTGCGCCATGACCAGCAACGGCGGGTCATCGGACGTGTCGGGCCGGTACAGCCACGCGCTGATCGGGTCGGCGCCGGAGGTGAACTGAACATCTTCACGTGAAGCCATGCACCAAGGTATCGCGGGCAACCGGTGTGATACACCCGCTTGGTGAGCCTTGTGCGGCGATTGACCGACGTGGTGGGAGACCGCCACGTCAGCACCGATCCCGACGTGCTGGCCGCGCGCAGTGTCGACCACACCGGGCGCTATCGGGGCCGGGCCGGCGCGCTGGTTCGACCCGGTTCGGCCGACCAGGTGGCCGCGGTGCTGCGGGCCTGCCGCGACGCGGGTGCGCACGTCACCGTCCAGGGCGGCCGCACCTCGCTGGTGGCCGGCACCGTTCCCGAACACGACGACGTGCTGCTGTCCACCGAGCGGCTGAACACCGTCGGCCGGGTGGACCCCGTCGAACGGCGGGTGACCGCCGGCGCCGGTGCCACGCTGGCCGCGGTGCAGCACGCCGCGAGTGCGGCCGAGCTGGTTTTCGGGGTCGACCTGACCGCCCGGGACAGCGCGACCGTCGGCGGGATGGCGTCGACCAACGCCGGCGGGCTGCGCACCGTGCGCTACGGCAACATGGGCGAACAGGTCGTCGGGCTCGACGTGGCGCTGCCGGACGGTTCGCTGCTGCGCCGTCACTCATCGGTGCGCGCCGACAACACCGGCTATGACCTGCCGGCGCTGTTCGTCGGCGCAGAGGGCACCCTGGGCGTGATCACCGCGCTGGATCTGCGGCTGTACCCGGTTCCGTCGCACCGGGTGACCGCGGTCTGCGGGTTCGCCGATCTGGACGCCCTGATCGAGGCCGGACGCGAGTTACGCGAGGTCGACGGGATCGCGGCGCTGGAGTTGATCGACGGCCGGGCCCCGGGGCTGACCGGTGAGCGCCCGCCGGCCGGCGGCGCCTGGCTGCTGCTGGCCGAGCTCGCCGGCGACCACGACCAATGCGACCGGCTCGCCGGCCTGCTGAACCGGATGCGGATGTGCGACGAGCCCGCGGTCGGCGTCGATGCGGCCACCGGGCAACGGCTGTGGCGGGTGCGCGAGGCGATCGCCGACGTGCTCGGGATGTACGGACCGCCGCTGAAGTTCGACGTCTCGCTGCCGCTGGCCGCGGTTGCCGGGTTTGCCGCCGGCGCCGGCGCACTGGTCGAGCGGCACGCCCCGAGTGCGCTGCCGCTGCTGTTCGGCCACATCGGCGAGGGGAACCTGCATCTCAACGTGCTGCGCTGCGCGCCGGAGGCCGAGCCGGCGCTGTATGAGGCGATGATGGAGCTGATCGCCGGGTCCGGTGGCAACGTCAGTTCCGAGCACGGCGTCGGCAGCCGCAAGCGGGCCTACCTGTCGCTGTCCCGGGAGCCCGCCGACATCGCGGCGATGCGCACCGTCAAGGCGGCGTTCGACCCGACCGGCTACCTCAACGCGGCGGTGCTGTTCGGTTAAGGGCGGTATCAGTGTCGGTGGGCCTCGATAGAATTCGCTCATGTGTTCGGATGTTCGGGGCGGCGTCACGGCGGTGCTGGGCCGGCTTGACGACGTCCTGGCTGAACTCACCTCGTTGGACACCGGCGAGCTGACCACCCCCGAGCGGCTCGGGGTGCTGGAGCGCCTGGAACGGGTGCGCCGCCGGCTGCCGGTGCCCGAGCACGCCCTGATCAACCAGATCGCCGACAGCGCCGATGCGACCGCGCTGGGCGGCAGGCTGCCCCGCCGGCTGGCCGACCAACTCCACATCACCGGTGGCGAGGCCGCCCGCCGCGTCGCCGAGGCCGCCGACCTCGGGCCCTGGCCCACCGGCGACGGCGAGACGCTGCCACCGGTGCTCCCCGCCATCGCCGCCGCCCAGCGCGCCGGCGATCTCGGCGAAGCCCACATCAAGATCATCCGCAGATTCCTGCACCAGCTGCCCGCCGTCGTCACCCTGCCCGAACGCGATGCCGCCGAAGCCCACCTGGCCGCACTGGCCACCCGCTACCGCCCCGACCAACTCGCCGTCGCCGCCGACCAACTCGGCGACGAACTCGCCCGCGACACCTACACCGATGACGACCGTGCCGCCCGGCGCGCCCTTACCCTGGGCCGGCAGACCCCCGACGGGATGACCCCCATCCATGGCTGGCTCACCCCGGAAGCCCGGGCCACCCTCGATGCCGTTTTCGCCAAATGGGCCGCACCGGGCATGTGCAACCCCGCCGACCTGGACCCGGTCGCCGACGGCACCCCCAGCCGCGCCGCCATCGCCGCCGACACCCGCACCCGCGGCCAACGCCACCACGACGCCCTGCTGGCCCTGGCCCGCGCCATGCTCGCCTCCGGCCACCTCGGCCAGCACAACGGCCTGCCCGCCAGCATCATCGCCTCGGCCAGCCTGCCCGAACTGCAAGCCGGCACCGGCAAAGCCCTCACCGGTGGCGGCACCTGGCTGCCCATGAGCGACGTCATCCGGCTGGCCAGCCACGCCCACCTGTACCTGCGGCTGTTCGATGACTCCAGCGGCGCCCGAGAACTCGCCCTCTACCACACCAAGCGGATCGCCACCCCCGGGCAGCGAATCGTCCTCTACGCCCGCGACCGCGGGTGTGCCCACCCGGGCTGCCCGGTGCCGGGCTACCTCACCGAGGTCCACCACGACACCGACTACGCGCGCACCGGACGCACCGACATCGACGACCTGAGCCTGCGCTGCGGCCCCGACCACAAACTCATCACCGAAGGCGGCTGGAAAACCCGCAAGCGCGCCGACGGCACCACCCACACCATCCCGCCCGATCATCTCGACCACGGCCAGCAACGCACCAACAACTACCACCACCCCGACAAACTCCTGCACGGCGACCGCGGTCACGGCGGCAGCAGCGGCGGCACCGGCGAGGGCGAGGGCGAGGCCGAGGACGGCCCCTGAAGTCGGCCGCTACTCGGTCCGATGCCTGATACCCACGGCCTGGCGCAGCTGGGCCAGGAAGTCGTCGGCGTCGTCACCGCGGATGATGTAGTGCGAGACCGCGATTCGGATAGCGGCCGCCGCCTTCACCGCGGCGTCGGGGCCGGTCAGCATCCGCTGCAGACCCTCCCGCATCGGGGGCATGATCCGGGAGAAGTCGGCGAGCACATGCCGGGGTTCGATGTCGATCATCCGCACCCCGGTGGAGGAGTGCTGATAGTCGACGATGAAACGCAGTGCGGCGTCGAGTTTTTCTGGCCCCCGCAGGCCCGCGGTCGCCCGGCTCAGGCCACTGTCGAAGGTGTGCCGCTCGTAGCGGGAGAACGCCGAGATCAGTTCCTCTTTCGACGCGAACCATCGGTACAGCGTGGGCCGTGACACCCCGGCCTGCGCGGCGACCTCCGACAGGCTGAGCTTGGTCAGGCCGTTGCGGCCCAGCACCTCGGCGGTGGCAACCAGAATCCGTTCCCGCGTCGAGGTATTGACGTCCTCGGGCGCCGTGTTGCGCATCGGGTTCATCGGCGCCGCACCAGCACCGACTGCGCAATTCCGCCAACCGCGCCGTGTTCGTCGAACAGGGTGCCGATGGTGGTCCCGATCCCGTCGGGACCGTAGTTGGTTTCGGCGCGGATCCCGATCCAGTCGCCGGCCGGGACGCGGTGCACATGCACGACGAGGTCGGTGTTGAGGAAGGTCCAGTGGCTGATGTTCAGTTTGGTGCCGATGCCGTTGGCGCAGTCGGCGACCGCGAACAACCGCTGCAGCGGGCTCATGGTCTCGCCGCTCACCAGATCTACCGTCGGCGAAAGCCAGGATTCCCCGGGGGCTTCGGCGAGCGGCTCGGTCAGCCACCGCCAGTCCAGGCTGTGCACGTAGTTGCGGTCCCAGTGCTTGGCCAGGTCACGGCCGCGGGCCTGGGCGACCGGCCGCAGCGGGGCCGCCGCCGCGTGCACGATGTCACCGGTGTCTTGAAGTTGCAGCCGCCAGCCGCTGGCCCGGGCGACCGGCCGCGGCTGCCCGTCCGGCCCGGCGGCCAGCAACGCGGCACTGACCAGTTCGATCTGTTTGCCGGCCCGGTCACGCGCGGCGCGCACCAACAGCTCGCCGTCGGCCGGCACCGGCCCGAGCAGGTCGACGACGACTCTGCTGAGCCGGGTGTCGTCGCGCGGGTCCTGGCGTTCCAGGGCGCGCACCAGCAGTGCCGACACCGGCGCGGCGTGCTGGATCTGTGCCGACCAGGTGCTGCGCACCAGGTCGGTGGCGGTGAACTTCTCGCCCAGCGGATCGGTGCTGTCCAGCAGTTCGTAGTAGGAGTCGGTCATGGTCACCTTTCCGGGGGGATGTCAGGGCAGACCGGCGCCGGGAGTGTCCACGACCGCGGTGTCGAGGCGGGAGTGGCGGGTCCCGATCAGGCGTTCGGGGTAGGCGTCGGTGCTGGACAGCAGGAACAGCGTGCGGCGTTGCGGCCCGCCCAGCGCGCAGGCGATCGCGATCCGGTTACCGATGCCGATGCGGTGGGTCACGGCGCCGCCCTGCGTGATCCGCTCGAACCGGTGGGCCAGTGTCATCGCCGCCCACACCCCGCCGCCGGCATCCAGCGTGATGCCGTCGGGCGGGCCGGTGAGCCGGTCGGCGAACACCCGGCGGTCCCGCAGACCGCCGTCGGCGTCGATGGTGTACCCGGTGAGGCGGCGCCCGACCGATTCGGCGACGATCAGCGTCTGCCCGTCCGGGGTGATCACCATGCCGTTGGGAAATTCGAGTTCGTCGGCGACGGTGCGCGCGCTGCCGTCCGGATCGACCCGGATGACGAGGCCACCGGAGAAGGCCTGGGATCCGACGTAGCAGCGGCCGGCGCCGTCGACCACCATGTCGCCGAGGCCGGCCGGGGCCAGCGCGGACAGGTCGGCCAGGGTGGTCACGGTGTCGCCGTCGTAGCGCAGCAGCAATCGGTCCTCGGCGGAGGCGATCAACAACGAGCCGTCCGGGGCGAACCCCAGCCCTGAGGGGGTGCGCCCGGGCAGCGGCACCGTGGTCACCGAGCCGCGCAGGTCGACGGTGTGCACGGCTTCGCCCAGCAAGTCGGAGAACCACAGCAGCCCCTCGAACCAGCGCGGGCCCTCGCCGAAGCAGAATCCGTTGGCCAGCGTGCGGGTCCTCATCGCAGTTCCCGGGCGATCGCGGCGTGGTAGGCGTCGATCTTGGCCGGGTTGAGCTGCGTGAACAGCCGGTCCGGCAGCGGCGCGTCTTTGTAGGCCTCGATGGTCATGGTCCGGGTGAACAGGGTGACGCCTCCGCCCGGCCGGGTGAAGCGGTACACGACCGTGATCCGCCCTTCCATCCCTCCGTTGCCGTCGCGGTCGTGGCCGAGCCGGCCCACCGAGGTGAAGCTCCAGAGTCTGGGCCGCGTGGCGACGGCCAGCTGCCAGGTGTAGATGCGTTCGCCGTCTTCCCCCGACTCGGCCCAGGTGGCGCCGACCCGCAGCGGCAACCCGGCCGGCAGGCCGATGATGTGCGCACTGCCGGGGTAGGTCTTGGTCCAGTTCGCCGGGTTGGTGACGAAGTCATAGAGGGTCTCCGGATCCTGGGTGAACGCCGTCTCGGTACTGCTGGTGACGATGCCCAATACTGTCGCCTCCCTGGCCTTACAGATTATGGTCGAAGCGTAAGGCATCGCGGGGCGGTGGCTGACGGTCCGCAACCGGCAGCTCGGCGAAGACCTCGGCCCGGGTCTCGTCGAAACTGAAATATCCTGCGATGGGCGAACTCTCCGGCGGCGGATCCGGATAGCTCCACGCGACATCCTCGACGACCTCCCCGGTGACTTCGTCGGCGCCGGTGCCGCCGGTGCCGCAGGTCGCGACCGCCCAGTACGTCGCCGTCCCCTTGTAGTTGCAGTAGGTCGAGGTGGCGGTGGGTCGTAGCAGGTCGGTGCGTACCAGCGCCGGAGCGACGTATAACCGGGCCGGTAGCGCGGTCTCGAAGACGATCACTGTGTCGTCGGTGTCGACCAGCGTCGTCCCGGCGACCGCGACCCGTAGCCTGCGCCGGGTGGGGCGGCAGTCGACCCGGTGATAGGGATTGGGCGGGTAGTGCACCAGTGGGCGGCCTTCCTCCAGCCAGGCGTCGACGGCGTCCCACGCGACGTGGACGAATCCCGGGGCTTCCGGGATCGGCCGGCCGGGCAGATCGCCGACCGCGTCCGCGGGCAGGGCGTAGCTCGGTGGCTGTCCCACGCGGTGAACCAACAGCGCGCGTTCGGTGTCGATCACCGGGTGTCCGCCCCGCAGTGCCTGAACCCGGCGGGGATGGGGTTCGACGTAGCCGGCGGGCGTCGGCAGCGGCGGCGTGAACCAGCCCGCGGGCGCACCGCTGAACGGCCCGTGCCCGGTGAACAGGCTCACGTCGATTCCTGCAGGGCGGCGACGGTTTCCAGGTCGCCCAGCGCGGCGATGGCCAGCCGCAGACCGGCCAGTGCGATGTCCTCGGTCTGCATCCCGCCCAGGCCGGCGGTGACCAGAGCGGCGACATAGGCATATGCGGCGGCCTGCCGGTAGCGCAGCCACAGCTCGCCGCCGTCGAGGTGCGGCCCGCCGGCGGCGGCCAGTGCACCCCGATAGGTGTCCAGCAGTTCCCGCTGGTGGCTACGCCGGTCGTCGGTGGTCATGCCGGTGACCAGCAGATAGGCCAGATCGCGGGCGGGGTGGCCGCGCCGGACCGCCTGCCAGTCCAGCAGGCCTGCGCGCCCGTCCCGGAAATAGGTGTTGCCGGGGTGCGGGTCGCCGTGCAGCACGGTGTGCGGAGCTGCGTCGATGATCCGGGCGACCGCCGGGTAGTTCTCGGTGATGAACCGTCCGGCATCGACGGCCAGACCCGCATTGCGGGCCACCCGGCGCGCGGAGATCCGCAGCATCACGGGCACCAGCGCCAGGCTCGGGTCGGCGGATCCGGTGTGCAGCCAGGCCGGGATCCTGGCCCGGAGTGTCCCGTGCAACCGCGCCAGCAGTTCGACCACGCCGGCCGCCCGGTCGGCGCCGAGCGGGCAGGTGGTGTCGGGGAACTCGCACGACGTGCCGGCCAGATCCTCCAGAATCAGCACGAATCGGCCGGTGGGTGGGTCGAACGCCGACCCGTGAACCCGGGGGACGCCGGTGAGCTCGGTGGAGAGTTCACGGTAGAACCGGACTTCGGTCTCGGCCAGCTGTCCCAGTTCGCCGATGAGCCGTCCACCCAGTGAGGTGGCCGGCATCTTGACGAACACCGACCCCGGAATCCCGTCGCCGTCGAGTCGGAGTCGCGCCCGCGTGGTCGTTCCCGCCGAGCCGTCCAACACCGTCGGCGACCGCACCGGGCGTCCCATCAGCCGCGATAGGGCTTCGGCATCGAGATCGGCGATCCGTCGCGGGAACGGCCGCGCACCGCGCACCATCGCGTCGGTGGCCACCCGCCCGATGCCGCGGGCGAGGTGCCTGACCAAACTGGGCATCGACATCAGCCTAGGTTACAAACTGTTCGTCGATTGTAAATTCAGATCGCTTTACAAATTGCGATTGGACTGTAATGTCCTGAAGGAAGCGCGCGGAGCGTGAACCTGCCGACCGAGTTGAGGTGATGTGATGAGCACGCCCGTTCGCCATGCCCGGCCCTACGAGCTGGCGGCCCGAGTCGGTGCCCAGTCACACGGCCAGTCGCTGCGTTACCGACTCGACGTCGTCGCCCTCGATATCGCCGACGTGGTGCGGTCCGCCGGCGGCTGGCTGTATCACCGGGTGGCCGCGGGCTGGGAGGTCAACGTGCTGATCCCGGCGCCCGCCGATGACCGGGCGCTGAGGATTCTGGGTGTGCGGACGCTGGGCCTGGACGCCGAGCTGGAGCGGTCGGCCCGCGGTGCCGCCGGTGCCGGGCTGGCGGTCAGCGACGCGGCGTTCACCGCGGATGCCCGGATTCGCCGGTGGACCCTGTCCGCGCTGCAGACCAGCCGGCTCGAAGTCACGCTGTGGGGTGATCGGTGGCCGGTGGCGGTCCAGCATCAGGTGAGCGAGGTGCGCCATGTGCTCACCGCGGCGGCGCGGGCGTTCAAGGCGCAGTCCCTGGTGGCCGCCGACGGCACCGGTTCGCCTGTGCGGTCGACCGAGGTCTTCCGCGGGGCGCGAAAGGGGTGTCTGCCCCTGGATTCCGATCTGCTCCGGATCTGACGCGGTCTGCTGATGCGCAAGTACCACGCCCACGCCCTGCTGTACCTGCACGAGACGATCGACCTGGGCCGCGGCCGGAGTGCCGGCTTCACCGAGATGTTCACCGACGTCTACCAGCCGATGATGACCGAACTGGGCGCCCGGCTGTTCGGACTGTGGGAGACCACCCCGTACAACGGGCACTGGCCGCAGGTCACGATCATCTGGGAGATCGACGGTTTCGCCGACTACGCGAGGATCGGCCGGGCGCAGGCGCGTGGCGGCAGCCAGGAGATCCGGGCCGCCGAATGGTCGGCGCTGCTGGCCGATATCGGCGCATCGGGTGAGGGCCGCATCATGTACCCCGGCCCGCACAACAGGACACTGGCTCAGCTGTCCGCGAGCGGCTTCGATGCCACCGTGGTGATTCAGGAGATCATGCAGACCAAGCCGGGGCGCCAAGACGACTACATCCGGGAGTTGGAGCGGCTGTATGTGCCGTGGTCGGAGCGGACCGGAAAACGCTGGCTGGGCTCGTTCACCACCACCTTCCGTTACAGCGAGGTCATCCACTACTGGGCGCTGGACGGTGGCTGGGAGTGCTTCGCCGCGCACTATCCGTCCTGGAAGGAGACGCCGCCCGCCGAGATCGTCACCTGGATGAGCGTCGCCCCGGCACTGCGCGACGGCTGGGAGGACTCGATCCTGCAGGCGCTTGCGCCTTCGCCCTTGCAGGGCGGAGCATTATGACATCGGCTGTGCCGCTGGACTTCTCCTATGATCCGTTCGATCCGGCGGTGATGGCCGACCCGCTGCCCTACTACCGGGTGCTGCGGGACCATCACCCGGTGTACTACCTGCCGAGGTGGGATACCTACGCGCTGTCCCGATTCGACGACATCTGGGAGCTGCTGGCGGTCGGCGACGGCACTTTCGTCGCGTCCGAAGGTACCCTGCCGGCAGCCGCCGTGCTGGCCCGGCACAACACCGGGCCGGTGCCCGATCCGCCCTGGCATCCGCTGCCGTTCCACGCCGTGTTCGATTCGCCCATCTACGACGACATCCGCCGGCTGCAATCACCCGCGTTCCGGCCCCGGTCGGTCGCCGGCTGGGAGGACCGGGTGCGCACGCTGGCCAACGAACGCCTGGATGCGCTGCTGCCGCGCGTCGACTTCGACCTGGTCGGCGACTACGGAGGCATCGTGGTGGCACAGGTGGTCTGTGAATTGCTCGGAATACCCATCGAATTCGCCGCCGAGGTCCTGGCCGCGGTGAACGCCGGCAGCCTCGCCGCGCCCGGCAGCGGCGTCGACACCGCGCAGGCCCGGCCGAGCTACCTGGAATACCTCGTCCCGGCCGTGCGACGGCGCCGCGAATCCGGCGGTGCGCTTCCGATCGTCGACGGCATGATCCGATATCGGCTGCCCGACGGCAGCCCGCTCGACGACATCGAGGCCGCGACCCAATTACTGTGCATCTTCATCGGCGGCACCGAGACCGTGCCCAAGATCGTGGCGCACGGACTGTGGGAGCTGGCCCGGCGGCCGGACCAGCTGGCCGCCGTGCGGGCCGACCCGCAATCCACGGCACCGGTCGCGGCTGCGGAGATGATCCGCTATTGCGCACCGGCGCAATGGTTCGCGCGCACCGCACGCAAGCCCTTCACGCTGCACGGCACCACCATCGAGCCGGGACAGCGCATCATCGCGCTGCTGGCGTCGGCGAGCCGGGACGAGCGTCAGTACCCCGAGCCGGACGAGTTCTGTTGGGACCGGCCGATCAAGCGGTCGCTGGCGTTCGGCCGCGGCCAGCACTTCTGCATCGGCTACCACCTGGCCCGGCTGGAAGTCACTGTGCTGGTTCAGGAGTGGCTACGTCGGGTTGCCGACTACCGGATCGTCGAGCAGACCGCCACCCGGTTGCCGTCGAGCTTCCAGTGGGGCTGGAACAGCATTCCGGTGGTGGTTTGAGATGTGGGCCTACCGACTGGTCGCGCCGTTCGAGTTCGAGCGAGTCGAGCTGCCGCAGGCCACCGGGGTGCAACTGGGCGACCGGCAGGTGCTGCTGCGGTTCGTGGCCGCCGGGGTGTGCGGCAGTGACCTGCCCGGATTCCGCGGCGTGCAGGGCCGGCTACCCGGTGACACCGGTGCCGGCGCGGCGGAGCTGGACGGGTACCCGATCCACGAGATCGTCGGCGACGTGATCGCCAGCCGGCACCCGCAACACCGGCCCGGCGACCGGGTCGTCGGCTGGGCGTCCGGCTTCGACGGCCTGATGGAGTTCGTCGTCAGCGACGGCGACGGGCTGGCCGGCTACACCCCGACGCTGCCACCGCGGCACGCGATCGGCCTGCAACCGCTGGCCTGCGTGCTCTACGCACTCGAGCAACTGCCCGTGCTGGCCGGTCGCCGGGTGGCCGTCATCGGCCTGGGGTCGATCGGCCTGCTGTTCGGCTACGCGGCCAAATCGGCGGGCGCCGGCCACGTCACCGGTGTCGACCCCGTCGACCGGCGCGACCTCGGTGCCGCATTCGGCTTCGACACGGTGGTGCGGGCCACCAGCGATCGGTGGCTGCGGCACCTGGAACCGGCCGACCGGCCCGACGTCGTCATCGAGGCCGTCGGCCATCAGGTAGCCACCCTGGGGCACGCCGTCGAGGCGGCCGCGCCGCACGGCACCGTGCTCTACTTCGGCGTACCCGACGACGACAGCTATCCGATTAGCATGCGGACCATGCTGCGCAACAATTTGACCCTGAAATCCGGCGTTACCCATGACCGTCGCCGGGTGCTGGCCCGCGCCGACACGTTCGCCGCCGAGCACCCCGGCCTGCTGGCCAACTACGTCACCGACGTGTTCGGCTGCGATGACGTGCAGGCGGCATTCGAGTTGGCCTGCCGGCCCGCGCCCGGCCGGGTCAAGATCGCGATCCTGG
Source organism: uncultured Mycobacterium sp. (assembly GCA_964525125.1). Classification (GTDB taxonomy): domain Bacteria; phylum Actinomycetota; class Actinomycetes; order Mycobacteriales; family Mycobacteriaceae; genus Mycobacterium. Next base: position 13,350 of record CAZGGK010000025.1, read on the forward strand.
CATGAGTTCGGCACTGGCGGATGCGCTGCGTGACCGAACCCGGCTCTGGGGCGGCTGGGTCACCGGGCCGACGCAGCTGGGACCGCAGGAATTCAGCGCCGCCGGCTACGACTACGTGGGTTTCGACGCCCAGCACAGTTATCTCGACGATGCCGCTATCGCCGGCTTGCTGCGACACAACGAGCACCTGCCGATTGCGACCGCGGTGCGGCTGCCATCGGCCGACCCCGCGCCGATCGGGCGGGTGCTCGACGCCGGAGCCGACGCGGTGATCATCGCCCTGATCGAGTCCGCCGACCAGGCCGCGGCCGCGGTGGCGGCCTCCCGATATCCACCGGCCGGTGTCCGTAGCTTCGGGCCGCTGCGGGCCGGGCTGGGCCGCGACGTCGCCGCCCTCCAGGACCGGGCGGCCGTGTTCGCGATGATTGAAACCGCCGCGGCCCTGGACGACGTCGAAAACATCTGTGCGGTACCGGGACTCGCCGGTATCTACGTCGGGCCCGCCGACCTGGCGGTGTCGCTGGGCTTCGAGGTCGGCCAGGCCACCAGACATCCCGACCTGCTCGCCGCGATGGTCCGCATTCACCGTGCCGCGTCGGCGGCGGGTGTGATCGCCGGAATCCACGCCGGCTCGGGCGCCGCGGGGCGGGTGCTGGCCGGCCTCGGCTACCAGATGATCACGCTGGCCTCCGAATCCCGGGCGCTGCACCGCGGAGCGGTCGAGCACCTCGACGAGGCAGAGGGCCGGCGCTGACTACCGTCCCGCGCGTTGCCCTGGTCACCGGCGCCGCCGGCGGTCAGGGCCGGGCCATCGTGGAACGGCTCTGCGCCGACGGCTTTTCGGTCGCGGCCTGTGACCTGCGGGCTGATGCGCTGGTCGGGTTTCCCGAAGACGCGGTGCTGACCGTCCCGCTCGACGTGACGTCGCAGTCCCAGTGGGCCGAAGCTGTCGCTGACGCGGTAGCCCGCTTCGGCTCGGTGACGGCGCTGGTCAACAATGCCGGGGTGCTGCACCGGGCGGCGATCGCCGACGAATCGGAGGCCGGGTTCGAAAACGCCTGGCGGGTCAACTGTCTGGGTGCGTTCCTTGGCATCCAAGCTGCCCTGTCCGGATTGCGCGCCGCCACCGGCGCCGCCATCGTGAACACCTGCAGCACCGGAGCGATGCGGCCGTTTCCCCGGCACAGCGCCTACGGATCGTCGAAGTGGGCGCTGCGCGGCCTGACCCAGACCGTCGCCGCCGAACTCGCACCGGACGGAATCCGGGTCAACGCGGTGTTTCCCGGCCCGATCGCCACGCCCATGCTGGACGACGTCACCCGCCAGTCGCTGGCGTCGACCGCGGTGTCGGGCCGGCTGGGCCGGCCTGCCGAGGTGGCCGACGCGGTCGCCTTCCTGCTCTCGCCGGCGGCGTCGTTCATCACCGGCGCCGAACTCGTCGTCGACGGCGGACAATGCCTCCAGGTCCGATGAGCGCACCGTCGATCGCCGTCATCGGAGCCGGGCCGGGTGGGCTCGCGCTGGGAATCATGTTGCGGCGGGCCGGATTGTCGAATTTCACCATCTTCGACCGGGAAGACGGCGTCGGCGGTACCTGGCGCATCAACACCTACCCCGGACTGGCGTGCGACGTGAAGTCGCATCTGTACTCGTTCTCGTTCGATTTGAACCCGCACTGGTCGCGCATGTGGTCGGGGCAACCCGAGATCCTGGCGTACCTCGAACGCTGCGCCGACCGCTACGGCCTGCGGCCACACCTGCAACTGGACACCGAGGTCCGTTCCGCGCACTGGCAGCAGGACACCGAGCACTGGCAACTGGTCACCGCCGACGGCCGGCGGCACCGGTTCGACATCGTGGTCTCCGCCGTCGGGATGTTCACCCGGCCGGTCTCCCCCGACCTGGCCGGGGAGGAGGCGTTCACCGGAACGGTGATGCACTCGGCGAACTGGGACCACTCGATACGACTGGAAGGCGCCCGGATCGCCGTGCTGGGAACCGGTTCCACCGCGGCGCAACTGGTTCCGGCACTGGTCAGGGTCGCCGAGAAGGTCTATTCGGTGCAGCGCTCGCCGACCTGGGTTCTGCCCAAGGCGGACCGCCGCTACACGTCGTCCGAACGCTGGGCTTTCGCCCATGTCCCGCTGGCCAGGAAGCTGTACCGGACCGGGTTGTGGCTGCGCAGCGAGGCGAACATCTCGGTGATCGAGAACGGGAGTAAGAAGACCGGGGACTTCACCCGCGCGGCCCGGAAACTGTTGGACGACACGGTCGCCGATGACGAGTTGCGCCGTGCGCTGACCCCGGACTACCCGCTCGGCTGCAAGCGGCTGGTGTTCTCCTCGGACTACCTGCAAGCGCTCACCGCGCCGAATGTCGAGGTGCTGACCAGCCCGGCCCAAGCCCTGCGGCCGGGTTCGCTGGTCACCGCCGACGGCACCGAGCGCGATGTCGACATCGTGGTGTGCGCCACCGGCTACGCGGCGGCCGACTACCTCGGGCAGATCGACGTGGTCGGGGAGCGCGGGGTCAGGCTGCGCGACGCGTGGCGCGACGGCCCGCGGGCGTATCTGGGCATGGCGGTGCCCGGCTTTCCCAATTTCTTCATGCTGTACGGGCCGAACACCAACGTCGGCTCCAACAGCGTCATCTTCGTGCTCGAAGCCCAGGCTCGGTACATCGTGCGGGTGCTGGAACACCTGCGCCGCAAGCGCAAGTCGTACGTCGCGGTGCGGCCGGCCGCGATGGCCGACTTCGTCGCCAAGATCGACCGGTGGATGCAGGGCACCGTGTGGACCACCCGGTGCAGCAACTACTTCCGGGTGGCCGACGGGCGGGTGGTCACCCAGTGGCCGCGCAGCGCCGGCGCGTTCTGGGCGATGACCCGCCGGTTCCGGTCCCGCGACTTCGTCTTCGAGCCGTCCGGCGATGCCTTCGGGCCGTCCGGCGATGTCTTCGGGCCGTCCGGCGATGCTTGAGCCCGAGTTGGCGGCGGTGGCGCCGCCGGCCGTCGACCTGACGGCCGGGCTGATCGGCGCCGCCCGGGAGTGGCTTGCCGAAAGACGCAGGGCCGCAGCCGGACGCATCGACACCGCCGGGGTCGACATCAGCGCCGGCAGTGCCGCGGGCGTGCCGGTGCGGATCTACCGCGGTGGCCCGTCGCCGGCGCCGGCGGTCGTCTACTGCCACGGCGGAGCGTTCGTGCTGGGCAACCTCGACACCGACCACCGGCAGTGTGTGGAGCTGGCGCGGCGGGCGGCCTGCACGGTGGTGTCGGTCGACTATCGGCTGGCTCCCGAGCACCGCTATCCGGCTGCGCTCGATGACGCCCTGACCGTGCTGCGCCGGGTGGCGGGCGATGCGGCGGAGTTGGGCGTGGACCCGGATCGGCTGGCGGTGGCCGGGAACAGTGCGGGTGCGGCGCTGGCGGCGGGCTGCGCGCACCGCAGTGCCGACGGCGCCGCGCCGCCGATCGTGTTTCAGCTGCTGCACCAGCCGGTGCTCGACGACCGCAACACCGGGTCCCGGGCGGAGTGGGCCGCCGCACCGGTATTCGACGGTGCGGCAACGAATCTGATGTGGCGGCACTACCTGGGCGACACCGCGCCGTCGGCGCGTTCGGTCCCGGCCCGGCGCCGCCGGATATCGGGGTTGGCACCGGCTTTCGTAAGCTGCTCGCAGGTCGATCCGCTGCGCGACGAGGCGGTGCGCTATGCGATGCGGCTACTCGCCGCCGGGATTCCCACCGACCTGCACGTGTTCGCCGGCACCTGTCACGGCTTCGACTCGATACTGCCCGATTGGGAGGTATCCCGGCAGCTGTTCACCCTGCAGGCGGCGGCGCTACGGCGCGCGTTCAGTCGAAGCCGATGAGCTGGCGCACCGCGGTGCCGTCGGCGAGGCGGTCCAGTGCGGTGTTGAGGTCGGCCAGTCCGATCGTCGAGGACACCAACGACTCCACCGGCAGCCGGCCAGCCCGCCACAGCGCGACAAACCGGGGGATGTCACGGGCGGGTACCGCAGAACCCAGGTAGCTGCCGATCAGTGATCGGCCCTCGGCGACAAGGCCCAACGGGGACAGGCTGATCCGGGCATCCGGTGGCGGCAGCCCGACGGTGACGGTACGGCCGCCGGGAGCGGTCAGGTCGATCGCGGCCCGCAACGCGGCAGGATGGCCGGCGGCCTCGATCACCACGGCGGCCCGGACCCCCTCGTCGACGGCCCGCTGCGGGGTGTAGGCCCGGTGGGCGCCGAGACCGGTTGCGGCGGCGAGCTTCTCCGGCAGCCGGTCGATCGCGATCACCTCGACGTCGGGGCAGGTCAACGCGGTCAGCACGGCCGCCATACCGACCCCGCCCAGCCCGACCACGGCGACGGTCGTGCCCGGTGCCGGCCGGCCCACGTTGAGCACCGCGCCGCCGCCGGTCAGCACCGCGCAACCGAGCAGTGCCGCGACCGGCGGCGGCACGTCGCCGGGCACCGCCACCACGCTGGTCTGGCTGACCACGGCATGAGTGGCGAACCCGGAGACGCCGAGATGGTGATACACCGGCCGGCCGGCCCGGCTCAGCCGGATGTCACCGCCGAGCAGGGTGCCGGCGGCGTTGGCCGCGCTGCCCGGCTCGCACGGGGTCAGGCCGTCGGTGGCGCAGGCGCCGCAATGTCCGCACCGGGGCAGGAACGTCAGCACCACCCGCTGCCCGGGTGCCAGCGTGACACCGGGGCCCACCGATTCGACGATCCCGGCGGCTTCGTGACCGAGCAGCATCGGCACCGGCCGGACCCGGTTGCCGTCCACCACCGACAGGTCCGAGTGGCACAGTCCGGCCGCCTCGATACGGACCAGCAGCTCGCCGGCGCCCGGCGGGGCCAGGTCGAGTTGCTGCACCGCCAGCGGGCGCGACCGCGCATAGGGCCGGGGCGCGCCGATCCGCTCCAGCACCGCACCGCGGATCGCGATCATGCTGGAATACAACCATGGTCGCGCCCCCGGCATTACCGCCCGCCCCGGAACGCCTGACCGGCCAGGATTTTCCGGTGCACTGGCCGGTGGACACCCGGTGGGCCGACAACGACATGTTCGGCCACCTCAACAACGCGGTGTACTACCAGCTGTTCGACACCGCGATCAACGGCTGGATCAAGACCCACACCGGCATCGATCCGGTCACCATGCCCGAGCTGGGCGTGGTAGCCGAGTCGGGTTGTCGCTACTTCGCCGAACTGGGCTTCCCGGATCGATTGACGGTTGGGCTGGCGGTCACCCGGCTCGGCCGGTCCAGCGTCACCTACCGGCTGGGCGTCTTCCGTGACGAGGCCGAACCGATTGCCGCGCGCGGGCACTGGGTGCACGTCTACGTCGACCGTGGCAGCCGCCGGCCGGTGCCCGTTCCGGACCCCGTTCGGGCTCTGCTGGAGACGGCGGTCAGCTGTAGGTGATGACGCCGCGAATGTTCTTGCCGTCCCGCAGGTCCTGGTAGCCCTCGTTGACCTGCTCCAGGGTGTACCGGCGGGTGATCAGCTCGTCGAGCTTGAGCTGGCCGGCGTCGTAGAGCCGCAGCAGCCGCACGATGTCGTACTGCGGGTTGGCCCCGCCGAACAGCGAGCCCTTGATGGTCTTGGAGAAGAGCGCCGCCACCGAACCGGAGACGTGCACGTCGAGGCTCTCCAGCCGGCCCAGCCCGACGATCACCGCGACGCCGCTCTTGCCGATGGTGTTGAACGCCGCGGCGATCACCGCCTCGTCGAGGTCACCGACGGTGACGATCGCCTGGTCGGCCATCTGGCCCCAGGTCAGCTCGGCGACCTTGACCGCGGCCTCCTCGGCGGTGCCGAACGCGTGGCTGGCGCCGAAGGTCAGCGCGGTCTCCCTCTTGAAGGCCACCGGGTCCACGGCGACGACGTACTTGGCGCCGGCGTGCACCGCACCCTGCACCGCGTTGATCCCCACCCCGCCGATGCCGTAGATGACCACGGTGTCCCCGGCGCGCACTCCGCCGTCGTAGACCGCGCTGGCCCATCCGGTGGTCACCCCGCAACCCACCAGCACCGCCTTGTCCAGCGGCAGCCAGTCGTCGACCTTGACCACCGATGCCTGTGAGACCGTGGCCCGCTCGGCGAAGGTGCCCAGCATGCAGAACCCGCCGTAGTCGGTTCCGGCGGAGTGAAACCGGAAGGTGCCGTCGGGCATGCTGCCCTCCAGGATGGTGGCCCCCATGTCGCAGATGTTCTGCCGGCCCGTGGAGCAGTACCGGCAGGTCCCGCAGCTGGGGATGAAGCAGCACACCACGTGGTCGCCGGGGGCGACCTTGGTGACGCCCGGGCCGACGTCCTCGACGATCCCGGACCCCTCGTGCCCGCCCACGATGGGATACCGCGCCGGCCAGTCGCCGTCGGCCAGGTGCAGGTCGGAATGGCACAGTCCGGCCGCGGTGTATTTGATCAGCACCTCGCCGGGGCCGGGCCCGTCGAGGTCCAATTCCATCAGCTCGAAAGGCTGGTTGGGGCCGTGCAGCACCGCCGCTGTCGTCTTCACCCCCGTACCCTAATACGGCTATGACGCGGATCACAGGAGTCGGTGCGCGAAAGTGAAAACCACGACGCGACACGCCGGTGACGCGTCATGGGCTGCACATCGGGCGTGCGCCGGGACGGACCGTCGATATGCTCGGCCGATGCCGATCGTGAGCAAGACCGTCGAAGTCGCCGCCGATGCGGCCACGATCATGGCGATCGTCGCCGACTTCGAGGCGTACCCGCAGTGGAACGAGGAAGTGAAGGGGCTGTGGGTGCTGGCCCGCTACGACGACGGCCGGCCCAGCCAACTCCGGCTCGACGCCTCCTACTCCGGGTTCGACGGCACCTTCATCCAGGCCGTCTACTACCCGAGCGCCACCCAGATCCAGACCGTGCTGCAGCAGGGCGACCTGTTCACCAGGCAGGACCAGCTGTTCTCGGTGGTCGAGATCGGGCCGACCACCCTGTTGACGGTCGACATGGACGTCGAGACCGAGATGTCGGTGCCCAAACCGATGGTCAAGAAGGCCGTCAACAGTGCGCTGGACTACCTGGCCGACAATCTCAAGCGGCGTGCCGAGCAGCTGGCCGCCGGCTGACACGACGGATCGCCAGTGATCTACAGAGCAGGAGTCGTCAGTTGACCGCAGAACCCCGCGACGCCGCCGAGCAGCCCTACCGCGCCCGCCGGCAGAACTGGATCAACCAGCTGGACCGGCACGCGATGATGCAGCCCGGAGCGACCGCGCTGCGGTTCCTGGGCCAGACCGTGACCTGGGCGCAGCTGCAGCACCGGGTCACCGCGCTGGCCGACGCGCTGAGCCGGCGCGGGGTGGGATTCGGCGACCGGGTGCTGGTGCTGATGCTCAACCGCACCGAGTTCGTGGAGTCGGTGCTGGCCGCCAACATGCTGGGCGCGATCGCGGTGCCGGTCAACTTCCGGCTGACCCCGCCGGAGATCGCCTTCCTGGTCACCGATTGCGGGGCCCGGGTGATGATCACCGAGCCGGTGCTGGCGGCGGTGGCCACCGGGGTGCGAAGCAGCACCCCGCTGCTGGAGACCATCGTGGTCGCAGGTGACAGTGCAGAAGCGGGCCTGCTGGCCTACGAGGACCTGATCGGCGAACCGGGGGAGCCGCACCGGCCGGTGGACATCGAAAACGACTCGCCGGCGCTGATCATGTACACCTCCGGCACCACCGGCCACCCCAAGGGTGCGGTGCTGACCCACACCAACCTGTTCGGGCAGGTGATGACCGCCATCTACACCGCCGGCACCGGGGTCAACGACGTGGCCTTCATCGGGGTGCCGTTCTTCCACATCGCCGGGGTCGGCAACCTGCTGCCCGGCATGCTGCTGGGCATCCCGACCGTCATCCACCCGCTGGGCGCCTTCGACCCCGGCCACCTGTTGGACGTGCTCGCCGCCGAGCGGGTCACCGGCATCTTCCTGGTGCCGGCGCAGTGGCAGGCGGTCTGCGCCGAACAGCAGGCCAACCCGCGCGACATCCGGCTGCGGAGCATGTCCTGGGGCGCCGCCCCGGCGTCGGACACCCTGCTGCGGCAGATGGCCGAGACCTTTCCCGGCACCCAGATCCTGGCCGCGTTCGGCCAGACCGAGATGTCTCCGGTGACCTGCATGCTGCTCGGCGAGGACGCCATCGCCAAACGCGGGTCGGTCGGCCGGGTCATCCCGACGGTGGCGGCGCGGGTCGTCGACGACGACATGAACGACGTGCCGGTCGGCGACGTCGGCGAGATCGTCTACCGGGCGCCGACTCTGATGAGCGGCTACTGGAACAATCCGCAGGCCACCGCGGAGGCGTTCGCCGGCGGCTGGTTTCACTCCGGGGATCTGGTGCGGATGGACGCCGACGGCTACGTCTGGGTGGTGGACCGCAAGAAGGACATGATCATCTCCGGCGGGGAGAACATCTACTGCGCCGAGGTGGAGAACGTGCTGGCTGCCCACCCGGACATCGCCGAGGTCGCGGTGATCGGCCGGGCCGATGCCAAGTGGGGCGAGGTGCCGATCGCGGTGGTCGCGATCCGGACGGCCGGCTCGGAAGCGGACACCGGTGCCATTCGGACCAGCCGGCTGCGGATCGAGGATCTGGACGGGTTCCTGACCGAGCGACTGGCCCGCTACAAGCACCCCAGGGGCCTGGAGATCGTCGACGCGCTGCCCCGCAACCCTGCCGGGAAGGTGTTGAAGACCGAGTTGCGCAACCGGTACGGGACCGTTCCGGCGCACTGAAAATGCCGCTGCGGCAAGACATTCGGCAACCTCTGCCAACACCTGACATAACGTCGGCGCGGCTGCTCTATCCGGTGGATAACGAAAGCTGCGGATACGTTCCGCGTTAAGCAGTCCGTCAGGTATGGTCCCCGGAGGTCGCCTTGACCGCACGGAGGGCGACTGGTCGACGAGCGGTGCGCATCAGCGGATGGGCATGAGGAGGGCGCATGCGACACGAGTCGTCGACACGCCGTGCCGTGGCCGGCCCAGCGGGAAGCCCGACAAGTGGCATGGCGAGGGGGGAGCGATGACCGCTCCCGCCCAGACGCGTCTGGTCGACTATGCGCGCGACAACCTGGGGCCGCCGCTGGTCATGGTCGGCGGGTTCTTCCGGATGTGCGTGCTGACCGCCAAGGCGCTGTTCGTCTGGCCGTTCCAGTGGCGCGAGTTCGTCGAGCAGTGCTGGTTCATCATGCGGGTCTCGCTGCTGCCGACCATCATGGTCTCGATCCCCAACACCGTGCTGCTGATCTTCACGTTCAACATCCTGCTGATCCAGTTCGGCGCCGGCGACCTCTCCGGAGCCGGCGCGGGCCTGGCGACGGTCACCCAGCTCGGCCCGATCGTCACGGTGCTGGTGGTCGCCGGCGCCGGATCCACGGCCATCTGCGCCGACCTCGGCGCGCGCACCATCCGCGAAGAGATCGACGCCATGGAGGTGCTGGGGATCGACCCCATCCACCGCCTGGTGGTACCCCGGGTGATCGCCGCGACCCTGGTCGCCACCCTGCTCAACGGCCTGGTGTCGATCGTCGGCCTGGTCGGCGGCTACCTGTTCGGGGTCTACCTGCAGAACATCTCCGGCGGCGCCTACCTGGCCACGCTGACCACGATCACCGGGCTGCCCGAGGTGGTCATCGCGACGATCAAGGCCGCGACGTTCGGCCTCACCGCCGGTCTGGTCGGCTGCTATCGCGGGCTCACCGTCAAGGGTGGCTCCAAGGGACTGGGCACCGCGGTGAACGAGACGGTGGTGCTCTGTGTGGTCGCGCTGTTCGCGATCAACGTGGTGCTGACCACGGTGGGTGTGCGCTTCGGGACGGGGCACTGACGTGGCCGGGATGGCCGGGACGGGCGGCATCCTGCGCAACCGTTTCCCGCGGGCCGCGATCACGCTGGAGCGCTACGGCGCCGCCCCGGTGCGGGCGCTGGACCGCACCGGCCAGCTGGCCTGGTTCACGTGGATCAGCCTCGGTCAGATTCCCAACGCGCTGCGGCACTATCGCACCGAGATCCTCCGGCTGATCGCGCAGATCGGGATGGGCACCGGGGCGATGGCGGTGATCGGCGGCACCGCCGCCATCGTCGGCTTCGTGACGCTGTCCGGCAGCTCCCTGGTGGCGATCCAGGGCTTCGCGTCGCTGGGCAACATCGGGGTCGAGGCGTTCACCGGCTTCCTGGCCGCGATGATCAACGTCCGGTTCGTGGCCGCCGTGGTCACCGGCTTCGCGATGGCCGCCACCGTCGGTGCCGGCGCCACCGCCGAACTGGGCGCCATGCGCATCAGCGAGGAGATCGACGCGCTGGAGGTCATGGGCATCAATTCGGTGTCGTTCCTGGCGTCCACCCGGATCGTGGCCGGGCTGGTGGTGATCATCCCGCTCTACTCGATCGCCCTCATCCTGGCGTTCCTGTCGCCGCAAGCCGTCACGACCCTGCTCTACGGCCAGTCCAACGGCACCTACCAGCACTACTTCCGCACCTTCCTGCGCAACGACGACGTGTTCTGGTCCTTCGTGGAGGTCATCGCGATCACCGCGATCGTGATGCTCACGCACTGCTACTACGGCTACAACGCCAGTGGCGGCCCGGTCGGCGTCGGCGAGGCCGTCGGCCGGTCGATGCGCTTCTCGCTGGTCTCGGTGGTGGCGGTGGTGCTGCTGGCCGCGCTGGCGCTCTACGGTGTCAACCCCAACTTCAACCTGACGATGTGACGCGATGACGCCGGCGAAGGAGAACAAGCCACGCAATCCCCCGTACAAGACCGCGGGGGTGGGGTTGCTGCTGGTCGCGGCGGTGGTGGTGATCCTGGTCTCGCTGCAGTTCCGCGGTGACTTCACCCCGCGCACGCCGCTGACCATGATGTCGCCGCGGGCCGGTCTGGTGATGGACCCGGGTTCGCCGGTCACCTACAACGGGGTGCACATCGGCCGGGTCGGCAGCATCACCGAGGTGGAACACGACGGCAAGCCGGCCGCCAAGTTCGTGCTGGACATCGATCCGCAGTACGTCAAGCTGATCCCGGCCAACGTGGACGCCGACATCTCGGCCACCACCGTGTTCGGCAATAAGTTCGTGGCGCTGACCGCGCCGAAAAACCCGACACCGCAACGGATCACCCCGCAGCACGTCATCGACGCGACCGGGGTGACCACCGAGTTCAACACGCTGTTCCAGACCATCAGCGAGCTCTCGGAGAAGGTCGACCCGGTCAAGCTCAACCTCACGCTGTCGGCGACCGCGGACGCGCTGACCGGACTGGGTGACAAGTTCGGCCAGTCGATCGTCAACGGCAACGCGATCCTCGACGACGTGAACCCGCAGATGCCGCGGGCGCGCCGGGACATCCAGCAGCTGGCGGCGCTGGGCGACACCTACGCCGCCGGTGCCCCGGATCTGATGGAGTTCCTCAACAATTCGGTCACCACCACGCGCACGCTGCGCAGCCAGCAGGACAACCTGGACGCGGCGCTGCTCGCTGCCGCCGGACTGGGCAACACCGGCGCCGACATCTTCGGGCGCGGCGGGCCGTACCTGCAGCGTTCGATCGCCGACCTGGTGCCGACCGCGCAACTGCTGGACACCTACAGCCCGGAAATCCACTGCACGCTGCGGAGCTTCTCCACCGGCGGGGAGAAGATCTACCAGATCATCGGCGGCGGCGACGGCTACGCGCTGGACACGCTGTCCAAGCTGGTCGGCGCGCCCAACCCCTACGTCTACCCGGACAACCTGCCGCGGATCAATGCCCGCGGCGGGCCCGGCGGCGCGCCGGGCTGCTGGCAGGAGATCACCCACGATTTCTGGCCGGCCCCCACCCTGGTGGCGGACACCGGTGTGAGCATCGCCCCGTACAACCACTTCGAAGTCGGGTCGCCCTGGGCCGTGGAATACATCTGGGGCCGTCAAGTCGGAGATTTCACGATCAACCCATGAAAATCACCGGAACCCTCCTCAAACTCGGCAGCGTCGCACTGGTGCTGACGATCTTCACGATCGTGCTCATCGTGGTCTTCGGCCAGGTGCGCTTCGACCGGACCACCAGCTACACGGCGGAGTTCAGCACCGCCAGCGGGTTGCGGGAAGGCCAGTTCGTCCGCGCCTCCGGCGTGGAGATCGGCAAGGTCAAGAAGATCCGGCTGGTCGACGGTGGCCGCGCGGTCCGGGTGGAGATGAACATCGAGCGGTCACTGCCGCTGTACCAGTCGACCACCGCGCAGATCCGCTACGCCGACCTGATCGGCAACCGCTACCTGGAGCTCAAGCGCGGCGACGGCGAAGGCGCCGACCATCTGCTCCCGGCGGGTGGGTTCATCCCGCAGTCCCACACCTCGCCGGCGCTGGATCTCGACGCCCTGATCGGCGGATTCAAGCCGGTGTTCCGCGCGCTGGACCCGGACCGGGTCAACACCATCGCCAGCACCTTGATCACGGTCTTCCAGGGTCAGGGCGGCACCATCAATGACATCCTGGACCAGACCGCGCAACTGACCGCCCACATCGCCGAACGCGATCAGGCGATCGGCGAGGTGGTGAAGAACCTCAACACCGTGCTGGACACCACGGTGCGCCACCAGCAGGAGTTCGACGCCACCGTCGACAACTTCGAGAAGCTGGTGACCGGGTTGAGCAAGAACTCGGACTCGCTGGCCGCCGGAACCGCCCACATCAGCAACGCCGCCGGTACGGTGGCCGACCTGCTGGCCGATAACCGGGCCCTGCTGAGCAAGAGCCTGAAGTACACCGAGCCCACGCTGCAGGCGCTGGTCGACCAGATCCCGGACTACGACGACTACATGCGCAAGCTGCCCGCCGCGCTGCGGCTGATCGGCCGCACCGGCTCCTACGGCGACTTCTTCAACTTCTATCTCTGCGACGTCACGATCAAACTGCCGGGCCTGCAGCCCGGCGGCCCGGTCCGGCTGGTCCGGTTGTGGGAGCAGCCGACGGGGAGGTGCACGCCGCAGTGAGGACATTGGAACCATCCAACCGGCTGCGCATCGGGCTGATGGGCATCATCTCGGTGCTGCTCGTCACCGCCGTCGGCCAGACTTTCACCAGCGTGCCGATGTTGTTCGCCCGGCCCAGCTACTACGGCCAGTTCGCCGACTCCGGCGGGGTGAGCAAGGGCGACAAGGTGCGCATCGCGGGCCTGGACGTGGGCCACGTCGAGGGCCTGAAGATCGACGGCGACCACATCCTGGTCCGGTTCTCGACCGGCACCAACACCATCGGCACCGAGAGCCGGCTGGCGATCCGCACCGACACCATCCTCGGCAAGAAGGTGCTGGAGATCGAGCCGCGCGGCTCGGAGAAGCTGCCGGCCGGCGGCGTGCTGCCGCTGGGGCAGAGCACCACGCCGTACCAGATCTACGACGCGGCCTTCGATGTCACCAGGGCGGCTTCCGGGTGGGACATCGACACCGTCAAGAAGTCCCTGAAGGTGCTGTCGGAGACCGTCGACAAGACCTACCCGCACCTGAGCGCGGCACTCGACGGCGTCGGAAAGTTCGCCGACACCATCGGCAAGCGGGACGACGAGATCACCCACCTGCTGGGCCAGGCCAACCAGGTGGCCAGTGTGCTGGGCAACCGCAGCGCCCAGGTGAACGCATTGCTGGTGAACACCCAGGCGCTGCTGGCCGCGTTCAATCAGCGCAGCCGGGCGATCAGCGCGCTGCTGGGCAATGTGACGGCGTTCGGGGCGCAGCTGCGCGGCGTCATCAACGACAACCCGAACATCACCCATGTGCTGGAGCAGGTGCGTGATCTCTCCGACCTGCTGGTCAAGAACCGCGACGCGATGGCAGACGGGCTGATCCAGCTGGGCAAGTACATCCTGATCGGCAACGACGCCATCGCCACCGGGCCGTACTTCAAGGTGTCCACGCTCAACCTGATCCCGTACTGGATCCTGCAGCCCTGGGTCGACGCGGCCTTCAAGAAGCGCGGCATCCTGCCGGAGGAGTTCTGGCGCAACGCCGGGTTGCCGATGTTCCGCTACCCCGACCCCAACGGCACCCGGCTGCCCAACGGTGCGCCGCCGCCGGCGCCGCAGGTGCTGGAGGGCACACCGGACCACCCCGGGCCGGCCGTGGTGCCGGGCTCGCCGTGCTCGTACGCACCGGCGGCGGGGATGTTCCCGACCCCGCAGAACCCGCTGCCGTGCGCGGGCCTGGACCAGAGCCAGGGGCCGTTCGGGCCCAACGGCCCCTACGGGCTGCCGGACGTGCTGACGTCGCCGCCCAACCCCGACGGGCTGCCGTCGACGCCGGGGATCGCGATAGCGGGCCGGCCCGGTGAGGCGGCACCGAACGTGCCCGGCACGCCGGTGCCGCTGCCGGAGGGCAACCCCGGTGCCCGCACCGAGCCGCTGGGACCACGCCCCGGCCCGGCGCCGGCCAACCCCGGGGCGGCGCCGCCGCCGGCTCCGACGGCACCGGGGCCGGCCGCGCCGGCCGGTCCGGGCAGCCAGTTGCCGGTGCCGTTCATCCCGCCCGGCATGGGCGGAAACAGCCAGCCCGGTGGTGGCGGCGGAGCGGTCGAGGGGAGGTAACCGGACGTGAGCACTGTCTTCGACATCCGCAACCTGCACATGCCCAAGCTGTCGCGGACCGCGGTGGTGATCGGCTCGATCGCGCTGGTGCTGGCACTCTTCGCCGGGTTCGGCGGCTGGCGCCTGTACACCAAGCTGACCAACAACACCGTCGTGGCCTACTTCCCGGAGGCCAATGCCCTCTACGCCGGGGACCGGGTCCAGATCATGGGGGTTCCGGTCGGCGCGATCGACAAGATCGAACCCGCCGGCGACAAGATGAAGGTGACCTTCCACTACGCCAAGAAGTACAAGGTTCCCGCCGACGCCTCGGCGGTGATCCTCAACCCCACCCTGGTGGCGTCCCGCAACATCCAGCTGACGCCGCCCTACAAGGGCGGCCCGGTGCTGGCCGACAACGCGGTGATCCCGATCGAACGCACCCAGGTGCCGGTCGAGTGGGACACCCTGCGTGACGAGGTCACCGATGTCATCGACAAACTCGGCCCCACCCCCGAACAGCCCAAGGGGCCGTTCGGCGACGCCATCGAGTCGTTCGCCGACGGGTTCGCCGGCAAGGGCAAGCAGTTCAACACGACCCTGAACAGCCTTTCGGAGGCGCTGACCGCGCTCAACAAGGGCCGCGGGGACTTCTTCGCGGTGCTGCGCAGCCTGGCGCTGTTCGTCAACGCCCTGCACGCCAACGACCAGCAGTTCATGGCGCTGAACAGGGACCTGTCGCAGTTCACCACCAATCTGACCGGCTCGGACAGGCAACTGGCCAGCGCGATATCGGAATTCGACCAGCTGCTGGCCACCGCGCGGCCGTTCTTCGCCAAGAACCGCGAACTGCTGGCCCACGACATCAACAACCTCGCCGATGCCACCACCACGCTCGTGCAGCCCGAGCCGCTGAACGGGCTGGAGACCTTCTTCCACGCCCTGCCGGTCGCGGTGTCCAACCTCAACGAGATCTACCACCCCGCGCAGGGCTCCACCACCGGCTTCCCGGTGCTCACGAACTTCGCCAACCCGATGCAGTTCATCTGCAGTTCGATCCAGGCCGGCAGCCGGCTGGGCTACCAGGACTCGGCCGAGCTGTGCGCGGAGTACCTGGCGCCGATCCTCGACGCGATCAAGTTCAACTACCTGCCGTTCGGCCTGAACATCTTCAACACCGCCCACGTCACCCCCAAGCAGGTGGCCTACACCGAGGAGCGGTTGCGGCCACCGCCGGGCTACAAAGACACCACGGTCCCGGGGATCTGGGTGCCCGACACCCCGCTGTCGCACAAGAACAGCCAGCCCGGCTGGATCGTGGCGCCCGGCATGCAGGGCGTGCAGGTCAACCACAACACCGCCCGCCTGCTCACGCCGGAATCGCTGGCCGAACTGCTGGGCGGCCCGGACATCGAACCGGTGCAGTCGCAGTACCAGACCCCACCGGGACCGCCGAACTCCTACGACGAGAACCCGGCCGGCGTGCCGATCGGATTGCCGGTCAACCCCGGGCCGCTACCGCTGCCGCCACCCGGGCCCGAGGTGATCCCCGGCCCGGTGGCCCCGACACCGGCCGGACCGGCGCCGGCGCTGCCCGGGCCGCTGGCCGCCGAGGCCGGGCGATGAGCGCCGCGCGCGCGGTCGGCCGCCGGATCTGGCAGGTCTCGATCCTGCTGGCAGCCACCCTGGTGCTGAGCTCGTGCGGCGCCTGGCGCGGGATCGCCGGCGTCCCGATCCCGGGTGGGCCGGGCAGCGGATCCGGCTCCTACACGGTCTACGTCCAGATAGCGGACACCCTGGCGCTCAACAACAACAGCCGGGTCATGGTGGCCGACGTCTTCGTCGGCACGGTGCGGGCGATCAAGCTGCAGAACTGGGTGGCCACGCTGACCCTGGGGCTGGACAAGAGCGTCAAGCTGCCGAAGAACGCCACCGCCAAGATCGGCCAGACCAGCCTGCTGGGCTCTCAGCACGTCGAACTGGAGGCACCGCCGGACCCGTCGCCGCAACCGCTGGCCAACGGGGACACCATCGCGCTGCAGAACTCGTCGGCGTACCCCACCATCGAGCGGATGCTGGCCGGCCTGTCGCTGATCCTGCGCGGCGGCGGCGTCGCGAACCTCGACACCATCTCCCAGGAGTTGACCAACATCCTCTCCGGGCGGGCCGATGCGATCCACGACTTCCTCGGCAAACTGGACACCTTCACCCGCCAGCTCAACGAGCAGCGCGACGACATCACCCATGCGATCGACTCCACCAACCGGCTGCTGACCTACGTGGGCAGCCGCGCCGACGTGATCGACCGGGTGCTGACCGAAGTCCCGCCGCTGATCAAGCACTTCAACGAGAAGCAGCAGCTGCTGGTCGACGCCGTCAACGCGGTCGGCAACCTGAGCGCGGTCACCAACCAGTACCTGGCGCCGGTGCGCGGCGACTTCCACACCGACATGGTGGCGCTGCAATGCCCGCTCAAGGAACTCGCCCGAAGCGGTGAGTACCTGCTCGGCGCGCTGAAACTGATCCCCACCCAGCCGTACCAGATCGACGGTCTGTTCAAGGCGGTGCGCGGCGACTTCATCAACACCTCGTTCATGGTCGACCTGACCTACGCCGCGCTGGACAACGCCTACCTGACCGGAACCGGGTTCGCCGGGGCGCTGCGTGCCCTCGAGCAGTCGTTCGGCCATGACCCCTCGCAGATGATCCCGGACATCCGCTACACGCCGAACCCGCTCAGCGCCCCCGGCGGGCCGTATGTCGAGAGGGGGGACCGGAATTGCTGACGAACCTGATCAAACGCCAGCTGGTCATCTTCAGCGTCATCACGGTGATCGCGCTGACCGTGCTGGGCTGGTACTACCTGCGACTGCCCACCCAGGCCGGCATCGGCCAGTACCACCTGACCGCGGAACTGCCGGCGTCCGGCGGCCTGTACAAGACGTCGAACGTGACCTATCGGGGCATCACCATCGGCAAGGTCATCGGTGTGGAACCGACCGAGACGGGCGTGCGCGCGGCGCTGAGCATCGACAAGCAGTACAAGATCCCGATCGACGCCTCAGCGAACGTGCACTCGGTGTCGGCGGTCGGCGAGCAGTACCTCGACCTGGTGTCCGAGGACAACCCCAAGCAGTACCTGGCCGACGGCGCGACGATCACCAAGGGGACGGTGCCCAGTCAGATCGGGCCGGCGCTGGACACCGCCAACCGCGGGCTGGCCGTGCTGCCCAAGGGCAAGATCAGCTCGCTGCTGGACGAGACCGCGCTGGCGGTGGGCGGGCTTGGCCCGTCCCTGCAGCGCCTGGTGGACGCGACCCAGGCCATCGTCGGCGATTTCAAGACCAACCTCACCGACGTCGACGATCTGATCCAGCACTCGACACCGATCCTGGACAGCCAGGTCAACACCGGTGATGCCATCGAGCGGTGGGCCCGCAACCTCAACGTCCTGGGCAAGCAGGCCGCCGATCAGGACGAGAGCCTGCGCAGCGGCCTGACCCAGGCCGCACCGACCGCCGACCTGGTCAACGCGGTGTTCAACGACACCCGCGACACGCTGCCCGCCACGCTGGCCAACACCGCCATCGTCACCGAGATGCTCAAGCGCTACAACAAGGGGCTCGAACAGTTCCTGACGCTGCTGCCGCAGGGTGGCGCGGCCGGTCAGTCCGTGGTCTCGGTGCATCCCGGGCGTGCCGCGCTCGACGTCGCACTGGGCGTCATCCCGGGCGTGCCACTGGGCCCGCTGGCCGCGATGGGCGGGCTCATTCCGGGCATCACGCTGGGCTATCCGGCGCCGTGCCTGACCGGTTATCTGCCGGCCGACCAGTGGCGGTCGTTCGCCGACACCAGCCCGGCGGACCTGCCGGACAATGCCTACTGCAAGATCCCCCAGGACTCACAGAACAACGTGCGCGGCTCGCGCAACATCCCCTGTGTGGACGTGCCCGGCAAGCGGGCCGCCACCCCGCGTGACTGCCGCAGCGACAAGCCGTACATCCCGCTGGGCACCAACCCGTGGTACGGCGACCCGAACCAGATCCGCAACTGCCCGGCCCCGGGGGCGCGCTGCGACCAACCGGTGGACCCCGGCCGGGTGATCCCGGCGCCGACGATCAACAACGGCCTGAACCCGATGCCGGCCGACATGGTGCCCAAGACGCCGCCGCCGGTCAACGACCCGCTGACCCGGCCCGGATCGGGTACCGTCCAGTGCAACGGGCAGCAGCCGAACCCGTGCATCTACACTCCGAGCGGGGCGCCCGGCGCGGTCTACAATCCGCAAAGCGCTGATGTGACGGGGCCGGACGGCGTCAAATACTCCGTCGAAAACTCGAGCAACACAGGAGACGACGGATGGAAGGAGATGCTGGCACCGGCCCGCTGAACCCCGCGGATGCCGTGGACGCGTCTTCACCGGAGACCGTCGCCGACCAGCCCTCTTCGGAGCAGTCGGCCGGCGACCCGCCGGATCTGCCGGATTCGCCGGATCTGCCGGCCGGGCAGTCCCGGCTGGGGCGCGGCTGGGTGCTGGGTGTCTGCGCAGCCCTGCTGCTGCTCACCGCGGGCTTGGGCGTGGGCGGCTACTACGGTCTGCGCTATCACCGGGAGAGCAGGCAGATCGAATCCGACAACGCCGCGGCCGTGGCGGCCGCCAAGGACTGCGTGGTGGCCACCCAGGCACCCGACGTGGCGGACATCAATGCGGCCGAGCGCAAGATCTTCGAATGCTCCACCGGTGAGTTCCGCACCCAGTACACGCTGTACAGCGGTGTCTACGTGCAGGCCTATCGAGCGGCCGGCGTCAAGGTCGGGGTCTCCGAACTTCGCGCGGCGGTGGAGCGCGACAACGACGACGGGTCGGTGGACGTCCTGGTGGCGCTGCGCATCAAGGCCGACAACGTCGAGGCGAAGGGCCGCGAGTACGGCTACCGGCTGCGGGCCCAGATGGCCCGCGAGGATGGCCAGTACCGGATCGCCAAACTCGACCAGGTGGCCCGGTGACCGTCAAGGCGGCTGATATCGAGGCTGTGCGGGATTCGCCGGCGCGGCTCGACGCCACCGACCCGGTTGCCGGTGCGAAGGCGCCGTGGTGGCGGCGCGCGGCGGCGCTGGGGATCGACCTGCTGCCCGGCGCCGCCGTCGCAACGGCGGCGGTGCTGGTGAGTCTGGCCGTTCCGCTTCGCGGCGCGGGCTGGTGGGTGTGTGTGCTGCTCGGCGGGGCGGCGGTGCTGGCGACCGCCGCGAACCGGGTGCTGCTGCCGGCGGTGACCGGATGGAGCGTAGGCCGCGCGGTCACCGGGCTCGCGGTGCAGCGCCCCGACGGGACGCTCGCCGGACCGGTTCGACTGCTGCTGCGCGACCTGGCGCACCTGCTCGACTCGCTCTCGGTGTTCGTCGGCTGGCTGTGGCCGGTCGCCGACGAGCGGGGGCGCACCTTCGCCGACCTGCTGGCCGGCACCGAAGTCCACCGGATGGCGGCGGAGCGCCGGCCGCGCAACGCATCGTCCTTGACGGTGGGGGTCTTCGGGACGGCGGCACTGCTCTGCGTCGTGGTCGCGGCCTTGGGCCAGCTGCTGGTGTACCAGCGCGACCGGGGGATCGACACGGCCCGCACCCAGATCGCCGCGCAAGGACCGAAGATCGTCGAACAGATGCTCAGCTACCAGCCGGAGTCGCTCCCGGACGACTTCGCCCGGGCGCAGTCGCTGGCCACCGACGGCTACCGCGAACAACTGGCCGAACAGCAACAGCACGTGCTGGAGCAGGGGGGCAAGCCGGTTCCCAACGCATACCGGGTGGTCAACAGTTCGGTGCTGTCCGACCCCGCGCCCACCCCGAATCGGGTCGCCATGCTGCTGTTCATGCAGGGCCAGCGCGGCGATCAGGGCAAGGAACGGTTCATCAGCGCGACCGTGCGGGTGACCTTCGCCAAAGTGGGCGCGCAGTGGCGCGTCGACAGCCTCACACCGGTCACCAAGGCGGTAGCTGTCGAGGACGGAAAGTGAGTCCACGACGCAGGTTCCGGTCAGGCGATGCGCCGCTGTTCGTCGCGAAGTCGGTGGCGCCACCCGGACGGTATCGGCCGCCGCTGTTTTTCACCCTGGTCGCGCTGATGGTGGCGGGCGCGCTCACGGTGTGCACCCTGACGCTGATCGCCCACGAGTCGCAGCGCCGGGCGCTGCTGCGCGATGTCTCGGTGCTGGACGGCGTGCGCGCCTTCATGACGATGTTCGCCTCGCCGGATCCCTTCCATGCCAACGACTATGTGGATCGGGTGCTGGCGAATGCCACCGGTGAATTCGCCAAGCAGTACCAGGAGAAGGCGAACCACGCGCTGCTTCAGGTGGCGCGCAGCGAACCGACCACCGGTACGGTCCTCGATGTCGGTATCGAGCGGTGGAACGACGACGGCACCGCCAACGTGCTGGTGATCACCGATGTCACGTCGAAGACGCCGGACGGCAAGAACGTCGTCGACGTCAAGTACCGCTGGCTGGTGACGGCAGAACAGGAGGGTGCCCAGTGGAAGATCAGCAGTCTGCTCCAGGTGATCTGATCGACGAGGTTCCCGAAGCCACGGAGGCCCGGGAGGACTCGGCGCCCGACGGGGAGGTCTTGCGGCCCGCCGGCCGGCGGATCGGCCGGGGGCCGGCCGTTGCGCTGGGAGTGCTGGCGGCGCTGTTCGTCGGTGCGGCCGGCTTCGCCGGCGCCGCCGTGCAGCCCTATCTGGTCGATCGTGCAGTGGTGTCGACCAAACTGGAGGTCGTGCGGGTAGCGACCAAGGCGATCCTCACCCTGTGGAACTACACCCCGGAGAACATGGACACCCTGTTCGACCGGGCTTCGGTCTACCTCAGCGGTGACCTGGAGGCCGACTACCGCAAGTTCATCGACGCGATCGTGGAATCCAACAAGCAGGCAAAGATCACCAACAACACCCAGATCGTCGGCGCCGCGGTGGAATCGCTGGACGGCCCGGAGGCGACCGTCATCGTCTACACCAACACCACCGCGGTCAGCGACCTGCAGCGCAGCCTGCCGTCGCTGAAATACCTGTCGTATCGGCTGTCGATGAAGCGTGACCACAACCGCTGGCTGGTCACCAAGATGCCGGCGATCACCTCACTGAACCTGACGCCCCAGCTGTAAGAAGCCGCTGGTGCCCGCCAAGCCGATTGCCGCCCAGGTCCCCGAAGGGTTCGCCGTCGCGGCGCTGCTGCTGCTGACCTTCGCCACCGGCCTGGTGGACGCGGTCAGCGTGCTGGTGCTCGGTCATGTGTTCGTCGCCAACATGACCGGCAACGCGATCTTCCTCGGCTTCCTGTTCATCCCGCGCGTCGGTGTCGACCTGACCGCAGCGGTGGTGGCGTTCGGCGGTTTCCTGGCCGGCGCGATCATCGGCGGCCGGCTGGTGCGCCGGCTGGGCCGGCGCTTCCGGCTGTGGCTGACCGTGGCACTGGGTGGTGAGGCCGCCCTGCTCACCGTGCTTTCGGTGTTGGCCGGCGCGGGCGTGCTGCGCTACTCCGACAGCACCAAACTGATCCTGATCGCGGGTCTGGCGGTCGCGTTCGGCCTGCAGAACTCCACCGCCCGGCAGTTCGGCATCCAGGAGCTCTACACCACCGTGCTGACCTCGACGATCGTCGGGATAGGGGTGGACAGCCGGTTGGCGGGCGGCAGTGGGCACCGTGAGAAGCTGCGCTACACCGTGGTGGTCACCATGCTGGGCGGCGCCATCGCGGGCGCCACGCTGTCGCGGGTAGCGGTGCCGCCGGTGATCGCGTTGGCCGCCGCCGTGGTCGCGGTCAGCCTGGTGATCTTCCGGCGTGCCTCGCACAGCGGTGTCAGCTCATGGTGCGGCTGACGCCAGGTGTCAGGCGCCGCCGAACTCCGGGCGCAGGATGGAACTCAGCGCCGACAACGGGATGTGCGCCTGGACGTTGCCGCCGTCCATGTACCACTGCTGCCACTGGTTGTACTGGATCGGCGCGTCGTGGCCGACCGGGTAGTCGGGCATGTACAGGATCAGCTCGTCTCCGGTGAGCGCCCAGGACCGGTAGCCGCCGGAGAACACCTTGTCCGGGGTCCACCGGTCCGGGGTGAACGGGTACGCGCCGGGGTCGTGTTCCCAGAACGCCCGGTTCAGCGCGTCGACGATGTAGGGCTCGCCCAGTTGGGGGATTGCCGCCAGCGGGTCCACCCCGGGCTTGGTGATGTCGGCCAGCTGCAACTGCCGGCCGCCGGCCATGTCGAAGGTGAAGGTGCGATAGGCGTTGTTGATGTATGGCCCGTCGGAGTGGTAGTCCTCGTGGAACACCACCGAAAGCGCCCTACCGTGCTGGAACACCTGGTAGTTCTCATTGCCCCAGCTGTCGGCGATCATCGCGGCGCCCTTGGTGCTCCAGTTGTTGAACAGCTTGGTCAGGTAGTCGCGGATCGGCGCGCCGGCGGTCGGGTGATCGACCAGGTCGCCCGGTACGGCCATCCTGATGTAGCGGGTGGCCAGTCGCTCCGAGGACACCGCGGCATTGCAGTACTGGCCGTCCCAGTCGCCGCCGAGCCCGCCGCAGAACGACTGCGCCGACGCGGCCGCGGCCGGCGCGGTCACAAGCGCAGGCACGACCATCGCGGCGCCGGCGATCGAGGCGGCCAGCACTCTCGTTGCCAACCGGGTCAGCCAGATCATGTTCGCTCCTACGGCAATTCGACTTTGCTTGCCAGCCAACGGCCGTCGACCTTCTGCATCGTCATCTTCATCCGATTGCGGTCCACCCGCGGATCCGGACGGCTGGTGTTGGTGACCTTCTGGTCGACCATCAACAGCACCACCACCGTGTCCTCGGATTCGGACTGGATCGCCGACTCCACCACGGTGCCCTCCGCTGTCGCCTTGTTGTCGATCAGCAGCTGGCGCAGTTGCACACTGGCCTTGGTGTAGGTGTCCTTGAAGTCACCGGTCGCACCGTTGAGCACAGCCGCGAAGCTGCCGTCGACATCGCGGGAGTCGACACTGGTCAGCACCCGGGCGTACTCGACCGCGGCCCGCTGGCCCGCCGCGCCGGCGTGCTCCAGCGAATGCTGTTGCCACAGTTGCCAGCCCAGCCCGCCGGCCAGCGCTGTCGCGGCCACGTACACCGCGGCGACCAGCGCCGTGCGGATCTGCTGCCGCCGGGACCGGGGCGGCGGGGTTGTCGGCTCCGGCGCCGGGTCTGGCGGGCTTTCGGCGGTCTTCGACTCGCCGTCAACCGATTCCCCGCCGGGGGCCGGCGCGGCCGGTTCGTGGGCGCCGCTCATCGCGGTGGCTCGATGGGCAGCGGCGGGCCGCCGTAGGGCAGCGGAATGGTGAAACGGCCCTTGGGGGTCGGGTCCATGGTTGCCGACAGGTCGGCACCGCGCGGCGGGCCCGCGGTGTCGTCGCCGGGCGGTCGGGGCGCGTTGCGGGCGCCGCGGATCAGCATGGCCGGGTCGTCATCGCGGCAGTAGCCGTACAGGAACGGCTCGGGGAAGTCGGCCGCCGAAGGAATCCGGCGCGGTGTGCCGTAGTCGCAGGTGTACCGCGGATAGATGTCGACATTGGCCCACAGCCCGTTGTCGTGGATCATCGAGCCGAGCGCGTCCAGCGTCGAGCCCCGGTAGTCGGGGAAGAGTGCGTTGAGCGCGGGGGTCCGCACATAGAGCAGCTGGGAGACCGAGACCAGGTTGCCCAGCAACCCCACCATGGTGTCGGAGTTGTCGTCGAACACGCCGTCCACCGCCGACAGCAGGCCCGGCGTCCGGTCGAGCAGCGTGCGATAGCCGCCGTCCATCGCGTTAACGCCCGCCATGACCTTGTCGACGTTGGCCGCGGTCGCCTTCACGCCGGCGTTGACGTCGCTCAGCATGGTCAGCACGATCCGGCTGTTCTTGAGCAGGCTGACCGTCTGGGGCAGCACCGAGTCCAGCGTGGAGAGCAGGAACGCGCCGCCGTCGACGATGTCGGTGAGCTTGCGGGGCCCCTCGTTGCTGAGGCTCAGTTCCTTCTTGATGATCTCCAGCTTGCGCGGATCGGTCTGCGCCGTGATGCCGTCGGCATCGGCGAGCAGCTGCGATATCGGGATCGGTGTGGTGGCCTGCTCCCGGGCGACCACGCTGCCCTCGGTGAGGAACGGACCGGTGGCGGACTCGGGCTCGAAGTCGATGTACTGCTCGCCGGCGGCGGAGAGTCCGGACACCCGCACCCTGCTGGCCGCCGGAATCTGCACGGTCGTCTTGATGTCGGCGATCGCGTCGACTCCGGACGGCGTGATCCGCAGCGACTGGATCCGCCCGACCGGCACCCCGCGCACCGACACATCCTGGTTGGCGAGCAGCCCGCCGGAGTCCGGCAGCGCAACCGTGATGCGGTACGTGGTGTGCAGCGGGTTCAGCCGCAGCGCCCCCACCAGCAGATAGCCGATGGACACCACCAGGGTGAGCGCCAGCGCGACCGCGGAGAGCAGGCTGCGCCGGTGGTGACCGGCGCGGACGAGGCCGACGATCCGCCGGCTGACGTCGTCGATCATCCCGGCGGCTCCTGTCCTGGCGGCGGCCCGGGCCGGGCTGCCTGCTCGGCGGGTCCCGGCGGCAGGAAAGGACCGCTGGGGGCCCAGGGAACCTGGCCCATGTCGGTGTCCGGGCCGCGGCCCACCACCCGCTCCTGCAGCCGCCACAGCGCGTACTTGATCGAACCGGCCAGCTTCGCCCAGTCGTACCGCTTGGGCCCGTGGAACGCCGGATCGCCCTTGGAGCCGGCGTCCGGCATCGATCCCCAGATCAACCGGTCGATGCTGACGTGCACGGAGACCGCCGAGCCGCTCATGGATTTGATGATCGGCGGCATCATCCGGTTGAGCGCGGCCAGGCTGGTGTCCGGATGCACCGCGACGTCGTTGAAGGCCCCGGCGATGGCGTTGGCGTCTTTGATGATGCTGTGGCCGGAGGTGTCGGTGCCGGCGATCGACGGGAACTTGGCCAGCTGCCGGGTGGTGGCGCCGACCTGTTCGATCACGTCGGCGAGCTGGCCGGTGTTCGCCGCCAGCGTGTCGGTAGCCGGTCCTGCGGCGGCCAGCAGGTCGGTGACGGCCTGGTTCCTGGCGTCCAGCGCGTCGGCCAGCCGGGTGGTCTCGGTCAGCGCCGCCTCGATCTCACCGGAGCGGGCGTTCAGTTTGGCCAACAGGTCATTGGACTTGTTGATCAGGTTGCCGAACGCCTGGCCCTGGTCGCCGGTGGCCTTGCCGGCGCCGTTGACCAGGTTGGTGAAGTTGCGGACGGTGCCGCCGTTGACCAGCAGCGCCGCCGCGCTGAGCACCGATTCCACGGTGGCGGCGGCTGCGGTGGATTCCAGTCCGATGGTGTCGCCGCCCTTGATCAGCGGAGCGCCCGGATCGGCTGGGACCGGCGCCTTGACCGCCACGAAGACGTCGCCGAGCGGTGTCGCCGACCGCAGCTCCACGGTGCTGCCGACCGGAATCCGGACGCCGTCCATGATGCGCAGGGTGGTCACCGCGGTGTAGTTGCGGGCGACCATGGTCTCCAGCTGCCCGACGTCGGCACCGGCCAGTTTCACCTTGGCGTGTGCGGGCAGGTTCAGGGCGTTCTCGAACACCGCGCTGATCAGGTATCCGCCGGTGCCGATGCCCGGCGCCGGCAGCGGCAGGCTGCCCAGCCCGCTGGTGCCGCAGCCGGCCGCCGACAAGGTGGTGACCGCGAGCGCCAGTGCTGTGGTCAGGGTTCGTTTGGTGCGCGGCATCGCGAACAGCTTTTCGGTGGACATCGTCACTGCCCCATCATCGAGAGGCCGTCGAGGATATAGGTCAGGCCGAAGTCCGGGCCGTAGTCCTGCAGTGTTCCGGTGCCGCAACCCAGTTGGCGCAGATGCATCATGTTGCACATTTCCTTGACGCTCTGCGAGTCGGTGAGGATCTTGTCGACCAGCGCGTGGATGCGGATCGCGCCGTTGTTCTGGTCGATGATGTTGTACATGTTCTCCATCGTCAGCGGCAGCAGGTTGAGCAGTTCGGCGACGTCGCGCTGCTTCTCGACGAGGGTGGCCACGGCGGTGTCGCCGTTGAGGATCGCCTGCTTGAGGTTGTCCCGGTTGGCTTGCAGCAGAGTCGTCGCCTGCGTGACGAGTTCGTTGATCTTGCGCCCGGTCCGCCCGGTGCCCAGGTCCTCGTCGGCCAGCATCTTGGTGAGCTGACGGGTGGTCGACCCGAACTGGCGCAGCTTGGCGTCGTTGCGGGCGGCCGCCTCCATCACCGAACTCAGGTTGGTGATGATCGTGGTCAGCTGGTCGCCGGTGGTCGCACCGCCATCGGAGCTGAGCCGCAACGCCCGGGAGAGCTCGGAGAGCGCCGACTTGATCTTCTCGCCGTTGCCGTCGGCGACGCCGGCACCGGCATTCATCAGGTCGGCGACCGGCCCGTTGCCCTTGCCGTCGCCGCTGAGCGACTTGGAGATCTTGTCGAGCATGTCGAGCACCCGGTCGAACGCGACCGGCGTCTTGGTCCGGTTCAACCCGATGGTGGTGCCGTCGGCCAGCACCGGACCACCCCGGTACACCGGCGTCAGCTCGATCTGCCGGGCGGTCAGGATCGAGGTGTTGATGGTCACCGCCTGGACGTCGGCGGGAATCTTGACGTCGCGGTCGACGGTGAACTCGACCTCGACGTAGCCGCCCTTCGGGGTGATCTTCTTGATCTTGCCCACCGGCATGCCGACCACGGCCACCACGTTGTCCTCGTACAGCCCCGCCGCGCTGTCGAATTGGGCGGTCACCCTGATCGGGCCGGCAAAGGGCCGGAAGGGGCCAACGGTCAACGTGAGCACCGCGAACGCCCCGACGGCGAGCACCGCAACCAGTGCCAGGACTCTGCGCCGGTTGCCGAACAGCCCTCGGATACCGGATTTCTGCACCGTGACCGGACCGGTGTCTTCCGGCTCCTCGATGCGGTCTTCGAGCGTGGTCACCGGCGGCGGGCTCATTTGCAGTCCTTGAAGTACTCGATCATGCCGAACTGCTTGGCCCGGCCGCTGATCGCGCACATCCACGAGTCGACGGCCATGCCGTTGGGCACGTTGAATTCCAGTGCCGGGCCGAATGCGGTGGCATCGGTCAGGCCGCGCAACGGGGGTGGGGCGGACTGCAGCAGGCTGCGGATCAGATCGTCGTGCTGGCCGACCATGTTCGTCAGCTCGCGCAGGTTGGCGAGCATGTCATCGAGCATCGGCCGGTTGTTGACCACCGTCTGGTTCAGGTTGCTCACCAGGGAGGTCAGCCCCGCCAGCATGGCGTGGAAGGTGTTCTGCCGGGCCACCAGTTCGCCGATCAGGTCCTGGCCCTGATCGACCAGGTTGCCCAGGTTCGCCTGCTGGGCGTGCAGGGTGTTGGCCACCCGCTGGGTGCTGGCCAGCAGGGTGCCGAGCTGGTCGCGCCGGTCGGCGGTGATCTGCGACAGGGTGTGCAGGTTGGCCATCGCCTGCGGGACGACGGCCGGCAGTCCGTCCAACTGCTTGCCGAGCACGCCCAGCGACTCGGCGAACTGGTCGGAGTCCACCTGCTCGAAGGTGGTCGTCGCGTCCGCCAGCAGCGCCTGCAGGTCATAGGGGACCACGGTGTGGTCCAGGCCGATCCTCTTGCCCGGCAGCGAACCCGGCCCGTCGGGCACCAACTCCAGGTAGCGCGAGCCCAGGATGGTCATCACCTTGATCACCGCGGTGGTGTCCTTGCCCAGCGGGATGTTCTTCTTGACTGTCAGGCCCGCTTCGACGTGGTCGCCGACCAGCTTCATGCTGGAGACCCGGCCCACCTCGATGCCGGCGATGGTGATGGCGTTTCCGGGGGCCAGCGACGCGGCCTGGGCGAACTCCGCGGTGTAGTGCGTGTAGCCGATGCTGAGCAGCTTGATGAACAGCGACGTGGCGATGAGGATCGCCACCACCGTCAGCGCGCCGAACCCGAGCCAGGTCGTGTTGTAGGACTCCAGCGGCCGGCCCCGCCAGCGCTGGATGAACCCCTTCACCGATGTGTCAGCCATTGGTGGTGTTCCGGCATCTCGGGGTGTGCCAGGCCAGGTTGTCCCGGGTGATCGGGTGGGCGTTCCCGGGGGTCGCCGCGTTGACGATGATGGTGGTGATGTCGTTGAGGCCGGGGAAGAAACCGGCCAGGTTGAGGTCGCAGACGTAGGCGTTGCCGTAGGAGCCCTCACCGAACACCCGGCCCAGGCCCTTGAGCAGCAGCGGCAGGTTGTCGCCGGTGAACGCCAGCTGGGGTTCGATCCCGACCATGTGCTTGGTGAAGCCGGGCTGGCGGGTGATCAGCTCGTTCAGCGCGGGGTTGATCTCGTCGGTGATCGCCGACAGTTGCCGCGTCACCTGCGCCAGGGAGCCCACCGAGGACTGCAGCGAGGGGCGCCGGGCATCCAGATCGCTGACCGCCCGGCGCGCCTCGGTCAGCACATGGTCCAGGTCGTCGTTCTGCGCCGCGACGTTGTCGGTGACCTTGCTGAGGCTGGTGATCAGATCGCCGAGCACCTGGTCACGGCCGGCCAGGGTCGCCGTCAGCGTCGAGGACTGGTCGACCAGCGTGGCGATCGACGCGCGATCGCCCTGCAATGACTGCAGCACACCCTTGGTGAGATCGTCGGCCTGCTTCGGGTTCAACAGGGAGAACAGCGGTTCGAAGCCGTTGAGCAGACCGCTGACGTCGAACGACGGGTCGGTGCGCTCCACCGGGATGACGCTGCCGGCCGGCAGCTTTTCGTTGCCGCCGAGCGTGCCGAGGGACAGGCCGAGGTAGCGCTGGCCCATGATGTTCTGGTAGATCACCGAGGCCACCGTGTTGCCGTACAACTGCTGGTCGTTCTGGACGATGAACTTGACCCGCGCCAGCTTGCCGTCCAGCTCGATCTTCTCCACCCGGCCGACCCGGACGCCGGCCATCCGGACGTCGTCGCCGTCGCGCAGCCCGTAGACATTGGTGAACATGGCCGTGTAGGGCGTCATCGCCCCGGCCACATCACGGCGCAGCGTGGCGTACACCATCCAGGTCAGGGCGGTGGAGATCACCATGAAGATCGTCAAGCCGATCACCGGTCCCCGGTTGCTCATCGCGGGCCTCCCGCGGCGACGGTGACCGCGGTGCCCCGGGCGACCGGTCCGAGCAGCAGCTGCGTCGCCACTGACGCCGACCCCCGCTCTCCGGTGATCACCCCGAGCTGGTCCCGCTCGTACTGGCTGCCCACTGGGCCGACATTGCCGCCATAACCGGCCGGGCCGGTGTAGGCGGCGCCGCGGGCCGGCGGTGCCGGGTGCCACTCGGGTGCCAGCGGGGCGGCCGGGATCGGCGGTCCCGGTGGGGGTGGCGGGGCCGGGTCGTCGGGGTCGGCGGTGCCCGGAGCCCGCGGCGCCGGACCGGTCCACCACGGCAGCGGTGGACTCCATGCCGGGTCTTTGAGGTTCGGCGGGGTGGGGTCGGTGATCGGTGGCCCGGTGGCGATCAGGTTGCCGTCCGGTCCGATCGCGGTTCCCGGCGGCGGTTCGAGGCCGGCCGGGAAGTGGTAGTTCTGCGGCAGCAGCACCTCGGGCAGTTCGGGCCGGACCGCGATCTCCGGCGCGGTGAAGCAACTCGGGCCCTTCAGTTCGCCGTAGCGAGGGCAGTCGGCGCGGGTGTAGGTGTAGGTGGGTGTGAAGGACAGGTTGGCCCGCATGTTGTGGGTGATCAGTTCGGGGTCGTAGAGCACGTCGAAGAACCGGCCCGACAGGCCGTTGAGCTTGGTGAAGATCGGGACGAACTTGTCGTGGTTGTTGGCCAGCACGCCCAGCACCGGGGTGAGGTCGTGGGTGATGGCGATCAGCTGGTCGATGTGGTTGTCGAACGCCTGCCGGGTGGTGCCGAGCGTGTTCTGGGAGCCGCCGATCAGCGACGTCAGCTGGGCCCGCTTCTCGGCGAACGTCTGCATCGGCTTGACCGCCGCGTGCAGCGCGTCGACGAGTTCGGGCGCGGTAGCCGACAGGCCGTGGGTCGCGTCCAGCAGCGCCGATACCGTCGACGGTCCGGGATCGGTGGCGACGATGTCGTTGAGCTGGTCCAGCAGGCGCGTCATCTGCGCGCCCGCGCCCAGCAGTTTGACCCGGCGGTTCTCGGTGGCCGCCCCGACGGCAGCCAGAATGCCCAGGCTGTGGTCCTCCCGCCCACGGCCGGTGGCGGCCAGGATGTCGCGCAACTTGGACACCGTGGTCTGGAAGATCACCGTCGACAGCTCGCTGTCCTCGGGGACGTGTGCGCCCTCGCGGATGACGGGTCCGCGGCTCTCGCCGCCGTTCGGGTCGACCAGCTGCACCGAGGAGACCGCGAACGCGTTGCTGGGCACCACCCGCGCGGTCACCGTGTCCGGGATGTCCTTGGCGTATTCGGGCTTGAGGTTGATGTGCACGAAGTTGGGCTTGCCGTAGGCCGCCGGCACGACATCCTTGACGGCACCGACCAGCAGGCCGTGGTACTTGACGTCGGACTGGGCCGGCAGGCCGTCGCCGACGTTGATCAGGTCGGCGACGATGCGGACATAGTCGTTGAGCCGCCCGGTGGACTTCGCCAACAACACGCCGGTGCTCACCGCGATGACCAGCAGCACCGCGATGCCGCAGCCGAGCAGTTGGCCTTCGGAGGGCCCGCGTCCGTCCTGATCCAGTGAATTGCCCATCTAGCCACCGAACCTCGCGCCGGCGTCCACGCTCCACATGGCCATCGTGAGCAGCATGTTGACCATCACCACGACCGTGATGCTGGCCCGCATGGCGCGCCCGGCCGCAATCCCCACGCCCTCCGGCCCGCCGCTGGCGTAGAAACCGTAGTAGCACTGCATCGTCGAGGCGAGCCAGACGAACACCACGCACTTGATCACCGAGTAGACGATGTCCTTGCCGCTCAGCATCATGATGAAGTAGTGCAGGTACGGGCCGATGGACCCGCCGCTGATGACACCGGTGACCACCTGGCAGGTGATGTAGGTGACCGCCAGACAGGCCACGTAGAGCGGGATGACGGCGACGGTCGACGCCATCAGCCGGGTGGTGACCAGGTACGGGATGGGCCGGATCGCGATGGCGTCCAGCGCGTCGATCTCCTCGGCGATCCGCATGGCACCCAGTTGCGCGGTGAACCGGCAGCCGGCCTGCATGGCAAATGCCATCGCCGCCATGATCGGCGCCAGTTCGCGGGTGTTCACCAGCGACGAGATGATTCCGGTGGCCGGCCCCAGGCCCAGCAGGTTGAGGAAGTTGTAGCCCTCGATGGCCACCAGCGCGCCGGCGGTGAACCCGAGCACGACCGCCACCCCGGCGGTGCCGCCGCCGACCACGATCGAACCGTTGCCCCACGCGATGTCGGAGAGCAGTCGGACGAATTCCTTGCGGTACTGCCGCAGCACCGTCGGGACGCCGGCGATGGCCCGGAAGAAGAAGACCAGGATGTGCCCCAGCCGAACGGTCGGATTGGCCACCTTCCGATAGGCCTGCGTCAGCGGCCGGGCCAGCGCCGGGAGGTACGGGGTGGGGGTGGCCTGTTTCGCCGTCATCGCTCGGTCACCTCCTACACCCCGGTCCGCGGGAACAGCAGGTTGTACATCTCGCTGATGCCGACGTTGACCAGCATCAAGATCAGGATCGCCTCCACCACCGAGGCGTTCACCGAGTTGGCGACACCGGCCGGACCGCCCCGGGTGGACAGCCCCTTCTGGCAGGCCACCACCGCGACGATCATGCCGTAGACCACGGCCTTCACCAGCGCGACGATCATGTCGCCGGTGGTGGCGAACGACGAGAACGTCGCTACGAAGCTGCCGGGCGCACCGCCCTGGAAGTAGACGTTGAACAGGTAGCTGGCCAGGAACCCGACGAAGCAGGTGATGCCGGTCAGGGCCAGGCCGACCATGATCGCGGCGCCGAAGCGCGGCACCACCAGCCGGCGGATCACCGAGACGCCCATCACCTCCATGGCGTCGACCTCGTCGCGCATGGTCCGGGAGCCCAGGTCGGCGGTGATGGCCGAGCCGACGGCGGCGGCCATCAGCATGGCGGCCACCAGTGAGGCGGCCTGCCGGATGACCGCCAGGCCGCTGGCCGCACCGGCCATCGAGGTGGCGCCGACCTGGTTGGCCAGCAGCGCGAACTGGACCGACAGCGTCACTCCGATCGGCAGCGCCACCAGGATGGTGGGCAGCACCGCGGTGCTGGCCATGAAGGCGCCCTGCCGGACGAATTCGCCCCACTGGAAGTTCTTGCTGAACAGATCCCGGAAGAACCACTCGATGGTGCGCACCCCGAGCACGCACTGCTCGCCGACGGTGTTCAGCGACGCCAGCGGGTGCCGCTTGACGTAGCCGGCGGACCAGTCGCGGATCGCGTCGATCCCGTCTTCGCTCCGGGTGGTCATCGGCCGCTGCCCGGCGATATCGAGCCAACCGAAAGTGGCTGGTGAAGGCGGGCCCGGCGATCCATGGCGGACATGTTAACGGTCGACCTGACTCCCCGGTAGGTTGGTGCGGAAACCGGGTGCTGATGCCCCGTGCGACAGCGATGCGGCTCCCCCATAGGGAGCCATCTTGAAGTATCCGGGGTCCCGGCGTGGCTGATTCCACCAAGATCAGTCAGGTTATGGCCGGGGTGGCCGCCGGTTTCGCCGATTTCCCGGCAGCGGCCCACGGCCGCCGTGGATACTCGACCCATCGGGCGGGCGCACGCCCGGGGCTCCGGGGAGGAAGACATGCGGCAGCAGCGCGGGATCGCCGCGGCGTTGGCCGTGGGCGCCGTGATGGTGCTCGGCTGGGCGACGTCGAATCGGGTGTCCGCCGATCCGGGCCAACCACCGCCACCGCTGCCGGTGTTCACCCCCGGCCCCTCGGACTGGTCGCCGCGGTACGACATCTGGCCGTACAACACCTTCACCTACCAGGTGACGCCGGAGATGGTCGGCGGCATGTCGGACGCCTGCCAGTGGTTCGGTGCCCGGTACGACCCGCTGGCGGGCCAGATCAACGACTTCAACCGCAGCCTCGGCGATCATCACGACGTCTACGCCACCGTCCAGTCGCAGGCCAACGCCGTTGTCGCCAGCATCGACCAGGCGACGAGCTTCCTGCTGCCCAGGGTGAAACCGCTGACGATCCGCAACAACCCCGACAACTTCGGCCCCTACTCGCCGCTCTACGGCGGAGAGCTGATCACCGGTGTGGCGGTCCAGCTGTCCCGGATCGCCGACAGCATCAAGCGCAAGGAGCCCTCCGGGGTCACCCATGCCTATATCGTTGCCGCCGCCGGGCAGGCCAACGCGCTGCGCGATTCGACCGCCTGCGAGTGAGGGACTGTCGTTGCGCCGGCGGGAACCGCCGGATGCGGAGCGGCATGGCAGGGTAGGTGAGATGAAGTCTTCTTCGGCAGATGGCGCCGTGACGGCTGCCGAGGCTCAGGCCGTCGAGTCGACCGTCGAGCCGGGGCCGGTGGATGAGTCCACCCGGGCCGTCGAGGCGGGCGTCGGCGACGCCGACGACGCCGGCAACGCTGATCACGCCGACGACGCCGGCGACGCCGGCGACGCCGGCGACGCTGACCACGCCGACGACGCCGGCGACGCCGACGACGCTGACCACGCCGGCGACGCCGGCGCCCCGCCTGCCGAGGCGGCCACCGAGGCGGCCACCGAGGCGGCCACCGAACCGCCTGCGGAGGCCGCGGGGCAGACCGCCGGGCCGGGACCGGGAAGGCCGTGGCGGCGCTGGGTCGCCGCGGCGGTGCTGGCGGTGCTGCTCGCGGTCTCGGGCTATGAGGGCTGGCTGCTTTTCGACCGCCATCAGCGCGACGCCGCCGCCGCCCAGGCGCTGGCCGCGGCCGAGAAATACACCCTGGCACTGACCAGCGTCGACCCCAATGCCATCGACAAGAACTTCGCCGAGGTGCTCGACGGCGCCACCGGCGAATTCAAGCGCATGTACACCGAGTCCAGCGAGCAGTTGCGGCAGCTGCTGATCGAGAACAAGGCCGCCGCGCACGGCACGGTGATCGACGCCGCGGTCAAGTCCGCCACCAAGACCAGGGTCGAGGTCGTGCTCTTCGTCGATCAGTCGGTGAGCAACAAAGCCGCTCCCGGGCCGCAGATCGACCGCAGCCGGATCCTGATGACGATGGAGAAGGTGGACGGTCGCTGGCTGGCCGCCAAGGTCGACATGCCGTGACGGGCGGGAGCCGCTCCTGTCCAGTGCCCAACGTGTAAGCAGCCCGGAATCCGCGGTGATTTTTCGGGCTGGTTACCCGTTCGGCGGGTGGGGAAGGCGTCCCGGGCGGTGGCCGGGTGGGCCGGGGTCAGTTGAACGCCAGCCAACTGGGCAGCGCGCGTTCATGGGCGTCGCAGAGCACCTGGCGGGTGTCGCAGCGGCCCCTGGGGGAGCCCGCCCCGGCCCACATTCCACCGGTGTCGCGGCGCACCACGATCGCCGAGGACGAGCCGCCGTCGAGCAGGATCGCGGCGTCGCTGCCCAGGCCGCGGAACAGATCCTGAATGTTGTCCGGGGTGTAGCTGCCGCCCTGGAAGACATACATCTCGTCCTTGGCCTTGGCGTAGCCGAGCGCGGTTCGGGCCGCACTGGGCCCGGGATCGTTGAGCTGGCCGGTGTCGCCCGGGGCCAGCAGCCCGAGGCCGCTCACCGCGACGAATCGCACGTTCCGGTCGAGCAGCTGACCGATGACCGGTGACGCCGCGCCGAAGTCACCGCGGTCGCGGGGCGGCACCACGTACGGAGCGCCTCCGCTGGGCAGGATCATCGTGGTCAGTGCCGTCCAGTGTTCGTCGCCGCCGGAGAGGCCTGGTTTGCCGGCGTAGGCCGGGTTGCCGGTGACGGTCTGGTTGGCGCGGCCCTTTCCCCGGGTGTTGTCGACGTAGGCGCCCAGCGGCGAGCTGCACCCGGTCGACCGCCAGGACCCGGCCTTCTGGCCGCGCACGTCGAAGAAGTTGGCGTTGATCGCGATCGTCGGCTGGCCCAGCGCCTGCCAGGCCTGCAGCGGCGTGTAGACCTCCGAGGCCTGCCACAGCCCGTCGCCGGTGCGGGCACCCGGGTTCCGCTCGCACCGGCTCTGATAACCGCTGTGGGTGTCCACCAGCAGGTGCGGCGCCAGCCGCTGCGACGCGGACTTGAGAATCATCAGGTGCCCGCCGTTGGTCATCTCGTACCAGCGCCCGGCGGCGTTGAGCATGGGGGCGGGATGCCCGCTGCCGAAGTTGTAGACCAGATACGAGCCCGCGGTGTTGGCGATCGCACCGGCGAGCAGGTCCCGGCCGTCGGCCGCCCGCGCCACGGGTTGTCCGGTGCCGGTCGCCAGCGTCAGGCAGAGCAGCAGCGCGGCGCAGCCGGCGGCCAGGCGCCGGCACGCGGCGACCAGGTGTCTCGGACGGTATGGCACGGTTGGCCTTTCGGCACGCAGGTCGGTACGACAACCACCAGAGTTAGTCACATCAGCAACTCTGTCAACTTGAATAACGGGTGTGCTGCGGTTCGATTTCGGCGCAATGACGTTCTGCCGCTTACTCTTTGCGGCGCCGTCGGGACCGCCGCGGCAATGCCGCGCCGTCAGGCCTTGTGCGGTACGCCCACGGTGAGGCCGCCGTCCACCACGAAATCCGCCCCGGTGGAGTAGGACGACTCGTCGGAGGCCAGATACAGCACACAGGCGGCCACTTCGGCGGGCTTGGCGCCCCGGCCCAGCGGAATCTGCAGTGCATCATCGGGAATCGCGATCGTCATCCGGGTCCGCACCAGCCCGGGCAGCACGGTGTTGACCCGGATGTTGCTGGGCGCCAACTCCAGCGCCGCCGCCTTGGTCAGGCCCCGCACCCCGAACTTGGACGCGACGTAGCCGTAGAGGCCGGGGCTGCCGCGCAGGCCCTCGATGGAGGCGATGTTGATGATCGACCCGCCGCCGGCGGCGGTCATCGGTGCCACCGCCGCCTGCATGCCCAGGAAGGTGCCGGTGAGGTTGACGTCGATGATGCGCTGCCAGTCCGCCAGGGCGAAGTCCTTCAGCGAATTGGCGTTGGCGATGCCGGCGTTGTTGACCAGCACGTCGAGCTTGCCGAACGCCTCGACAGCGGTCTGCACGGCGCCCTGCCACTGGTCCGGGTCGGTGACGTCGAGGTGTGCGAACCGCGCCGCGTCACCCAATTCCGCGGCGATCTTGCCGCCCTCCTCGTCGAGGACGTCGCCGATGACGACCCGCGCGCCCTCGGCGACCAGCGCCCGGGCATCGGCGGCACCCATGCCGCGCGCCCCGCCACTGATCAGTGCAACTTTGCCCTCGACTCGTCCCATGGCAGCTGACGGTACCCGGCTCAGCGCGGCATCGTTACGCTGCCCTGATGACCACCAGCCACGCGGAACGCAGCTTCGACGGCGTCGGCGGGGTGCGCATCGTCTACGACGTCTGGACCCCCGCGGTACCGGTCCGCGCCACCGTCGTGCTGTCCCACGGCTTCGGTGAGCACGCCCGCCGCTACGACCATGTGGCGTTGCGCTTCGGCGGTGCCGGACTGGCCACCTATGCATTGGATCACCGCGGGCACGGCCGGTCGGGCGGCAAGCGGGTGCGGTGCCGGGACATCTCCGAATACACCGCGGACTTCCACACCCTGGTCGGCATCGCGGCCGGCGAGCACCCCGGCGTGCCGGTGGTGGTGCTCGGTCACAGCATGGGGGGCGCGATCGTCTTCAGCTACGGCGTGGACCACCCCGACGACTACCGGCTGATGGTGCTGTCCGGGCCGGCGGTGGCGATGGCGGAAGCGGTGTCGCCGGTGCTGGCCTTCGTCGCGAAGGCCCTTGGCGCGGTGGCCCCGGGCCTGCCGGTGCAGGGGCTCGACAGCAGCCTGGTGTCCCGCGATCCGGCGGTGGTCGCGGCCTACGACAGTGACCCCCTGGTGCACCACGGCAAGGTGCCCGCCGGTGTGGGCCGCGCGCTGTTGCGGGTGTCCGAGACGATGCCGCAACGGGCGGCGGCGATCACCGCGCCGCTGCTGATCGTGCACGGTGAGTGCGACGGGCTGGTTCCGGCGGACGGCAGCCGGCGGCTGGCCGGCTGCGTCGGGTCCACCGACGTGCAGCTGACGATCTACCCGGGGCTCTACCACGAGGTGTTCAACGAACCGGAACGGGACGCGGTGCTCGATGACGTGGTGGGCTGGATCGACGCGCACCTGTGAATGGCTGCCGGAGCCTGTCGGCCCGGCGGGCTAGGTTTGCCCCATGAGCGACGACAAGATGCTGTCCCGGATCGCTGCCCTGTTGCGCCAGGCCGAAGGCACCGACAACGTTCACGAGGCCGAGGCGTTCCTGGCGGCCGCACAGCGTCTAGCCACCGCGACCTCGATCGACCTGGCGGTGGCCCGCTCGCACGCAACCACTCGCTCGCCCGCGCAGGCCCCGGTCCAGCGCACCGTCACCATCGGCCAGCCCGGCACCCGGGGCCTGCGCACCTACGTGCAACTCTTCGTGCTGATCGCGTCGGCCAACGACGTGCGTTGCGACGTGGCCTCGAACTCCACCTTCGTCTACGCCTACGGGTTCGCCGAGGACATCGACGCCAGTCATGCGCTCTATGCCGGGCTGGTGGTCCAGATGGTGCGGGCATCCGACGCCTACATCGGCTCCGGCGCGCACCGGCCCACCCCGACGATCACCGCCCGGCTGAACTTCCAGCTGGCCTTCGGCGCCCGCGTCGGCCGACGGCTGGCCGAGGCCCGCGAAGAGACCCGGCAGCAGGCGGAGCAGGATCGCGGCCGCAAGCCGGGCACCGCTATCGCGCTGCGTAACAAGGAGATCGAGTTGCGTGACCACTACCGCACCGCTTCGCGGGCGCGCGGGACCTGGCGGGCCAGCAGGGCTTCCGCGGGCTATTCGTCCGAGGCGCGCCGGGCCGGGGACCGCGCCGGCCGGCGGGCCCGGCTCGGCAGCGACCCGGAGTTGTCGACGGCGCGGGGCGCGCTGGAGCGGTGAGTGAGCGTGATTCCCAGCGCGCCAAGGTCTATGCGGCAGAGGAATTCGTCCGCACCCTGTTCGATCGGGCCGCGGAACGCGGTTCGGGCAGCATCGAGTTCCTCGGTACGCAGCTGACGCTGCCGCCGGAGGCGCGCTTCGCCTCGGTCGCCGACGTGCAGCGCTACATCGACGAGGTGCTGGCGCTGCCGGCGGTCCGGCGGGACTGGCCGGATATCGCTCCGCTGTCGGTGCGAACCCGGCGGGCAGCCACCGCGGCCCACTACGAAAACCACGGCGGGGTGGGCGTTGTCGCGGTTCCGGACCATCGTGGCGGCGGCTGGGCGCTGCGTGAGCTGGTGGTGCTGCACGAGATCGCACACCACCTCGGCAATGCCCGGCCGCCGCACGGGCCACAGTTCGTCACGACCTTCTGCGCGCTGGCCGAACTGGTGATGGGTCCGGAACTGGGCTATCTGCTGCGGGCGGTGTATGCGGCCGAAGGCGTGCGCTGAGCACGAATCAGACGGTCACCATCTCGGTACCGCAACTGCACCGGTAGGCCTGTTCCGCCCCCGAGCAGTGGCAGGGCACCTCGATGCGGATCCGGCAACCGCAGCCGTCGTGGGCGCAGGTCAGCACCGTACCCGTTTCGTAGCTTCCCATGTCGTGCTCCTCCTGGATCGATTGTGGACAACGAACGCCCTGAAGCGTATACCCCATACGGGTATGGCGTAAAGGGGGAGAATGGATCCGGCCGGTTGTGTCGCCTGGTCTAGGGTGGGACTCATGGCGGGATCGGCTGCGCGAGATGTCGATGCACTTCTGGATCGCACCCTGCTGGGCGACGACCCCGTGCCGGCCGCGGTGCTCGCGGCGAGCGATGCGGCGGGGCTGCCCCGGATCGCGGTCTCGCCCCAGCAGGGAAAGTTCCTGTGCCTGTTGGCGCGCGCGATCGGCGCCCGCCGCATTCTGGAGATCGGCACCCTGGGCGGATACAGCACCCTCTGGCTGGCCCGCGGCGCCGGACCGCAGGGTCGGGTGGTGACGCTGGAATACGATCCCGGCCACGCGGCGGTGGCCCGGGCCAACCTGGACCGGGCGGGAGTCGGCGACCGGGTGGAGGTGATCGTCGGCGCCGCGCTGGACACCCTGTCGACCGTGTCCGGCGGCCCGTTCGACCTGGTGTTCATCGACGCCGACAAGGAGAACAACACCGGCTACCTGGAGTGGGCGGTCCGGCTGGGCCGCCCCGGATCGGTCATCTTGCTGGACAACGTGATTCGCGACGGGAAAATCCTGGATCCCGGTGCCGATGCGGACGCATCCGGGACGCGCCGGTCGTTGGAGCTGCTCGGCGAGCACCCGAGGCTGGAGGCCGCGGCGATCCAGACGGTCGGGGTCAAGGGTTGGGACGGCTTCGCCCTGGCCGTGGTGAGGTAGGGCCGGCGGAACCCGATCAGCCGCAGACGGCTCCGGTGGCCGCCGAACCCACCAGTTTGCGGTACTTGGCCAGCACGCCGGTGGTGTAGCGCGCCGCCGGAGGTGCGAAACCCTCTCGGCGGGAGTCGAATTCGTCGGCGTCGACCAGGATGTCCAAGGTCGCGCTGGCCACGTCGAGCCGGATCCGGTCGCCGTCGCGCACGAACGCGATCGGCCCGGCGTCCACCGCCTCCGGCGCCACGTGCCCCACGCACAGCCCGGTGGTTCCGCCGGAGAACCGGCCGTCGGTGAGCAGCAGCACGTCCTTGCCCAGGCCGGCGCCCTTGATCGCTCCGGTGATGGCCAGCATCTCGCGCATGCCGGGGCCGCCCTTGGGGCCCTCGTAGCGGATCACGACGGCGTCGCCGGCGGCGATGGTGCCGTCCTCCAGGGCGTCCAGGGCGGCTCGCTCGCCGTCGAAAACCCTTGCCACGCCCTCGATGACGTCGGTGTCGAAGCCGGCCGACTTGACCACCGCACCCTCCGGGGCCAGCGAGCCGTGCAGGATGGTGATGCCGCCGGTCGGGTGTATCGGGTTGGTCAGCGCGTGCAGCACCTTGCCGTCGACGACCGGCGGGTTGAGCTCGGCGATGTTCTCGGCCATCGTCTTTCCGGTGACGGTCAGGCAGTCGCCGTGCAAGAGGCCGGCCTCCAGCAGGGTTTTCAGCATCACCGGCACGCCGCCGATCTTGTCGATGTCGAACATCACGTGCGCGCCGAACGGCTTCACGTCCGCCAGGTGCGGCACCTTCGCCCCGACCCGGGAGAAGTCGGCCAGGGTCAGCTCCACCTGGGCCTCGTGGGCGATCGCCAGCAGGTGCAGCACGGCGTTGGTGGAGCCGCCGAATGCCATCACCACCGCGATCGCATTCTCGAACGCCTCCTTGGTCAAGATGTCGCGGGCGGTGATCCCGCGGCGCAGCAACTCCACCACCGCCCGCCCGCTGGCGCGGGCATACCCGTCCCGGCGCCGGTCGGCCGACGGCGGCGAGGCGCTGCCCGGAAGCGACATGCCCAGCGCCTCGGCGGCACTGGCCATGGTGTTGGCGGTGTACATGCCGCCGCAGGCGCCCTCGCCCGGGCAGATCGCGCGTTCGATGATCTCGACGTCGGCGCGGGAGATCAGCCCGCGCGAGCACGCCCCGACCGCCTCGAAGGCGTCGATGATCGTCACCTCGCGCTCGGTGCCGTCGGAGAGCAGCGCGTAGCCGGGCATGGTGGAACCGGCGTAGAGGAACACCGCGGCCAGATCCAGCCGGGCCGCCGCCATCAGCATCCCGGGCAGGCTCTTGTCGCAGCCGGCCAGCAGCACCGAGCCGTCGAGGCGTTCGGCGCACATCACCGTCTCGACGCTGTCGGCGATCACCTCGCGGGACACCAGCGAGAAGTGCATGCCCTCGTGGCCCATCGAGATGCCGTCGGAGACCGAGATGGTGCCGAACTCCAGCGGGTAGCCACCGGCTTCGAAAACCCCGTCCTTGGCGGCCTTGGCCAGCCGGTCCAGCGAGAGGTTGCACGGGGTGATCTCGTTCCACGACGACGCCACGCCGATCTGGGGTTTGGCGAAGTCCTCGTCGCCCATGCCCACCGCGCGCAGCATGCCGCGGGCCGCGGCCTTCTCCAGGCCGTCGGTGACGTCGCGGCTACGGGGTTTGAGGTCTGCGGATTCTGAGGGCATGAGGTCAGTATGCCGGTAGGGTGCGATGGAGCGAACAGTGATAATACCCTGTGGGGGTATGCGCTACAGTGGGCGCATGAGTCCCGCCGTCCGCCGCGCGGCCGTCGCCGTCGCCACCCTCGCCGCGGTCGCCGTCGTCGGCGCCTGTCGGGGCTCGGCACCGGACGATCATGCCGCCCCGTCGCCGGCCGGCACCTCGGCGGTTTCCGGGCCGGCCCGCAGCGCCGCGGACGTGGCATTCCTGCAGAACATGATCAAGCACCACGAGCAGGGCCTCGATCTGTCGGCGCTGGTCGGCGACCGCAGCACCAATCGCCGGCTGATCGTGCTGATGCAGCAGATCGCCGGCCAGCAGGGAGACGAGATGGGCGGTTTCCGGGCGCAGTTGCTGCAGTGGGAGGAGCCGCTGGGTGCCCGGGCCGGGGCGCACATCGAGGGCATGGTGGACCAGGCGACGGTGGACAGGCTGAAGGCGCTGCGGGGAGCCGAC
This sequence comes from uncultured Mycobacterium sp., assembly GCA_964525125.1. GTDB lineage: Bacteria > Actinomycetota > Actinomycetes > Mycobacteriales > Mycobacteriaceae > Mycobacterium. Next base: position 55,605 of record CAZGGK010000025.1, read on the forward strand.
TTCGACCGGTTGTGGCTGCAATCGATGATCGCGCACCACCGCGGCGCGATCGCCATGGCGCAAGCCGAGATCGCCCACGGCCAGAGCCCCGACGTCATCTCCATCGCGAAGTCGGTGGCCGCCGCGCAGCAGGACGGGGTCGACCGGATGAACGCACTGCTGGAGGTGAGCTGATGACTGCCGCACCCGGTTATTCGCCGCGGAAGGACAACTACGCCAAGCGATTGCGCCGCATCGAGGGTCAGGTGCGAGGCATTGCCAAGATGATCGAGGACGACAAGTACTGCATCGACGTGCTCACCCAGATCAGCGCCGCCAACAGTGCGTTGCGTTCGGTGGCGCTGAACCTGCTCGAGGAGCATCTCGGTCACTGCGTCAGTAAGGCGGTCGCCGGCGGCGACGAGGAAGCCGATGCGAAGCTCGCGGAGGCCTCGGCGGCCATCGCGCGGCTTGTTCGCTCCTGATCAGTGGCCGTGATTGACTGACCGGCGTGTCGGTATCGCCCAGCGCGGGGAGCCAGACCGCACCGCGCGGTGGCCCGTTCGGTGTGTAGCGGCCTGACATGACCGTGCGATCCCGAACCGCCCGCGCCGGGCCGTGGTCGGCGCGAACCGTGCTGCAGTTGTCGGTGCTGGCGGCCGCGGCGTTCATCTATGTCACCGCGGAGACCGTGCCGGTGGGTGCACTCACCGCGATCGCCGATGGACTTGGCGTCAGCGAGGCGCTGGTCGGCACCTTGCTGGCCTGGTATGCCGTGGTGGCGGCGGTGACGACGGTTCCGCTGGTGCGCTGGACGGCGCACTGGCCGCGGCGTTTCGCGCTGCTGCTGGCGCTGGTGTGCCTGACCGTCTCCCAGTTGGTCTCCGCGGCGGCGCCGAACTTCGCGGTGCTGGCCGGCGCCCGGGTGCTCTGCGCGATCACGCACGGGCTGATGTTCGCGGTGATCGCGCCGATCGCCACCCGACTGGTGCCGGCCAGCCACTCGGGGCGGGCGACGACGACGATCTTCGTCGGCACCAGCCTGGCGCTGGTGCTCGGCAACCCGCTGACCGCGGCGATGAGCCTGCTCTGGGGCTGGCGGCTGGCGGTCGTGGTGGTCGCCGTCGCGGCCGCCGTCATCACGGTCGCGGCCGCCCTGGTGTTGCCGCCGATGGTGCTCAGCCCGGAGCAGTTGACCCGCGTCGGCCGCCGGGCCGGGCACCACCGGAACCGTCGCCTGCTCACCTTGAGCGCGCTGACGCTGGTCGCCGTGGCCGGGCACTTCGTCTCCTACACGTTCATCGTGGTGATCATCCGCGACGAGGTCGGTGTCGACGGCCCGAACCTGGCCTGGGTGCTCGCCGCGTTCGGAACCGCGGGCCTGGTTGCGATGCCCCTGGTGGCCCGTCCGCTGGACCGTCGGCCCAAGCTCGCGGTCACCACCTGCATGTCGGCGCTGACGGGGGCCTTCGTGGTGTTGACCGCGCTGGCCGTCCACGGTCGGCACGGCCTGGCGACCGCCGTGGTGGGGACCGGCGCGATCATCCTCTGGGGCGCCACCGCGATGGCGGTGTCGCCGGTGCTGCAGGCCGCGGCGATGCGCAGCGCGCCGGACGACCCGGACGGGGCGTCGGGGTTGTACGTGGCGGCCTTTCAGATCGGCATCATGGCCGGTTCCCTGCTGGGCGGTCTGCTCTACGAGCGCGGCGGTGTCCCGGTGATGCTGGCCGCGTCGGCCGTGCTGGTCAGTGGCGCGCTGGCCGGGATGGTGGCTGGCCGGCAGCTGTTTGTCGTTAGCTCGCAAACGAGCGAATCGTAACCTTCGCCACTGTAGTTCGCCTGAAAGCAGAGCGTGTTGTGGATGGCAATCGTGGGGCGCGTTGATTTCCGGGTGTGATGACAGTTAGCTGGCTACCACGCTGTGTAACACTGGGGGCAAGATTGTGACCGGAGGTAGACAGATGTCGCGATGGACGAGGGGGATGCTCGTCGGTTGGCTCGGCGCCGCAGGACTGGCGACCGGGTTCACGTTCGGCGCCGGGCCGGCGCTGGCCGATCCACCGCAACAGCCCGGCGACCCCGCGGTGGTGGGCGCCGGGCCGGCGGAGCCGGCACCGGCGGACGCCGTACCGCCGCCGGCGGGCCCGGTGGGCGTCCCGCCGCCCCCGGCGGTCGAGCCGTTGCCCGCTCCGGTGGCCGAGCCGGTGCCCGCCCCGCCGGCCGAGCCACTGCCGGCCCCGCCGGCCGACCCGCTGGCGGCACCGCCACCCGGGGCCCCGGGCGCGGTGCCGGCGGTGCCGGCGGGCGGAACGGCCGCCGGGCAGAACCCGGAGCCGTTCGTCGGCGCGCCGCCGTTCCTGCCACCGTCGTTCAACCCGGTCAACGGCGCCATGGTCGGGGTGGCCAAGCCGATCATCATCAACTTCCAGCGGCCGATCGCCGACCAGGCGATGGCCGAGCAGGCGATCCACATCTCGTCGGTCCCGGCGGTGCCCGGCAAGTTCTACTGGATGACCCCCAGCCAGGTCCGGTGGCGCCCGCTCAACTTCTGGCCGGCCAACACCACGGTCAACATCGACGCGGCGGGCACCAAGTCGAGTTTCCGCACCGGTGAGGCGCTGGTGGCGACCGCCGACGATGCCACCCACCAGATGACGATCACGCGTGACGGCGCGGTGGTGAAGACGTTCCCGATGTCGATGGGTATGTCGGCGGGCGGTCATGAGACCCCCAACGGCACCTACTACGTGCTGGAGAAGATGCCCACCGTGGTGATGGACTCCTCGACCTACGGCGTTCCGGTCAACTCGACCTGGGGCTACAAGGTGACGGTGAACGACGCGGTGCGCATCGACAACAGCGGCGGCTTCGTGCACAGCGCGCCGTGGTCGGTCGGCGATCAGGGCAAGCGCAACGTCAGCCACGGCTGCATCAACCTCAGCCCGGCCAACGCCAAGTGGTTCTACGACAACTTCGGCAGCGGTGATCCGGTCGTGGTGAAGAACTCCGTCGGCAGCTACACCAAGAACGACGGCGCCCAAGACTGGCAGATGTAAGACGGGACCCGGCGGCCCGACGCCGATCGTCCGGCGACGACCGCAAGGTGGGCCACCGCAGCCCCAGCCGCGACAACCACCGAAGCCATTCGACCCAACGAACTGTGTTGGCAGGCATGGGGAACGGGTGATCTGCCCGTGCAGCGGTCCCGGCGCACCGTGTGGCTAGGTCCCCTGGAGTGGTGGGGTTTCGAAATCGGGGCCGATCTGTACGGATCCCTGGTGGGGTGTGCCGGTGCCGGTGTTGGGGCGGTCACGCCACCAACGGGGGTGCCGGCGGCGCCAGCGGTGGCTTCATCAACGTTGCGGGCCTGAATGCGAGCATCACCGGTGCCGTCGCGACTTCCGGAAACGGCGGTGGCGGCGGCGATGGCGAAAACAGCACGCCCGGCGCGAACGGCTCCAACCAGCCTTGATCGCAGCGACGCGCACAAGCCCCATCCCGGCCGCGGAAGAACAATCGGTACATATGTTAGGGTTGGTACATGTCCCTGAAGCGGACCAATGTCTACGCGGACGCGCAAGACCTCGCGCTTATCAAGGAAGCGGCCGCGCGTCGTGGCGTCTCTGAGGCGGAAATTCTGCGTGAGGGCATAAAACTTGCCGCCCTCGGTGCACGACTCTGGGATGAACCGATGGTCCGCGACGACGAAACCTTCGACCTTGGCGCCTCGCTGAACAGCGAGGACATCAAGGACACCAGCGGGCGGGCAGTCCAAGCGAAAGGGGCACGCATCGAGGCCCACCGGTGATCGCCATCGCCGATACCTCCGGCCTACTGGCTCTTTTCAACCGAGCCGACCCCGAACATCGTCAGACAGTGGCCGCGGCAAGTTCCTGCGGCCTGCTGGTCGTCAGCCCGCTCGCGATCGTCGAAGTTCATCAGGTAGTCACCGTCCGCGCGGACCGACGAACCGCAGATTCCATCGTGGACACCATCGTCGCCCGCGCCGAATCGACTCGCATCGCGATCGCCGAGACCACCCCGCGGTTGCTGCGCAGCACGCTGGCAGTCCGCCGCCGGTACGCCGGTCTGGACCTGGATCTGGCCGATGCCGCCGCCGTCGTGCTCGCCGCTGAATACCGTACCGACATGGTGCTCACGCTGGACCGCCGCGACTTTCGTGCATTACGACCGTTAACCGGATACGAGGCGTTCCGTCTCCTGCCCGACGATCTGTAGCTCAGTTCCAGATGCGGACCCGCTGCGCCGGGTCCAGGTAGAGCGCGTCGGATGCGGTGACCCCGAAGGCGTCGTAGAAGGCGTCCAGGTTGCGGATCACCCCGTTGCAGCGGAACTCCGGCGGTGAGTGCGGGTCGGTCGCCAGCCGCCGGATCGCCTCGGCATCCCGCGACTTGGTGCGCCACACCTGCGCCCAGCCGTAGAAAACCCGCTGCACACCGGTGAGTCCGTCGATCACCGGCGCCTCGGCGCCGCCCAGCGACAGCTGGTAGGCCAGCAGGGCGATGGACAGCCCGCCCAGGTCGCCGATGTTCTCCCCGACGGTGAACGCCCCGTTCACGTGCTGGCCGCCGTCCAGGGCGCGCGGCACGTAGGCCTCGTACTGCGCGATCAGCGCCGCGGTGCGCTGCCCGAACTCGGCGCGGTCGGCGTCGGTCCACCAGTCGACCAGGTTGCCGTCGCC
>CAZGGK010000026.1:0-34657 GCA_964525125.1 uncultured Mycobacterium sp.
CGATGTACCTGTTCGACCTGTGCACGCTGCCGCTGAACCTGGCCGGGCACTGCGGTATGTCGGTGCCGTCGGGGCTGTCGGCCGACGACGGGCTGCCGGTCGGCCTGCAGATCATGGCACCGGCGCTGGCCGACGACCGGCTGTACCGGGTGGGTGCGGCCTACGAGGCCGCGCGCGGCGAGTTGCCGACGGCGCCAACGGTGTAGGACCGTGCCCGACGCGCCGCCGGCCCGGCCCGCGATCTGCCTGAACATGATCGTGCGCAACGAGGCGCACGTCGTTGCACGGGCGCTGGATCTGGTCGCCCCGTTCATCAGCTCGTGGGTGATCGTGGACACCGGATCCGACGACGGCACCCAGGATGTCATCCGAGACCATATGGCGCGGCTGGGTATTCCGGGTCAGCTCTACGAACGGCCGTGGCGCGACTTCGGTCACAACCGGTCCGAGGCGCTGGCGTTGGCGCAGGGCCGGGCCGACTACATCTGGGTGCTCGACGCCGACGACGCTGTGGTGGGCACGCCGGACCTCACCGGACTGGATGCCGCCGTCTACGACGTGCGCCGCAGATTCGGGTCGACCGTCTACTGGCTGCCGCAGCTGTTCCGCGACGGTCTGGCGGTGCGCTACATCGGCGTCACCCACGAGTACACCGAGTGGGACGGCGACCAGGCCGCGGTGCACCTGGAGGGCGCCTACCACGTCGAGGACCTGCATGTCAGTGCGCGCAACATGTCCGGGGAGAAGGCGGCCCGCGACCGCGATCTGCTGCTGGCCGAGGTGCAGCGTCACCCCGACGACGCCCGGTCGGTGTTCTACCTGGCCCAGAGTTATTTCGATCTGGCCGATTACGCCAACGCGCTGCGGTGGTATGCGCGGCGGGTCGAACTGGGCGGCTGGGAGCAGGAGGTCTACTTCGCGCTGTTCCGGACCGCGCTGTCGCTGAAGGCGTCGGGTGCGCCGTGGCCGCAGGTCCAGGACGCCTATCTGCGGGCGTGGGAGTTCCGCCCCGGTCGCGCCGAGCCGCTGTTCAACATCGCGGTGGCCTATCGCCTCGATCAGCGCTACCAGCTCGGCTACCTGTTCGCCCGGCGGGCCGCCGAGACCCGGTATCCCGAGGCGGACAACCTCTTCGTCAGCTCGGATGTCTACGCCTGGCGGGCCGCCGACGAGCGGGCGATCTGCGCCTCCCAGATCGGCCGGCACGCCGAGGCGTTCGGGCTGTGCCGGAGCCTGCTGGCCCGCGCCGATATTCCCGACGAGGATCGGCAACGGATCGCGGTCAACCGCGACTTCTCGGTTCCGGCGATGGTCGCCGCCGCGGCGTCATACCCGGATGCGGTGGTGCGCAGCCTGGTTGCGGGTCCGCGCCACGGTGCGGTGACCGTCAGTGTGATCGCCGGGCCGGATCGGGCGGTGGTCGAGGCGACCCTGAACTCGTTTCTGCACTGTTGCGCCGACGTGTCGCTGGTGGGGCGGTTCCTGGTGGTCGACGCGGGTTTGTCGGCGGCCGATCGTGTCGTGCTGGGCGAGCGGTACGGGTTCGTCGAGTTCGCCGAGTGCGGCCGTACCGGCGGGGACACCCAGCTGGCGGCGATCCGTGCCGAGGTGGACGGGCGGTGCTGGCTGCACCTGGGCCGGGGCTGGCGGTTCTTCGCACCCGAGGATCTGATCGGCCGGCTCACGGCGGTGCTGGACGCCGAGCCGCGGGTGTGCGCGGTGGGGGTCAACTTCGGTGATGCGGCCGGGCTGACCGGTGTCTGCGCGGCCGAGGAGACGGTGCGCCGGGCGCCCGGGGCCGGCCGCTACCTGCTGACCGGGACGGTGCCCACCGGCCCGGCGATGTTCGACACCGGCCGGCTGGACGCGGCCGGGGCCGTCCCGCACACCGCGACGCTCGACGAGGTGCTCTGCATCTGAAGTTCCGCGCCAACTGCCACCGGCGAGGGGCCGAACCCGGCAAGATGGGGCGCATGCGGATCGGAGTGCTCACCGGCGGCGGTGACTGTCCTGGCCTGAACGCCGTCATCCGGGCGGTGGTGCGCACCTGCGACGCAAGGTACGGATCGTCGGTGGTCGGCTTCGAAGACGGTTGGCGCGGACTGCTGGAGAACCGGCGCATCCAGCTGGCCAACGACGACCGCAACGAGCGGCTGCTGGCCAAGGGCGGCACCGTGCTGGGCACCGCCCGGGTGCACCCGGACAAGCTGCGCGCCGGCCTGGACCAGATCAAACAGACCCTGGACGACAACGGCATCGACGTGCTGATACCGATCGGCGGCGAGGGCACCCTGACCGCGGCGCACTGGCTGTCCCAGGAGAACGTCCCGGTGGTCGGGGTGCCCAAGACCATCGACAACGACATCGACTGCACCGACGTCACGTTCGGTCACGACACCGCGCTGCAGATCGCCACCGACGCCATCGACCGGCTGCATTCCACCGCCGAATCGCATCAGCGGGTGATGCTGGTGGAGGTGATGGGCCGGCACGCCGGCTGGATCGCGCTCAACGCCGGTCTGGCCAGTGGCGCGCACATGACGCTGATCCCCGAGCAGCCGTTCGACATCGAGGACGTGTGCCGGCTGGTCAAGCAGCGCTTCCAGCACGGTTCGGCGCACTTCATCTGCGTGGTCGCCGAAGGCGCCAAACCCGTTGCCGGGTCGATGAACCTGCGGGTCGGCGGCACCGACGAGTTCGGCCACGAGCGGTTCACCGGGGTGGCCGCCCAGCTTGCGATCGAACTCGAGCAGCGCGTCAAGAAGGAGGTCCGCACCACCGTGCTCGGCCACGTCCAGCGCGGCGGCACCCCGACCGCCTACGACCGGGTGCTGGCCACCCGGTTCGGGGTCAACGCCGCCGACGCCGCGCACGCCGGCGAGTACGGAATGATGGTCTCGCTGCGCGGCCCGGAGATCGGCCGGGTGCCGCTGGCCGACGCGGTGCGCCAGCTCAAGCTGGTGCCGCAGAGCCGCTACGACGACGCCGCCGCCTTCTTCGGGTAGCCCCCCCGGGGTAGCCCTATCCCGCCGAGCAGACACCAAAGTCCCCGAAACTCGGCGGCTTTGGGGACTTTGGTGTCTGCTCGCGGGTCATAGGCCGTCATAGGCCGTCATAGGCCGTCCGGGTAGTCGGGCACGTCGACGGCGTAGCCCCGCAGCACCTCCAGGTCCACCACGTCGAGGGTGCGCTGGTGGGTGGCCGCCAGCACCACCGGCGCCGCGCAGCCGTCGTGGTGGGCGCGCAGCCAGTTGACCGCGGTGACGCACCAGCGGTCGCCGGGGACCAGGCCGGGGAACCGGTAGGCCGGCATCGGGGTGGACAGGTCGTTGCCGATGCTGCGCTGGTGGTCCAGGAACTCCACGGTCACCACCGCGCAGATGGTGTGCAGGCCGATGTCCTCCGGCCCGGACGAGCAGCAGCCGTCGCGGTAGAAACCGGTGAGCGGGTCGGTGCCGCACGGTTGCAGCGGGCCGCCCAGCACGTTGCGATCGGGCCGGGCGGGCATTGCCGAAGTCTAACCGCGGAGCGCCGGTCGTCCTGCGACAACATGACCGGTCCAAGTAATCTCACGTTCACGAAATATCGCGGTGCGGCGCAGCGGCTGCCCGCGCGACCCGGCGGAGGCCATACGACAGTGGGTGCCTCGGGATCGCGGCAGGGATTGCGGCAGGGACTGTCGCAGCGCCAACTCAACATGATCGCGCTCGGCGGTGTGATCGGGGCCGGCCTGTTCATCGGTTCGGGCGTGGTCATCGGCGCCACCGGCCCCGCCGCGTTCCTCAGCTATGCGATCTGCGGCGTGCTGGTCATGCTCGTGATGCGGATGCTCGGCGAGATGTCCGCCGCGAACCCGGTGACCGCGTCGTTCGCCGAACACGCGCGAAATGCGCTGGGGGACTGGGCCGGATTCTCGGTGGGCTGGCTGTACTGGTACTTCTGGGTGATCGTGGTCGGTTTCGAGGCCGTCGCCGGCGCCAAGGCGATCACCTACTGGTTCGACGCACCGCTGTGGCTGCTTTCGCTGATCCTGATGACGGTGATGACGGTGACCAATCTGGGGTCGATCACGTCCTTCGGCGAGTTCGAATTCTGGTTCGCCGGAATAAAAGTGGTGGCGATCGCGGCCTTCGTCGGCCTCGGAACCGCTTTCGTGCTGGGTCTGTGGCCGGACCGGCAGATGGACTTTTCCAACCTGGTCTCGCACGGCGGGTTCTTCCCCAACGGTGTCGGCGCCGTCTTCGCTGCCGTCGTGGTGGTGCTGTTCTCCATGGTCGGCGCCGAGGTCGCGACGATCGCCGCCGCCGAAACACCCGATCCCGCGCGCGCGGTGCAACGGGCGACCAACACGGTGATCGTCCGCGTCGCGGTCTTCTTCGTCGCTTCGGTCTTCCTGCTCACCGTGATAACGCCGTGGAACTTCGGGAAGCCCGGCGCCTCACCATATGTCGCCGCGCTGCGGGAGATGGGCCTGCCCGGCGCGCACCACGTCATGAACGTCGTCGTCATCACCGCGGCCCTGTCCTGCCTGAACACCGGGCTGTACACGGCATCGCGGATGCTGTTCGTGCTCGCGGCCCGCCAGCAGGCCCCGGAGCGGCTGATGCGGACCGGTCCGCGCGGCGTCCCGCACCTGGCCGTCCTGTCGTCGTCGCTGGTGGGCTTCCTGTGCGTCGTCATGGCCGCGACCGCACCCGCCACGGTGTTCGCCTTCCTGTTGAACTCGTCGAGCGCGGTCGTGCTGTTCGTCTACCTGTTGATCACGATCTCGCAGATCATCCTGCGCCGCAGGACGATTCCGGAAGAATTGCGGGTGCGCATGTGGCTGTTCCCGTGGCTGTCGATCGGGACCGCCGTGGCGATCGCCGCTCTGCTCGTCCGGATGGGTTTCGACCCGGCCGCCCGCAGCCAACTCTGGCTCGGCCTGCTGTCGTGGGCCTGCGTGATCGTGGGCTACTTTGCCACCAAACGGTGGCGAGGCCGGGGCCGGTGCGCTCAGGGCCGATAGATGTCGCTGCGCCGGGCTATATGGACGACCTCGACTCGCTTGGTGTCCTCGTCGATCGTGTAGATGATCCGGTAGTCACCGCGGCGCGCGGTATGCAGGCCGGTGAGCACATCGCGCAACGGTTTGCCCGGCCGACGCGGATCGGTGAGCAATGGCCCGAAGATGAACTCCACGCACGCGGCAGCGACCTTCTCGGATAGCCGTCGAAGGTCGCGTGCCGCTCGAGCGGTGATGGCGACGTCGTAACCGGTGGCGTTGCTCACCGGGCGATGTGGCGTTTGCGGATTTCGTCGTTGTCGGCGAAGCGCCCGACTGCTGCGTCTGCGAGTCCCTCCCGGATTGCCTGGACCGATCCCGGCGTGCGCAGCACCTCGATGGTCTCCTCCAGTGACGCAAGTTCGTCGGCGGCGATCAGCACCGCCGCCGCATGCCCGTGCCGGGTGATGGTTATGCGCTCATGGGTGCGTTCGACGTCGGAGACATACTCCGAGAGGCGGTTGCGTGCCTCACCCAACGGAACGGCGGTCATGACAGCAGTCTAGCCAAGAGTATGGCGCAAAGTGGGAGTGCTCGCCGCCGGTTACCGTGAGCCATAGCTGTTCGAATGACTGACCTGCTCTGGGCCGACATCGCGGAGATCTACCGCGCCATCTGCGCCCACCCGTTCGTCACCGGGCTGACCGACGGATCACTCGACCATCCCCGGTTCCGTCACTACGTCGTGCAGGATGCGCTCTACCTGCGCGGCTTCGCCCGGGCACTGGCGGTGTGCGCGGCCAGGGCACCGGGGGAGGACGAGGTGGCGATGTTCGCCGGGCACGCCGGCGCCGCCATCGCCGCCGAACGGCAACTGCACGCCGAACTGCTCGCCGGCCTGGGCCTGGCGGCCGGTGCGGCCGCCGAGCTGCCGGTCGCCCCGGCCGCCCGGGCCTACGTCGCCGACCGGGTCGGCGCCCAGGCGTCGGAGACGGAAAAGATGTTGATGCGCACGCATTTCCATACCGCGGCGCGATACGAGTGGATGTTCTGGGATGCGGCCTACCGCAGGGAGGGCTGGCCGGTGTGAGGCGTCCGGTCAGCCGGGCTTGCCGGCGAACCAGGCGGTCCGGACGGCCCGGGTCTCCGGCGGCGGGAAGTGCGGGCTGCCCGCGCCGAGTTCGCCGACTCTGACCGTCCAGCGCGGCGCGCCGCGGTCGACGGCATCCCCGCCCTGGCGGACCAGCACCACCAGGTCGGTCGATTCGCACCCGTAGGCGCCGACGTAGTCGTCGTCCCGGCCGCCCCACGCCCCGCCCTGGCGAAGCCGGCAGCGGGTGCCGTCGTCGAGCAGCAGCGCCAGCGGCTCCGGGGCCGCGGCGGGCCGCACCCGCGGCAGGCTGTCGCCGACCGAGACCCGGTGCAGCCGGCGGTCCCACGGATCGCCCAGGCAGAGCAGCGAATCCGCCCCGGCCGGCCAGCACACGTCGGCGCCGGCCGCGCTGGGTGCGCACTGGTAGATGCCGGCAGCCACGGCGGCCGGCGAGGCGCCGCAGTCGGAGACGGTGGTGACGTTGCTGTCGCCCGGGCCCTCCCGGTAGCCGTCGGTGGGTTGGCCGTCCGCGTCGACGGCCACCACGTGCACCACCTCGGTGCCCTGCGGCGCGGCGTGGCCGCAGCCCGCCGCGCCCAGTGCCGCGATCACCATCGCGACCGACCTCGCTCCACCCACGGCATCCTCCCGGCGTCGACGCTCGGCTGAGCCTAACCTCGGCTCGCCTAGAATTTGCGCAATGACCACTGCTGCAGTCGCTGACCTGCTCGACTACGACGACGTCGTCGCACGTTTCGACCCGGTGCTGGGCTTGGAGGTGCACGTCGAGCTGTCGACGGCCACCAAGATGTTCTGCGGCTGCGCCACCGCGTTCGGCGCCGAGCCCAACACCCAGGTGTGCCCGGTGTGTCTGGGGCTGCCCGGGTCGCTGCCGGTGCTCAACGAGGTCGCCGTGGAGTCGGCGATCCGCATCGGGCTGGCGCTGAACTGCGACATCGTGGACTGGTGCCGGTTCGCCCGGAAGAACTACTTCTACCCGGACATGCCGAAGAACTACCAGATCTCCCAGTACGACGAGCCGATCGCGGTCAACGGCTACCTGGATGTGCCGCTGGAGGACGGGTCGACCTGGCGGGTGGAGATCGAGCGCGCCCACATGGAGGAGGACACCGGCAAGCTCACCCACCTGGGCAGCGAGACCGGCCGCATCGAGGGCGCCACCGAATCGCTGATCGACTACAACCGCTCCGGGGTGCCGCTGATCGAGATCGTCACCAGGCCGATCGTCGGCGCCGGCGCGCGTGCCCCGCAGATCGCCCGGGCGTATGTGGCCGCACTGCGGGATCTGCTGCGCGCGCTGGGCGTCTCCGACGTGCGGATGGATCAGGGGTCCATGCGCTGCGACGCCAACGTCTCGCTCAAGCCCAGCGGGGCAACCGAATTCGGTACCCGCACCGAAACCAAGAACGTCAACTCGCTGAAGAGCGTGGAGGTCGCGGTCCGCTACGAGATGTGCAGGCAGGGCGCCGTTTTGACATCCGGCGGCCGGATCACCCAGGAGACCAGGCACTTTCACGAGGCCGGCTACACCAGCCCGGGCCGCACCAAGGAGACCGCGGAGGACTACCGCTACTTCCCCGAGCCCGACCTGGAGCCGGTGGCCCCCAGCCGGGAACTGGTGGACCGGCTGCGCCGGACGATCCCGGAACTGCCGTGGCTGACGCGCAAGAAGATTCAGCAGGACTGGGGCATCTCCGACGAGGTGATGCGCGACCTGGTCAACGCCGGTGCGGTCGAACTGGTCGCCGCCACCGTCGGCCACGGCGCCGCCAGCGAGGCGGCCCGAGCCTGGTGGGGAAACTTCCTGGTGCAGAAGGCCAACGAGGCCGGCGTCGAACTCGACGCGCTGCCGATCACCCCGAAGCAGGTCGCGCAGGTGGTCGCGCTGGTCGATGCCGGCAAACTCTCCAACAAACTGGCCCGGCAGGTCATCGAGGGGGTGCTGGCCGGTGCGGGTGAACCGGAGCAGGTGATGGCCGACCGCGGCCTGGCCGTGGTGCGCGACGACTCCGTGATCCAGGCCGCCGTCGACGCGGCGCTGGCCGCCAATCCCGATGTCGCCGAGAAGATCCGGGGCGGCAAGGTGCAGGCCGCCGGTGCCATCGTCGGCGCGGTGATGAAGGCGACCAAGGGTCAGGCCGACGCGGCGCGGGTGCGCGAACTGGTGCTGGCCGCCTGCGGTTAGGCGGCGCCGAGCAGACGCAAAGGTCCCCGCACGCACGGCGTGTCGGGGACCTTTGCGTCTGCTCGGCCGAGAAGAGCTACGTCTTGTCGTCGTTGGCGCGCGGGAAGCCGCCGCCGGACGGGAACACCGGGAACACCACGTCGTCGAGCTTCTCGGCGTCCCCGGCGGTCCTGTTCACCGTGGCGGCCCAGACGTTGCCGTCCGCGGACATCTGCAGCGCCCACGCGTGTCCGTGGATGTCCTTGCGCAGCACCTCCGGCTCGCTGCTGACCGCACCGGTGCCCGGCGCCAGCCGGACCGCCACCGTCTGCTTGGTGTTGACCAGGTTGACCAGCACGGTGCCGTCCAGCGCCGAACAGCCGGCCACCCCCGGCTTGTCCGGCCAGGTCCACACCGTCGAGACCCGGGAGTCCTTGGTGATGCGCTGCAGCCGGTCGCCGGTGGGGGTGCGGTCGGTGACGTACAGCGAACCGTCGACGTGGTCGATGCAGAGCCCGCCGCCGGCACCCATCCCGGACAGTGCGGTCGTCGGCGCGGCCTGATCGACCGTGGTCGGCTGCTCGATGCGCAGCAACTTGCCCGCCGGCGAGGCCGGATCGGCGGCCGCGCCGGGGTTCCCGGCGTCGCCGGTGAGCACCACCAGGGTGGTGGGGCTGGTGAATATCAGGGCGCCGGTGTTGCCGGTGGCGCCTTTGGGAATCCCGGTCAGGATGTCCTTGGGAACGTCGCCGTCGGCGATCCTGATCACCCGGTTGTCGGTGGGCGTGCTGATGTAGGCATACATCAGCCGGTCCTGGTGGTAGGTGGGGGAGAGCACGATGTCCAGCAGCCCGCCGTCGCCGGACGGGTCGACGCCGAGGACGGTCTTGATCTTGGGCTCGGCGCTGACCGACACCTCCTTGATCGCGCCGGTGGTCCGCTCGGCAACCAGCGCCGACTTGCTGTCGGCGTGCATGATCAGGCCGCTGGTGCTCTCCAGGCAGCCCTGCATCACACCGGGGGCCGGGCACTGTTTGGGAAACGGTTTGGCGGGCAGCGGCGGCGGCGGCGGCGTCGTCGAGGTCGGCGCCATCCGGCGGTGCGGCACCGTGGTGAACGGCTGCGACTGCGCGTCGTCGAAGTGCGCGCAGCCGGTCAAGACCAGCGGCGCCACACAAAGCACGACCAGCACCCGGTGAACCAGTCCGCGCATCTGCATGCCCGCCAGGTTACGGATAGCGCCCCCGGCCCCGCCACGATGGTTGCCGGGAACCGCCGGCGTCCGGCCACGGCCCCGGTGGCCGGCCGGGGGAAGACTTGGCTGAAAGCGCCGTTCAAATCCCCAATCCCGCCCGGGTTGCACTTACCCTGGCAAGGGTGAGCAGTCATGCTGAGAACGCCCGCTGGCGGCGTCCGGGGGGTTCGGTGGACGCCGAGCGGGAGCAGCCCAGGTCGGCGCGCCTGGTCGACCCGGAGGACGACCTGCCGTCGGCCACCTACACCGGCGATTTCGAGACCACGACGATCCCGCCCTTCGACGCCACCGGCTCGCGCTCCGGCGGGGCCGGCTTCAACCTGGCCGGCGACCAGGAGCCGCTGCCCTACGTGCAGCCCCAGCCCGGCGGTCGCCGGTCGGCGAAGGCAGCGGGGGACACCGAGGACAGTCCCTTCCGGCCCGCCGACCGGCGGGGCACCCAGGATCTGGGTCTGCTGCTGCTGCGGGCGAGCCTGGGTGTGCTGCTGGTCGTGCACGGGCTGCAGAAGCTGTTCGGCTGGTGGGGCGGGTCCGGCCTGGGCGGCTTCAGGAACGCGGTGGCGGAAGCCGGCTACCAGCACGCGGGCCTGCTCACCTACCTCGGAGTCGGCGGGCAGATCGCCGCCGGGCTGCTACTGGTGCTGGGGCTGTTCACCCCGCTGGCCGCGGCCGGTGCGCTGGCCTACCTGATCAACGCGGTGCTGGCCGGAGTCTCGGCGCAGTCCGACGGCCGGTTGTCGTTCTTCCTGCCGGGCGATCACGAATACCAGCTGATGCTGGTCGTCGTCGCGGTGGTGATCGTGCTGGTCGGCCCCGGCCGGTATGGGCTGGACGGCGATCGCGGCTGGGCCCGGCGGCCGTTCATCGGCTCGCTGGCGGCGCTGCTGCTCGGCGTCGGGGGTGGTGCGGCGATGTGGGTGCTGCTCAACGGGGCGAACCCGCTGGGCTGACCCGGGCCGGCCCGGCCGGTCAGCGGTAGGGGTTGGGCACCCGGCCGCCGCTGGCTTCGGTCAGCAACGGCAGCGTGCTGAAAGTGACCGCGGGCAGCCGCAGCTGGTCGCCGCCGGTCAGGTGGGCGCGCGCCCAGTACCCCTTGGTGAACCGCAGTCCGTCGATCTCGTCCCAGCCCACCGACCGGCCGCCCAGCAGCGTCCGCGTCGTCACGCGGTGGCGGTCGGCAACGGTGCGCCAGCGCACGATCGACGCCGACAGTGCCACCGGGATGGCCAGCACCGGGGCCGTCGGCGGCCAGGTCAGCACCGGAATCAGCAACCCGAGCGTCAGGAAGCCGACCGCGAAGTGCGCCATCGGCGAGACGCGGATCACCACCGGCGGAGTCTCGGGCGGGTCGGCTGACACCTCAGCATGATGTCACCGTCGCCGCAGTCGGGGCCGGGCGCCTCCGATACAAATAAATATTGACTGCTTATTTTATCTGGGTAGGGTATGGACCCATGGCGGCCACCCGACCCCGGCGGACCCAGGCCGAACGGACCGCGGAGACCCGGCGGGCGCTGCTGGACGCGACGCTCGAGGCCCTGGTGCAAGTCGGGTTCAAGGGGACCACCACCACCGAGGTCGCCCGCCGCGCCGGGGTGTCGGCAGGCGCCTTGCAGGGCCATTTCCCGGCCAAGTCCGAGCTGCTCGCGGCCGCCGTCGAATATGCGCTGAACCGCCGCGTCGAGGAGTTCGAGCTGCTGATGGCCGGTCTGGACCCGGCCATGGACAAGTTCGAAAGGCTCGATGCGGCCATCGACCTGCTGTGGTCGATGTTCTCCGGGGCGACCTTCACCGCCTGGCACGAACTGTGGGTGGCCGCCCGCACCGACCCGGATCTGGCGGCCGCGGTCATCGAGACCGATCGGCAGTTCGCGCAGGGCTGCGATGCGATCTACGACCGACTCTTCCCCGCCGGCGCCCCCGCCGGCCGGGTCGCCCCGCAACTGGTGCTGACCCTGATGAACGGTCTGGCCACCGCCGGATCGATCGACGGATACCAGCCGCTGGCCACCGCCGAGATTCTCGACGCGCTCAAAGCGCTGGTCCGCCCACTGCTGGGTGCTGCGCTCAGCCCACTCGGACAGGAGACATCATGACCGACCATCCCGGCCGGCCCGCCGTGCACGCGCGGCGCATCCGATTCGACTACCCGGTGGCATCACTGGACCGGCACTTCGTCGACGGCGACCTGGTGATGAGCCACCTCATCGCGCACCTGTCGGCGGTGTTCCCCGAGGGCGAGGAGTTCTTCGTGCGATCGGTGCGCCGCTACGCCGACCAGATCACCGACCCGGAGCTCAAGGAGCGGGTCAGGGGATTCATCGGCCAAGAGGTCTCCCACGGTCGCGAACACCGCGCGCTCAACGAGCGCCTGCAGCAGATGGGCTATCCCACCGCCCGGATCGACCGGGTGGTGCGCCGGCGCCTGGCGGCCAACGAACGCCGGTTCTCGCCGCTGACCTGCCTGGCCATCACGGCCGCACTCGAACACTTCACCGCGGTTTTCGCCGAGACGCTGCTCGCCGACGAGCGGGCCCAGGCACTGCTCGGCAGCACGGAGGTGCGTTCGATGCTGCTGTGGCACGCGGTCGAGGAGTCCGAGCACCGCTCGGTGGCCTTCGACGTCTACCGGGCGGTCGGCGGTGGCGAGACCCGGCGCATCCGGACGATGCGGTTCATCCGATTCAGCTTTCCCATCGCCGTCGTCGTGAACTCCATCGTCTCCCTGCTCGGCGACCGGGCCGCGTACCACCCGGTGCGGCTGGTCCGCAGCTTCGCCGCACTGCGGCACTCGCCGTTCCTGACCCGGGCGGTCTTCCGCCGGCTGGGCGAGTACAACAGGCCCGGGTTTCACCCCGACGACGCCGACAACTCGGCGCTGCTGGAGCGCTGGACGGCCGAACTCTTCGGCGAGCAGGGCGCCCTGGTCGATCACCTGCACGCCAGATTTGACGGCTGAGTTGTGCGGAGGCTACCGTCGACGGTTATGGAGAACGGCATGCTTGTAGTACTTGTCAGCGCGTTGGTTGCTGGCTGACTTTCAAGCACCAACGCGCAACCCTCGTGCAGCAGCTGAGCTGACGGGGGTTTTTTGTTGTCATCAGCGGCAGTTACACCGGGACTGAAGGAAACATCGTGAGCGCACCCACCAGGCGGCCACCGGAACATCACGCGCCCAACGGGGCGCCGGCCGCCGACGGCTCCAAACACGTTGCACCCGAGCAGCTCACCGGCGCCCAGTCGGTGGTCCGCTCCCTGGAGGAACTCGACGTCGACGTCATCTTCGGCATCCCGGGTGGCGCGGTGCTGCCGGTCTACGACCCGCTGTACGACTCGAAGAAGCTGCGCCACGTGCTGGTCCGCCACGAGCAGGGGGCCGGGCACGCCGCCAGCGGCTACGCGCACGCCACCGGCCGGGTCGGGGTGTGCATGGCCACCTCCGGCCCCGGCGCCACCAACCTGGTCACCGCGCTGGCCGACGCGCAGATGGACTCCATCCCCGTCGTCGCCATCACCGGGCAGGTCGGCCGGCAGCTGATCGGCACCGACGCCTTCCAGGAGGCCGACATCTCCGGCATCACCATGCCGATCACCAAGCACAACTACCTGGTGCGCAACGGCGACGACATTCCGCGGGTGATCGCCGAGGCGTTTCACATCGCGGCCACCGGCCGCCCGGGCGCTGTGCTCGTCGACATCCCCAAGGACGTGCTGCAGGGCCGGTGCACGTTCGCCTGGCCGCCGCGGCTGGAGCTGCCCGGCTACAAGCCCAACACCAAGCCGCACAACCGGCAGGTGCGCGAAGCCGCCAAGCTGATCGCCGCGGCGCAGCGCCCGGTGCTCTACGTCGGCGGCGGCGTCATCCGCGGCCAGGCGACCGGGCAACTGCGCGAGCTGGCTGAGCTGACCGGCATTCCGGTGGTCACCACGCTGATGGCCCGCGGCGCATTTCCGGACAGTCACCGCCAGCACCTGGGCATGCCGGGGATGCACGGCACGGTGGCGGCGGTGGCGGGGTTGCAGAAGGCCGACCTGCTGATCACGCTGGGCGCCCGGTTCGACGACCGGGTCACCGGCCAGCTGGCGTCCTTCGCCCCCGAGGCCAAGGTCATCCACGCCGACATCGACCCGGCCGAGATCGGCAAGAACCGGCATGCCGATGTGCCGATCGTCGCCGACGTCAAGGCCGTCATCACCGAGCTGATCGCGGCACTGCGCCACGACCAGGCCAGCTGGAACCTCGACGACTGGTGGTCCTACCTGGACGGGGTGCGGTCCACCTATCCGCTGAGCTACGGCCCGCAGAGCGACGGCAGCCTGGGCCCGGAGTACGCGATCGAGGCACTGGGCCGCATCGCCGGGCCGGACGCCATCTACGTCGCCGGGGTGGGGCAGCACCAGATGTGGGCCGCGCAGTTCATCAAGTACGAAAAGCCTTGCACCTGGCTGAATTCCGGTGGCCTGGGCACCATGGGGTTCGCCATCCCGGCGGCGATGGGCGCCAAGATGGGCCGTCCGGACGCCGAGGTGTGGGCGATCGACGGCGACGGCTGTTTCCAGATGACCAACCAGGAGCTGGCCACCTGCGCCATCGAGGGGGTCCCGATCAAGGTCGCGCTGATCAACAACGGCAACCTGGGCATGGTCCGCCAGTGGCAGACGCTGTTCTACGGCGAGCGGTATTCGCAGACCGATCTGGCCACCCACTCGCACCGCATCCCGGACTTCGTGCTGCTGGCCGAGGCGCTGGGCTGCGTCGGATTGCGTTGCGAGCGTGCGGAGGATGTGGAGGACGTGATCAATCGGGCGCGGGCGATCAACGACCGCCCGGTGGTGATCGACTTCATTGTCGGCGCCGATGCGCAAGTGTGGCCGATGGTGGCCGCCGGGACCAGCAACGACGAGATCCAGGCCGCCCGCGGCATCCGTCCACTGTTCGACGACGACGACAACGAGGGACACGCCTGATGGGTGCTGAGGCAGGCTGGAAGACACATACGCTGTCGGTGCTGGTCGAGGACAAGCCCGGGGTGCTGGCGCGGGTGGCGGCGCTGTTCTCCCGGCGCGGCTTCAACATCGAGTCGCTGGCCGTCGGCGCCACCGAGGTCAAGAGCATGTCCCGGATGACGATCGTCGTCTCGGTGGAGGACACCCCGCTGGAGCAGATCACCAAGCAGCTCAACAAGCTGATCAACGTCATCAAGATCGTCGAGCAGGATGCCGGCAATTCGGTGTCCCGTGAGATCGCCTTGATCAAAGTCCGTGCCGACGCCGGCACCCGGGGCCAGATCATCGAAGCGGTCAACCTGTTCCGCGCCAGGATCATCGACGTCTCGCCGGAGTCGTTGATCATCGAAGCCACCGGCACCCCGGCGAAGTTCGAGGCACTGCTGCGGGTGTTGGAGCCGTACGGGGTGCGTGAGATCGTTCAGTCCGGGCAGGTGTCGTTGTCGCGCGGCCCGCGTGGCATCGGCACCGCCAAATAGCGTCCATCGAACCGAGTTCAACAACGCAAAGGAAAAACCGTGGCATCACAGGCATTACAGCTGTTCTACGACGACGACGCCGACCTGTCGATCATCGCCGGCCGCAAGGTCGGGGTGATCGGGTACGGCAGCCAGGGGCACGCGCACTCGCTGAGCCTGCGCGACTCCGGGGTGCAGGTGCGCGTCGGGCTGCGGGAGGACTCCAGGTCGCGGGCCAAGGTCGCCGAGCAGGGACTCGACGTCGACACCCCGGAGAAGGTGGCGGCCTGGGCCGACGTGATCATGCTGCTGGCGCCGGACACCGCGCAGGCCGAGATCTTCGCCCGCGACATCGAACCCAACCTGGTGCCCGGCAACGCGCTGTTCTTCGGCCACGGGCTCAACATCCACTTCGGCCTGATCAAGCCGGCCGCCGACATCACCGTCGGGATGGTCGCGCCGAAGGGGCCGGGGCACCTGGTGCGTCGCCAGTTCGTCGACGGCAAGGGCGTGCCCTGCCTGATCGCGATCGCCCAGGACCCGCGCGGCGAGGGCGAGGCGCTGGCGCTGTCCTACGCGAAGGCCATCGGCGGCACCCGGGCCGGGGTCATCAAGACCACGTTCAAGGACGAGACCGAGACCGACCTGTTCGGCGAGCAGGCGGTGCTCTGCGGCGGCACCGAGGAACTGGTCAAGACCGGCTTCGACGTGATGGTGGAGGCGGGCTACCCGCCGGAGATGGCCTATTTCGAGGTGCTGCACGAGCTCAAGCTGATCGTCGACCTGATGTATGAGGGCGGCATCGCCCGGATGAACTACTCGGTGAGCGACACCGCGGAGTTCGGCGGCTACCTGTCCGGCCCGCGGGTGATCGACGCCGGCACCAAGCAGCGGATGCGTGAGATCCTGGCCGACATCCAGGACGGCACCTTCGTCAAGCGCCTGGTCGCCAACGTCGAGGGCGGCAACTCCGAACTCGAGCGGCTGCGCAAGGAGAACGCCGAGCACCCGATCGAGGTCACCGGCAAGAAGCTGCGCGACCTGATGAGCTGGGTGGACCGCCCGATCACCGAAACCGCCTGACCCCGTTCTGCGCGGGCGCGCGCAGTCGTACCTGATCGCGGCTGATTCCGGTGCAACTGCGCACGCCCGCGGGGTCAGCTGCTCAGCAGGCGCTGCTTCCGGTCGTTGAACTCCGCTTCGGTGAGAACCCCGCCGTCGCGGAGTTCGGCGAGTTCACGCAGCTCGGCGGCGATCGCCCGGACCGGTGTCCCCGGCAACGGCGGGCACACCCGCGCCGTCGCCACCGTGCCGTCGTCGCGGCCCCGGCCGACGGTGCCGGCCAGCGCGCTGCCGCCCATGCCCGCCAGCGCCATCTCGCTGAACGCGCTTCCGGTGCCGCCCGCGGCCGCCGCGGGCACGCCGCCGAGGCTGCCGGTCGGCAACGCGTATGCGGTGGTCCGGATCTCCGGTGCGGCCGTGGCCCAGCCCGACGGCACCGACAACCGCCCGACCGAGCCCGCCTGGCCCAGGCCCGCCGACAGCGGGCCCGGCGCGGCGCCCGGGCCGGCCGCGGCTGCGTTCGGAAGGAGCCCGAGTTCACCGAAGACGGCCTTGAGCTGATCCTGCGTAGAGATGATCCCCTCGGTGTTGTTGAGAATCGCCTGGCCGTTGAGTGCCAGCAGGCGGCTGTTGTTCGCCGCCGCGGCCATCGCCGCGCCGGACAGTGCCGGGTTGAGCGATGCGGCGGTGGCCGCCACACCCAGCGCCCCTATCGACAGGGTTGGGGCGAGCCACGTCGGCGGGTCCGGGATCTGCAATGCCGCCGCCGATCCTGCCGGTACCGCCTGCGTCGGCGATACCAGGCTCTGCAGCATGTCGGGCAGCGCAGTGGTCAGCTGTGGCAATGCCTGCGTTCCGGTGCTCTGAGCGACCGCGGCGGCCTGTCCGGCCGGACCGGCCGGATTGGCGGTCTGTGGCGGCGGGGCGAACGGAGTCAGCTCGGCCGCCGCCGCCGCAGCGGCGGCGTAGCCGTACATGGTGGTGGCGTCCTGCACCCACATCTCGGCGTACTGGGCCTCGGTGGCCGCGATGGCCGCGGTGTTCTGCCCCAGCAGGTTGGTGGCCACCAGCATCATCAACTGGGCCCGGTTGGCTGCGACCATCGCCGGGGGCACCGTCATCGCAAATGCCGTCTCGTAGGACGTGGCCGCGGCCTTCGCCTGGACGGCCGCCTGCTCAGCCTGTCCGGCGGTGGAGTTCATCCACGCCAGATACGGCGTGATCGCGGCCGTCATCGACACCGCCGACGGGCCCCGCCATGCCTCGCCGGTCAACCCCGAGACCACCGATTCGTAGGCCGCCGCCGCGGACTGGAGTTCGCCGGCGAGTCCGTCCCAGGCGGCCGCCGCGGCCAGCATCGGTGCTGATCCGGGGCCGGTATAGATCAGGCCGGAGTTGATTTCCGGTGGTAACGCCGCAAAATTCATTCCATCTCCCTCAGCGTGATGCAACCGCCTCTAATACTCCGCCGAGCGTGCGCAGTTGTACTCGATTGCAGCTGATTGCCCTGCCTCCGGGCAAGCTCACCGCCGAACCCGGCCGTCTGGTCCCAACGCCACCCCTTGGCCGGCGGCACTCCGGCCAGCGCTTCGGCTGCCCCGGATGGCTGCGGATGGGCACGTTCGCCGTGCGGTGGCTACCTGATCCGCGGCGGGCCCGGTCCAGCACTGGAAATGTCGATCGACTGGGTGTAAACCAATAAATCAGCTGTGTGGTTCCTCATAGCTTGGAATGAGGTCTTCGGATTGCGCTCATCATCGGTGGGCGGCGAGATGAAGTCCAGGGTGAAGGGTGACCGGGTGATGGTGATCGTCTGGGCTCGATCGTCATCCGTGAGCGATGCGACTGATATGCCCTGGAGCTATCCGGCTGGCCCGTCGCCTGTTCGTTCATCGCAGAGCGAGGTGCTGTGATGGTTGGTCCCACCGGTGACCGGGTGGTTCGTCGGTCGGGTTCTGGTGTTGGATGGCGGTGCGCCGGCCATCGGCTGGTGGGTGCGACCAGTGCGGTGGGGGCGTTCCTCGCGTTGGGCCTGTCGCCGCTGACCGCGTCGGCGGCGAGGGCTGATTTCGATTGGGCGGCCGAATCTTTCGATCCGGGTGTCGAGGTGGTTCCGCACGCGGGCCCGGGTGGGCTCGTTGGGGACGCCGTGAGTGATCCGGGTGCGGTGCTGCGTGCTGTCGGGTTCGCCGATCCGACCACGTCGGCCGGGGTCGGATCGCCCGCCGACGGCGGTTCGGCGTCTGTCGACTGGTTGATTCAGGGTGTGAATGCGACGCTTCACGGGTGGATCGAGGATTGGATCCACAGTCAGCTGGGTCAGCGGGTCGACGCCATCATCAACGGTGTTTTTGGGCTGTACCTGATCGGTGATGGTGCCGCCGGGACCGCGACGGACGCCGATGGCGGCAACGCCGGGTTGCTGTTCGGTGATGGCGGTGACGGTGCCGCCGGCGCTTTCGGCGCCTCCGGCGGTGCCGGCGGTGCCGGCGGGATGATCTTCGGCGACGGTGGCGATGGCGGCGCCGGCGGCGATGGCGGCGCCGGCGGCGCAGCCGGCGGTTCCGGCGGCGCCGGTGGGGACGCGGGCCTCTTCGGCAACGGTGGGGCCGGGGGCGACGGCGGCGCAGGCAGAGATGGTTCGGAGGGTACTGCCGGTGCCGGCGGTGATGGCGGTGCCGGCGGCGATGGTGGTGCCGGTGGCCGGGGCGGCATGGTGGCGGGTCTGGCCGGTGACGGTGGCAAAGGTGGGGCCGCCGGCGACGGTGCCGACGGCACTGCCACCCGGCCCGATGGCGGGGCCGGCGGAACCGGCGGCAGCGGAGGTGCCGGCGGCATGAACGCGGCCGGCACCGCGGTCGAGGGCAACGGTGGGTCCGGCGGTCGCGGTGGCAACGGTGGTACGGGCTACAGCCAGACCGGCGCAGCGACCACGGACCGGGCCGGCGCCGCCGGAACCGGTGGCGCCGGCGGAAGCGGCGGCACCGGCCCCGACGGGAGTCGTGCTGCCGGCGGTGCCGACGGTGCCGACGGCAGGAGCGGTACCGTGATCGTCGCCGTCACTGCCGGGTACGGCGACAGCAGTGGCGGAACAGGCGGTGGCGCAGGAGGTGGTATCGGCGACGGCTCGTCGGGGTCGTCTGAGAACAACGATCCGGGGTCATTTTCCTACAACTTCATCAACAACACCGGCTTGCCCGATAGCCAGGTCTATGTCACGGTGCTCGGCAAGAATGCGGACGACCACTGGATTTGGGTCGGTCCAAATGGCGACACTCACCTGCTCGACCCGAACTCGACCGGTCTTCCGGGCCACCTCACCAAGGATGGGGTGAACTACGCCAACATGTCGTTCACTCTCGCCCAGGGGGCCAAATTTGAGATGCCGTCCCAGATTTATTCGGGCCGCATGTACATATCGGAGACGGCACCGATGTATATTCCAATCAGCACGGTGGACGGCCATGTCACCGGTTTCGTGGGTCCCGATGTGAACAATCCGGCGAATCCGAACAACGAAACCGTGTTCGATTGGTATGAGTTCACCTACGACTACGGGAGAGCGGCTTTCAACGGCAATACTACGCAGGTTGACATGTTTGGAATGCCGTACACGTACACGCTGGCTCAGAACTCCAGTGGCTTCTCGGTCACGGAAGGCCTGGACAAGAATTTCGATCAGGTGGTCGATAAATACCAGGACACTCTGCCATCGGCGTGGGATTCATTGATTCAGTACAATTCTCAGAACGAGCCGTTGCGATTGATCGCTCCGGGGACATGGCTAGCGGTACCCACGCACGACAACGCAGCCTTGAGGGGTTGGCTCGATCCGGAGATCGACAATTTCTGGCAACACTATGCGGCCCAGCCGTTTACCTACCACAGCACGTCCGGCGCGCAATACACAGTGGTGGGCCAGATCGTGGGCAACGAATTCCAGTACACCCTGACCCCCGCCGGAGGCACCCCCGCGGCTTACACGATGGCGATGCCGACGACGGCGCAGATCTTCAGCGCCAATGGACCGTTCGATCCGCCGGGCGGGGATGCGCTCCAGCTGGCGTTCCTCGCCCAACTCGGTGCCGCGTTCAACCGGGGTGTGGCGGTTTCACCGCAGGACTGGGATGACGTCAGCGCTTACTATCCGGCGGGCGGAGACTGGAACGACTGGGCCTATTTCTTCCATCTCATCAGCCCGGACAACCGTGCGTACGGTTTCTCCTATGACGACGTGAACGACCAGAGTACGAACGTGCCGCTGCCCAACACCAACCCGCCGACGCTGCTGACGTTCCGTCTCTACTGACACACCGGGAGCCGTCAGGCTTCGTGGCTGCCTGAGCGAGTCCCCGGCCGCCGTGCCGGCTACGGGGTGAGGCCGGGAACCTGTCGGATGCCGAACTCGCGGCGCAGCAGCGTTCGGGCCGCGTAGTAGCCGGACATGCCGTGCACCCCGGCGCCGGGCGGGGTGGCCGCCGAACACAGGTAGACGCCGGGCAGCGGTGTGGCCCAGGGGTTCAGGCGTGGGGTCGGCCCGGCGATCGCCCGCCAGGCGTTGTTGGCGCCGACCCCGATATCGCCGCCGATGTAGTTGGCGTTGTGGTCGGCCAGCCGGGCCGCGGGCACACCGCGTGCGGCCAGCACGACGTCGCGGAAGCCCGGCGCGAACCGCTCGATCGTCGTGATCACGGCCTCGGTCTGGTCCAGTGGCGACCCGGATGGCACGTGCGCGTAGGTCCACATCGGTCGCCGGCCCGCGGCGTCGATGCGCGACGGGTCGGCCAGATGCGGCAGCGCCGCAAGCACCATCGGCCGCTCGGCGTGCCGCCCGGCGCTCACCTCGGCCTCGGCGCGCGCCATCTGTTCGCGGTCGCCGCCCAGGTGCAGGGTGGGTGCGTGCGCCAGCCGTGGATCCGACCACGGCACCTCACCGGAGAGCACGAAGTCGACCTTGGCGATGCCGGGACCATATCGGTAGCGGCGCAACGCCTTCGCGTATCGCGCCGGTAGGGCGCCGCGGTAGATGGCGGACAGCGCCGTGGGGGCGGTGTCGAAGAGCACCACCCGGCCCGGTGGTTCGGTCACCTCGACGCCGGCGGTCAACCGTCCGCCGTGCGCGCGCAGGTCGGCGATGAGCGCGTCGGTGAGGGCCTGGCTGCCGCCGACCGGTATCGGCCAGCCCACCGCGTGCCCCAGGGTGGCCAGCATCATCCCGGCGCCGGCCGAGGTCAGCGATGGCATCCGGGAAATCGTATGCGCCGCAACGCCGGTGTACAGCGCACGGGCGTCGCCGCCGGCCAGCGCCGCGTTCCAGGCGGGCGTGCCCTGGCCGGCCATCCGCAGTCCCAGCCGTGCCACCGCCGCGAAGCCGGACGGAACCGAGCGTTTGTCGCCGAGCAGGAAACCGACCACGGCGTGGCAGTCCTCGACCAGCGGTCCGAGCAGCCGGCGCCAGGAGGCACCGTGCTGCAGCTCGGCGCAGGTGCGGTCCAGGTCCCGGTAGGCGATCGCGGCCGGCCGGCCGGTCAGCGGGTTGCCGTAGGAGATCTCCGGCACCGCCAACCGCACACCGCGCGCCGGCAGGTCGAACGCGGCGAAGAACGGCGACGCCAGCGCCAGCGGGTGCACCGCCGAGCAGACATCATGGGCCACCCCGGGGAACTCCGGGTCGACGGCGGTTCGGGCCCCGCCGCCGAACGTCGGCTGGGCCTCGAGAACCTGCACCGCCAGCCCGGCGCGGGCGCAGACGACGGCCGCCGCCAGCCCGTTGGGCCCGCTGCCGACGACGGTGACGTCCACCCCTTGATGCTAGGGGCCGCCCTCCTGGTCGTGCCTGCCGCCAGGATGCGCCCGGCCACCGACGGGAATGGGCTGCGACAGCCCGGCGCCGACCGACTGCGCCCGGCTCCGCCGCACCGGTGGTCGTCTAGGCTGTCCGGGTGACTCTGCCCGTCGTATTGATCGCTGACAAACTTGCCCAGTCGACCGTCGCCGCCCTCGGCGACCAGGTCGAGGTCCGCTGGGTGGACGGCCCGGACCGGGAGAAACTGCTGGCCGCGGTGCCGGAGGCCGACGCGCTGCTGGTGCGCTCGGCCACCACCGTCGACGCCGAGGTACTGGCCGCCGGCACCAAGCTGAAGATCGTGGCCCGCGCGGGCGTCGGC
This sequence comes from uncultured Mycobacterium sp., assembly GCA_964525125.1. GTDB lineage: Bacteria > Actinomycetota > Actinomycetes > Mycobacteriales > Mycobacteriaceae > Mycobacterium. The sequence goes on from CAZGGK010000026.1 coordinate 22,212, forward strand.
CTGGACAACGTCGACGTCGACGCCGCCACCGCCCGCGGGGTGCTGGTGGTCAACGCACCCACGTCGAACATCCACAGCGCCGCCGAACATGCGATCGCGCTGCTGCTCGCCGCCGCCCGCCAGATCCCGCCGGCCGACGCCTCGATGCACGCCCATGAGTGGAAACGCTCGTCGTTCAACGGCACCGAGATCTTCGACAAGACCGCAGGGGTGGTCGGGCTGGGCCGGATCGGCCAGCTGGTCGCGCAACGGCTGGCGGCCTTCGGCGCCGAGATCATCGCCTACGACCCCTACGTGTCGCCGGCGCTCGCCGCCCAGCTCGGCATCGAACTGATGAGCCTCGACCAGCTGCTGGGTCGCGCCGACTTCATCTCGGTGCACCTGCCCAAGACCGCCGAGACGGCGGGCCTGATCGGCAAGGAGGCGCTGGCCAAGACCAAGCCGGGGGTGATCATCGTCAACGCCGCGCGCGGCGGCCTGATCGACGAGGCCGCGCTGGCCGACGCCATCACGTCAGGACATGTCCGGGCCGCCGGGCTCGACGTGTTCGCCACCGAGCCGTGCACCGACAGCCCGCTGTTCGACCTGCCCCAGGTGGTGGCCACCCCGCACCTGGGGGCCTCGACCTCCGAGGCGCAGGACCGGGCCGGCACCGACGTCGCCGCGAGCGTGAAACTGGCGCTGGCCGGCGACTTCGTCCCCGACGCGGTCAACGTCGGCGGCGGCGCGGTCGGCGAGGAGGTCGCACCCTGGCTGGAGCTGGTGCGCAAACTCGGTCTGCTGGCCGGGGCGCTCTCCGACACGCTCCCGGTGTCGCTGTCGGTGCAGGTCCGCGGTGAACTGGCCGGCGAAGACGTCGAGGTGCTGCGGCTCTCGGCGCTGCGCGGGCTGTTCTCGGCGGTCATCGAGGATCCGGTGACGTTCGTCAACGCCCCGGCGCTGGCCGCCGAGCGCGGCGTCAGCGCGGAGCTCAGCACGGCCAGCGAGAGCCCCAACCACCGCAGCGTCGTCGAGGTCAAGGCGGTCGGCGCCGACGGTTCGGTGGTCACCATCGCCGGCGCGCTGGACGGGCCGCAGGAGGTGGAGAAGATCGTCGGCATCAACGGCCGGCACTTCGACCTGCGGGCCCAGGGCATCAACCTGGTGATCAACTACGACGACCAGCCCGGCGCGCTGGGCAAGATCGGCACCCTGCTGGGCGGCGCCGGCATCAACATCCACGCCGCACAGCTGTCCGAGGACGTCAGCGGCCCGAACGCGACGATCCTGCTGCGGCTGGACCGCGACGTGCCCGCCGAGGTCCGGTCGGCGATCGCTGCCGCGGTGGCCGCCAACAAGCTGGAAGTGGTCGACCTGTCGTGAAGCTGGCGATCATTCCCGGCGACGGCATCGGCCCGGAAGTCATCGCCGAAGCCGTCAAGGTGCTCGACGAGGTGCTGCCCGGCACCGAGAAGACCAGCTACGAGCTGGGGGCGCGGCACTACCATGCCACCGGCGAGGTGCTGCCCGACTCGGTGCTCGAGGAGTTGCGCGGCCACGACGTCATCCTGCTGGGCGCCATCGGCGACCCGTCGGTGCCGTCGGGCGTGCTGGAGCGCGGGCTGCTGCTGCGGGCCCGCTTCGCGCTGGACCACCACGTCAACCTGCGGCCGGCCCGGCGCTATCCCGGGGTGACCGGCCCGCTGGTGGGCAACCCGGAGATCGACCTGGTGGTGGTGCGGGAGGGCACCGAGGGGCCCTACACCGGCAACGGCGGCGCCATCCGGGTGGGCACCCCGCACGAGATCGCCACCGAGGTCTCCATCAACACCGCCTTCGGGGCGCGCCGGGTGGTGCACGACGCGTTCCGCCGCGCTCAGCGGCGGCGCAAGCATCTGACGTTGCTGCACAAGACCAACGTGCTGAACTACGCCGGGCACCTGTGGTGGCGCTCCGTGCAGGAGATCGCGCCGGAGTACCCCGACGTCGAGATCGCCTACTGCCACACCGACGCCGCGATGATCTACCTGGTGACCGATCCCGGGCGGTTCGACGTGGTCGTCACCGACAACCTGTTCGGCGACATCGCCACCGACCTGGCCGCCGCGGTCTGCGGCGGCATCGGGTTGGCGGCCAGCGGCAACATCGACACCACCCGGACCAACCCGTCGATGTTCGAGCCGGTGCACGGCAGTGCACCCGACATCGCCGGCCAGGGCATCGCCGACCCGACCGCGGCGATCATGTCGCTGGCGCTGCTGCTGGCGCACGTCGGCGAGGACGCCGCGGCCGCGAAGGTGGACCGGGCCGTCGAGCAGCACCTGGCGACCCGTGGCGAGGCGAAGCTGTCCACCAGCGCCACCGGCGACCGGATCCTGGGCCTGCTCCAGCGTTGATCCTGCGTGTACCCGGCAGTCCTCTCGAACTCTGCCGTGGTAGGCGCAGAGTCGACGAGCGCAGTGCGGGCCGCGGCGCCTGTCAGGCGTCCGGGGGAGGTTGCGGTCCCGGTGCGGAGCCCAGCGGCGTCCGGAAGTCACGTAGCGCCTCGAGGGCCGAACGTGTCGCCGGCTCGGCGCCGACCGGCACCAGTCGCAGCGCGGCCAGCGGGAACAGTCCGCACAGTGCGAACGCCAGCGGGTAGCCGAGCGCACCGATCAGCGCCCCGAACACCGGGGGAGCCACGCCGGCGGTGAGCCGCTGGGTGGTGTTCTGGATGCCCAGTGCGCGCCCGCTCCAGTACGGCCCGGCGATCTCGGCGACGGCCGTGGAGGACAGCCCGTTGTCGAGCACGCTGATCACCGCGGCGACGACGATCACGCTCACCGCCAGCGGCGAGCGCAGGTGGTCGGCCCACCCCAGCGCCAGCATGGCCGCGGCGCTGGCCACCGCGAGGGTCCGGATCGGCCGCAGCCGCGACCGGACCCGGTCCGACCACCGGCCGGCCAGGACGCGGCCGGTCGCGCCGGCCAGTTGCGACACGGTGACCAGGGTTCCGGACGCCGCGATCGACCAGTGCGTGTCGACGATCAGCCACACCAGCATGAAGGTGGCCAGCACCGCCTGCGGCACCATCAGCAGCGCGGACGCGAAATGGATGCGCCACAGCACGCGCGACCCGCGGTACGGGTTGGCCAACTCGTGCTCGGGGGCCGCCGACCGGGGCTTGCGGGGCGGATCGGTCACCCCGATGGCGCAGGCCACCGCGGCGACCGCGCACATCGTCGCCGGGAACATCAGCGCCCGGGCCAGCCCGTGTTCGGCCAGCTCGGGGATGACCTGTGCGCCCACCGCGATGCCGAGCGGCTGCGCGGTCTGCCGGATGCCCATCACCAGGCCACGCTGGTGTGCCGGGAACCAGCCGGTCACCAGCCGGCCGCTGGCGGTGTTGGCGCTGGCGGCGGCCATGCCGCCGAGGAACAGGAAGACACCCACGGCGGCCAGCGACTGCATGGACGCCGCGGCATAGGTCGCCAGCGCGGTCAGCGCCGAGCCGACGGAGAGCACGATGCGTTCGCCGATGCGGTCCAGCAGGGCGCCCCAGGCGAACAGTGTCGAAACCATCCCGAAACTGGGCGTCGCCGCCAGCAGGCCGGCCACCGCCAGGTTGGTGTCCCGCTTGGTCTCCAGCATCGGGATCACGAAGGCGATGCCGTTGATGAAGACGAACCCGCACATCGTGGCGAACAGCGCGGTGATCACGATCGACCAGCGCGCCGCAGTGCTGAACTCGCCCTTCGGCACCCGGTTATGGTTGCACAACCGGCGGGCGCACCGGGTGAAGCCGCTCCGGCTACCCGGTCGCGGCCAGCTTGTCGTGGCGCCGGTAGCTGCGGTCGCCGCCGCTGGCGGTGAAGCCGCGCTCGATGAACCGCCGCCGGGTCCACTGGCCGATCTCCTCGCTGAGCCGGGTCGCACCGGGGAGCAGCCGGGGAATCTCCAGCACCCGGTTGACCGCCGAGACCGCCAGCACCGCGGCCTGCACCGGCTTGTTGTCGATCAGGCCCAGCCGGTCGGCGTTGCGCGCACCCAGCACCAGCCGGCTGTAGGAGGACAGCACGGTCCGGGCGATCTTCATCGCGGCGTCCTCCTCGTCGCTGCTGGCGTGCAGCGCCTGGGCCAGCTTGACAGAGTCGTCGTCGGGCAGGAACTCGGTGTCGGCCTGCAGCCAGAACAGCCGCCAGGTGTCGGCCTCGTCGGCGGGCATGAGTTCGGGATCGACGCCCATCAGCTGACCGACGTAGCGCCACAGGTGAAACACCGCGTCGCGCTCCCGCGCCGAGAACCGGATGCCCATCGCCTGGCAGCCCACCAGGTTGGCCAGCGAGAACAGCATCACCGTGCCGGACATCTGGGCCTGGTTGATCGGGTGGTCCCAGTTCTCGAAGTCCCAGTCGTCGCGGCGGTACATCGCCGCGCGGACGATCGCGTGCATCAACCGCACCCGCAGCGTGCCGGTGAAGCCGGGCGCGTACCGTGCCAGCCCGCCGGTGGAGGTGACGTCGATGAACCAGGTGGCGGTCTCGTTGAGCCGGCGCGGCGCCATCCGGCGCAGGTCGCCGGTGCCCACCAGCGGTTTGTCGGCCTTGGACGCCAGGTAGCCGCCGGTCAGCGCCAGTCCGGGCAGCGCCAGCGCGATGCCCCACAGCCCGGTGCGCATCGTCACCCGCACGGCCAGATCCAGTTTGGCGTCGTCGAGCCAGTACGGCCGGGCGTCGACCTGCTCGAAGAACGCCACCAGTTCCCCGGGCGGGTTCTCGACGGCGTCGATGCCGTGCTCGACGGCGGTCTCGAACAGCCGCCGGCCCTCACCGGTGGGCAGTCGCTGGATCATGCTCACCACGTCGTCCGCCAGCGGATCGCCCAGCTGGGAGAACCGGCGAAACGATTCCCGCTGCGCGGCGGTGGCGCGCAGGTCGCGGGGCGCCAGCACCCGCAGGAACACGTTGAACGGGAAGCCGGCCAGAAACGGCGGGTCCGGCAGCTTGTCGTCGGTGCTCTGCGCCTGCACGTTTCCTCCTGGTGCGCCGTGGTGCGGCAAATCTGGGGACAGTGTTCACCAGATGGCGGGGCCGGTCAAGGGTGCGACAATCGTGTCCATGACGAGCGCGCCGCGGACCTACGGCGGTGCCACCGGAACGGAGCGCCGATCCCGGCGGCAGGCGCGGTTGACCGACGCCGCGCTGGACCTGGTCGCCGCCGGCGGGGTGGCGGGCGTCACCGTGCGCGGGGTCTGCGCCGCGGCCCGGCTGAACGACCGCTACTTCTACGAGAGCTTCCGCAGCGTCGACGAGTTGCTGCTGGCGATGTTCGACGAACAGATCGCCCGCGCATCGGGCGTGCTGCTGGCGGCGATCGCGGCCAGCCCGGCCCGGCCGGTGGCCCGGGCCCGGGCCGCCATCGGCAGCGGGCTGCGGTTCCTCGAGGACGACCCGCGGCAGGGCCGGCTGCTGATCGAGTCGCAGGTGACCGACGCGCTGCGGGAGCGGCGCCGCGACCTGGTCCAGGCGCTGGCGCAGATCATGGCCGAGCAGGGCCGGGTGCTGCTGGCGGGGGAGGGTGAACTCGGGCCCGACCTCGACCTGGCCGCGCTGACGCTGGTCGCCGGCGGGTTCGAGGTGGTGACGCTGTGGCTGCGCGGCGAACTCGAGATCGACCGCGAGCACCTGGAGGACTTCCTGGTCGCGATGGTCACCGCGCGCTGAACCGGGCCGGGGCCGGACAGTACCCTGGCACGAATGCGCCTAGGCCGAATTGCCAGCCCGGACGGCGTCGCCTTCGTCAGCCTGGACGGCGACCTGGAGCGGCCCACCGAGATGACTGCCCGCGAGATCGCCGAACACCCCTTCGGCACACCGACGTTCACCGGCCGGTCCTGGCCGCTGGCCGACGTGCGGCTGCTGGCGCCGATCCTGGCCAGCAAGGTGGTCTGCATCGGCAAGAACTACGCGGCCCACATCGCCGAGATGGGCGGCCCGGCACCGGCCGACCCGGTGATGTTCCTCAAGCCCAACACCGCGATCATCGGCCCGAACACCCCGATCCAGCTGCCCGCCAGCACCGCCGAGGTGCACTACGAGGGTGAGCTCGCCGTGGTGATCTCGCGGCCCTGCAAGGACGTTCCGGCCGCGCGGGCGGCGGAGAACATTCTCGGCTACACCGTCGCCAACGACGTCTCGGCGCGCGATCAGCAACGCTCCGACGGGCAGTGGACCCGTGCCAAGGGGCACGACACCTTCTGCCCGGTCGGCCCGTGGATCGTCACCGATCTCGACCCGGCCGACCTCGAGCTGCGCACCGAGGTCAACGGGGTGGTCAAGCAGCGGGGGCGGACCTCGCTGATGATCCATGACGTCGGCGCCATCGTGGAGTGGGTCTCGGCGGTGATGACGCTGCTGCCCGGCGACCTGATCCTGACCGGCACCCCGGCCGGCGTCGGCGCGATCGAGCACGGCGACACCGTCGCGGTCACCGTCGAAGGCATTGGCACCCTGAGCAATCCGGTTATCCGCAAAGGCCGGAGAGAGAAGCCGTGAGCACCACCGAAACCGTCCGGGTCCGGTTCTGCCCGTCGCCGACCGGCACGCCGCACGTCGGGCTGATCCGCACCGCGCTGTTCAACTGGGCCTATGCCCGGCACACCGGCGGCACCCTGGTGTTCCGGGTGGAGGACACCGACGCCGAGCGGGACAGCGAGGAGAGCTATCTGGCGCTGCTGGACGCGCTGCGCTGGCTGCACCTGGACTACGACGAGGGGCCCGAGGTGGGTGGGCCGTACGGGCCGTACCGGCAGTCGCAGCGCGCCGAGATCTATCGCGACGTGGCGGCCCGGCTGCTGGCCGCCGGCGAGGCCTACGAGGCGTTCTCCACCCCGCAGGAGGTCGAGGCCCGCCACATCGCCGCCGGACGCAACCCCAAGCTCGGCTATGACAACTTCGACCGTGACCTGACCGCGGCCCAGCGCGCGGCCTACCTGGCCGAGGGCCGCAGACCCGTGCTGCGGCTGCGGATGCCCGATGGCGACCTGGGCTGGCACGACCTGGTGCGCGGGCCGACCACCTTCCCGGCGGGCAGCGTTCCGGACTTCGCGTTGACCCGGGCCAGCGGCGACCCGCTGTACACGTTGGTCAACCCGGTCGACGACGCGCTGATGAAGATCACCCACGTGCTGCGCGGAGAGGACCTGCTGCCGTCCACGCCGCGCCAGCTCGCGCTGTACCAGGCCCTGATTCGCATCGGGGTGGCCGAGCGGATTCCGGAATTCGCCCATCTGCCAACGGTATTGGGTGAGGGAACCAAGAAGCTGTCGAAACGCGATCCACAGTCCAACCTGTTCGCGCACCGCGACCGCGGCTTCATCCCGGAGGGGCTGCTGAACTACCTGGCGCTGCTGGGATGGTCGATCGCCGACGACCGCGACGTGTTCGGGATGGCCGAGATGGTGGCCGCGTTCGACGTCGTCGACGTCAACTCCAACCCGGCCCGGTTCGACCAGAAGAAGGCCGACGCGATCAACGCCGAGCACATCCGGCTGCTCGACGCCGACGACTTCACCGCCCGGCTGCGCGCGTTTCTCGATGCCCACGGCCATGACACCGGGCTGGACGACGCGGCGTTCGCGACCGCGGCCGCCCTGGTGCAGACCCGCATCGTGGTGCTCGGCGACGCCTGGGAGCTGTTGAAGTTCTTCAACGACGACCGCTACGCGCTGGACCCGCGGGCCGCCGCCAGGGAACTGGGGCCCGACGCCGCCCCGGTTCTGGATGCGGCGATCGGCGCGCTGGCCGGTGTCTCGGACTGGACCACCGCGAACATCGAGGCCGCGCTGAAGGCCGCGCTGCTCGACGGGCTGGAGCTCAAACCGCGCAAGGCGTTCGGGCCGATCCGGGTGGCGGTCACCGGGGCGTCGGTCAGCCCGCCGCTGTTCGAGTCGCTGGAGTTGCTGGGTTCGGCGCGCAGCCTGGCGCGGTTGCGGGCGGCCGGGGACGGCGCGGGGGAAGCGCGATGAGAACTTCGCGGTAGAAGTTTGGTAGTCTGCACGTCGGCCCGAAGCGTCTGGCCAGCGGTGCCCGGCCGGCACGCTGACCAGGTGTTATGGCCGGGCCTTTGTTGGTCATTGGGGTATGGTGTAATTGGCAACACAGCTGATTCTGGTTCAGCCATTCTAGGTTCGAGTCCTGGTACCCCAGCAAAACCGGTCTGCCGCAAGCAATTAGGCGGGCCGTTTCGGTTGAGCTATGCTGGCAAGCCGGAAATGTTCTAGCCCCCGTCGTCTAGCGGCCTAGGACGCCGCCCTCTCACGGCGGTAGCGTGGGTTCGAATCCCATCGGGGGTACTTTTTCAGCCTGTGCGCTACCCGGCCGTCGGCGCGGTGGAGCCGCCGACCGGCATCGCCGGCAGTCCGAGCTTGCGGTGGTCCCAGGACCGGCTGCGGCGTGTGACGATTCGCACAGCGACCCGGTTGTTCATCATCGCGTCGACGCCCGGCTTCATCTCGTCGGTGTAGGGGCCGGTGTAGCGCTCCCACACGCTGACCCCCACCCGGAAGATGGTCTCCGGGTCGTCGACGATCTCGGCCGTGCCCTCGAAGGACACCCCGCGCAGCGTGTCGTAGGTGTCGCCGTCCTCCAGCAGGAAGCTGACCCGGGGGTCGCGCCGCAGGTTGACCGCCTTCTGCGACTTGGCCTTGGTCTCCAGCCAGATCTCGCCGTCGACCACCCCGTACCACATCGCGGTCAGGTGGGGCTGGCCGTCCGGGCCGACGGTGGCCAGGGTCCCGGTCCGGTGGGTGGTGACGAAGTCGGCGATCTCGGCCTCGGTCATCACGATCTGCGTGCGCTGCTTGGTTCCCATCCGTGCAGTCTCGCAGGTGCGATCTCCTCCCCGGCGTTGACTCTGCGCTCACCGGGCACCGCACCCGCAAAAGCCCGTGGTGGACGCAGCGTCAACGAGAGATCGCGGCGGCCATGGCCCCGGCCGCGTCGATCAGGTCGGTGGCCCAGCGCGCACCGGGGCGCCGCCCCATCCGGTCGACGGGGCCGGAGACCGATATCGCGCCGATCACCGCGCCGCCGGCATCGCGCACCGGCGCCGACACGCTGGCCACCCCGGGCTCCCGCTCGGCCACACTCTGCGCCCAGCCCTGCCGACGCACCTTCGCCAGCGTGTGCTCGGTGAACCGCGCCTGCGGGAGCACCTCCTGCTGGGTGGCACGGTCGGCGTAGGCCAGCAGCACCTTGGCGCCGGAACCCGCCGTCATCGGCAGCCGGGTCCCGACCGGAACCGTGTCGCGCAGCCCCGCCGGCGGCTCCAGTGCGGCCACGCAGATCCGCGTGATGCCCTCGCGGCGGTACAGTTGCACGCTCTCGCCGGTGATCTCGCGCAATCGGGGTAGCACCGCGGCCCCGGCGGCGCGCAGCGGATCGTCGGCGTGGGTAGCCAATTCGGCGACCGCGGGCCCGATCCGCCAGCGGCCGGCGCCGTCGCGGGCCAACAGCCGGTGTACCTCCAGCCCGGCGGCCAGCCGGTGCGCGGTGGCCCGGGGCAGGCCGGTGCGCTCGCAGAGCTCGGCCAGCCCGCACGGTGACTCGGCGATCGCCTGCAGCACGCCGAAGGCTTTGTCGAGCACGCCGATGCCGCTATGCTGTCCCATATAGAGATACTAACGTCTCAGAATGTGAGAAGACAATGAATCGGAAAGCGCGCACCATGGCCGAGAAGGTCTGGGACGAACACGTGGTGGCGGCCGGCGGCGGCGCCGAGCCGGACCTGATCTACATCGACCTGCACATGATCCACGAGGTCACCAGCCCGCAGGCTTTCGACGGGCTGCGGTTGGCCGGCCGGCCGGTGCGCCGGCCGGACCTGACGATCGCCACCGAGGACCACAACGTGCCGACCATCGACATCGACAAGCCGATCGCCGATCCGGTGTCGCGCAAACAGGTCGAGACGTTGCGGCACAACTGCAGGGAGTTCGGCATCCGGCTGCATCCGATGGGCGACATCGAGCAGGGCATCGTGCACATCATCGGACCGCAGCTGGGCCTCACCCAGCCGGGCATGACGGTGGTCTGCGGCGACAGTCACACCTCCACCCACGGGGCGTTCGGCGCGCTGGCGATGGGCATCGGCACCTCCGAGGTCGAACACGTGCTGGCCACCCAGACGCTGCCACTGCGCCCGTTCAAGACGATGGCGGTAAATGTCGATGGGCAACTGCCGCCCGGGGTGACGGCCAAGGACATCATTCTGGCGGTGATCGCCGAGATCGGCACCGGCGGCGGCCAGGGCCACGTCATCGAGTACCGGGGCAGCACCATCGAATCGCTGTCGATGGAGGCCCGGATGACGATCTGCAACATGAGCATCGAAGCCGGCGCCCGTGCCGGGATGGTGGCGCCGGACGCGACCACCTACGAGTATCTGCGCGGCCGGCCGCACGCCCCCGCCGGAGCGGACTGGGATGCGGCACTGGCCTACTGGGACGGCCTGCGCACGGACGCGGGCGCCGGATTCGACATCGAGGTCCACCTGGATGCGGCCACCCTGACGCCGTTCGTCACCTGGGGCACCAATCCCGCCCAGGGGATTCCGCTGGGTGAGGCGGTGCCCGACCCGGAGTTGATGACCGACGAAGCCGAGCGGCGCGCCGCCGAACGGGCGTTGGCATACATGGATCTTCGGCCCGGAACCCCGATGCGTGACGTCGCGGTCGACACGGTGTTCGTCGGCTCGTGCACCAACGGCCGCATCGAGGACCTGCGCGCGGTCGCCGAGGTGATGCGCGGACGCCGGGTGGCCGACAGCGTGCGGATGCTGATCGTGCCGGGATCCATGCGGGTGCGCAACCAGGCCGAAACCGAGGGCCTCGACGAGGTCTTCGTGGCCGCCGGAGCCGAATGGCGGCAGCCCGGCTGTTCGATGTGCCTGGGCATGAACCCCGATCAACTCGCGCCGGGCCAGCGATGCGCGTCGACCTCCAACCGCAATTTCGAAGGGCGGCAGGGCAAAGGCGGCCGCACCCACCTGGTGTCGCCGGTGGTTGCCGCCGCGACCGCGATCCGCGGCACGCTCTCGGCGCCCGCCGATCTGTCCTGACCCGAATTGACCTCGGCGACAATAAGGAGACCGAACATGGAAGCCTTCCACACCCACACCGGAATTGGGGTGCCGCTGCGGCGGTCCAATGTCGACACCGACCAGATCATCCCGGCGGCCTATTTGAAGCGCATCACCCGAACGGGCTTCGAGGACGGCCTATTCGCCGCCTGGCGGGGCGATCCCGAGTTCGTGCTCAATCTCAGCCCGTTCGACCGGGGTTCGGTATTGGTGGCCGGGCCGGACTTCGGCACCGGGTCGTCTCGGGAGCACGCGGTCTGGGCGCTGATGGACTATGGCTTCCGGGTGGTGATCTCATCGCGCTTCGCCGATATTTTCCGGGGCAACTCCGGCAAGGCGGGGCTGCTGGCGGCCCAGGTGGCCCAGGACGACGTGGAACTGCTGTGGAAGCTGATCGAGCAGAGCCCCGGGCTGGAAATCGCTGTCAATCTTCAAGATCGAACTGTCACCGCCGCAACGGTGGTGGTGCCGTTCACGATTGACGACTACACCGCCTGGAGACTGGCCGAAGGGCTCGACGATATCGGCCTTACGCTGCGGAAACTCGATCGGATCGACGCATTCGAGGCGGCCCGGCCGGCGTGGAAGCCGCGGACCACGGCGCTGTCCTGACGGTGCCGCGCGGGGCCGGACGAAGGCGCAGCGACAGCCGAAATCGCGATTGTGGCAACCGGGCTAGCGCGCCAATTACGTTGCCGGCTTGCCGATAATCTCGGCTGAAATTGCGCGTGGTTCTTGGATATCAGCGGTATCAGGGTTTACCGTGTGGGCTAGTCGGCTCAAGGCGAGCCACTGGTTTCGGAGGGATTGGATGAACAAAGCAGAGCTCATCGATGTGCTGACACAGGAATTGAAGACGGATCGTCGGTCCGCGACCGAAGCCGTCGAGCACGTCGTCAACGCCATTGTGCGTGCGGTGCACAAGGGCGAAAGCGTCACCATCACCGGGTTCGGTGTGTTCGAACGCCGGCGCCGCGCAGCGCGCGTCGCCCGCAATCCCCGCACCGGCGAGACCGTGAAGGTGAAGCCGACGTCCGTTCCCGCCTTCCGGCCGGGCGCGCAATTCAAGGCGATTGTGTCTGGCGCGCAGCGTGTCCCGTCTGAGGGGTTGGCCGTCAAGCGTGGTGCCGCGGCCGGCACCGCGAAGAAGGCCGTGAAGAAGGCGCCGGCCAAGAAGGCCGTTCGCCCGGCGGCGAAGAAGGCGGCCACCAAGGCGCCGGCCAAGAAGGCCGCGGTCAAGACGGTGAAGGCGGCGCCGGCCAAGAAGGCCGCCACCAAGACCGTGAAGGCCGCACCGGCCAAGAAGGCCGCGGTCAAGACGGTGAAGGCGGCGCCGGCCAAGAAGGCCG
>CAZGGK010000026.1:34757-59567 GCA_964525125.1 uncultured Mycobacterium sp.
CCGCCAAAACGGTGAAGGCGCCGGCCAAGAAGGCCGCCGCGGTGGCGAAGAAGACGGTCACCAAGGCTCCGGCCCGCAAGGCGGCACCCGCCAAGGCTCCGGCCAAGGCGGCCAAGCCGACTGCCAAGGCCACCAAGGCGGCCAAGGCCACCAAGGCGACTCGGGCCACCAAGGCGCCGGCCAAGAAGGTGACCGCCAAGAAGGGCCGCAAGTAGTCAAGCAGTAGCCGAAGCGATGCGCCGCGGGGCCGCCCCGCGGCGCATCGTTGCGTAACGGGTCCGGTGAGAGCCGGTCAGGCCGGCGCCGTGCGGGCCAGTGCGCTGTCGATGTGGTCGGCGGCCACCAGCCGGCCGTCGGCCAGCGACAGCACCCAGGTGCTGCCCTTGCGGTTCCGCGATTTGGCGGGGCGCACGCCGTCACGTTCGCACCACCAGGCGATCAGGTCCGGAATGACCTTGCCCTGCGTGCAGATCACCGGAGTGCTCCCCGCGGCGGCGATCTGCAGAACGCGGCGACGAGCCGCCTTCGGGTTGCGCGCGTAGGCTTCCTCGGTCAGCGTGGGCTCATCGGAGACGGCCACACCGAGCTTGGCGGCCAGCGGTTCCACCGTCTGGTGACAGCGCACCCGGTCGGCGGCGAAGACGTCGCCGGCGCCGAATGCGAGCAGTTGCTCGGTCAGCGCCGCGGCCTGCGCGCGGCCCTTCTTGTCCAGCGGTCGCAGGGTGTCGTCGCCGGAGAACCTGGACCGCCGCCCCGCGGTGCCATGCCGGACGATCAGCACGGTCTGGGTGTCGGCCGGGTGTTCGGCGAACCGGCGCAAGATCTTCCGGTCGTAGGTGTACCCGAGCCTGTGCATCGCGTCGGGCACCGGCAGCCAGATCAGGTCGTCGACTTCGCGGCCGGCGGTGAAGGTGCCGCCGAGGCTGCGGGCCGCCCAGTAGCGCACCTTCTTGACGCCCTGCTGGATCGGATAGCTCACCGAACCCAATTGGCGGCCCAACTCGGCGTGGTGCCCGGTCTCCTCCAGGATCTCCCGCACCGCCGTCAACGGCTCGATCTCGCCCGGGTCGACCTTGCCCTTGGGCAGTGACCAGTCGTCGTAGCGGGGCCGGTGGATGATCGCGACCTCGACCGCCTTGCGCCGCTGTCGCCACAGCACCGCACCGGCCGCCGACACCAGTCGGACCGGCGCATCGGGATCCGCAGCGTCTCCGGGAGACGTCGTGTTCGGCACCTCAACCCCTGCGAGTCAATTCCGGCCGGCGCGCGCCGCGGCGGCCGGTGAGCGCGATCCGCGGTCCGGGTTGCGGTGCAGTTCCATCAAGTACTCCTGGTGGTCCCGCACGGTCTCGCCGTCCCGCGGCGACGCCGTCCACTGCCCGTCCGGGCCCAGCTCCCAGCAGCGGGTCGCCGGATCCAGTGCGGAGGTGAACACGTCGTCGAGCTGAGCGGTCAGCCTCGGGTCTTTGACCTGAACCATCACCTCGACCCGGCGGTCCAGGTTGCGGTGCATCATGTCGGCGCTGCCGATCCAGAACTCGTTGATCGCGCGGCAGTGCATGATCCGGGAATGCTCCAGGAAGCGGCCGAGAATCGAACGCACCGTGATGTTTTCGGAGAACCCCGGCACGCCGGGGCGCAGTGCGCAGATGCCACGCACCACCAACTCCACCCGGACACCGGCCCGGGACGCCCGGTAGAGCGCGTCGATCACCTGTTCGTCGACCATCGAGTTGAGCTTGAAGCGGATGCGGCCCTGCCCCCCGGTGCCGCCGCTGTCGCGGTGCGCGGCGATCTCGCGCTCGATGCGCTCGATGATCCCGGTCCGCACACCGTTCGGCGCCACCAGCAGGTTGCGGTAGGCCACCTTCCGGGAATAGCCGGTCAGCGAGTTGAACAGGTCGGTGAGGTCGGCGCCGACGTCGGGCGCCGCGGTCAGCAGCCCGACGTCCTCGTAGAGCCGTGCCGTCTTGCTGTTGTAGTTGCCGGTGCCGATGTGGCAGTACCGCCGGATGGTGGCGCCCTCGCGCCGCACCACCAGCGCGGTCTTGCAGTGCGTCTTCAAGCCGAGCAGCCCGTACACCACGTGCACGCCGGCGTGCTCGAGCTGGCGGGCCCACTTGATGTTGGCCTGCTCGTCGAAGCGGGCCATGATCTCCACCAGCGCCACCACCTGCTTTCCCGCCTCGGCGGCGTCGATCAGCGCGTTGACGATCGGGGAGTCGCCCGAGGTGCGGTACAGCGTCTGCTTGATCGCCAGCACGTTGGGGTCGGCGGCGGCCTGCTCGAGAAACCGCTGGGCGCTGGTGGAGAACGAGTCGTACGGGTGGTGCACCAGCACGTCGCCTTCGCGCAGGGTGTCGAAAATGCTCTTGGGGGTCTCCCGTTCGGCGAAGGCCGGATGGGTGGCCGGGACGAAGGTCCGGTCCTTGAGATCCGGCCGGTCCCAGCCGTAGATCTGCCACAGCGACGACAGGTCGAGCAGGCCGGGCACTTCGACCACGTCGCCGGGGTGCACGTGCAGTTCCCGCAGCAACAGCTCCAGCATGCCCTCGGTCATGTCGTCGGCGACCTCCAGCCGCACCGGCGACCCGAACCGGCGCCGGGCCAGTTCCCGCTCCAGGGCTTGCAGCAGATCCTCGTCACGGTCCTCTTCGACCTCGAAGTCGGCATTGCGGGTGATCCGGAACGCGTGGTGTTCGACGATCTCCAGGCCGGGGAAGAGCGTCGGCAGGAAAGCCGCGATCAACTCCTCCATCGGCAGGTAGCGGACCTCGGTGCGATCGCCGTCGCCGCGGGTGTCGAGTTCGACGAAGCGATCGACGTTGTCGGGCACCTTGACGCGGGCGAAGTGCTGGCCGCCGTCCTCGGGGCGCCTGACGGTGACGGCCAGGTTCAGGCTCAGGCCGCTGACGAACGGGAACGGGTGCGCGGGATCGACGGCCAGCGGGGTCAGCACCGGGAACACCTGCTCGGAGAAGTATTCCGAGAGCCGGTCGCGTTCGGCCTGTTTCAGGTCGGACCACGTCACGATGTGAATGCCTTCGGCGGCCAGGGCCGGCCGCACCGAGTCGAGGAACACCCGCGCATGCCCGGTGGCTATCTGCTGGGTCTGCTCACCGATGCGGCGCAGTTGCTCACGCGGGGTCAGGCCGTCCGCGGAGCGCACCGACAGCCCCATCTGGTCGCGGCGCTTGAGACCGGCCACCCGAACCATGTAGAACTCGTCGAGGTTGGAGGCGAAGATCGCCAGGAACTTGGCCCGCTCCAGCAGTGGCAGCGAGGTGTCGGCGGCCAGCCCCAGCACCCGGGCGTTGAAGTCCAGCCAGCTCAATTCCCGGTTCAGGTAACGGTCCTCGGGAAGCTCGTCGTCGACGTCGTCGGCCGGGATCGGGGTGGCCGCCGGCGGTGCGGCCGGCGGGCTGTCGCTGGGGTGCCAGTCGGCCTCGTCGGTGTGCACGTCGGCGAGTCGGCTGGCTTCGATGTCGGTCACCCCGAAATCATTACTCATCCGGCGGTGCTGTTGCCACCGAAGTGGCGCTCAGCGCTCCGCGACGGCATGGGCGGTCGCAGTCCCGACCCCGAGCCGGCGCGCCACCGCCAGGTCGTCGGGGGTGTCGATGTCGCAGCGCAGGCCCGGCCACGCGCCGGTCAGTTCCAGCGCGCCCGAATGCCGGTGCCGGGTCGCCGAATCTGCCCCGAACCGCGGATCCAGCGCGGTGCCGAACGCCAGCAGCGCCGACGTGCCCGTTCCGTGCCGGTCGGCGACGAAGCTGCGCCGGTGGTTGCGTGCGGCGGCGATCGCCTCGGCGAGCTCGTAGGTTTGCAGTGCCGGCAGGTCGCCTTGCAGCGCAACGATGTTGCCGGCCCGCCCTCCCAGCTCCCGCTCGGCGACCCGGACCGCGTTGTTCAGCGGGTCGGGGTGTCCGGCGGGGGTGGGGTCGACCAGAACCTCGGCGCCGAGGCCGGTCGCGACGGCCATCGCTTCGGCGTCGGCGGTGACGACCGCGATGCGGCGCAGCGACGCGACGGCGGCTGCCGCGGTGACGGTGTCGATCAGCATGGCCAGCACCACGTTCTCCCGGTCGCGCGCCGGAAACGCCGGTGCCAGGCGGGTCTTGGCCACGGCCAGCCGCTTCACGGCGATGATCAGGCCGACGTCACCGGACCCGCCGCTCATGGTGCTCATCTTCGCCCATCTTGCCAGCGCCGCCCAGGCTAGGGTTTGCCAGGAGTTGCCAGCAGAGGGAGGCGCCGATGACCGGCTCGGAGGGAACCGTTGCGGTGATGGGGGCCGGGGCGTGGGGCACCGCCCTGGCCAAGGTGCTGGCCGACGCCGGCGGCGAGGTCAGGCTGTGGGCCCGCCGAGCCGAGATCGCCGAGCAGATCAACGCGACCCGCCACAACCCCGACCACCTGCCCGAGGTGCGCCTCCCCGACCGGGTTCGCGCCACCGCCGACGCGGCCGACGCGCTGAGCGGCCTGACGACGGTGCTGCTCGCCGTGCCGGCCCAGACCATGCGGGCCAACCTCGAGGCGTGGACGCCGCTAATCGCCGAGGGTGCCACCCTGGTCAGCGTCGCCAAGGGCATCGAGCTGGGCACCCTGATGCGGATGAGCCAGGTCATCGTGTCGGTGACCGGGGTGGACCCCGGGCAGGTCGCGGTGGTGTCCGGGCCCAACCTGGCCACCGAGATCGCCGCCGGGCAGCCGGCCGCCACCGTGGTCGCCTGCACCGACTCCGGCCGGGCGGTGGCGCTGCAGCGGATGCTCAGCACCGGATACTTCCGGCCCTACACCAACGCCGACGTCATCGGCACCGAGATCGGCGGCGCCTGCAAGAACGTCATCGCGCTGGCCTGCGGGATGGCCGCCGGGGTGGGGCTGGGCGAGAACACCGCCGCGACGATCATCACCCGCGGGCTGGCCGAGATCATCCGGCTGGGCGTCGCACTCGGCGCCAAGGGCGCCACCCTGGCCGGCCTGGCCGGGGTGGGCGACCTGGTGGCGACCTGCACGTCGCCGCGATCCCGGAACCGGTCCTTCGGTGAGCGGCTGGGCCGCGGCGAGGCGATGACCCCGGACCTCGCAGCGCTGGGGACCAAGGGTGGCCACGTCGTGGAAGGGGTGACGTCGTGCCAGTCGGTGCTGGCGCTGGCATCCAGCTACGACGTCGAGATGCCGCTCACCGATGCGGTGCACCGGGTGTGCCATAGGGGGCTGTCGGTCGGCGACGCGATCGCGCTGCTGCTGGGCCGGCGCACCAAGCCGGAGTGAACGGCGGCACCCGGTAGCCTCTCTAGGTTGTGAACGCCCCCGACCGGATCCGGGTGGCCGTCGTGTTCGGCGGCCGCAGCAGCGAGCACGCCATTTCGTGCGTGTCGGCGGGCAGCATCCTGCGCAACCTGGACCCGCAGCGCTTCGCGGTGGTCGCGGTGGGCATCACCCCGGAGGGCTCGTGGGTGCTCGCCGACGGTGACCCGGACACGCTGGCGATCGCCGACCGGCGGCTGCCGGCGGTGACTTCGGCGTCGGGCCCCGAACTCGCCCTGGCCGCCGACCCGCAGCGCGCCGGCCAACTGGTGGGACTGGGTGCGGGGGAGGTGCTGGAGTCGGTCGACGTGGTGTTCCCGGTGCTGCACGGCCCCTACGGGGAGGACGGCACCATCCAGGGGCTGCTGGAGTTGGCCAGC
Source organism: uncultured Mycobacterium sp. (assembly GCA_964525125.1). GTDB lineage: Bacteria > Actinomycetota > Actinomycetes > Mycobacteriales > Mycobacteriaceae > Mycobacterium. Next base: position 40,451 of record CAZGGK010000026.1, read on the forward strand.
GTGCCCTACGTCGGCGCCGGGGTGCTGGCCAGCGCGGCCGGCATGGACAAGGAGTTCACCAAGAAGCTGCTGGCCGCGGAGGGCTTGCCGATCGGCGACTACGCGGTGCTGCGGCCGTCGCAGCCGACGCTGCCGGCGGACGAGCGGGAGCGGTTGGGGCTGCCGGTGTTCGTCAAACCCGCCCGCGGCGGGTCCTCGATCGGGGTCAGCCGGGTGTCGCGCTGGGACGACTTGCCGGCCGCGATCGCGCAAGCCCGCCGGCACGACCCGAAGGTGCTGGTCGAGGCCGCGCTCTGCGGCCGGGAGGTGGAGTGCGGGGTGCTGGAGTTCCCCGACGGCACCGTGGCGGCCAGCACGCTGGGGGAGATCCGGGTGGCCAAGACGCCCGGGCACGAGGCCGCCTTCTATGACTTCGCCACCAAATACCTCGACGATGCCGCCGAACTCGACGTGCCCGCCAAGGTCGACGACGACGTCGCCGAGGAGATCCGGCAGCTGGCGGTCCGGGCGTTCGGCGCGCTGGACTGCCAGGGCCTGGCCCGGGTCGACTTCTTCCTCACCGCCGACGGCCCGGTGATCAACGAGGTCAACACCATGCCCGGGTTCACCACGATCTCGATGTACCCCCGAATGTGGGCGGCCAGCGGGGTGGACTACCCCACGCTGCTGGCGACGATGGTCGACACCGCGCTGGCCCGCGGGGTGGGGCTGCGCTAGGCGCGCCGGCGGCGGGGTTCAGGCCGGCGGCCCGGGCTGGATCGGGACCGCCGGCATCGTGGCGTCGATCGCGCCGGAGAGCTGCTGGATCGGCGCCGGCCCGGATCCCGACGGCAACGTCAGCGCCACATAGACCGGGCGGTCCACGGCATACCAGGTGGTCAGCTCATCGGTGCGAACCCCGAACCACTGCACCGCGTCGACGATCTGGACCGGGGAGCCCAGCACGAAATCGGCCGGACGGTCCAGCCCGCAGCGCAGCACCACCGATTCGCGGCCGGCCGCCCAGGCCGCGGTGCCGTCCGGCACGGGTTGCGCGACGGCCGCGCGCCGATAGTCGCCGAGCCGCTGCGGCAGCTCCGCCAGCAGGCTCCGGCAGACCGGGTCGGCGGCATGCGGGGCCGGCACGGCGGCGACGGTGACCGGTTGCTGCCGGTGCTGGTGCACCGCCGCGACCGCCAGCACGGCGGCCACCGCCGCGACCCCGACCACCAGCGCGGCGATCAGCAAGCCGCGGGGCGGATCGTCGCGATCTGTCATCGGCGCACACCTCCCGGTCTGCCTACACTCCACCGTGTGCCACCGGTGGCCGAGAAGAACCTACCGCCTGTGAGGAAGGTGTCCGTGAGCGACGAGCCGACCCTGGGCCAGTTGGGCGAATTCCGGGTGATCGACCGGTTGGTGGCCGGCCGGCGTCAGCCGCAGACCACCCTGCTCGGGCCCGGTGACGACGCCGCGGTGGTGGCGGCCGGCGACGGCCGCACCGCGGTCTCGACCGACATGCTGGTGGCCGGCCGGCACTTCCGGCTGGACTGGTCGACCCCGTACGACGTGGGCCGCAAGGCGATCGCCCAGAATGCCGCCGACATCGAGGCGATGGGGGCGCGGGCCACCGCGTTCGTCGTCGGCTTCGGGGCGCCCGCCGGCACCCCGGTCGCGCAGGCGGCTGCGCTGGCCGACGGACTGTGGGCGGAGGCCGGCCGGCTCGGCGCCGGGATCGTCGGCGGTGACCTGGTCTGCTGCGACCAGTGGGTGGTCTCGGTGACCGCGCTGGGTGACTTCGACGGCCGTGCGCCGGTGCCGCGGTCCGGGGCGCGAGCCGGGGCGGTGCTGGCGGTGACGGGCGATCTGGGTCGCTCGGCTGCCGGATACGCACTGTGGCACGACGATATTCCCGGCTTCGACGAGTTGCGCCGGCGGCACCTGGTGCCGGAACCGCCCTACGGGCAGGGCGTGCTGGCCGCCGCGGCGGGCGCGAGGGCGATGATCGACGTCTCCGATGGACTGGTCGCCGATGTGCGGCACGTCGCCGAGGCCTCCGGTGTGCGCATCGAACTGAGCGCGGACGCGCTGGCGCCGGATCGGGACGCCCTGCTGGCCGCCGCCGCCGCGGTCGGCGCCGACGCGTGGAACTGGGTGCTGGGCGGCGGCGAGGATCATGCGCTGGTCGCGGCCTTCGCCGGGCCGATCCCGGCCGGGTGGCGCGCCGTCGGCCGGGTGCTCGACGGGCCGGCCGGCGTTGTGGTCGACGGCGACGAGTGGCACGGCGACGCGGGGTGGGACTCGTTCCGCTCTAAGGTGACGGGGTGACCGCGCGCCCGCTGCCCGAACTCGTCGAGCCGGGCTGGGCGGCCGCGCTGGCACCGGTCGCCGATCGGGTCGGGTTGCTGGGGAAGTTCCTGCGCGACGAGATGGCCGCCGGTCACGGCTACCTGCCGGCCGGGCCGAACGTGCTGCGCGCCTTCACCTTTCCGTTCGAGGCGGTGCGGGTGCTGATCGTCGGGCAGGACCCGTACCCGACGCCGGGGCACGCGGTGGGGCTGAGCTTCTCGGTCGCCCCGGAGGTGCGGCCGCTGCCGCGCAGCCTGGACAACATCTTCGCCGAGTACACCCGCGACCTGGGCTACCCGATGCCCGCCAACGGTGATCTGAGCCCGTGGGCGCAGCGCGGGGTGCTGCTGCTCAACCGGGTGCTCACGGTGCGCCCGGGCAGTCCGGCCTCACACCGGGGCAAGGGCTGGGAGGCGGTCACCGAGTGTGCGATCCGCGCGCTGGTGGCCCGCCGGCAACCGATGGTGGCGATCCTGTGGGGACGCGACGCGGCGACGCTCAAGCCGATGCTGGCCGACCACTGCGCCACCATCGAGTCGGCGCACCCGTCGCCACTGTCGGCATCGCGCGGGTTCTTCGGGTCCCGGCCGTTCAGCCGGGCCAACGAAGTGCTGGGGCAGCTGGGCGCCGATCCGATCGACTGGCGGCTGCCGTGACGGCGGCGCTCAGCCCCGGCTGACCTTGCCGGCCTTCAGGCAGGAGGTGCAGACGTTGAGCCGCTGCCTGTTGCCGCCGGGGCGGGTGACGGCGTGCACGGTCTGGATGTTCGGGTCCCACCGCCGGCTGTGCCGACGGTGAGAGTGGGACACCGACTTGCCGAAGCCGGGCTTCTTGTCGCAGATGTCGCACACGGCAGCCATGATCGAACTCCTCAGAACGTCTGCTTGAGGGCCAGCAACCCGAAGGGTGACCCGGACAACCTGACCAGGATAGCCGCTGCCGAAGACAACTGCCAAAACACCCGCACCCGCCGAACCCGTGCTGTCGCCCGCAGTGACTAGGCTTGCGCCCACCGGAGGCGGCGCGAGGAGGTGGGGGTATGTCGGACCGTCGGCTGGATGCGGCGGCGCTGCGGGACTGGGCACACACGGCGGTCGGCGACCTGATCACCCACACCGACGAGATCAACCGGCTGAACGTGTTCCCGGTCGCCGACGCCGACACCGGCACCAACATGCTGTTCACCATGCGCTCGGCGCTGGCCGAGGCCAACACCGAGACCGCGTCCGGCGAGGTGAGCCGGGTCGCGGCGGCACTGTCGGCCGGTGCGCTGCACGGCGCGCGGGGCAACTCCGGGGTGATCCTGTCGCAGATTCTGCGGGGCATCGCCGATGTCGCCGCCGTCGCCGACGGCGAACACCCCGACATCGGCGCCGCGGACCTGGGGGCCGGGCTGCGGCACGGCGTCGACCTGGTCATCGCCTCGATGGGCGGCCGGGAGGTTCCCGGGACCATCGTCTCGGTGCTGCGGGCCGCCGCCGGCGCCGTCGAGCGGCACGCGACCGCCGGGCTGTCCCGGGCGGTGATCGAGGCCGGCGCCGCCGCCGTCACCGCACTGGAGAAGACCCCCGAGCAGCTCGATGTGCTCGCCGATGCCGGGGTGGTGGACGCCGGCGGCCGCGGGCTGCTGGTGCTGCTGGACGCGCTGGCCTCCACGGTCACCGGGCAGGCGCCGGCCCGAACGGTTTACCGGCCGTCACCGCAGCCGCGGGCCCCGGAGTCGGTGACCGAGCACCCCGCCCCGGAGTTCGAGGTGATGTATCTGCTGGGGGAGTGCGGCGACACCGAGGTCGAGGCACTGCGGGACCGGCTGAACCAACTGGGCGAATCGGTGGCCATCGCCACCTCCGGCGTCGTCGGCGGCTACTCGGTGCACGTGCACACCGACGACGCCGGCGCGGCGATCGAGGCGGGCCTGGACATCGGCCGCCCGCGCCGCATCCAGATCTCGGCGCTGGCGGGGGCCGCCGGGTTGCGGCCCGGCGGCTGGGTCCGCGAACGTGCGGTGCTGGCCGTGGTGGATGGCGACGGCGCCGTGGCGCTGTTCGCCGGGGAGGGCGCCCGCGTGCTGCGGCCCGACCCCCGCTCCGGCCACCCCACCCCGGTCAGCGCCCACCAACTGCTGCGCGCGGTGGTCGACACCGGTGCCGCCCAGGTGATGGTGCTGCCCAACGGCTACGTGGCCGCCGAGGAACTGGTGGCCGGGTGCACCGCCGCCATCGGCTGGGGCATCGACGTGGTCCCGGTGCCGACCGGGTCGATGGTGCAGGGGCTGGCCGCGCTGGCGGTGCACGAGCCGGGCCGGCCCGTCGTCGACGACGGTTACACCATGGCCCGGGCGGCCGGCGCCACCCGGCACGGCTCGGTGCGGGTCGCCACCGAGGCGGCGCTGACCTGGGCCGGGTCCTGCCGGCCCGGCGACGGCCTGGGCCTCGCCGGCGACGAGGTGCTGATCGTGGCGCCGGATGTGACCGGCGCGGCGATCGGCCTGATCGATCTGCTGCTGTCCGCCGGCGGGGAACTGGTGACGGTCCTGATCGGTGCCGACGCCGACGCCGACGCGAACCCGGGCGGCCTGTTCGCCCGGCACGTGCACGACCGCCACCCGGGCGTCGAGTTGGTGACCTATCAGACCGGACACTGTGGCGACGCGCTGCTGATCGGCGTGGAGTAGCGGTGGCCACCCTCGGCGACCGGCTGGACTGCCTGGTGGGCGGCGAAGCCGCCGGGCTGCTCGACGAGTTCCTCGGCATCCGCACCGTCGAGGACCTGCTGCGGCACTACCCGCGCAGCTACGTCGAAGGCGCCGCGGTGCGCGGCGCCATGGAGGTGGCGGCCGAACGGCCGCCGGAGGGCGCGCACGTCACGATCGTCGACACCATCACCTCCGCCGAGATGCGGCCGATGCGCAAGCGCAAGGGCAAGTTCCTGACCATCGCCGTCGGCAGCGGACGCAACAAGGTGACCGCCACGTTCTTCAACGCCGAGCGCCTGCAGTGGCGGCTGCGGCCCGGGACCAGGGTGATGCTCTCCGGCGAGGTCGGCTTCTACAAGCACACCATGCAGCTCACCCACCCGGAGTTCCTGATCCTCAACCCGCCGGGCGGGGCACCCGGCAAGGCCAACTTCGGCAGTGGCTCGCTGCGCAACATCGCCGACGCCTCGCAGGCCGTCAGCGGCGAGGTGGCGCACGAGGAGTTCGAGCGGCACTGCTACCCGATCTACCCGGCCACCAGGAGGGTGCAGAGCTGGGACATCTTCCGCTGCGTGCGGCAGGTGCTCGACGTGCTCGACCCGGTGCCCGATCCGCTTCCGGCCGCCGTGCGCTCCCAGCACGGCCTGATCGGCGAGGACGCCGCACTGCGCGGCATCCACCTCGCCGAGGACGGCGCGGACCGCCGGCGTGCCCGGGACCGGCTGGCCTTCGACGAGGCCGTCGGCCTGCAGTGGGCGCTGATCGGCCGGCGGCACAGCGAACTGGCCGAATCCGGGCCGCCGGCGGCACCGCGGACCGACGGGCTGGCCGCGGCGCTGCTGGAGCGATTGCCGTTCGAGCTCACCGGGGGTCAGCGCGAGGTGCTCGGCGTGCTGTCGGCCGAACTCGGTGCGACCCGCCCGATGAACCGGCTGCTGCAGGGCGAGGTCGGCTCCGGCAAGACCGTGGTGGCGCTGCTGGCGATGCTGCAGCTGGTCGACGCGGGCTATCAGTGCGCGCTGCTGGCGCCGACGGAAGTGCTTGCCGCCCAGCATGTCCAGTCGATCTGCGACGTACTCGGCCCGCTGGCCCTCGGCGGGCAGTTGGGTGGCACCGACGACGCGACGGCGGTGGCGCTGCTGACCGGTTCGATGTCGGCGGCGCAGAAGAAACAGGTGCGGGCCCGGATCGCCGGGGGTCAGGCCGGCATCGTCGTCGGCACCCACGCGCTGCTGCAGGACGCGGTCGAGTTCCACCGGCTGGGCATGGTGGTCATCGACGAACAGCACCGGTTCGGGGTCGAGCAACGAGATCAGCTGCGCGCCAAGGCTCCCGCCGGTATCACGCCACATCTGCTGGTGATGACCGCGACCCCGATCCCGCGCACCGTCGCGCTGACCGTCTACGGCGACCTGGAGACCTCGACGCTGCGGGAACTGCCCCGGGGGCGCCAGCCGATCAGCACCTCGGTGATCTTCACGCGGGACAAGCCGACCTGGCTGGACCGGGCCTGGCAGCGCATCCGGGAGGAAGTCGCGGCCGGCCGGCAGGCCTACGTGGTCGCACCCCGGATCGACGACACCGATCCGTCCGCGCGATCGGGCGAATCGGAACGGTCCGGCCGATCCTCGGAGACCGCCGAGGGGTTGTTCGCCCGGTTGCGCGCCGGCGAGTTGGCGGGGCTGCGGCTGGGGTTGATGCACGGGCGGCTGCCCGCCGAGGAGAAGGACGCGGCGATGGCGGCGTTTCGCTCCGGGGCGATCGACGTGCTGGTGTGCACCACCGTGATCGAGGTCGGTGTCGACGTGCCCAACGCCACCGTGATGATGGTCGCCGACGCCGACTGGTTCGGTATCAGCCAGCTGCACCAGCTGCGCGGCCGGATCGGTCGCGGCAGCCACCCGAGCCTGTGCCTGCTCACCACCGAGGCGCCGGAGGGCTCCGCGGCCGGCCGGCGACTGCAGGCCGTCGCCGGAACCCTGGATGGATTCCGGCTGGCCGATCTGGACCTCCGGGAACGCCGTGAGGGAGATGTGTTGGGCCGCAACCAGTCCGGTCGCGCTATCGGGTTGCGGCTGCTGTCGCTGATCGAGCACGGCGAGGTCATCGAGGCGGCCCGGCACTTCTGCGAACGGGCCTACGCCGACAATCCGGCCGATCCCGGACTGACCCTGCTGGCGGCGCCTTTCGTCGAAGCCGATCGGATCGAATACCTGGACAAGGCATGACCCGCAAGGTGCTGCTGTGGTTGGCCGCGCTGGCGGTGCTGGCGGTGTTCGTGGCCTATCAGGCGGTGTCGGACGCCGGTGACCGGAACCGGGAGGCGCTGGCCGGAGCCGGCCGGCCCACGGTGGCTCCCGGCACCGACGTGCTGGCCGGGATCGCTCTGGTGCCGGAGCGCACCCGCCGGCACGACTACCGGCGGTCGGTGTTCGGCGAGGCCTGGGACGACGACAACGACGCGCCGGGCGGCCACAACGGCTGCGACACCCGCGACGACATCCTCAACCGCGACCTGGTCGAGGTCACCCACGTGTCGACCAGGCGCTGCCCCGAGGCCGTCGCCACCGGCACCCTGCACGACCCGTACACCAACGCCACGGTCTCCTTCACCCGCGGCGCGAAGGTCGGCGAGTCGGTGCAGATCGACCACATCGTTCCGCTGGCCTACGCCTGGGACATGGGCGCCTCCGGGTGGCCGTCCGCCAAGCGGCTGCGGTTCGCCAACGACCCGGCCAATCTGCTGGCGGTCGCCGGGCAGGCCAACCAGGACAAGGGCGACGCCCAGCCCGCGCTGTGGATGCCGCCCAACGCGGCGTTCGGCTGCCAGTACGCGATGGCCTACCTGGCGGTGGTGCGGGGCTACGAACTGCGCCTGGACGCGCCGTCGGCGGACGTGCTGCGCCGGGCCGCGGCGACCTGCCCGAATGGGGCACGGTGACATCCGGCTTCATCGCGGTACCGGCATTAGCCGGTAGGAGCGATTTATACTCATCACATGAGTAAACGCTTGCAGGTTCTGCTCGATCCGGACGAGTGGGAGCAGCTTCAGCAGACCGCACGCCGGCACCGGACCACGGTGTCGGAGTGGGTTCGCCGTACGCTGCGCGAAGCGCACGAACGGGAACCCCGGGGCGATCTCGACTCCAAGCTGCGTACCGTCCGCGCCGCCGCACAGCATGAATTTCCCACCGCCGACATCGAGCGGATGCTCGAGGAGATCGAGCGCGGCGCACGGTGATCCTGGTCGATTCCAACATCCCCATGTATCTGGTGGGGGCGCCGCACCCGCACAAGCTGGATGCGCAGCGCCTGCTGGAGTCAGCGCTCTCGGCCGGTGAACGCCTGGTGACCGATGCCGAGGTGCTGCAGGAGATCTGTCATCGGTACGTGGCGATCAACCGGCGCGAGGCGATCCAACCGGCTTTCGACGCGATCCTCGGCTTGGTCGACGACGTGCTGCCGATCACCCGCGGCGACGTCGAACTGTCCAGGGACACCGTGTTGCGCTATACAGGATTGTCTTCCCGGGACGCTCTGCACATCGCGGTGATGAACCGGCACGGGATCACCAAACTGTTGAGCTTCGATCGCGGATTCGACACCTATCCGGGCCTGGACCGGCTGAGCTGACTGTTCGCCTCTAGCTGCCGGTGAAGGTCAGCGGATCCTCGCGCACCCGGGTGCCGTCGTGCAGCCCGTTCAGCAGATCCATGTGCTCGGCGGCCAGCTCGAAGCCGAAAACGTCGAGATTGTCCGCAATGTGCTCGGGCCGCGACGAACGCGGGATCACCGAATTACCCAACTGCAGGCTCCACCGGATCAGCACCTGCGCCGTGCTGCGACCGTACTCGCCGGCGACTGTGAGAACCGTCGGGTGGTCGAGCAGCCGGCCCAGTGCGAGTGGGCTGTGAGCCTGCGTGACGATGCCGTGCTCGGCGTTGCAGCCGCGCAGGTCGGCCTGGTTGAGCAGCGGGTGCAGCTCGATCTGGTTCACCGCCGGCGTCGCGAAACACATGTCGATGGTGGTCGACAGGTGCTCCTCGGTGAAGTTGCACACGCCGACCGACCGGGCGATGCCGTCCTCCTTGGCGCTCATCATGCCGGCGAAGCTGTCGACGTACAGGCCCAGCGACGGGGCCGGCCAGTGGATCAGGTAGAGGTCCACATAGTCCAGCCCCAGCCGCTCCACGCTCTCCCGGCAGGCCTGCTGGGCGGTGGTGAAGCCCTGATCGGAGGTGGCCAGCTTGGTGGTGACGAACACCTCGGCGCGGGGAATGCCCGACGCGGCGATCGCCCGGCCGACCGCGGCCTCGTTGCCGTACATCTTGGCGGTGTCGATCAGCCGGCAGCCCAGCGCCAGCGCCGCCGACACCGCGTGCTCGGTCTCGGCGTCGGACAGCTTGGCCACGCCGATGCCGAGCGCCGGCATCGAGTTGTCGTCGTTGAGTGCGATGGAGGGGATCGAGGTGCCGTCAGTCGGCGTCATCTCACCTGCCTGTGTAGTCGAAGGTGCGCGGGTCGGGCCCCAACCGGGTGCCATCGTCGAGCGAGGATATCGCGGCCATCTCGTTCCCGGCGAGTTCGAAATCGAACACGTCGAAATTGCTCGCGATCCGCTCGGGGTGGACCGATTTCGGGATCACGATATTACCGAGTTGGATGTGCCACCTGATCAGCACCTGGGCGGCCGTTCGGCCGCACCCGTCGGCGACGGCGGTGACGGTCGGATGGTTCAGCAGCGTGCCCCGGCCCAGCGGGGCCCACGCCTCGGTGGCGATGCCCAGCTGGGCGTGCAGCTGGCGCAGTTCGGTCTGCGGGAGCCGCGGGTGCAGCTCGATCTGGTTGACCACGGGAACGATGCCGGTGGCGTCGATCAGCACCCGCAGGTGCTCCGGTGCGAAATTGCTCACCCCGATGGACCGGACCCGGCCCTGATCGCGCAGATGGGTGAACGCGGTGAAGGTGTCGACGTAGCGGCCGCTTGCCGGCATCGGCCAGTGGATCAGGTAAAGGTCCAGGTAGTCCAGCCCGAGGCGGTGCATGCTGGCGTCGAACGCCGCCAGCGTGGCATCGTAGCCCTGGTCGGCGTTCCACAACTTGGTGACCAGGTAAACCTGGTCTCTGGCCAGCCCGGAAGCGGTGACGGCATGGCCGGTGGCCCGCTCGTTGCCGTACAGTGCCGCGGTATCGATGTGGCGGTAACCGGCCCGCAGGGCGGCGGCCACCGCCCGCTCGGTGTCCGACGGTGGAATCTTGTAAACACCGAAACCGACGCGGGGTATCGAATTACCGTCATTGAGTGTGACTGAACGCAGATCATCGGGAGCAGCCATGACACGGAGTCTGCCAGGGGCAGGTGCCCGGTACTCGTCGCCGCGGTCGGCCGGGTGGGCCGGTCAGGTGCAGACCGCGGCCACCAGCATGGGTTTGAAGGCCGCCCCGTTCATTCCGCGGGGTGTCAAGCGGATGCTGGTCGGCGGCCGGTCGGTGACCGTCGACGGCAACACTCTCGACCCGACGCTGCAGCTGATGCTGGCCGCGCAGCGGGCGGTCGGTATCAACGGGCTCAACGTCGACGACGACGTGGCCCGGTCCCGAAGCCAGCTGGGCGAGCTCGCCTCGGCGATGGGCGGCCCGGAGATCCACGTCTCGGTCAGCGCGGTCCGCGTGCCCGGCCCCGCGGGCGAGATCCCGGCCCGGCTCTACCGCCCGCTCGGTGGCGGCTCCAAGCCGCTGCTGGTCTTCTACCACGGTGGCGGCTTCGTGCTCGGCGACCTGGACTCCCACGATGGAATTTGCCGGCTGACCTGCCGGGACGGCGACATCGCGGTGCTGGCGGTCGACTACCGGCTGGCGCCGGAGCATCCGGCCCCGGCAGCGGTCGAGGACGCCTACGCCGCGTTCCGGTGGGCACACGACCACGCCGAAGACCTGGGTGCGATCCCCGGCCGGATCGCGGTCGGCGGGGACAGCGCCGGCGCCAACCTGGCCGCGGTGGTCTCGCTGCTGGCCCGCGATGCCGGCGGCCCCGCGCCGGTGCTGCAGTGGCTGATCTACCCGGTCACCGACTGCACCGCGCAGACCCGCTCCCGGACCCTGTTCGGCGACGGCTTCTTCCTGACCAAACACGACATCGACTGGTTCACCCTGCAGTACCTGGGCGGATCCGAGCTGGACCCGACGGATCCGCGGGTGTCGCCGCTCCGGGCCGACGACCTGTCCGGGCTGCCGCCCGCGCTGATCACCACCGCCGGCTTCGACCCGCTGCGCGATGAGGGCGAACGGTTCGCCGCGGCGTTGCAGGCCGCCGGGAACGTCGTCGACCTGCGGACCATGGGTTCGCTGACGCACGCCTTCATCAACTTCTTCCCGCTGGGCGGCGGCAGCGCGGTCGCCACCACCGAGTTGATCTCCGCACTGCGCGCCCACTTGAGCCGGTTCTGAGCCTGCTCCGGGCCGGTTCCGAGCCGATCCCGGGCCGCCGGGGGCGCGCCGGTACGCTGGAGCCACCTGTCGCAGTGCTACCGCCGACCACCGAGGGCAAGGATCAGACAACCGTGGCCAGCAAACCCAAACGTCCCGCCGGCTACAACCTGAAGGCCGACACCAGACGCAACCTCGTCACGCAGTTCGGTCTGGTGGCCATCGTGGTGATCTTCGCGGTAGGCCTGATCGGCTACATCGTGGTGTCCAACCAGCACAAGAAGGGCGCCGGCGACGCGGAGGCGGTGCGGGTGACGTCGAGCAAGCTGGTCACCCGGGACGGCACCGGAGACCCCAAGGCGGTCGTGGCGTTCTACGAGGACTTCCTGTGCCCGGCGTGCGGCAACCTGGAGCGGCTCTTCGGCACCACCATCTCCAAGCTCATCGACAGCGGCGCGATCGCGGCCGACTACCACATGGTGTCCATCCTGGACCGGCCGGGCAACGACGACTACTCGTCCCGCGCGGGCGCGGCCGCCTACTGCGTCGCCGATGAGAGCAACGACGCGTTCCGGCGCTTCCACACCGCGCTGTTCACCCCGCAGTTGCAGCCCGCCGAGACCGGGACGGTCTTCCCCGACAACGACCGGCTGATCGAGCTGGCCCGGCAGGCCGGCGCGGCCGGCGGCGTCCCGGACTGCGTCAACAGCGGGAAGTACCTCAAGATGGTGGCCGGCATGGCCAAGGCCAGCGACATTCACGCCACCCCGACCATCCGCATCAACGGCGAGGACTACAAGCCGTCGACGCCGGAGGCGCTGGTGTCGCGGATCAAGGAGATCGTCGGCGACGTGCCCGGCCTGGACGCGGCCGTCCCGCCCCAGGCGCCGTGACCATCGCCGAACCCGCGGTCGTGAACCCCGCCGACCCGGCGCTGGGGGTGCCGGTCTCGGCGCCGCGCGGGTGGCTGGTGCTGATCGGCGGGATCGTGGGGCTGATCGCCTCGCTGGTGCTGACCGTGGAGAAGATCCAGTTGCTCGCCGATTCGGCATACGTGCCGCCGTGCAACATCAACCCGGTGCTGTCCTGCGGGTCGGTGATGGTCACCGAGCAGGCGTCCGTGCTGGGCTTTCCCAACTCGCTGCTGGGTATCGCCGGCTTCGCCGTGGTGGTGGTCAGCGGACTGCTGGCGGTGACGAAAGTGTCACTGCCACGGTGGTATTGGGCCGGCCTCGGACTCGGGTTGCTGGCCGGGGCGGGATTCGTGCACTGGTTGATCTTCGACAGCCTGTACCGGATCGGGGCGCTGTGCCCGTACTGCATGGCGGTGTGGGCGGTCACCATCCCGCTGCTGGTGACGGTGGCTTCGATTGTGGCCGAGCCGAGCCGCCTCCACCCGGTGCCCGGGGCGCTGTACCGGTGGCGGTGGTCGCTGACCGCGGTGTGGTTCATCACGCTGGCGGTGTTGATCTTCGTCCGGTTTCAGGACTACTGGCTGACGCTGGTCTAGGGGGTTCGTGTGATCGCCAAAGTCCTGGTCGCCAACCGCGGCGAGATCGCGATTCGCGCGTTCCGCGCCGCGTACGAACTCGGCATCGGCACGGTGGCTGTCTATCCCTACGAGGACCGCAATTCGGTGCACCGGCTCAAGGCCGACGAGTCCTACCAGATCGGCGAGCGGGGGCACCCGGTACACGCCTACCTGTCCATCGACGAGATCGTCGACACCGCACGGCGATGCGGGGCCGACGCGGTCTACCCCGGCTACGGCTTCCTGTCGGAGAACCCGGGGCTGGCCGCCGCGTGCGCCGCCGCCGGCATAACCTTCGTCGGCCCCGGCGCGGACGTGCTGGCGCTGACCGGCAACAAGTCCCGCGCCGTGGCGGCCGCGCGCGAAGCCGGCCTGCCGGTGCTGTCGTCGTCGGCGCCGTCGGGCTCGGTCGAGGAACTCCTCGCCGCCGCAGCCGATATGACGTTCCCGCTGTTCGTCAAGGCGGTGGCCGGCGGCGGGGGCCGCGGCATGCGCCGGGTCGCCGAGATCGGCGCACTGGCCGAAGCGATCCGGGCCGCCAGCCGGGAAGCCGCCTCGGCGTTCGGCGATCCGGCCGTCTACCTCGAACAGGCGGTGATCAACCCGCGCCACATCGAGGTGCAGATCCTGGCCGACAACCACGGCAACGTGGTGCACCTCTACGAGCGGGACTGCAGCGTGCAGCGGCGGCACCAGAAGGTCATCGAGCTGGCGCCGGCCCCGAACCTGGATCCGGCGCTGCGGGAGCGGATCTGCGCCGACGCGGTGGCCTTCGCCCGGCACATCGGCTACAGCTGCGCGGGCACCGTGGAGTTCCTGGTCGACGAGCGGGGCCACCACGTGTTCATCGAGATGAACCCGCGGATTCAGGTGGAGCACACCGTCACCGAGGAGATCACCGACGTCGACCTGGTCTCGTCCCAGCTGCGGATCGCCTCCGGCGAGACCCTCGAGGGTCTGGGGCTGACCCAGCAGTCGATCGCACCGCACGGCGCGGCGCTGCAATGCCGGATCACCACCGAGGATCCCGCCAACGGATTCCGGCCGGACACCGGCCGGATCAGCACCTACCGCAGCCCGGGCGGGGCCGGGATCCGGCTGGACGGCGGCACCCATCTCGGCGCGGAGATCAGTGCCCACTTCGACTCGATGCTGGTCAAACTGACCTGCCGGGGACGCGACTTCGCCACCGCGGTGAAGCGGGCCCGGCGGGCGATCGCCGAATTCCGGATTCGCGGCGTGTCGACGAATATTCCGTTTCTGCAGGCGGTTCTGGAAGATCCGGACTTCGCCGCTGGCCTCGTCACCACGTCGTTCATCGACGAACGGCCACAGTTGCTGACCGCACGCTCGTCGGCGGACCGCGGCACCAGGATTCTAAGCTATCTGGCCGACGTCACCGTCAACCACCCGCACGGTACCCGGCCGTCGTTGGTCTACCCGCGCGACAAGCTGCCCGACGTCGACCTGTCGGCCGCCCCGCCGCCCGGCTCCAAACAGCGGCTGCTGCAACTGGGTCCGGAGGGGTTCGCCCGGTGGCTGCGGGACACCCCCGCGGTCGGGGTCACCGAGACGACGTTCCGGGACGCCCACCAGTCGCTGCTGGCCACCCGGCTGCGCACCAACGGCCTGCTGAACGTGGCGCCCTACATCGCCCGGACCACCCCGCAACTGCTGTCGATGGAATGCTGGGGCGGCGCGACCTACGATGTGGCGCTGAGGTTTCTGAAAGAGGACCCGTGGGAGCGGCTGGCCGCGCTGCGCGCGGCGCTGCCCAACATCTGCCTGCAGATGCTGCTGCGCGGCCGCAACACCGTGGGCTACACGCCGTATCCGGAGTCGGTGTGCTCGGCGTTCGTGGCCGAGGCGGCGGCCACCGGGATCGATATCTTCCGGATCTTCGACGCGCTCAACAACGTCGATTCGATGCGCCCGGCGATCGATGCGGTACGCGAAACCGGTTGCACGGTAGCCGAAGTCGCGATGTGCTATACCGGCGATCTGACCAGCCCGGGCGAGACGCTCTACACCCTGGACTATTACCTCGGGCTGGCCGAAAAGATCGTCGACGCCGGCGCCCATGTGCTGGCCGTCAAGGACATGGCCGGGCTGCTGCGGCCGTCGGCGGCCACCGTGCTGGTGGGTGCGCTGCGCAGCCGGTTCGACCTGCCGATCCACCTGCACACCCACGACACGCCGGGCGGCCAGCTGGCGACCTATGTGGCCGCCTGGCACGCCGGGGCCGATGCCGTCGACGGGGCGGCCGCGCCGCTGGCGGGGTCCACCAGCCAGCCGGCACTGAGTTCGATCGTCGCCGCGGCCGCGCACACCGGGTACGACACCGGGCTGTCGCTGTCCGCGGTCTGCGATCTGGAGCCGTACTGGGAGACGGTGCGAAAGGTGTACGCCCCGTTCGAATCCGGCCTGCCGGGGCCGACCGGGCGGGTGTACCGCCACGAGATCCCGGGCGGGCAGCTGTCCAACCTGCACCAGCAGGCCAAAGCGCTGGGCCTGGCCGACCGATTCGAGGAGATCGAGGCCAACTACGCCGGCGCCGACAGGGTGCTGGGGCGCCTGATCAAGGTGACCCCGAGTTCGAAGGTCGTCGGCGACCTGGCGCTGGCGCTGGTCGCCGCCGGGGTCGGCGCCGACGAATTCGCCGCCGACCCGGCGCGCGTCGACATCCCGGACTCGGTGATCGGGTTCCTGCGCGGCGAGTTGGGGGAGCCCGCCGGTGGCTGGCCGGAGCCGTTGCGCACCATGGCGCTGGCCGGGCGGGGCCCGGCCCGTCCGGTTCAGCAGCTGTCGGCCGGCGACGAGGCCATGCTCGGACTGGCCGGGGCCAACCGCCGGAAGACGCTGAACCGGCTGCTGTTTCCAGGCCCGACAAAGGAATTCGAGGCGCACCGGGAGGTGTACGGCGACACCTCGCAGCTCTCGGCCAACCAGTTCTTCTACGGCCTGCGTCAGGGTGAGGAACACCGGGTGCGGCTGGAACCCGGAGTGGAACTGCTCATCGGGCTGGAGGCGATCTCCGAACCCGACGAACGCGGAATGCGCACGGTGATGTGCATCATCAACGGCCAACTGCGGCCGGTGGAGGTGCGTGACCGCAGCATCGCCAGCTCGGTCCCGGTGGCCGAGAAGGCCGACCGCGCCAACCCCGCACAGGTGGCCGCGCCGTTCGCCGGTGTCGTCACCGTCGGGGTTGCGGTGGGTGACACCGTCGCCGCCGGCCAGACCGTCGCCACCATCGAGGCGATGAAGATGGAGGCCGCGATCAGCGCCGCGACCGCCGGCACCGTGCAGCGGGTGGCGGTCTCGGAGACCGCCCAGGTCGAGGGTGGCGACCTGCTGGTGGTGATCGGCTGACCCGCATCGTGGCCGGCCGGGCGGGCGGCCGGCGCATCGCGGTACCGCCGCGCGGTACCCGGCCGACCGCCGACCGGGTGCGCGAAGCGCTCTTCAGCGTGCTGTCCGCGCGCCTGGAGCTGGCCGGCATGGCGGTGCTGGATCTCTACGCCGGGTCCGGGGCGCTCGGTCTGGAGGCGCTGTCGCGGGGCGCGGCTTCGGCGCTGTTCGTCGAATCCGACCCGCGTGCCTGTGATGTCATCGCCGGCAACATCGGGGCACTGGGCCTGCCGGGTGCGGCGGTACGCCGCGGCCGGGTGATGGCGGTGCTCTCCGGCGGCGCCCCGGGTCCGGTCGATCTGGTGCTGGCCGACCCGCCCTACCAGGTGGCGGCCGCCGAAATCGATTCGCTGCCCGTCGCATTGGCCGCCGGCGGCTGGGCCGGTCCCGGCACCGTCGTGGTCATCGAGCGGGGGGCGTCGTCGCCGGCGGTGGACTGGCCGGACGGCTGGACGCCCTGGCCGTCGCGGCGCTACGGCGACACCCGGCTGGAGCTGGCCGAACTCGGTTGATCCTGCTGCTACCGTCGCCCTATGAGCGGCGCGGTATGCCCGGGCTCGTTTGACCCGGTGACCCTGGGGCACGTCGACATCCTGGAGCGCGCGGCCGCGCAGTTCGACGAGGTGATCGCCGCGGTGCTGGTCAACCCCGCCAAACAGGGCATGTTCAGCCTCGAGGAGCGGATCGCGATGCTGACCGAATCCATTGCGCACCTGGCCAACGTGCGGGTGGAGTCGGGCCGCGGCCTGGTGGTCGACTTCGTCCGCGAGCGCGGGCTGACCGCGATCATCAAGGGCCTGCGCACCGGCACCGACTTCGAGTACGAGTTGCAGATGGCCCAGATGAACAAGCACATCGCCGGGGTGGACACGTTCTTCGTGGCGACCACGCCGGGGTATTCGTTCGTGTCGTCCTCGCTGGCCAAAGAGGTGGCGTCGATGGGCGGGGACGTCTGTGACCTGCTGCCCGAGCCGGTGAACCGGCGGCTGGCCGAGAAGCTGCGCTGAAGCCGCTCAGCGGCCCGGCAGCGTGACGCCCAGCACCGTGACGCCGACCAGCACGGCCGGGAAGCAGACTGCGAACATGGTGAACGTGTAGCCCATGATATCGCGGGCCTTGAGGCCGAGGATGGCCAGCGTCGGGAGCATCCAGAACGGTTGCAGGAAGTTGGCACTGGCCTCGGCGAGGTCGTAGACGACCACCATCCAGCCCTGGTCGACGCCGAGATCGTTGGCCGCGCCGATCAGGTACGGCGCCTCGATGACCCACTTGCCGCCACCACTGGGCACGAAAACCCCCAGCAGGCAGCTGTAGACGGCGACCAGCGGCGGGTACAGGACGGCGTTGGACACCGAGACCAGCCAGCCGGAGATCGACGCCGACAGCCCGGTGTAGACGATGAGCCCGAAGATGCCGCCGTAGAACGGGAACTGAAGCAGCACTCCCGACGCCGCCGAAGCCGCGTCGCGAACCGCGTGGGCCAGCCGAACCGGCCGCCAGTGCAACAGCAGCGCGAGCAGGATCAGCACCAGGTTGATCGTGTTGAGGTTGATCGCGGCGAGCACACCGGTCTTGGCGGTACCGAAATACCGTGCCAGATAGCAGGTTCCAAGCAGTACCACCAGCACCGTGAATGCCGGGCTGTACTCGATGAAGTCGCCGGGACGGCTGTGCCTGCGGGTCCTCTCGGCCTCCGCGGTGGCCGCGTCGAGCACCGAGTGCAGCCGGATGCCGAGATCCTCGGCGGTGCGGGCGTGTTCTTCCGCCGGAGCGAGGAACCACGCCATCGCCACCGCGATGAGGAAGATGATCGCGGTTGCCAGCAGGCTCTGCCAGAGGAAGATCGTGTGCGACAGCGGGATCAGGCCGTCCGGCCAGCGGCCACCGGCGCGGACGACGTCGCGTACCCCCTCCGGGCTGGACGAACTCGCGACCTGCAGTGCCGCCGAGCCGGAGAGTCCCTGTGCCCAAACGGTTCCCAGGCCCAGGAAGGCCATCGCCCCGATTGCGCGGTAGTCGACGCCGCGGACGATGCGGGCGATCTCGCGGGCCAGGATCGCGGTGAAGATCAGGCTGAAGGCCCAGTTGAGGTACGCCGTGACCATGGCTACCGCTGCGGTGAACACGATAGCGCCGCGTGGGGTGCGCGGGATCCGGGCCAGCCGGGCGATGACCGACGCCACCGGGCGCGACACCGCGACGGCGTAGCCCCCGATGATGATCATCGCCATCTGCAGCGTGAACTCGATCAGCGCCCAGAAACCCTTGCCCCACGCGTCGACCAGCCCGAAACCGGTGGTGGCCGTGGGATCGTCGGGCCGGCCGAACAGCGGCTCCCCGGTGAGCAGACCCAGCCCCAGAATCACGAAGGTGCCCACCAGCACGAAGCCGTAGGCATCCGGCAGCCAGCGCTGGGTGAATGCGGTGAACCGCACGGCCATTCGGGCGATCCGGCTCTCCCGCTGCGGGGGTTCGGCGAGGGTGTGGTCGCGGGGAGGCATCGGTGTCTCCCTCGGCGAAGACGGTTGGGCTGGGGTCGGGGCGGCCCGGCGGTCGGGGCGGCCCGGCTGAACCTATCCGCTCGCCATCGCGCGCGCAACGCTGTGGATGAAATCGCCGACTGTGGATAGCTGCCGGGTGCGGGGTGTTCGGGGCGGGTTTGTGTCGATTGATCGAACTAGTGTTCTAGTCATGAGTTCGCCGGGATCCGTGTCCGCTCCACCGCA
>CAZGGK010000027.1:0-59332 GCA_964525125.1 uncultured Mycobacterium sp.
AGGGTGGTGACGGTGGCTACTCCAAGACCGGCACCGGTGGCAACGGCGCTAACGGCGGCAACGCCGGCGACGCCGACACGACCGCCGCCCTGATGACCTTCGGTGGCCAGGGTGGCACCGGTGGTGCCGGTGGCGGTACCGACAGCGGCAACACCGGGGCGGCCGGCAACGGCGGCGACGGCAGCAAGGGCACCCTGTCTGGCGGTGCCGGTGGCACCGGCGGTGCGGGCGGTGCCAGCACCGGGGCGGCCAACGGTGGCACCGGCGGCAACGGCGGCAAGGGTGGAGCGGCCACCGGGTACGACGCCTCCGGCAAGGGCACCTCGTTCGCCGGCACCAGCGGTAGCGGTGGCGCCGGCGGCGCCGGTGGTGACAGTGTCAGCGGCAACGGTGGCGCCGGCGGTAACGGTGCCAACGGCACCGACGGCCCGACCGGTGCCACCACCGACAGCGTGGGTGGCGCCGGTGGCGCGGCCGGTGATGGCGGCAACAGCGTCTCCGGCAACGGTGGCGTGGCCGGCACGGCCGGTGACGGCGGTTCGGGTACCCACTTCGGCGGCGACGGCGGCCGCGGTGGTGCCGGCGGTGGCAGCGACACCGGCAAGGCCGCCGACGGCGGCGCCGGTGGCAACGGCGGCCTGGCCACCGGCTACGACACCGGTGGCGGCTTCGTTCACGCCCACGGCGGCGATGGCGGCCTCGGTGGCGCCGGTGGCGACACCGTCAGTGGTACCGCGGGCAACGGCGGCGCCGGCGGTAACGGCGCCGCGCCGACACTGGCCGGCACCGTCATCACCAACATCAGCGGTGGCAGCGGTGGCACCGGCGGTGCCGGTGGCAACAGCGTCAGCACCGCCGGCGGCAACGGCGGCGTCGGCGGCAACGGCGGCACCGGCTACAACAGCAGCGGCTGGGGTGGCGACGGTGGCACCGGTGGTGAGAGCGTCAGCAACACCGGCGGCACCGGCGGCAACGGCGGCAACGGCGCTGCGGCCGGCGCCCTCGGTGGCGCCGGCTGGGGCGGCGACGGCGGCACCGGTGGTCAGAGCGCGACCGGCAACGGCGGCACCGGTGGTGTCGGCGGCACCGGCGGCGCCAACGCCAACCTCATCGGTGCCGGTGGCCAGGGCGGCGACGGCGGTGCCGGTGGTCTGAGCACCGGTGTCGGCAGCCCGCTGACCGGCTCCGGCAACGGCGGCACCGGCGGCGCCGGCGGCGTCGGCGGCGCCGGCACCGGCGGCAGCAGCGGCGGCCTGGGCGGCAGCGGCGGTACTGGCGGTGACAGCCAGAACGCGACCGGCGGCACCGGCGGCGTCGGCGGCGCCGGCGGCAACGGCACGGTGCTCGGCGGCAGCGGCGGTGCCTCCGGCAGCGGCGGCGACTCCATCGCTGCCGGCAAGGCCGGCGGTGTCGGCAACCCCGGCGGTGCCACGGTCACCCCGACCGGCGGCACCGGCGGCACCCCGGGCGGTGCTGGCGCCACCCCGTAGTTTCAACGCTCGACAGGAAGAGCCCCGCACGCCCCGCGTGCGGGGCTCTTCCCTTGCTTCCCTTGCTATGGGGGGCGGGCTGGGGGCGTTGCGCACACTCAACAGCGCCATCGCACACTCAACAGCGCCATCGCACACTCAAACGATGAGGCCTGGCGTGACCGGGCGTTATGCGGGGCTGAACGCAGTTGAGTGTGCGGCTTCGGTGTTGAGTGTGCGGGGCAGCACCCTGGAATGGGCCGCACCGTCGCCGGGCTGCGGCACCGGTGGCTTCGGCGGCATCCCCCGCACGCCCGGTGGCCGGGGGAGCCGCCGGTAATCTCGCAGCATGACCCTCAACCTGTCCGTCGACGAACTCCTGACCACCACCCGATCGGTCCGCAAGCGACTCGACCTGGATGAGCCGGTGCCCCGCGACGTCCTGATGGAGTGCCTGGAACTGGCTCTGCAGGCGCCGACCGGGTCCAACGCGCAGGGCTGGCAGTGGATGTTCGTCACCGACCCGGTCAAAAAACAGGCCATCGCCGACATCTACCGCGCCAACGCACTGCCCTACCTGGATCAGCCCAAACCGGAGTACGGCGACATCCGCGACGAACGACGGCCCCTGGTATTCGACTCGGCCAAGTACCTGGCCGAGAACATGCAGGAGGTCCCGGTGCTGCTGATCCCCTGCCTCGAGGGCCGGGCCGAAAAGGCTCCGCTGGGCATGAGCGCGTCGTTCTGGGCGTCGCTGTTCCCGGCGGTGTGGAGTTTCTGCCTGGCGCTGCGCTCCCGCGGGCTGGGCTCCTGCTGGACCACCCTGCACCTGCTCGGCGACGGCGAACGCCAGGCCGCTGAGGTGCTCGGCATCCCGTTCGAGAAGTACAGCCAGGGCGGGCTCTTCCCGATCGCCTACACCAAGGGCACCGACTTCAGGCCGGCCAAGCGACTGCCCGCGGCCCAGTTGACGCACTGGGACAGTTGGTGAGCAGCGGCTAACGGGTCGCCAGCGCTCCGCTGGGCTGCAGCAGCGGTAGCAGGTAGGTGCGTGCGAAGGCCCGGGCGGCGGCGTCGTCGCGGACCGGAATCCGGCCGTCGGGTGTCAGCGTGAGCGAATGGGCGAGACGAGCGAAGATCTCCGCGACCATCGCGGCGTCGTAGCTGTTGTCGAGCCCGTGCGCGGACTGCCACTGCTCGACCAGGCCCGCGATGTAGGCCGTTCCGATCGCCAGGAACGGGCTGGCGCCGCTGGTCATCATCGGCAGCAGGTTGGCGGCCTCGTCCCGCTCGAGTGCGTCGACCAGCAGGGGCCGATCCACCACCGAGGCAACGAATGTCGCGAACCCCTCCGCCAATTGATCTTCCGGGCTGCCGGCGTCGGCGAGGCGCTCGGTCAGCGCGTCCAGGAACCGGTGCACCTCCATCAGCAGCGTGACCTGGACCAGGTTGTCCTTGTTGCCGAATCGCCGGTAGACCGTCGCGACACCGACGCCGGCTTCGTCGGCGATCCCGACCATGGTGGTCTTGCCGACACCGTCGCGAATGAAGCACGTCGCCGCCGCATCGACGATCCGGCGCGCGATCTGGTCGGCGACCAAGGGCATCCGGGATCGCTGCGAGAACAATTCGGTCAGTTGTGCGGCCACGGCGGCAGTTTACGGGCTGACCGGGGCGGCGCCGGCGTACATCGCAGCGTGCTCGGCGATGAGCTGGGCCAGCCGCTCCGGGGCCTCCTCGGGAATCCAGTGGCTCACCCCCGCCAGGGTCACCAGCCGCCAGGGGGCGCTGACGAACTTGGCGCTGAGTTCGTGGCCTTTGCGGCCCACTGCGACGTCCCCGTCGCTCCATACCTGCAGGGTCGGAACTTTTACCGGCCCCCGGAACAGCGGGGCCAGCAGCAATGCATAGGGCAGCGCACGGTAGTAGTTGACCGCCCCGGTCGCGGTGTTGCCCTGCCGCAGCATCCTGACGTCCCGGAGTGCCGCGGCGGTGGATTGGCCACTCCTTGTCAGCATCTGCTGGAAGAAGCCGTTCTCTTTGCTGACCAACCGTTCCGGCAGCCACGGGAGCTGGAAGGCCACCATGTACCAGGACAGGAAGATCTGCTTGCTGCCGAGCACGGACAGCGCGAAGGCGGCCGGGTGCGGCACCGATACGGCGGTCAGGGAGCGCAGCAGTTCCGGGTGCCGGGTCGCGACCGCCCAGGCCACGCCCGCGCCCCAGTCATGTCCGACCAGGTGCACCGGGCCGAGCCCGGCCTGCCCGATCAACTCGACGATGTCGTCGATCAATTCGGTGATCCGGTAACTGTGCCGCCCCGAGGGGCAGGCCTGCGGAGAATACCCGCGCTGATCGGGCGCCAGCGTCCGATACCCTTGCTCGTCGAGCCGGGCGGCCACCTGCTGCCACGACGACGAGTTCTGCGGGAAGCCGTGCAACAGTACGACCGGGGGGCCGTCCTGCGGCCCCGTGTCGCGCACCGGGAACGAGTGCTTGCCCCGGCTGAAGCTGGTGATTCGCGGCATTGGTGCTGTCCTGTCGGCTAGAGATCGAGCGTTACCCGGTCGCCCTGGCAGCGCGAGACGCAGATGAGCATATTGCCGCGGGCCCGTTGGGCCTCGGTGAGCAGCTGATCGCGATGCTCGACCGTACCGTCGACCACCTGCTGGACGCAGGTTCCGCAGAAGCCCTGCTGGCACGAGTAGGCCACATGCGGCCGGTGCCGCCGGATCGCGGTCAGCGCGGTCTCATCGGCGGCGACGTCGACGATGGTCCCCGATCGGGCCAGCTCGACGGTGAAGGCGTTGCCGCCGACGACGGGGGGCGGGGAGAACCGCTCGAAGTGCAGTTCGGCGACCGAATCGGCGGGCAGCCCGTCTTGGAGCAGCGCGACCATGGCCGGCGGGCCGCACGCGTAGACCGCGGTGCCGGCATCGACGCCGTCGAGCAGCTCGGAGCGCCCGGGCCGGCCATGCTCGTCGTCGGTGCGGACGCTGACCCGGCTGCCGTAGCCGCTCAGTTCGTCGAGGAACGGCAGGCTGCTCCGGTGCCGGCCGGTGTAGATCAGGTTCCAGTCCAGGCCGGTCGCATCTGCCAGCGCGAGCATCGGCAGGATCGGGGTGATACCGATGCCGCCGGCGATGAAACGCAGTCGGCCACCGGTCTCTGGCAGCGCCAGAAAGAAGGCGTTGCGGGGCGTGCTGATCTCGACCGCATCGCCAACGGCGAGGCCGTGCATCTCGATCGAGCCGCCGGCGCCGTCGGCGATGCGCCGGACCGCCACCCGGTAGGTGGTGCGGTCGTCGGTGTCGCCGCAGAGCGAGTACTGCCGCTTGCGGCCGGACGGCAGGAAGACGTCGATGTGTGCGCCCGGGTGCCAGGGCAGCAGGCCACCCTCGGCGGCGGTGAACGTCACCGCCACGACATCGTCATCGGTGGCGATGATCCGCCGGTCGGCCACCACCACCGGAATCCGGTCGGCGAACACCGGATGCTGCCGCGGGGCGCGATTGAGCAGTTGCCGTACCGGTGCTGTCGTATCGAGCAGCAGCAGGCCGGCGTCGGCGACGGCGCCCAGCGCCCACCACAGCGGGGAGTGCGGGAACCGCCCGCTGACGCTGGGCGGGGGCAGCACGGCGTCCGCGGGCCTGCGTCCGCTCATGACTTGCCGGCACGCACGGCCGGCGACTGCGCCAGATAGGCGACGGCCTGCGCGGTGCGCCCGGCCTGCAGCGGCGAGTAGCCCTTACGGGCGATGATCGGGATTTCTTTGATGATCGCCAGCCAATCGGGCAGCACGCCGCGCTTGCCCGCGGCGCGGCCCTCCCACAGGATGCGCAGTATCCCCATCTTCGGCAGCGAGCGGTCGGCATTGATCAGGTATTTCGACACCAACAAGCTCAGCGGCAGGTAGTTGACGCCGACGAAGACCGTCAGTGCCAGCTGCAGCAGCCTGTTCACCTCGAAGTACTCCACCACGTCGTGCGCCACGAATCGGTGTTCGATCTCCTCGGCGCCGTGCCAGCGGAACAGGTCGAGCATCACCGGGTCCGCGCCGCGCTGGTCCAGATCGCAGTTCAGCAGCCAGGTGCCCATGAACGCGGTGAGCTGTTCGATGACCGCGACCAGCGCGATCTGCGGCTTGAGCGCCTGCAGCAGCGCGTCATCGGAGAGTTGGTCCAGCAGCGGGTAGAACCTGCTCTCCACCCAGTCGACCAGGTCGGCGAAGCGTTCGGCGTTGGTGATTCCGTGCCGGGCGAAGAATTCACGCAGCACCTCCTCGTGGGCTTTGGCGTGAATGCCTTCCTGCCCCATGAAGCCCAGCATCTCCTGGCGCAGCGTCTCGTCGTTCACGAACGGCAGCAGGCGTTCGTAGACCTGGCAGAACCAGCGCTCGCCGACCGGCAGCATGTAGTTGAAGGTGGATATCGCGTGCGAGGCGATGGGTTCACCGGGAATCCAGTGCAGCGGCGTATTGGAGAGGTCGAAGCGGACTTCGCGGGGCCGGATCTGCACCCGCTCCTCGGCATGGGTGAGCGGTCCATGTCTGCGCTTCGACAGGTTCTCGGCTTTCGCTGTGGCGGTGGTCATCTGGTGTCCTCCGGATCAGTTTTGGACTGCGAGTGCAGGCTTCTCGCCGGCCTTGAGGTAATGGCCGGTCTGCCTTTTCTGTCCGTAGCCGTCGATGAACTTGCCCTGCCGGAACACCACCGTGCCGCCGACGGCGGTGGCGACGACGGCCTTGTCGTTGCGGTTGACCATGCGCGACAGTCCGCCGAAGAACGGCGCCGGCTCCTCGTGGTAGGCGGCCAGCGAGTCGTCCAGGCCGGCGGGGTCGACGACGACGAAGTCGGCGCGGTCGCCCTGGCGCAGGTACCCGGCGTCCAGGCCGAACCAGCTGCCCAGTTCCCCGGTGAGCCGGTGCACCGCATTGCCGAGGGACAGAACGGGATTCCCGGCCAGTTCGGCGTCGCGCATCCGCTTGAGGAAGCGCAGCCCGAAGTTGTAGAACGCCATGTTGCGCAGATGGGCGCCGGCGTCGGAGAAACCCATGTGCACGTTGGGATCCCGGGCGATCTTGTCCAGCACGTCGGGGCGGTGGTTGCCGACGACCGTGGTCCAGCGGACGTTCTTCTCGCCGTTGTCCACCAGCACATCGAGGAAGACGTCGAGCGGGTGCTCGCCGCGCTCGTCGGCGATCTGGCCGAAGGTCTTGCCGATCAGCGAAGCATCGGGGCACTCGACGATCCGGGCATCGTAGAAGTCCTTGTGCCACATGCCCGGCATGTGCCGCTTGATCATGTACTCCCGCCGGAAGCCCCGCCGGTAGTCCTTGTCGGCCATCAGCTGGTTGCGCTCGATCTGGTCGCGCAGGTGCAGCGCCGCGCTGCCGGCGCCGAATTCCTCGAACACCGGCAGGTCGATGCCGTCGGAGTAGAGGCTGAACGGGACCGGCAGGTGCTGGAACTTCACCTTGGAGTTGAACACCGCGTTGCCGATCGCGGCGGCGCCGCGCAGCACGAGGTGGGCGTGTGGGGCGGACTTGCCGTCGGCCGCCACCAGCAGGCTGACCGGGACCTGCCCGCGCTGCAGCAGTCGGTTGCCTCCGGAAGCCGCGAAGAACAGGATCGCGGTCAGCGGGTTCTTGACGTTCGGCGCGCTCTGCAGCATCCGGCCGCGCTTGCGCAGCACGTCGATGAGCAGCCACCGCTCGTGCCACCACGCATACGTCGACGGCAGCGCGCGGGAGCGGTACCGGTCGCCGTCGAGCTTGTCGATGGGCGAGTCCATGCCGGACATGCCGAGCATGCCGGCGTCCAGGGCCGCCTCGAGGCGCGCGGCCATCGCCTTCAGTTCCCGGGGGCTGGGCAGCGCCCAGGTGTTGGTGGCGCGGTCCAGGCCCAGCACCGAGGTGCGTAGATCCGAATGCCCCAGGAACGACGCCACATTCGGGCCCAGCGGCAGCGCGTCGACGGCCTTCACATAGCCCTCGGGATCGTCCCAGGTGCGGAACTCCTCCAGGGCGCTCAGGACGTATTTTCGGGGCACGGCCTCCACCCGGCTGAACAGGTCGGCGGCGTCCTCGGAGGCCGCGTACACCGTGGACATCGAGCAGCAGCCCAGCACCGCCGTCGTCACGCCGTGTCGCACCGACTCGTCGAGGCCGGGGTTGAGCAGCACCTCGGCGTCGTAGTGGGTGTGGACGTCGATGAAGCCGGGCAGCACCCATTTGCCGGCGGCGTCGATCACCTCGGGGCAGCCGGTCTCGTCGAGACCGCCGAACGACACCTCGGCGACCCGGCCGTCCCTGATCCCGAGGCTGGCCCGCCGTGGATTCGAGTTCGTCCCGTCGAACCACAGTCCGTCACGAAGGATCAGATCGAACATGGCGCAGCGCCCCTCAGCTCGGTTCAAGATAGAAATCTACCGGCTTGTCTATCACGAATGGCTGCAGCGTCGGACGTGATCTACATCACTCAACCGATGGTTGCGCCGGCGAATCCGTGCTGGCGCCACGCCTCGTAGACGGCGACCGCGGCGGCATTCGACAGGTTCAGGGAGCGCCGGCCGGCCAGCATCGGGATGCGAACCTGACCGGTGATGTGCGGGTCGGCCAGGGTGGTGGGCTCCAGCCCGGTGGGTTCGGGGCCGAACATCAGCACGTCACCGGGCTGGTAACTCACTTCGGCAAACGATGCCTCGGCCTGGGCGGTGAAAGCGAACACCCGCGCCGGGGCCAACGCCGCCCAGGCGGCCGGCAGCGACGGGTGCACCGTGACCGATGCCAGGTCGTGGTAGTCCAACCCGGCACGGCGCAGCTTCGGTTCGGACAGGTCGAAGCCGAGCGGCTCGACCAGGTGCAACTCGGCGCCGGTGGCCGCCACCATCCGGATCGCGTTGCCGGTGTTGGGGGCGATCCGCGGCGAGTGGAACAACACCCGAAACATCCGGCGATCATGCCAGTCCCAGTTAAGCGGTATCTGTTGGATAACGGCTGTGGCCAGCCGTCGGCGCCGGCTGGCATACTCGTCGAATTGCCATGAACGAGCCGCGAACAGTCAGCGTCAACTCTTCGGTCGGCACCGCGGCGGCGGGCCGATGACGCTGTTCGACCCCGCGGAAGCGGTGCGGCCGCAACCGGCGTCCGGCAGCCCGGAACCGGACGAGCCGGCAGCACGGCGCCCGCCGCGTTGGTCGGTCACCAACTGGCCGGTGCGCTGGAAGGTTCTGGCGATCGCACTGGTGCCGATGGCGCTCGCGATGGTCTTCGGCGGGCTGCGGGTCGCCGGGGCGCTGAGCGACGCCAGCCGGTTGCGCCTGGCCGCCGACCGGGCCGAGGCGATTCCGGCGATCACCGACTACCTGTCGGCACTGGACGGCGCTCTGGTGGCCGCGGCCTCCGGCGGTGATGTGCAGGGTGCGATGAAGCGGTACGGGCACCGCACCGACGAACTCTCCGCGCAGCTGGCGGGCGCGGACGTGGCCGGTGATGTGCGGTCGGGGGTGACCACCCTGATCGAGAGCGGCCGCCAGCTGTTGGAGCAGGTCTCGGCGAACGGCATCGGCCTGCGCGAACAGGTGAGTGGTTACGCGCCGATCCTGTTGACCGCCGAGGACACGATCAACGGCTCGGTGCGCGTCGACGACGAGCGGATCCGGGCGCAGGCCGAGGGGCTGAGTCGGGCGGTGGGCGCTCGCGGCCAGATGACGATGGCCGAGCTGCTGGTCAACCGTGGCGGTGAGCTGCCCGACCCGGAACTGCGCACGTCAATGACGACCCTGGCCGGCACCGAGCCGTCGACGCTGTTCGGGATGAGCCAGGTGCTCGGTGTCGACTCCGCGGACGCCAAGACGCTGCAGCAGCAGCTGGTGACCCGGATGGCGATCCTGGCCGATCCGGAGAGCGTGTTG
Source organism: uncultured Mycobacterium sp. (assembly GCA_964525125.1). Classification (GTDB taxonomy): domain Bacteria; phylum Actinomycetota; class Actinomycetes; order Mycobacteriales; family Mycobacteriaceae; genus Mycobacterium. The sequence continues at coordinate 9,384 of CAZGGK010000027.1, forward strand.
CCCGGAAACCCGGTGCTGCGCGATTCGATTCGCAGCACCGACCGGATAGCGGCCCGGGTGATCGACGACAGCACCCGGACGGTGACGACGGCGCTGGGCGACCTGGCCGCCGACCGGCGCGATGCCGCCATCCGCGACGCCGTGCTGATGCTGGTGGCGCTCGCCATCGTGCTGGCGGTGGTGGGGCTGGTGGCGCGCTCGCTGGTGCGCCCGCTGCGGACGTTGCGGGACGGTGCGCTGCGGGTGGCCCACGGCGACCTCGAACAGGAGATCGCCCGGGTGCGCGCCGGTGACGAGCGTGAGCCGTCGCCGCTGCCGGTGTACACCACCGAGGAGGTCGGGCAGGTGGCGCACGCGGTCGACGAATTGCACGCCCAGGCGCTGCTGCTGGCCGGTGACGAGGCCCGGCTGCGACGGCTGGTCAACGAGATGTTCGAGACCATGTCGCGGCGCAACCGGTCCCTGGTCGAACAGCAGCTGGCGCTCATCGAGCGGCTGGAGCGCGACGAGGCGGACCCGGAGCGACTCGACAGCCTGTTCCGCCTCGATCACCTCGCGGCCCGGATGCGCCGCAACGGCGCCAACCTGCTGGTGCTGGCCGGGGCGCACCCCGCTCAGGACCGGACCCCGGCGGCGCCGTTGTCGACGGTGGTCAGCACGGCCGCCGCCGAGGTCGAGGACTACCGCCGGGTGCGGACCGGGATGGTGCCCGATGTCACGGTGCTCGGTGCGGCTGTCGCCGACACCGTCCATCTGCTCGCCGAGCTGGTCGACAACGCGCTGCGCTACTCGCCGCCCAGCGCCCGGGTCCAGGTCTCCGCGCTGACCACCCGCGATGCCGGCGTGCTGGTCAAGATCGTCGACGCCGGGCTGGGGATGACCGAGGCCGACCTGCGGATGGCCAACATGCGGCTGGCCGGGGGAACTGAAGTCACCCCCGATAGCGCTCGCCACATGGGCTTTTTCGTGGTCGGCCGACTGGCGCACCGGCACCGGATCGGGGTACGGCTCTCCCCGATTCCGCCGGCCGCCGGGCGGGGCATCACCGTCGAGGTGTATCTGCCGCCGGCACTGCTGGCCGCCGGCACCGGCGCCGAGCCACCGGCACCGCGCGGGCCGCGGGCGCCCGCGGTCGCACCGGCTGGGCGGGTCGGCGACGAGCAGTCGGCGCCGGCACCGCGCGACGGGGCCCGGAAGGGCGGGCCCGCGGCCGCCGGGCTGCCGCAGCGCAGGCCGGGGGCGGGCGGGGCCGCCGGGACTCCACCCGAGACCCCGCCCGAAGCTCGCGCGGCCGACCCCGAGGAAGACGTGATCTACCAGCGCATGCGGTCGGAATGGCTGGTCGACCCGCATGAGCTGGGCCGCAGTACCGACCTGGACTGGAAGTCGGTCTGGGATCACGGCTGGTCGCTGGCCGCCGACGTGGAAAACCTGCCGGTCGTCGAGCACACCGAACACGGCCTGCCGGTCCGTGAGCCGGGGGCCCGGCTGGTGCCGGGCTCGGCCACCCCGGATTCGCCTGGCGACCCGTCAATTGGCGGGGGAGCGCGCCACCGCGCCGACTTCGACCGCGATCCCGACGCCGTCCGGGCGTCGATCGCCGGCCATTTCGGCGGGGTGCGCGCCGCTCGTGCGCACTCCCGGGAATCGATGTGAGCCACCCGCGCCCGCCGGGCGATTCACTGGACTGGCTGCTGTCCAACTTCGCCCGCGAGGTGCCCGGGGTGTCTCATGCGGTGCTGGTGTCGGTGGACGGCCTACTGGTCGCGGCCAGCGAGCATCTGCCACCCGAGCGGGCCGACCAGTTCGCCGCGGTGTCCTCCGGGCTGGCCAGCCTGGCGGCCGGTGCGGCGCAGCTGTTCGAGGGCGGCCGGGTGCTGCAGTCGGTGGTCGAGATGCAGAACGGTTACCTGCTGCTGATGCGGGTCGGTGACGGCTCGCAACTGGCGGCGCTGGCCGCCGCCTCCGGGGACATCGGCCAGATCGGTTATGAGATGGCCGTGCTGGTCGAGCGGGTGGGTGCGGTGGTGCAGTCGGCCCGGCGCGGGTGACCCGGCGGACCCCGGTGGCCGGACAGGGGGACCGAACACCGAGCCGATGTGGGTGACCGGGCCGGGATGTGGACCATAATGGCGGGCGTGCGTTCCATCGTGGACCGCGGCGGCGGCCGTGGCTGAGCCGGTCTTCTCGGCCGCGGCATCGGGAGGGGTAGCCGGCGCCCACCTGGACCTGTCCGGATGAAGATCGTCATCGCCGGCGGGTTCGGCGCCGGCAAGACCACGTTCGTCGGCACGGTTTCGGAGATCGTGCCGCTGCGCACCGAGGCGATCGTCACCGACGCATCGGCCGGCGTGGACACCCTGACGAGCACGCCGCGCAAACGGACTACCACGGTGGCGATGGACTTCGGCCGCGTCACGCTGGCCGAGGACCTGGTGCTGCATCTGTTCGGCACCCCCGGGCAGCGCCGGTTCTGGTTCATGTGGGACGACCTGGTGCACGGCGCCAGCGGCGCGATCATCCTGGCCGACTGCCGCCGACTGGCCGACAGCTTCGCCGCGGTGGACTTCTTCGAGCACCGCAGGCTGCCGTTTCTGGTCGCGGTCAACCAGTTCGACGGCACACCCCGGTATCCGCTCACCGAGGTGCGCGCCGCGCTGGCGCTGCCCGAGCACGTTCCGGTGATCACCGTCGATGCCCGCGACCGCAGCTCGGCGATGGACGCTTTGATCGCGATGAGTGAGTACGCGCGGGCCGAGTGGGGCGCCGCACAGTCAACGCCGTAGCCGCACAGTCAACGCCGTAGCCGCACAGTCAACGCTGTAGCCGCACAGTCAACGCCGTAGCGGCACAGTCAAGCAACCTGTGCATGACTGACTGGCGGCGGCGCCACTGTCCGGCGATGCTCACCGGTCGTGGCAGAGCAACCGTTCATCGGCAGCGACGCCTTGGCGGCCGGCAGGCTGAACCGGCACGGCCTGCGGACCCACTACCGGGCGGTGCATCGCAACGTCTACCTGTCACGGCAGGTATCGTCGGGGCTCGCGGAGCGGACCGCCGCGGCGTGGCTGTGGTCGGGGGGCCGTGGGGTCGTCGCTGGAGTGGCGGCTGCGGCGTTGCACGGCAGCAAGTGGATCGACGACGACGTGCCGGTGGAGCTCGTGCACGCCAACCCGCGGGGGCCGGCCGGTGTGATCGCCCGGCGGGACACGCTGCTCGACGACGAGATGTGCACCGTTGCCGAGATGTCGGTGACGACTCCCGAGCGGACCGCTTTCGACATCGGCCGACGCGAATCGCTGCGAACGGCGGTGGCCCGGCTGGACGCGTTGACCCGCGCGGTGCGACTGGATGTTGACGACGTTGCGGCGGTGGCCCGCCGTCATCTCCACACCCGGGGGCTGCGGCAATTGGAGCGGGCGCTGAGCCTGGTCGATCCCGGTGCGGAGTCACCGCGGGAGACCTATCTGCGACTGCTGCTCAGCGAGGCGGGCCTGCCGCCGCAGCGCACCCAGATCCCGGTGCCGACGGCAGGTGTCACCTACTACCTGGATATGGGTTGGCCGGACGTCATGGTCGCCGCCGAATACGACGGCGAACAGCACCTCGTCGACGGTTGGCAGTGGCACCAGGACATCATCCGGCTGGAGACCCTGGCCCGGATGGGCTGGATCGTCATCCGGGTGATCGCCGCGGATCGTGCGCCCGACATCGTCCGCCGGGTGAACCAGGCACTGCGATCCCGCGGCTACCCGCCGGCGTTGAGTGTGCGGTGATGACGTTGAGTGTGTGGTGATGACGTTGAGTGTGTGGTGATGACGTTGAGTGTGCGGTGATGGCGTTGAGTGTGCGGTGATGACGTTGAGTGTGCGGTGATGGCGTTGAGTGTGCGGCCCCCCAGGTGATGCGAAGCGGGCCCGCGAGCTACCGCTTGAGCCGGATCTTCCACCACACGATGCTGGAATAGACCATCGACAGCAGCGTCAGCATGCCCATGTCGAGCAGCCAGATGCCCCGGGTGTGCTTCCACAGGTCGTCCTTGGGGATCTGCGGAACGTTCACCAGCGTGTTGAAGTCGATCGTCGACGCGCCCGCCGCGTAACCCCAGCGGGCGGGCGTTATCCAGGACACCTGATCCAACCCGATCCGGCCGGTGACCGGGATCATCCCGCCGGAGAGCACCAGCTGCGACATGATCGACACCACGAGCATCGGCATGATCTGCTCGTTGGACTCGGCGAACGCCGACAGCGCCAGGCCCAGAATCGCCGAGGCCACGCAGGTGCCGGCGACCGTCAGGAACAACTCGACGTTGGCCATCGCGTCGGAGTGGCCGAGCAGCAGCGCACCCTTCTTCGGCCCGCCCTTGCCGAGGATGACGATGGCCGTGGAGATCGCGGCCTGGACCGTCGCGAACGCACAGAACACCCCGATCTTGGCCAGTAGATACGCCTCCGTCGACAGCCCGACGGCCTGCTCCCTGCGGAAGATGGCCCGCTCGCCGATGAGATCTCGAATGGTCAGCGCGGTGCCCATGAACACCGCGCCGATATTGAGCAGCACCATGACGTACTGCGGTTCGGTGGGGGCCTCGGGCCCCGGTGGTCCCAACCCGCCCTTGCCCTTGACGGTCAGCGACAGCGCGCCGATCAGGAACGGCAGCACCGCCAGGAACACCGAATAGCCGCGGTCGGAGACCACCAGCCGCATCTGCCGACGCGCGATCGTCGACAGCTGGCGCAGCACATTGGTGGCCGGTGGGCTGCCGAGGTCGCTGGGTGCCGACTGGGCGACCGCGGCGGAGCGCTGGCGGCCTTCCCGTTCCAGGAAACGGCGGTTGGCGTCGTCCGGGTCGGCGCCCACGTTGGCGAAGATGTCGGCGTAGTTGTCCGCGCCCATCGCCTGAAACACCTCGGCGGGCGGTCCACAGAACGCGGTCTTGCCGCCGGGCGCCATCAGCAGGATCTGGTCGCAGACATTGAGGTAGGACACCGAGTGGGTGACCACCAGCACCACCCGGCCGGCGTCGGCCAGCGACCGCAGCATCAGCATCACCTGGCGGTCCAGCGCCGGGTCCAGGCCCGACGTCGGCTCGTCGAGCAGCAGCAGTGACGGCCCGGTCAGCAACTCCAGCGCCACCGAGGCGCGTTTGCGCTGGCCGCCGGAGAGCTTGTCCACCCGGGTGTCGGCGTGCTTGGTCAGCTCCAGTTCCTCGAGCACCTGCGCGACCGCCGCGTCGCGGTCGGCTTTGCTGCTGTCGGGCGGCAGTCGCAGTTCGGCCGCGTAGCCCAGCGCCTGGTTCACCGTCAGCTGACGGTGTACCACGTCGTCCTGCGGCACCATCCCGACCCTGCTGCGCAGCGACGCGTACTCGGTGTGGATGTTGTGGCCTTCGAAGGTGACCGAACCGGCGCTGGGGCGGGTGTATCCGGCGATCAGCCGCGACAGGGTGGTCTTGCCCGCCCCCGAGCCGCCGATGATCGCGGTCAGCGTGCCCGGCCGGGCGGTCAGCGAAACCTCGTTGATCAGCCGCTTTCCGCCTTCGACGTCGAAGCAGACGTCGCGCACCTCCAGGCCGCCGGTGCGGGTCGCGGCCTCGGTGCGGCGCACCAGGGTGCCGCTGCGGAACTCCAGGTCGACGTTGCCGATTGTGACCAGGTCGCCCTCGGTGAGGATGGCCGACCCGATCCGGACCCCGTTGACGAACGTCCCGTTGATGCTGCGGCTGTCGCGGATCTCGGTGCCCAACGGCGTCGAGATCAGCATCGCGTGATGACGCGAGGCCAGCACGTCGGGGATGACGATGTCGTTGTCGTTCGCGCGGCCGATGGTCAGCGCCCCGGCCGGCGCCTCCGGGGCCGACCCGGGGCCGGCTCGCAGGACCTCGAGCATCCTGGTCGCGAGGTTGGACTCCTCGGGCGGCTTGGCCGCCACCGGCGCCCTGCGGGTGGCCGGCGGGCCGGACGGCACCGGCGGGCCTGGCGGATACGCCGGTGCGCGCAGCCCCGGGTCGGGCCCGAACCGCTGCGGGGGCGGCGGCTGCGGTGGTGAGGATTGCGGGGGTGGGGGCTGCGGTGGCCGGGGATAGGACCCGGGCCGGGCGCCGCCGGACGGGTGCGACGGGCCGGGGGAGGGCTGCCGGACGGGTTGCTGCGGTGGGGACTGCCACCCGCCGGGCGGTTTGGCGATCTCTATCGACGAGGTCTGCGGCGGGCGGCCCACCTGGCCCTGGTGGTGGCCCACCTCGAACGACAGCCGCGGGCCGTCCGGGTTGCCGATGTTGACGCTCTGCCCGTCGTGGATGTCGACCACCGGCACCCGGTGCCCACCGGCGAACACCCCGTTCAGCGACCCGTTGTCGATGGCCAGCCAGCGGCCCTGATCGAAGCGGAGCAGCAGGTGCGCGCGGGAGACGAGGGGGTGCGGAATGCGGATGTCCGCGCGCAGGTCGCGACCGACGACGACGTCGTGGCCGGCGGCGAATGTGCGCTGCGATCCATCGTGCCGAACGGTCAACGCCGGCGGGGCTGGTCGGCTCATCGGCCTAACTTTATCCGCTATCGGCTGCCGGGGGTGGCATCTGGCGCGCCGGTGACCACGCAATGGGTCCGGCTGTAGATGGTAGGCATGCACTGATTGCAGTGGACGCACGCCGAGATGTGGCCGGCATCGGCGGCGATCCGGTTGACCAGGTCGGGCTCGGCGAGCAGCGCCCGGGCCATCGCGACGAACTCGAAGCCCTCCGCCATCGCGATGTCCATCGTCTCCCGGTTGGTGATGCCGCCCAGCAGGATCAGCGGCATCGACAGTTCGGCGCGGAACAGTCGGGCGTCGCGCAGCAGGTAGGCGTCGTGGTACGGGTATTCCCGCAGGAATTTGTGGCCGGCCAGCCGGAAGCCCCAGCGCAGCGGCGGGGCGAACACCCGAGAGAACTCCTTGACCGGCGCATGCCCGCGGAACAGGTACATCGGGTTGACCAGGGAACTGCCCGCGGTCAGCTCGATCGCATCCAGCCCGCCGTCGTCCTGCAGCCATTTCGCGGTGGTCAGGGCCTCCTCGAGGCTGATGCCGCCGCGGACGCCGTCGGACATGTTGAGCTTGGCCGTCACCGCGATCTGCTGGCCGACCGCGCGGCGGACCGCCAGCACAACGCCCCGGGCCACCTTGGCACGGTTCTCCAGCGACCCGCCGAACTCGTCGTTGCGGTGGTTGACCAGCGGGCTCAGAAACGAACTGACCAGGTAGTTGTGGCCGAGATGGATCTCGACCGCATCGAAGCCGGAGTCGACGGCCAGCCGGGCTGCGTTGGCGTGCTGCTCGATGACATCGTCGATGTCGTCGCGGGTGGCCTTGCGGGCGAAGCGCATCCCGATCGGGTTGAAGAATCGCATCGGCGACAGCGCGCGGGCCCTGTTGGACCGCGCGTCGGCGACCGGCCCGGCGTGGCCGATCTGCGCGCTGACCGCCGCGCCCTCGGCGTGCACCGCCTCGGTGAGCCGCCGCAGTCCCGCGACGGCCTCCGGGCGCATCCAGATCTGCGCGCCCGCGGTGCGCCCGCCGGGGGACACCGCACAGTAGGCGACGGTGGTCATGCCGACCCCGCCGGCGGCCGGCAGTTGGTGGTAGCGGATCAGGTCGTCGGTGACCAGCGCGTCGGGGGTGCGCGCCTCGAACGTCGCCGCCTTGATGATCCGGTTGCGCAGTGTGACCGGGCCCAGCTGGGCCGGGCGCAGAACGTCGGGTGCCGCGGACATGCCTGGAGCCTATCGGGGTGTGCGAACCGGCCGTTGCCGTCGGTGCCAGAATGACGGGCGTGGGCGCTATCACGTTGGACGGCAAGGCCACGCGCGACGAGATCTTCGTCGACCTCGAGCAGCGGGTCGCCAGACTGGCCGAGTCGGGGCGAACCCCCGGTCTGGGCACCATCCTGGTCGGCGACGACCCGGGCTCGCACGCCTACGTGCGGGGCAAGCACGGCGACTGCGCCAAGGTGGGCATCACCTCGATCCGCCGCGACCTGCCGGCGGACTGCAGCACGGCCCAGCTCGAGGACACCATCGACGAGCTGAACGCCAACCCGGACTGCACCGGCTACATCGTGCAGCTGCCGTTGCCGAGACACCTCGACGAGAACGCCGCGCTGGAGCGGGTCGACCCGGCCAAGGACGCCGACGGGCTGCACCCGACCAGCCTGGGCCGGCTGGTGCTCGGCACCCCGGCGCCGCTGCCGTGCACCCCGCGCGGCATCGTGCATCTGCTGCGCCGCTACACCATCGAGATCGCCGGCGCCCACGTCGTGGTGATCGGCCGCGGGGTGACGGTCGGCCGCCCGCTGGGTCTGCTGCTGACCCGCCGGTCGGAGAACGCGACGGTGACGCTGTGCCACACCAAGACCCGCGACCTGCCCGCATTGACCCGCCAAGCCGATATCGTGGTGGCGGCGGTGGGGGTGCCACACCTGCTGACCGCCGACATGGTGCGTCCGGGTGCCGCGGTCATCGACGTCGGGGTGAGCCGGACCGCCGACGGACTGGTCGGCGACGTGCACCCGGATGTCTGGGCAGTGGCCGGCCACGTCTCGCCCAACCCCGGCGGGGTGGGTCCGCTGACCCGCGCGTTCCTCCTCACCAACGTGGTCGAACGGGCCGAGAGCATGCCGTGAACCTGTTGGACCGGGCGCGCAGGGGGGTCGCCGACCACTGGCCGATCCTGGTCGTCGGGCTGATCTTCACGGCGGCATTCGTGTTGACCTGGGCCAACTTCTGGCGCCGCGGCGCGCTGTTGATCGGCATCGGTGTCGGTGTCGCGGCGGCGCTGCGCCTGGTGCTCCCCGACGACCGGGCCGGTGAACTGGTGGTGCGCAGCAGGAGCCTCGACTTTGCCACCCTGACGTCGGTGGCCACGGCGATGCTCTACATCGCCTGGACCATCGATCCGCTCGGGACGGGGTAGCCGCGTTACAGGCCGGGGATGGCCGACACACCCGGGATGCCGGACAGGCCGGGGATGGCCGACACACCCGGGATGCCGGACAGGCCGGGAATGCCGGACACACCCGGAATGCCGGACACACCCGGAATGCCGGACAGGCCGGGGATGCCGGACAGGTTCGGTAGTTGACCGTTGGCCAGTTGTGACAGCATCTGCGGGCAGTACACCGAGACCGCGATCTCGGTGAACATCTGCGCCATCTCCGGGGACATGCTGCTGCTGCCGGTGATGCTGGACGCCGTCGACGCGAACGTCCCGGCCGGCTGCACCAGCATCGGGCAGACCGACTGGCCGAGTGCGACCGCGTCCGAGGCGTTGCCGAGGTTGACGCCGGCGCCGGTCAGCGCGGACAGGAACGAGTCGTCGATGAGATCGGCGCCGGCCGGGGCGGCGCAGGCCAGCGCCGCGGTGACCAGGCCGGCCGACACAGTCAGGCTCGTCCTCGATATTCGGCTGTGTCGCATGGTTTGTCCCCCATCTGGTGCGTGATCCTTCACCGGGAACACTGAAGCACCGCGGTCACGGCGGCGGCACGGTGCGATCACGCTTCGGGCACGGTGCCCCCGACAGGCCGCGACTACGGAATCAGGCCCACCGGACCGGCCAGGTTGATCAGGGTTCCGGCCGCGGCTTCCCCGACCGGACCGCCCGCACCGCACAGCAGCGCGAATGTGGCCCAGCACCAGCGCGGAGCCGTCGCCGAGGCCGCCGGTGAGCCGCACGGTGTGCGCCTGCATGCCGGGTGCCGGCACGACCGCCGGGGGGATAATCAGACCGTCAGCCGCCCAGGGTCGCCCGCACGCACACCGTGACGTAGGGCAGCGCCAGGCCATTGCTGCCGGCCAGTGCGGGGTGGCTGGCCAGCAGTTCGCGCACCCGGTGCAGGGTCTTGGTGCGTACCGCCGCCGGCGAGGTGATGCAGTAGCTGCGGGATGCCACCAGGTCGATAAGTGCTTGCGGTGTCAGGTAATTGGTCCACTCCACCGAGAAGTTCGCGATGTCGGTGAACGGTTCGGGGAGCGTGACGCCGCCTTCGATGCCGCCTTCGAAGGCATCGCGGGCGTCCTCGCGGCCGATGATGTGGCCCAATTCCTTGACCCAGCCCAGCCGTTCGTCGCGGGTGTTCCAGACCAGCCCGAGCCGCCCGCCCGGCCGCAGCACCCGCACCAGCTCGGGCACGGCCCGATCCGGGTCGAACCAGTGCCAGGCCTGCGCCACCAGCACGGCGTCGACGCTGTTGTCCGGCAACGGAATCTGCTCGGCCGTCCCCAGCAGCGCCGGGGTGTTCGGCAGCGCGGTGCGCAGCACCTCCAGCATCTCGGCGATCGGGTCGACGGCCACCACGTCCAGGCCGCGCTCCACCAGGCGGGTGGTCAGCTTTCCGGTCCCGGCGCCGAGGTCGAGCACGTCGCGCGCGCCGGGCGGCAGCAGCCAGTCGATCGCCTCCGGCGGATACGACGGCCGGCCCCGCTCGTAGGCGGCCGCCTGCGAGCCGAACGACAGCGAGCGATCGTGCCGGGCGGGCGTCACCGTCGGGCTTGTCCCGAGGTGGCGGCCAACTCGAGGGTCTCCCGGATCAATCCGCCGATGGCTTCGGTCTCCAGTAGGAAGCCGTCGTGTCCGCAGGGCGACTCGACCACCCGCAGACCGGCGCAGCCGGGCAGCAGGTCGGCCAGTTCGGCTTGCAGATGCAGCGGGTAGAGCCGGTCGGAGGTGATGCCGGCGACCACGGCGGGCACCGGGCACCCGCGCAGCGCGGCGGCCACCCCGCCGCGGCCGCGGCCGACGTCGTGGCTGTTCAGCGATTCGGTCAGGGCCACATAGCTGCCGGCGTCGAATCGCGAAACCAGCTTTTCGCCCTGGTGTTCCAGATAGCTCTGCACCGCGTAGCGGCCGCCGGCGGCCAGATCCTCGTCGTCCTGGGCGGCGTTGCCGAACCGGCGATCCAATTCCAGTTCACCGCGGTAGGTCAGGTGCGCGAACCGGCGGGCGATCGCCAGACCGGCGTCGGGGCTGCGGCCGGTGCCGTGGTAGTCGCCGCCCTGCCAGTCCGGGTCGGCTTTGATGGCGGCGATCTGCGTGCTCTGCGTGCCGATCTGGTCGGCGGTCGCGCGGGCGCCCACCGCCAGCAGCAGGCCCGAGGCGACCCGGTCCGGGTGGCCGAGCAGCCACTCCAGCGCGCGGGCGCCACCCATCGATCCACCCACCACGGTGGCGACCTCGGTGATGCCGAGCGCGGCCAGCGCGGCGATGTCGGCCTGAACCTGGTCTCGGATCGTTATCGTCGGAAACCTCGAACCCCAAGGCTTTCCGTCGCGGGCCCGCGAGCTCGGGCCGGTCGAGCCGCGGCAGCCGCCGAGCACGTTGGTGGCCACCGCACACCAGCGGTCGGTGTCGATCGGTGCGCCGGGGCCGGCGATCCCGTCCCACCAGCCGGGGGTGGGGTGGCCCGACCCCGCCGGCCCGGTGATGTGGGAATCGCCGGTCAGTGCGTGCAGCACCATGACCACGTTGTCCCGGGTGGGCGAAAGCTTGCCCCAGCGCTGCACCGCGATGCAGACGTCGTCGAGCACCGCACCGCTCTCCAGGGTCAGCGAGCCGATGTCGACCACCCCGACCTCGCCCTCGGCGGGCAGGGCCCGGATCGCCACGTCGGAGATCGTCACGTCAGACCTCCTCAACGGGCCGCCAGGATCGCGCCGCCGTGCTTGGCGGCCGCGGCGAAGCCGAGCTCCAGGTCGGCCAGGATGTCCTCGATGCCCTCCAGGCCCACCGAGAGCCGCACCAGGCCGGGGGTGACGCCGGTGGTCAGCAGTTCCTCTTCGCCGAGCTGGCTGTGGGTGGTCGACGCCGGGTGGATCACCAGGGATCGCACGTCACCGATGTTGGCGACGTGGCTGTGCAGCTTCAGGGCGTTGACGAATGCCTTTCCAGCTTCCACACCGCCGGCCAGCTCGAACGAGAGCACGCCGCCGACGCCCCGGGGCGCCAGTCGCTGCGCCCGGTCGTGCCACGGCGAGCTGGGCAGCCCGGCGTAGTTCACGGTCAGCACGTCGTCGCGGCCGGACAGGAACTCGGCCACCCGCTGTGCGTTGGCGACGTGCCGCTCCACCCGCAGGCTCAGCGTCTCCAATCCCTGGGCGATCAGGAACGCGTTGAACGGCGAAGCCACCGACCCGTAATCGCGCATCAACTGGGCGCGAATCTTCACCGCGTACGCCGGTGGGCCCAGGTCGGCGTAGACCAGCCCGTTGTAGCTCGGGTCCGGCGTGGTGAAGCCGGGATGGCGGCCCTGGGTCCAGTCGAACCTGCCGCTGTCGACCACGACGCCGGCGATCGCGGTGCCGTGCCCGCCCAGGTACTTGGTCGCCGAGTGCACCACGATGTCGGCGCCCTGGGAGATGGGACGGATCAGGTACGGGGTCGGGATGGTGTTGTCGACGATCAGCGGCACCCCGTTCTCATGGGCCACCGCGGACACCCCCGGGGTGTCGAGCACGTCGATCTTCGGGTTGGAGATGGTTTCGGCGTAGAACGCCTTGGTGTCGGGACGCACCGCCGCGCGCCAGGAGTCCAGATCGTCGGGGTCCGCCACGAAGCTGACCTCGATGCCCAGCTTGGGCAGCGAGTAGCGGAACAGGTTGTAGGTGCCGCCGTAGAGTCGCGGGCTGGCCACGATGTGGTCCCCGGCGCCGGCCAGGTTGAAGATCGCGAACGTGCTGGCGGCCTGGCCGGCCGAGAGCAGGGTGGCCGCCACCCCGCCCTCCAGGGCGGCGACGCGCTCCTCGATCACCGCGCTGGTGGGGTTGGTCAGCCGGGTGTAGATGTTGCCCGGGCTGGCCAGCGCGAACCGGGCGGCGGCCTCGTCGGTGTCGCTGAACAGATACGACGTGGTCTGGTAGATCGGCAGGGCGCGGGCGCCGGTCTCCGGGTCGCCGGCGTGGCCGGCGTGGATCTGCTTGGTCTCGAACGACCAGTGCGCGCTCGGATCGGTGGTCATATGCGAAGGCTTTCTCGGTTACAGGGGGCTGTCGGGGTCGCGGGAATCGCAGGCAGCCGAACGCCGGCACGGCGTCGCTACGGCAGCGATGGATTCAACGACAACAGCGCATGGTGAACCGGCCCAGGGAGGCGCGCATCAGGTTCCCCTGTCTACTCGGGGGGCCCGGCGTGGCGGACCCGCGCTTGCCGCGTAGCCGCTGGTGGCTACTCAACCCGGTCATCACCCGGGGCACCCCACCGCGGTTGGAGGGTTGCCGGCCAGCAAGCCGGGGCTTGACGCTGGCACTCATGACCGTCACGCAGCTTATCGCACTCCGCCGATCCGCCGCCACCTGACGGCAAGCCATCGGCGATACTGGTCGCCATGTGCGCCGACAAGCCGACCATCATCTACACCCTGACCGACGAGGCGCCGCTGCTGGCGACCTACTCGTTCCTGCCGATCGTGCGGGCATTCACCGAACCGGCCGGCATCGACGTCAGGGCCAGCGACATCTCGGTGGCGGCCCGCATCCTGGCCGAGTTCCCCGACTACCTCACCGAAGCCCAGCGGGTTCCCGACAACCTGGCCGAACTGGGCCGGCTGACGCAGCTGCCCGACACCACCATCATCAAGCTGCCCAACATCAGCGCCTCGGTGCCGCAACTCGTCGCCGCCATCAAGGAACTGCAGGACAAGGGCTTCAAGCTGCCGGACTACCCGGAGGACCCGAAGACCGATCGGGAGAAGGAGATCCGCAACCGCTACGCCCGTTGCCTGGGTAGCGCGGTCAACCCGGTTCTGCGCGAAGGCAACTCGGATCGTCGCGCCCCCAAGGCGGTCAAGCAGTATGCCCGCAGGCACCCGCACAGCATGGGCAGGTGGTCGATGGCGTCGCGCACCCATGTCGCGACCATGAAACACGGCGACTTCTACCACGGCGAGAAGTCGATGACGCTGGATCGTGCCCGTGACGTCAAGATGGAGCTGATCACCAAGGGCGGCAAAGCGATTGTCCTCAAGGACAGGGTGTCGCTGCTCGACGGCGACATCATCGACTCGATGTTCATGAGCGTTCGCGCGCTGCGCGAGTTCTACGAGGAGCAGATGGAGGACGCCCGCAAGACCGGCGTGATGTTCTCGCTGCACGTCAAGGCGACCATGATGAAGGTCAGCCACCCCATCGTGTTCGGCCACGCGGTGCGGGTGTTCTACAAGGATGCCTTCGCCAAGCACCAGCAGCTCTTCGACGAGCTGGGCGTCAACGTCAACAACGGGCTGGTCGACCTGTACGGCAAGATCGAGACGCTGCCGGCGTCCCTGCGCGAGGAGATCATCGAGGATCTGCACGCCTGCCACGAGCACCGGCCCGAGTTGGCCATGGTCGACTCGGCCAAGGGCATCTCGAACTTCCATTCGCCGTCGGATGTGATCGTGGACGCCTCGATGCCGGCGATGATCCGCGCCGGCGGCAAGATGTACGGCGCCGACGGGCGCACCAAGGACACCAAGGCGGTCAACCCCGAGTCCACCTTCGCCCGCATCTACCAGGAGATCATCAACTTCTGCAAGACCAACGGGGCGTTCGATCCGGCGACCATGGGCACCGTGCCCAACGTCGGGCTGATGGCCCAGCAGGCCGAGGAGTACGGCTCGCACGACAAGACGTTCGAGGTTCCCGAGGACGGCGTCGCCAACATCGTCGACCTGGCCACCGGTGAGGTGCTGCTGAGCCAGAACGTGGAAGCCGGCGACATCTGGCGGATGCCGGTCGTGCACGACGCCGCGATCCGGGACTGGGTCAAGCTGGCCGTCGCGCGGGCACGCGCCTCCGGCATGCCTGTGCTGTTCTGGCTGGACCCGTACCGGCCGCACGAGAACGAGTTGATCAAGAAGGTCAAGGCCTACCTGGCCGATCACGACACCGAGGGGCTGGACATCCAGATCATGTCCCAGGTGCGGTCGATGCGGTACACGCTGGAGCGGCTGATCCGCGGGCTGGACACCATCGCGGCCACCGGAAACATCCTGCGCGACTACCTCACCGACCTGTTCCCGATCCTGGAGTTGGGCACCAGCGCCAAGATGCTGTCGATCGTGCCGCTGATGGCCGGTGGCGGCATGTATGAGACCGGGGCGGGCGGCTCGGCGCCCAAGCACGTCAAGCAACTGGTGGAGGAGAATCATCTGCGCTGGGATTCGCTCGGCGAATTCCTCGCCTTGGCGGCCAGTTTCGACGACATGGGCGACAAGACCGGTGATGCGCGCGCCAAGCTGCTGGGGACGACGCTGGACGCCGCGATCGGCAAGCTGTTGGACAACAACAAGAGTCCGTCGCGCAAGACCGGTGAGCTCGACAATCGGGGCAGCCAGTTCTACCTGGCCATGTACTGGGCGCAGGAACTGGCCGCCCAGACCGAGGACGCCGAACTAGCGCAGCACTTCGCCGGGCTGGCCGAAGCGCTGAGCCGCGACGAGCAGGCCATCATCGCCGAGCTGAGTGCGGTGCAGGGCAGGGCGGTCGACATCGGCGGCTACTACGCCCCCGACAACGCCCTGACCACCGCGGTGATGCGGCCGAGCGCCACACTCAACGCCGCACTGGCCGCACCGGGCTGACACCGCTTCGCACACCGGATTCCGCGCTCAGCGCCGCGGGTATGCTGCCGGGATGTCCCCGGCGATCTGCCTGAACATGATCGTGCGCAACGAGGCTCACGTCGTCGCCGAGGTGCTGGAGGCTGCGGCGCCCTACATCAGCTCCTGGGTGATCGTCGACACCGGCTCCGATGACGGCACCCAGGACGTGATCTGCGGGCAGCTGGCGCGGCTGGGCATCCCCGGCGAGCTGCATGAGCGGCCGTGGCGCGATTTCGGTCACAACCGCACCGAGGCGCTGGCGCTGGCGCAGGGCCACGGCGACTACATCTGGGTCATCGACGCCGACGACCTGGTGGTGGGCAGACCCGAATTCAGCGGGCTGAGCGCCGACGTCTACTACCTGCGCACGTTCACCGAGGGCTACACGCACTGGCGTCCGCAGGTGTTCCGCGACGGGCTTGCGGTCCGGTACGTCGGCGTCGTCCACGAGTACCCCACCTGGAACGGCCAGTGCGACGAGGCAAGTCTCGACGGCGACTACCACATCGAAGCGCGGACCGTCGGCGCCCGCAGCCTGGATCCGCAGAAGTATGCGCGCGACGCCGAGATTCTGCTGACCGAGGTGCAGCGTAATCCCTCCGACACCCGGTCGGTGTTCTATCTGGCCCAGAGTTACTTCGACGCGCGTGACTTCGCCAGTGCCCGCACCTGGTACGCCCGGCGGACCGAGATGGGGGGTTTCGACGAAGAGGTCTACCACGCGTTGTACCGGCTCGCGGTGTCGATGCACGAACTCGGCGAACCGTGGCCGGATGTTCAGGACGCCTACCTGCGGGCCTGGGAGTTTCGACCGTCGCGCGCCGAGCCGCTGTACTGCATCGCCCACGCGTACCGCACCGACGCGCGCCACCGGCTCGGCCACCTGTTCGCCAGGCAGGCCGGGGAGGTCCCGTTCCCGGCCGACGACCAGCTGTGGGTCCAGGCCGACGTCTACGGTTGGCGTGCGCTCGACGAGCAGATCGTGTGCGCGTCCCGGATCGGCGACCACGTCGAGGCGTTCACGCTCTGCCGGCAGCTGCTGGCCCGCCCCGACGTCCCCGAGGAGGATCGGCAGCGGATTGCGGGCAACCGGGATTTTTCGGTTCCGGCGATGCTGGATGCAGCGGTGTCGTATCCGGAGGCGTTGGCGCGCAGTCTTGTTGGTGATGTTCGTGATGCGGAGGTCGCCGTACTCCTGGGGGCCGGGCCGGATCTTGCCGGTTTCGAACGGGGCTTCGACTCGTTTCTGTGCTGCTGCCGCGACATTGGGCGGGTGGGGCGGTTCCTGGCGTTCGATGACGGTCTGTCGGCGGGGGATCGGGTGCGGTTGGCCGAGCGGTATCCGTTCGTCGAGTTCACCGATCCGGGCTCCTCGCTTCGGGCGCAGGCCGGTGGCCGTTACTGGTTGCGGTTGGGTTCGGGCTGGCGGTTTTTCGCCCCGGAGAACTACATCACCCGGTTGACGGCGGTGCTGGTCGCCGAGCCCCAGGTCTTTCAGGTGGGGGGTGAACTTCGCCGATGCGGTGACGCTGATCGGTGCGTGCGCGGCCGAGGAGGCGGTGCGCCGGTGCGGGGATACCGGCCGCTATGTGCTGGCCGCCGCGGCGTCGCAGGGGCCGGCGATGTTCGACACGGCACGGTTCGACCGGTCTGCCGGGCTGCAGGCCGCCACCCTCGACGAGGTGCTCTGCATCGCCGCGGACTGACCGGTGCCCGCTTGTAGGGTGGGTAGGCGGATGCTCACGCGGGGGAGGAAGCCGGGTTCAGATGTCCAACGCAGCCAAGATCAAAGTCCACGGCACGGTAGTAGAACTCGACGGTGACGAGATGACCCGGGTCATCTGGAAGCTCATCAAGGAGCTGCTGATCCTGCCCCACCTGGACATCGACCTGGACTACTACGACCTGGGCATCGAGAACCGGGACGCCACCGACGACCGGGTGACGATCGAATCGGCCCACGCGATCAAGAAGCACGGCGTGGGTGTCAAGTGCGCCACCATTACTCCCGACGAGGCGCGCGTCAAGGAGTTCAACCTCAAGCAGATGTGGCTGTCGCCCAACGGTACGATCCGAAACATCCTGGGCGGCACCATCTTCCGGGAGCCGATCGTCATCTCCAATGTGCCGCGGCTGGTCAAGGGCTGGACCAAGCCGATCGTCATCGGCCGGCACGCCTTCGGTGACCAGTACCGGGCGACCAACTTCAAGGTGGACCGGCCCGGCACCGTCGCCATCACCTTCACCCCCGCGGACGGCAGCGAGCCGGTGGTGCACGAGATGGTGACCATTCCCGAGGACGGGGGTGTGGTGCTGGGCATGTACAACTTCAAGAAGTCGATCCGGGACTTCGCGCGGGCGTCGTTCGCCTACGGGCTGCAGGAGAACTACCCGGTGTACCTGTCGACCAAGAACACCATCCTCAAGGCCTACGACGGGGAGTTCAAAGACGAGTTCCAGCGCATCTACGACGAGGAGTTCAAGGAGCGGTTCGAGGCCGCCGGCCTGCACTACGAGCACCGGCTGATCGACGACATGGTGGCCGCCTGCCTGAAGTGGGAGGGCGGCTATGTGTGGGCGTGCAAGAACTACGACGGCGACGTGCAGTCCGACGCCATCGCGCAGGGCTACGGTTCGCTGGGGTTGATGACCTCGGTGCTGATGACCGCCGACGGCCGCACGGTGGAGGCCGAGGCCGCGCACGGCACCGTCACCCGGCACTTCCGCCAATACCAGGCCGGCAAGCCCACCTCCACCAACCCGATCGCCTCGATCTTCGCCTGGACCCGCGGATTGGCGCACCGCGGCAAGCTGGACAACACCCCGGAGGTGATCCGGTTCGCCCAGCTGCTGGAGGAGGTCGTCGTCGGCACGGTCGAGGGGGGTGAGATGACCAGGGACCTGGCCCTGCTGATCGGCGAGGACCAGCCCTGGCAGACCACCGAGGAGTTCCTCGGCGCGATCGCCGGGCATCTGCGGAAGGCATTGGTCGAGGTGTAGGCCCGGCCTCTGGCCGCTACGCTCCCCTGCCCCTGGCCGCTACGCTCCCCAGCCCCTGGCCGCTACGCTCCCCAGCCTCTGGCCGCTACGCCGAGCGTGTACTCAGCGCGGAAAAACGGCCGAGAAATCGCGCTGAGTACACGCTCGGCGAGGAGGGGTTGGCCGGCGGGGAAGTCAGCCGGCGGGGGATTCGGCGGCCTCGATCGGCCGGCTGTGCCGCTCGACGAAGTCGGTGATCATCTCGGTCACCCGGCCCGGCGCTTCGAACATCGGGATGTGGCCGACACCGTCGAGCATCATCACCTCGGTGCCGGCAGGCAGATGCGCGACGAAGTGCGCGCTGAACCGGCGCGGCGGAACCACCCGGTCCTTTTCGCAGAGCACCAGCTGCGTCGGGACCGAGGTCCGCGGCAGATCAAGCAGGCCCGGCAGCTGCAGTGATTTGACCAGCAGCTGGAAATAGGCCGGGCAGTGCTTCAGGTCGTCGATGACGGCGACCAGTTCCGCCTCGCTGATCCCGTCCGGTGACCCGCTGATCGGCAGGCTGCCCAGCCGGCGGCTCAACGGCAACCGCAGCAGGTGCCGGCCCAGCAGGTGGGCCAGCAACCACACCGGCATCCCGCCGAGGAACTTGCCGATCACCTCGAACTTCGTCGGGCTGAAGCGATGCCAGCCACCGGCCGGTGCGATGGCGGTGACGGTACGGGCCCGGCCCCGCCGTTCGAGTTCGAACGCCACCCAGCCGCCCAGCGAGTTGCCGACGACGTGGGCGGTCGGCCAGCCCAGGTCGTCGAGTTGGCGTTCCACGTGGTCGGCCAGCACCGCTGAGCTGAGCCGCCAGGTGCCGGCCTTCGGCCCCCCGTTGTGGCCGGCCATGGTCGGGGCGAACACCTCGTAGCGGCCGGTGCCGGCCAACTGCGGCGCCACCGTCTCCCAGACCAGTTGCGACATCAGGAACGGGTGCAGCAGCAGGATCGGCTCGCCGGAGCCCAGGTGTATCGGAGCCCGCACAGGGCCGCGTAGAGCCATGGCCCGACCCTAGAACCGGTACCTCCGGTACCGCAATGACCGCACGCCCGGTCGATTCGCCGCCGGCCACCGATGCGGCGTGCGAGAATTGCGCCGGTAAGGCGATGACGTGTAGGAAGCCGGTGCGATTCCGGCGCGGTCCCGCCACTGTCATCGGGGAGCGACCCTCATCTGCCACGGCCCGTCAGGGGTTGGAAGGCGAGGCGAGCAGTGATCCGAGAGCCAGGACACTGGCGTCGTCGCGACCTGCGACCCTGGGCGGTGCACCCCGAGAGAGCTGGCGAACACCCATGTTTGACCCACTGTGGGTGGCGTATTCGGTTGCGGACGGTGTGTGATGACCGCGCCGGTCTGGATGGCCTCCCCGCCGGAAGTACATTCGACGCTGCTGTCGGCCGGTCCCGGCCCCGGGCCGTTGCTGGCGGCCGCCGCGGCCTGGAACGCGTTGAACGCCGAATATGTCACGGCCGCAGACGAACTGACCGCACTGCTGGCCGCGGTGCAGTCCGGCGCGTGGCAGGGCCCGGCCGTCCAGGCCTATGCCGCCGCCAACGCCCCCTACCTGGCCTGGCTGATCGAGGCCGGCCTGAACAGCGCCGTCAGCGCGGTCCGGCTCGAGACCGCGGCCACCGCCTACGCCGCCGCGCTGGCCGCCATGCCGACACTGGCGGAGTTGGCTGCCAACCACGCCACCCACGCCGTGCTGATCGCGACGAATTTCTTTGGCGTCAACACGATTCCGATCGCAGTGAACGAGGCCGACTACGCGCGGATGTGGATTCAGGCGGCCACCGTGATGGGCGGCTATCAGGCCGTCGCCGCGGCAGCGGTGGCATCCGCGCCGCAGGCCACCCCGGCGCCGCGGATCGTCAAGGCCAATGCGGCGGAGGCGTCGCTGCCGCCCGACACCCAGGACCGGGTGAGCGCCTGGTTGCAGCAGATCGGATACACCGACTTCTACGACAATGTGCTGCAACCGCTGATCACCGCGTTGCAGAACAACCCGTTCTTCCAGGCGGTCTTCTCCGGATTCGATCCGTGGCTGACGACGACCGGCAACCCGCTGATCTACCTCAACCCGTTCAATGTCGCATTCGCCCTCGGCTACCCGATGGACATCGGCTCCTATGTCGCCTACCTGTCGCAGACCTTCGCGTTCATCGGGGTCGATCTGTCCGCGGCGTTCGCTTCCGGCAATCCCGGGACCATCGGCCTGACCCTGCTGTTCACCGCCGTCGAAGCGGTCGGCACCGTCATCACCGACACCATCGCGCTGCTCAAGACGCTGCTGGAGCAGGCCGTGCTGATCCCGATGCTGCTGCCGCTACTGGCGGCGCCGCTGGTCCCGATCGGCGCGGTCACCCCGAGCGTGCTGGGCGGCCTGGCGGGGCTGGCCGGACTGCACGCGGTTCCGGCCGTCGTCCCGCCGGCCGTCGCCCCGCCGGTTGCGCTGGCGCTGTCCCCGGCGCCGGCCCCCGCCGCCCCGGTGCCGGCCCCGGCACCGGTTCCGGCCGCCGCGCCCGCCGCCGCGCCAGCGCCACCGCCGGGTCCCGCGCCGCCGCCGTCGTTCGCCGGCCCGGAAGCCTTCGGCTATCTGGTGGGCGGTATGGGCATGGATTCCCGGCTGGCGGCGCGGACCGGTGCCAAGCAGCGGACCCCCGACCCTGCCTTCACGGCGGCGCCGGCGGCCGCCGAGGCCGTCGCGGAGCAGAGCCGGGCACGCCGGTCGCGGCGCGCCAAGGCCACCATGCCGGGCCGCGGATTCGAATACATGGATCTGGAGCCGGAGCCCGAGCAAGCGCCGACGCGGGGTGCGGGACCACTCGGTTTCACCGGCACCGCGCCCCCGGATGTCGCCACCACGCCGGTGGGGTTGACGGCACTGGCCGAGGACACCTCCGGCGACCGGGCGCCGATGATGCCGCACAGCTGGGGTGCCTGACCGCGCAGAGCGTGCGATAATGCGCCGGTAAGGCGATAACGGTGCAGGAAGCCGGTGTGAATCCGGCACGGTCCCGCCACTGTGATCGGGGAGCGACCCTCATCTGCCACGGCCCGACAGGGTTGGAAGGCGAGGCGAGCGGTGATCCGAGAGTCAGGATACTCACGTCGTCGCACGCTTCGAGCCGGGGCGGTGTACCCCGAGAGAGCTGACGAAAATCCATGTCCCGCATATCCGTGGCGGAATCCGGTGGTGCGCTATGACCGCGCCGATCTGGATGGCTTCGCCTCCTGAAGTGCATTCCGCGCTGCTGTCCTCCGGTCTCGGTGCCGGCCCGTTGCTGGCCGCCGCGGCGGCTTGGGAGGCACTGAGCGCCGAATACCTCGCCGCCGCAGAGGAGTTGAGCGCGCTACTGGGCGCCGTGCAGTCCGGGGTGTGGCAAGGGCCGAGCGCGGAGACGTTCGTGGCCGCCAACACCGGCTACCTGGCGTGGCTGCTGCAGGCCGGCGCCGACGGCACGGCCACCGCCGCCCGGCAGCAGGCTGCCGCCACCGCCTACACCGCCGCGCTGGCCGCGATGCCGACACTGGCCGAACTGGCGGCCAACCACGTCACCCATGCGGTGCTGGTGGGCACCAACTTCTTCGGCATCAACACGATTCCGATCGCGCTGAACGAGGCCGACTACGCCCGGATGTGGCTGCAGGCGGCCACCGTGATGGCCGGCTACGACGCCGCCGCGACCGCCGCGGTGGCCGCGGTGCCGCCGTCGGAGCTGGCACCGGCGGTGCTGAAGGCGCCGTCGGCGGCTGCCGAATCGGCGCCGCCGCAGCCGCCCCAGTGGTTCATCGACTTCGGCAAGTTCCTGGAGGGGCTCGTCCAGCAGCCGCCCTACCCCAATATCGGCGATCACCCGCTGTATGCGCAGCTGACCGAGTTCTTCAACCAGATCGGTTTCAGCGGCGTCTCGGATCCGCTGGCGCAGTTCTTCGCCGGCCTGCAGGCCGGGTCGTCGCTGCTGCCACCACCCGGGGTGCCCGGCTCGTGGCTGGCGTGGACCGGCAACCCGCTGGGCTACTTCAACCCCGGATCGCTGGCCTACATCTTCTCGGTGCCGCTGGACCCCGGGTCCTATATCGCGTTCACCAGCATCGTGATCATCGACGACCTGCTGGCGATCGCCTACACCGCGCTGTTCAACCCGCAGGGACTGTTCCTGGTCGCGCCGCTGGCCCTGGTCGAGATCGTCGGATCCACCATCGGCAACACCATCCAGGCGCTCAACTACCTGGTCACCCAGACGGTGCTGCTGCCGTTGCTGGCACCGCTGGCGGCGAGTTCGACACTGTTGGCCCCGGCGGGGGTGTTGAGCGGTCTGGGCATTGGCGCGTTCGGGCACCATGTGCTCGCGGCCGTGCCCCCCGTCCAGCCCGTTCCTCCGCCGTTCGCCGGAGTCGTAGCGCAACCGGCGGTTCCGGCCCCCGCGCCGGCCCCGGCTCCCGCTCCGGCTGTGCCGCCCGCTCCGGCTCCGGCCGTGCCGTCGTCGCCCGCCGCCGCCCCACCGCCGACCCCGGCGGGGCCGCCCTGGGTGAACATGGACGCCTTCATGTACCTCGTCGGCGATCTCGACATGGGGGCCCGGCGGGCGTCGGGTACCAGCGCCCGCAACCAACCGGCACCGCTGCCCGACACCGCCGCCGTGCCCGCGGCCGCCGCGCCGCAGCAGCAGGCCGCAACCCGACAGCGCCGCCGCCGCTCGAAGGTGGACATGCTGGGCCGCGGTTACGAGTACATGGATCTGGAGTCAGAACCCGCGCCGTCGGCACCCTCGGAATCCGGTGCCGGACGGCACGGTCTGGCCGGCGCCCACCGGGTGGCCACCGCGTCACCGGCCGGGTTGGCCACCCTGGCCGACGGACTGACCGACGATGCCCGCATCCCGATGGTGCCGAACACCTGGGAGTGCGACGGCGGCTAACCGCCGCAGCGGATCCGGGTTCCGGTGCGGTCCAACGGGTCCGGGCCGAGCCCCAGGTAGCGGTCCCGCAGTTTGTCCCAGAGCTCCAACTGCTCCCAGGCGGGCTCGTCGCGGATCTGCTGGTCGTTGGTGAGGAACGGGTTGGGCAGCATCAGCGTCATCATCTGCTCGTCGCGCCCGTTGAACAGCCGCACCCCCCAGGACATCGGGCGGTCGTCCTTGCCGATCCGGCGATACAGCTCGGCTCGGGTGCACCGGCGAATCCGGCCCAGCTCCGAACCGCTGGCCCGGTGCTTGCCGATGCACAGGTGGAAATGCCAGCGGCCGAAGTCGACGGTGGCATAACCGTCGAGCATCGAGATCTTCTTCGGCGCGTTGGGTGCCGCCACCTCCCAGGCGGCGCCCTCCATGATGATGCCGAACCAGATCTCGTCCCAGTACTCGTCGAAGCACAGGTGTAGCAGCTCCAGCAGGCTCTGCTGGTCGGCGGGCAACGGCCAAAGTTGTTCGCGGCCCCGGTCTTCGGTGTCGACGATCGGCGGATCGATGGTGGTCGTCTCGGTCATTGCTATTCCTCTCTCTGTTTACAACGGGTCGGGGGTTTCCGGTCGAGTGCGCAGTCGCCGCACAGCCCGCCACCGGGAGTGCGGTAGTACAGGCAGCAGCCGGTGCGTCGGTATCCTGTGCCGGTCTCGTCGAAACGCACTGCCCCGGTGAGGCGTTCGTCTGCACACAGGCTACGTCCGAGTTGCCATCCGGGTCCCGGTCCGGCGCCGTGGTGTCGGTCGAACGCCCGGCCGGCGCCGAGCAGTGCCGTTGCGGCGTTGCCGCGCAGGAGGTTCTCCGAGACCGGACCGAGCACACGCAGGGCGGCGGCCAGCGGTGCCAGGTGGGCATCGAGGATGCCTGTCAGCAGCCGGGCGGCCAGATCCTCGCCGGTCCAGACCACCGGATCCGGCAGGTGCAGACGGACCCGGCCCTGCGATTCGGCGTACATCAGCTGATCGGGTGCCAAGTCGGGCAGCACGCCGTGACCGGCCAGCGCGCCCAGCCCGATCGAGAACAGCCGGGCGGCAAAGCCCAGCTGGAACGTCGACACCGCAACCAACCGGTCCGGCGCCGCGATGCAGCGCGCAACGTTGTCGACCACCCCGGCCAGCAGGGCAGGATCGCTGTAGAGCTGTGTCACCGGCCGCCATTCGCCCGGCCCGGCGACGCCGGTGCCGACCGCGAAATAGGGGCTGATTGCAGACAATTCGGCGAACATCGCGGCGGCCTGCGGTTCGGGAACACACCGGTGCGGGGCGACCGGCAGCCCGCGCAGCAGTGCCGGCAGTTCGCTCAGCGCGACCGCGGTGCCGGGATGCCCACCCGATCGCACCGTGACGGCGTCGGGTCCGGTTGCGCTGAGGACGATTTCGGCTGCGCCGTCGGTGCGCCAGCCCTCCCGTGACAGCACCCGGTCCAGCGCGCGGCGCAGCGGATCCGGAGCATCGATGCGGGCACAGCGGTGGCCGTCGTTCTCGGCGCCGAAGGTGAATACCCCGATGTCGGGGTCGAAACGCAGGGTGTCGCTGTCGAACAGCTCGCCGATCCGTCCGGACAGCATCAGTTCCTCACCGACGGCCTCGACCAGCGTGCCCGCCGGGTCCAGCAGCCAGACCCGGTCGGCCACCCGCAGCGCCAGCTCCAGGTCGTGGGTGCTCATCAGCACCGCGAGTTGCTGGTCGCGGGCCAGTTTGCGGAGCAGGCCGGCCAGCCCGGCCCGCGCCGACACGTCCAGAAAGGCCGTCGGCTCGTCGAGCACCAGCAGGTCGGGTTGCTGGGCCAGCGCGCGGGCGGTGAGCACCCGCTGGCGTTCGCCGTCGGAGAGTTCCGCGGCGGGCCGGCCGGCGAGCTGCTGGGCGCCCACCGCCGCCAGCGCCCAGTCGACGATGTCGGCGTCGCGGCGCCGCAGCCGGCCGCCGAAGCCCAGGTGCGGGATGCGGCCCAGGCCGACCACTTCCCGCGCCGACAGCAGGCCCGGGTCGACCCGGTCGGTCAGCACCACCGCCACCCGGCGGGCCCGCTGGTCGCGGGAGAGCAGGCCCAGGTCCGTGCCGTCCAGAAAGACCCGGCCGGCCAGGGCAGGCTGTAGGCCGCACAGGGTGCGGATCAGCGTGGACTTGCCGGCGCCGTTGGGGCCGAGCAGCACGGTGAGCTCGCCGCGGCGGGCGCACGCGTTCAGTCCTGCGGCCACGGTGCTGTGGCGGCGCCGGGTGGCATAGCCGATGGCCAGGTCGCGGATCTGAACGCTCACGGTCCCAGCCCCGGTCCGCGCCGGCTGCGCAGCAGCACACCGATCACGATCGGTGCCCCGACCAGTGCGGTGACCGCGTTGAGCGGCAGCACCATGTCGCTGCCCGGCAGCTGGCTGACGATCCCGCAGGCCAGTGCGGCGGCGGCGCCCATCAGCATCACCGCGGGCAGCACCACCCGGTGGTCGGAGGTGCCGGCCGCGATCCGGGCCAGGTGCGGCACCACCAGCCCGAGGAACGCGACCGGGCCGCAGAACGCCGTCGTGACACCGGCCAGCAGCGACGCCGAGCCGACCGTGATCAGCCGGGTCCGGAACACGTCGACGCCCATCGTGCGGGCGTAGCCCTCACCGAGCAGCAACGCGTTGAGCTCGCGCACGGTCAGGGCCGCCGCGGTCAGGCCGAGCCCGACCAGGCCCAGCAGCAACCACAGGTCGGCACGGCCGGTGCCGGCGAAGCTGCCCAGTCCCCACAGCAGGTACTGCTGCACCCGCTGCGGGTCCGCGTAGACCAGCGCCACGCTGACCAGCGCGGTGCTGGCCGCACCGAGCATCACCCCGACCAGCAGCAGCGTCGCCGCCGAACGGGTCCAGCGGGACAATCCCAGCACCAGGGTTAGCATCGCCGCCGCCCCGAGCGCGGCCGCCACCACCACACCGGTGCGCCCGGCCCCGGCCAGCCCGGCGGTGAAACCGGCACCGCCCACCCCGGCGGCCAGCACCACCGCCGCCACCCCGAGGCTGGCGCCGGAGCTGACACCGAGGATGTAGGGATCGGCCAGGGTGTTGCGGAACAGGGTCTGCAGCTGCAGGCCGGCAACCCCGAGCGCGGCCCCCGCGGCGACCGCGGTGAGCACCCGCGGCAATCGCAGGTCGGCCACGATCACCTGCCAGCGCGGATCCGACGGAGCGGCCCCGGTCAGCACCCGAACGGTGTCGGCAAGCGGCACCCGCACCGGACCCAGCGCCAGCCCGCAGAGCCCCAGCAGTACGACGGCGACGGTCAGCGCGGCCAGCACGACGGTGCCGCGGCGGGCCGTCACGCCACCACCCGCCGGTAGAACTCGAACCGGTGTGCCGGTGCCAGTTGCGGGTGCAGGATCGCGACCAGGTCGCCGAGCAGCAGATCCGGGCGGGCCACGCCCCGTTCCCAGTAGTCACCGGTCACCGACCAGACCTGCCCACCGCGCACCGCCGCCAACTCGGCGTACCGGCTGTCGGCGGCGACGGCGTCGGCAAGCGTCCGCCAATCGGCGGCCACCAGCCACACCGGGGCCTGCCCGGCACGGGCATAGACCGATTCGAAGTTCAGCTGCCGGCTCTGCGTTCCGGGCTCGGCTGCCCACGGATACCTGCCGCCGGCGTCGAGGATCAGCCGGCCGGTGTAGCCGGCACCGGTCGGCATCGACCAGGAACCCTGGTACATGGTGCCGGCAAGAACATCGGCAGACGTTGCGCCGGAAGCCTTCTCGGTCAGCCGGCGGTAGTCGTCGCGGATCGCCCGGTACAGCTCGCCGGCTCTCTTCTCGGTTCCGGTGAGCGCCGCGAACACCTTGACCCACTCGGCGCGGCCCAACGCGGTGGCCTCCAGCCATTCGGCGTCGGCGACCACCGGGATACCTGCGGCCCGCAGTTTGGGGTGGCTGGAGTCGTCCAGCCCGCCGGTCACCAGCACGTCCGGGTGGGCGCCGATCACGGCTTCGACGGCGGTCTGCCCGCCCGGCGCGTAGCCGACAGCCGCGCCGGTGTCGAGTCGCTGCCGGATCTGCGGGTCGACGACCTGGCCGGGTGCGGCCACCCCGGCGACCACACCCGCCTGGCCGAGTTCGGTGATCATGGCCAGGTGGGTGGTGGATGCCGAATACAGGCGGGCCACGGGTACGGTGACCTGCTGCGCACCGGCCAGTTCGCCGGTGAGCGCCGGGGCCGGGGCGCCGCAGCGCACCAGCACGTAGCGCACCGGCGCGGCGCCGGGGTGCGGCTGCGCAACGGTCAGCACCTGATAGCTGCCGTGGTAGGCGAGGGTGAAGTTGGTGGCGTCGAGCACCTCGGACTTGTCCGGGAAATAGTCGGCGGCCGGGTCGAATTCGCCGATGCAGCCGGCCCGCTCGCCGGCCGTGCGGATGTGCTGGCCGCCGGCGCACCCGACGGCGGCGAACGCCAGCCCGGTGGCTAGGGCGACAACCACCCGCAGTGCACGTGACATGCGCGTCGATCAGCTTCCTCGGGGTACACCGCCCCGGTTCGCAGGACGCGATGACGCGAGTCTCCTGGCTCTCGGATCGCTGCTCGCCTCGCCTTCCAACTCGCGGGTGCGAGCCGTGGCCGATGAGGGTCACTCCCCGATGACAGTGGCGGGACCGCGCCGGATTCCCACCGGCTTCCTCACATCGTCATCGCCTTACCGGCGACATTCTCGCACGCCACGTTGCGTTAGGCTGACGGCCGTCTCGTGGCGTCAGGAACCCGGTGGAAATCCGGGGCGGTTCCGCCACTGTGAGGGGCGCGCAGAGCGTCGACTGCAAGCGCGGCGGAGCCGGGCGCAGCAGGTCGGCGCTTCAAGCACAGCGGGCTCCCAGCCAGATACTGGCCGCGGGGCATCCGGTCAAGGGCGCGAACCCTTCAAGGAGGAACCCGATATGCCGCGCGTCGCACTGCTCTCCACCTCCGACACCGACCTGCTCTCGGCGCGGGCCAGTGGAGCCCGCTACCACCTTGCCAACCCTGCCCGCCAACCGATCGAACCGGTGCTCGACGGCGCCGACGTCGTGGTGCTTCGAGTGCTGGGCTCCTCCGCTGAGATCGCCGAGGAGCTGAAGGTGCTGCGGGCCACCGGGTTGCCGCTGGTGGTGCTGGGCGGGGAACGCGCCCCCAGCGCCGAGTTGATGGAGTGCTCGACGGTGCCGATCGGCCTGGCCGCTCAGGCGCACGCCTACCTCGCCGAGGGCGGGCCGGCCAACCTGGCCCAGCTGCACGCGTTCCTCTGCGACACCGTGCTGCTCACCGGGGAGGGTTTCGAGGAGCCGGCGGTGATCCCGGAGTGGGGCTACGCGCGGCGTCCGTTCGCCGACACCGACCGGTTGCGGATCGGGGTGCTGTACTACCGGGCGCACGAGGTCAGCGGCAACGCCGGTTTCGCGCACGCGCTGGCCGACGCGCTCGACGGCACCGGCCAGGCGATCGGGGTGCCGATCTTCGCCGCATCGCTGCGCAACGCCCCCGACGGCCTCTACGCCGCGCTGGGCACATTGGATGCGGTGGTGGTGTGCATGCTGGCCGCCGGCGGGGCGATCAATGCCACGGCAGGCGTCGGGGCCGGCGACGACGACGGCGCCTGGGACATCGAACGCATTGCCGCGCTGAACATTCCGGTCTTCCAGGGACTGTGCCTGGCCTCCTCGCGGACCGACTGGGCGGACAGCGACGACGGCGTCACCCCGCTGGACTCGGCGACCCAGATCGCGATCCCGGAATTCGACGGCCGGATCATCACGGTGCCGTTCTCGTTCAAGGAGATCGACGACGACGGCCTGCCGCACTACGTCGCCGACCCCGAGCGCTGCGCCCGGGTCGCCGGGCTGGCGGTGAATCACGCCCGGCTGCGCCGGATCCCGAACGCCGACAAGAAGCTGGCGCTGGTGCTGTCGGCCTACCCGACCAAACACTCCCGGGTCGGCAACGCGGTGGGTCTGGACACCCCGGTCTCGGCGGTGCGGCTGCTGCGCCGGCTGGCGGCCGAAGGCTACGACGTCGGTGATGCCTTCGGGGTGCTCGACATCGCCGTGGAAGACGGGGGAGAGGCGGAGGCCGGCGACCGGCTGATCCACACCCTGATCGAAGCCGGCGGCCAGGACGAAGACTGGCTGTCGGCAACCCAGTTGGCCGGCGCCCAGGTCACGGTGAGCACCGAGGAGTACCGGGACTGGACCGCCGAGCTGCCAGCCGAGCTGCGCGACGCGATGGCGCAGGCCTGGGGCCCCGCCCCCGGACGGCTCTTCGTCAACGACGCCGGCGAGATCGTGCTGGCCGCACTGCAATCCGGCAACCTGGTGCTGATGATCCAGCCGCCGCGCGGGTTCGGGGAGAACCCGGTGGCGATCTACCATGATCCGGACCTGCCGCCGACCCACCACTACCTGGCCGCATACCGTTGGCTGGCACACGGCTTCGGAGCGCACGCGGTGGTGCACCTGGGCAAGCACGGATCGATGGAGTGGCTGCCCGGCAAGAACGCCGCGCTGTCTTCCGGCTGCGCCCCCGACGCCATGATCGCCGGCCTGCCGCTGATCTACCCGTTCCTGGTCAACGACCCCGGCGAGGGCGCCCAGGCCAAACGCCGGGCGCACGCCACCATTGTCGACCACCTGATTCCGCCGATGGCGCGCGCCGAGTCCTACGGCGACATCGCCCGGCTGGAACAGCTGCTCGACGAGTACGGAAACATCGCCAGCATGGACCCCGGCAAGCTGCCGGCGATCCGCGGCGAGATCTGGAACCTGATGCGGGCCGCCGAGATGCACCGCGACCTGGGGCTCGCCGAGCGGCCGGAGGATGACGAGTTCGACGACTTCCTGCTGCACGTCGACGGCTGGCTCTGCGAGATCAAGGACGCCCAGATCCGGGACGGTCTGCATGTTCTCGGCGGCGCGCCGGCCGGACCGGAACGGGTCAACCTGGTGCTGGCGATCCTGCGCGCTCCGCAGGTGTGGGGCGGGGTGGACCACGCGGTGCCCGGGCTGCGGGCCGCGCTCGGCCTGAAGGAAGACGCCGCTGTCACGGTCGTCGACGAGATCGAGCAGCAGGCCCGGGGGCTGGTGGAGGCCATGGAGGCGGCCGGCTGGGACGCCGCGGCGGCCGAACAGTTGCACGGCGATCCCGAAGTGCGCCGGGTGCTGAGATTCGCGGCCGCCGAGGTGGTCCCGCGGCTGGCCGGCACCGCCGGCGAGATGGACGCGATCATCAGCGCACTGGCCGGCGGCTTCGTTCGGCCGGGACCGTCCGGGTCGCCGCTGCGCGGCCTGGTCAACGTGCTGCCGACCGGGCGCAACTTCTACACCGTGGACCCCCGCGCGGTGCCGTCCCGGCTGGCCTGGCAGACCGGGCAGGCGATGGCTGATTCGCTGGTGCGGCGCTACCTCGACGAGACCGGCGACTACCCGGAATCGGTGGGGCTGTCGGTGTGGGGCACCTCCGCGATGCGCACCTCCGGCGACGACGTCGCCGAAGTGCTGGCGCTGCTCGGGGTGCGGCCGGAGTGGGACGAGGCGAGCCGGCGGGTGTCGCGGCTCGAGGTGATCTCGCTCGTCGAACTCGGTAGGCCCAGAATCGACGTGACGGTGCGGATCTCGGGATTCTTCCGGGATGCCTTCCCGCATGTGGTGACCATGCTGGACGACGCGGTGAGGCTGGTCGCGGTGCTCGATGAGCCCGATGCGCAGAACTTCGTCGCCGCGCACGCCCGGGCCGACCTGGCCGACCATGGCGACCCGCGCCGGGCCACCACCCGGGTGTTCGGTTCGGCACCCGGCTGCTACGGCGCCGGCATTCTGCAGGTCATCGAGGCCGGCACCTGGCGGGACGACAAGGATCTGGCCGAGGTCTACACCGCCTGGGGGGGATTCGCCTACGGGCGCGGGCTGGACGGTGCCGCAGCAACCGACGACATGCGCACCAACTACCGGCGAATCAAGGTGGCCGCCAAGAACATCGACACCCGCGAGCACGACATCGCCGACAGCGACGACTATTTCGTCTACCACGGCGGCATGATCGCCACCGTCCGGGCGCTCACCGGTGCCGACCCGAGGGCCTACGTAGGGGATTCGACGGCGCCGGATGCCGTCCGCACCCGCACCCTGGCCGAGGAGACCGCCCGCGTCTTCCGGGCCCGGGTGGTCAACCCGCGCTGGATCTCCGCGATGCGCCGGCACGGCTACAAGGGGGCGTTCGAACTGGCGGCCACCGTGGACTACCTGTTCGGTTTCGACGCCACCGCCGGTGTGGTGCACGACTGGATGTATGAGAAGCTCGCCGCCGAATACGTGCTCGACCCGACGACCCGCGAATTCCTGGACAACTCCAATCCGTGGGCGCTGCACGGCATCGTGGAACGGCTCACCGAGGCCGCCGACCGCGGGCTGTGGGCCGAACCGGACCCGGCCACCCTGGCGGCCCTGCGGCAGGCTTACCTTGAGGTCGAAGGCGATCTGGAGGACAGGTGAAGCTCTGGATTCTCGGCGTCGGGATGGGGCCGCAGCACGTCACCCCCGAAGTGGCGCAAGCACTGCGGTCGGTCGACTACGTGCTGGCCGCCGAGAAGGGCTCCGAAGATGGGCTGTTGGCGCTGCGGCGGACGGTGGCCGGCGCGCACGGCGTCCCGGTCATCACCGTGCCCGATCCGGTCCGGGACCGTTCACCGGGGGCGGGGGCATACGAGAGCGCCGTCGCGGACTGGCATTCGGCCCGGGCGCAGCGCTACGCAGCCGTGCTGCGGGAGCGGGGCGGCACCGCGGCGTTCCTGGTCTGGGGCGACCCGTCGCTGTACGACTCCACCATCAGGGTTGTCCAGCAGGTGAAAGCCCTTGGCGTGGAACTGGACTACGACGTACTTCCCGGTATCAGCGCCCCGCAGCTGCTGGCCGCCCGGCACCGGATCGTGCTGCACGAGGTGGGCCGCCCGGTGCACATCACCACCGGCCGCCGGCTGGAAGAGGCGGTGGCGGCCGGGCAGGACAACATCGTGGCGATGCTCAGCCCCGACCGCCCCGACCTGAGCGTCGTAGCGGACTGGACGATCTGGTGGGGCGCCAATCTGGGTGCCGCCGGTGAGCGGTTGGTCCACGGCCGGGTCGCCGACGTGCTGGACGATATCGCCGCGGCCAGGGATGCGGCCAGGGCCGACGCGGGCTGGGTGATGGACGTGTTCCTGGTGCGGCGGCGCTGATGGCGGGCGTCCTGATCGCCGGGACCACCAGCGACGCCGGCAAGACGGTGGTGACCACCGGGCTGTGCCGGGCGCTGGCCCGCCGCGGTGTGCGGGTGGCGCCGTACAAGGCGCAGAACATGTCCAACAACTCGATGGTCTGCGTCGGCTCCGATGGCGTTGCGGCCGAAATCGGGCGCGCGCAGTGGATTCAGGCGCGTGCCGCGCAGGCCACGCCCGAACCGGCGATGAACCCGGTGCTGCTCAAACCGGGCGGTGACCGGCGCAGCCACGTGGTGCTGATGGGCCGGCCGTGGGGCGAGGTGGCATCGGCGGACTGGCTGGACGGTCGGCGGGCTTTGGCCGACGCGGCGCACGCCGCCTATGACGACCTGGCCGCGCGCTACGACGTGATCGTCGCCGAGGGCGCCGGCAGCCCGGCCGAGATCAACCTGCGGGCCGGGGATTATGTGAACCTCGGGCTGGCCCGGCACGCCGGCGTGCCGGTGCTGGTGGTCGGCGACATCGACCGCGGCGGGGTGTTCGCGGCGTTCCTCGGCACCATCGCCCTGCTCTCCGCCGAGGACCAGGCCCTGGTCGCGGGGTTTGTCGTGAACAAGTTCCGCGGCGACGACACCCTGCTGGCCCCGGGCCTGGCCGATCTGGAAAGGCTCACCGGCCGAAGGGTTTTCGGAACCCTGCCCTGGCATCCGGACCTGTGGCTGGATTCCGAGGACGCCCTGGACCTGGCCGGCCGTCGTTCCTCGGCGGCGGCGGCACGGCGGGTGGTGGTCATCCGGCTGCCCAGGATCAGCAACTTCACCGATCTCGATGCGCTCGGTCTGGAACCGGACCTGGACGTGGTCTTCGCCTCCGATCCGCGCGACGTGTCGGACGCGGATCTGGTGGTGCTGCCCGGCACCCGGGCGACGATCAGTGATCTGGCCTGGCTGCGGTCGCGTGGATTGGACCGGGCGGTGATCGCACACGCGGCCGCCGGCAAGCCGATCTTGGGTGTCTGCGGGGGGTTTCAGATGCTGGGTCGGGTGATCGCTGACCCCGACGGTGTCGAGGGGCCCGCCGCCGAGGTGGACGGCCTCGGCCTGCTCGACGTCGAGACGCGGTTCGGAGGCGCCAAAGTGCTTCGGCTGCCGCAGGGTTCGGCACTGGGTGCGCCGGCGGCCGGCTACGAGATCCATCACGGCCGCATCACCCGCGGCGATAGCGCCGATGAGTTCCTCGGCGGTGCCCGCCGCGGCCCGGTGTTCGGCACCATGTGGCACGGCGCTCTGGAGGGCGACACCTTCCGGGCGGCATTCCTGCGCGAGACGCTCGGCTTGCCGGCGTCGGGTGTGTCGTTCGCCGCCGCGCGGGAGCACCGACTGGACTTGTCGGCGGAGCTGATCGAGCAACACCTGGACGTCGCCGCGCTGCTGGAACTGATCCGGCAGGGGCCACCGCCGGGCCTGCCGTTCCTGGCGCCGGGGGCACCCTGATGCGCCTGCTGCTGCTGGGCGGCACAGCCGAAGCCCGCACGCTCGCCGAAGGATTGGTCGCGGCCGGCGTCGAGGTGACCTCATCGCTGGCGGGCCGGGTCGGAGATCCACGGCTTCCCGAGGGCGCGGTGCGGGTCGGCGGCTTCGGCGGAATCGACGGCCTGCGAGCAGCATTGGCCGAGTACGACGCCGTCGTCGACGCCACCCACCCGTTCGCCACCACCATGTCGGCCAACGCCGCTGCCGCCTGCCGCGCCGCGGATCGGCCACTGCTGCGCTTCGAGCGTC
This sequence comes from uncultured Mycobacterium sp., assembly GCA_964525125.1. Lineage (GTDB taxonomy): Bacteria > Actinomycetota > Actinomycetes > Mycobacteriales > Mycobacteriaceae > Mycobacterium. The sequence goes on from CAZGGK010000027.1 coordinate 43,948, forward strand.
CCGGTTGGTCGGATCGGGCCCGGCCGTCCTGGCGCTGGGCGGAGACCCACGAGCAGGCCGCGGAGGTCGCGGGGGCGTTGGGGACCCGGCCGGTGCTGACCATCGGCCGTCAGCAACTGGCGTCGTACCTGCCGGTGCTGGCAGACGCCGCGGTGCTGGCCCGCGTCGTCGACCCGCCGGTCATCGAGTTGCCGCCGGGCTGGCGTGTGGTGAAAGACCGCGGGCCGTATGCGCTTCCCGGCGAGCTCGCGCTGCTGCGAGCCCACCGTGCCGACGTGCTGGTGACCAAAGACTCCGGCGGCGACTACACCTGGCCGAAGCTGGTGGCCGCCGAGCAGCTGGGGGTGGCGGTCGTCGTCGTGCGCCGCCCGGCCCGCCCCGCCGGGGTGCGAACCGTCAACCACGTTGGGGAAGCGCTGAGTTGGGTTCTCGGGCTGCCGGCCGGCGGGTAGCATCGGCGGCTATGGTCGGCCGTGCCTACGCCCATGACGCGGTTGTGCGGATGCACGCCGGCGGTGGTCCCTGCGGTCCCGGCGGTGCGATCGGCGAAGCGCTGTGCAGAGGCTGGGACCCCTCGCCGCCGAGCTGATCGCGCACGCCTGAGCGCGGCTACCCGAGCAGCACCACCCCGGCGGTCAGCAGCGCGGCGACCTTGACCACCTCCAGTCCCGCGTAGGCGTGGTGGGCGTGGGAGCGCTCGGCCATCCCGCCCGACGGCTGGGTGGCCGCGGCGAGGACGGCATCGGAGCGGCGGCGCAGTCGCGGCCGGATTATCAGCACCTGAACGGCGAGCACCGTCATCGCCAGGCCGATCGCGACCAGCCCGACCGATCTTGGCAGGTCAAAGGCGACGGCTACCAGCAGCACCACGGCCAGCACGAGCTCGATCCCGTTGAGTGCCCGGAACACCAGCCGACCGATGCCCAGCCCCAGCTGGAGGGTGATTCCCGGCGCCTGGAACTTCAGCGGCGCCTCCACGAACGAGATGGCGAGCACCATGCCCAGCCAGAGGAAGACGATCGCTGTCGCGATTGCGCCCGCGGTGTTGGCCATGACGCTCCTAGTTATCCGTGTCCACCGGTTGCAGATACTCTAACTGTGTAACAGCGTCACAGACAATCGGGTGTCTGGTGACGCGCGCCACCGGAAGTTCGTCGGGCTCATTCGACGAGGTCGTCCTCCGGTGGCCGAACGGCAGCATTGCCCAGGGCCGCCAGCAGAGGGGCCGGATCGCCCCGCCAGGGCAGTGCCCGCAGCTGCCGCCTGCTGCGCCGTCCGCCGAGGGCGCGCAGCGCCTCGAAATCCGAGACATCGAGTGTGACGTGGCCGGCCGCGGCGTCCGGCTCGCCGAGCTGCACCGATCCCAGTGTCGGCGTGGTCAATCGGAGCGCGGGCAGCAGCGCCTGCCGGATCATGCCGTCGAACGAGGTCGTCAGGAATCCCAGCGCGACCCGATAGCTGAGATCGGTTGCGGGGACGCCCGGTTCGCCCAGGGCGCCGCGGATATCGTGCTCATGGGTGAGCGCGTCGAAGACCAACTGCCCGGCGGCGCTCTCCGGGGCGCCCGCGGTCAGTCGCGCCGCCACCGGGTCGACCGTCTGCGCCCACAGGTCGAGCAGTTCGTCGACGCTGTGCTGTCCCAGGCGATCGACCTGGGCCTGGGTCCACGCCGCGGTAGCCACGCCGTCCAGGTTGAGCGCGGCCACGTCCTGTGCGGCTCCGGTCAGGTGCGCCACCGTCTGCTGGACGGTCCAGGCCGGACAGGCCGGCACCGGCAGCCCGGCGATGTCGGGCCGGCCGCGCAGCAGCGCCTCGAGGCGTTGGTAGACGAGGCGGTATGCGGCGGCCGCGTCGGCGACGGGAAGGAGCCGGGGTCGTAGAGTCACGGGTTTCGACGTTACCGCCCGGCTGGGGCAGACTGGTCGCCGTGATCCGAGAACATGGAGTGCTGCCGATCCGGTCGGGACAGGAAGCCGCATTCGAAGCCGCGTTCGCCAAGGCACGGCCGCTGATCAGTTGCCAACCCGGCTTCCTGGGGATTTCGCTGTCCCGCTCCGTCGAGTCGCCGAACCTGTATCTGCTGCTGGTCGAGTGGGAGACCGTCGCCGCGCACACCGAGGGCTTCCGCAAGTCAGCGGAGTTCGCCCAGTGGAAGCAACTGCTGCACCACTTCTACGAGCCGGCACCGGTGATCGAGCACTTCGTCGCCGTCTAGGCCGTATCGGGCTCGCCGAACGTGCACTCAGCGCGATTTCGCCGGCGATTTTTCGTGCTGATTACACGTTCGGCGCGGGAGGTTCGGCTGCGCGGCGCAGGCAGAACACCGCAGCGACAAGTGCCGCGCCGGTGCCCACCCTTCGGGCCAGCCGCGTCGCACGGGGGATGTCGGCAGGGGTCGGGGTGCGGCCGTTCCCCAGCAGTGCCCGGTCTTCGCGGCGATTCCCGTAGTAGGTGTTGGTTCCGCCGAGCCGCAAACCCAGTGCCCCGGCGAAGCTCGCCTCGGCCACCCCGGCATTGGGGCTGGGATGCCGACCGGCGTCCCGGCGCCAAGCGGCCAGCGCGCCGACGCGGTCGGGGCCGAGTGCGGCCACCAGCGCCCCGGTCAACCGGGACGCGGGCAGACCCAGCGCGTCGTCCAGGCGGGCCGCGGCCCAACCGAAGTTCTGGTACCGGGCATTGCGGTGCCCGATCATCGCATCCAGGGTGTTGACGGCACGGTGCGCCACCAGGCCCGGAACGCCGGCCACCGCACCCCACAGATACGACGCCACCACCGCGTCGGAGCTGTTCTCCGCGACGGACTCGACCACGGCGCGGGCGATCTCGTCGGGGCCCAGGGCATCGGTGTCGCGGCCGACCAGGTTGCGCACCCGGCGGCGGGCCCGCTCCAGGTCACCGGACGCCAGGTAACCGTGCACCGCGTGCGCCTCGCGCTCCAGGGACCGTCCGCCCAGCACCGCCCAGGTTGCGGCGGCGGTCAGCGCGGTGCGGGCCAACGGATTCCGTGTCGAGCGTTCGGCGACATACGCCAATCCGGTGGCGCCGCCGGCCAGCACCAGCACATGGACCACGCCGCCGGCCCGGCTGTCGCGGTAGCTACGCCGCTCCAAACCCTGTGCCAGTGAGCCGAACCCGGCAACCGGATGTCCCCGGCGCGGGTCACCCCAGGCCCGGTCGGCGGCGTAGCCGAGCAGTAGGCCGACGGCTCGGGCCGGCATCACCGGACAATCCGGTCCAAGGCGGCCAGCAGCGCCGCGGTGACTTCCGGCGGGCGGACCGCGATTCGCACCCAGGTCCCGTCGAGCCCGGGGAAGGTGTCGGCCCGGCGTACCGCAATACCGTTGGCGCGCAGCGCCGCATGCACCCCTTCGCCCACCTGCGCCAAAACATAGGGCGCCGGCCCGGCCACGACCGGCACCCCGCGCCGGGTCAGAGCATCGGCCAGCTCGACACGCCATACGGTCAACTGCCGCGCGCGCCGCTTGCTTTCGGGGGCCGCCGGATCGGAACAGCAGGCCAGCATCGCGGCCAGCGCCGGCGCCGAGACCGACCACGGGATCTGCAGCCGGGCGGCGGCGGCGATCAGCGCCGGATCGCCCAGCAGATAACCGGCCCGGATGCCCGGGATCGACCAGTGCTTGGTCAGGCTGCGGCTGACCAGCAGACCGGGGTGTGCTTCGTGGGCCAGACTCTCCGGTTCGCCCGGAATGGCGTCGATGAACGCCTCGTCGACCAGCACCACCCGGCCCGGCGCCAGCAGCGCGCGGATGGCCGCCACCGGGTGCAGCACCCCGGTCGGGTTGGTGGGGTTGCCGACGACGACGAGGTCGGCATCGTCGGGCACCTCCTCGGGGTGCAGCGCGAACCCGTCGTCGGCCCGGCACAGCACCGTGGTCACCAAGCAACCGGCCGCGGTCAGCGCGGTGTGCGGCCCGGTGTACTGCGGGTGCACCAGCACCGGGCGCCGCCACGGTCGCAGCCGGGCGACCAGGTCGAACGCCTCGGATGCCCCCGCGGTGGGCAGCACCTCGTCGGGGGAGCGTGCATGCCGGCGGGCCAGCGCGGATCGGGCCGCCGCGGCGTCGGGGTAGCCGGTGGCGTCGTCGAGCGCGGTGTGCAGTGCCGCGTCGAGCCAGTCCGGTCGCGGCCCGGCGTAGACGTTGACCGCGAAATCGACCAGGTTCGGGTGGGTTTCGGCGTCGCCGTGGTGGTGCAGATCCGGGCCGGAAAACCGGTGGACGGCGTCGGCGAACCGCTGCGCCAGCGCCGGATACCCCGCCCAGTGCACGTGCAGGTAGCAGGCGTGCAGAGCCGGCCCGGCGAAACCGTCCGGGCCGCAGGGGAGTTGCCAGGCCGCGGTGCGATCGCCGTCGAAGGTGACCGCGGTGCGGTGGAATTCGTGCCCGGCTACCTCATCGCCGGCCTGGGCCAGTAGCGAGTCGGCGGCCGCGGTGGCCCTCCGGTAGCCCAGCGTGAGGCGCGGCGTCATCGCCGCCGCGGCCGGCAGCGCACCGACAACCGGGACGCCGTCCAGCGTCCGGCACAGGTAGGCCAGACCACCGCACTCGGCGACCGTCGGCACCCCCGAGGCGATCGCGCCGCGCAGATCGGTCAGCAGCGCGGTGTTGCCGGCCAGCCCGTCGGCGTGCACCTCCGGAAACCCGCCGCCGAGATAGATGCCGGCGGTCCCCGAAGGCAGTCCCGGGGATTCCAGGGGATCGAAGAAGACCACCTCGCAGCCCGCGGCGCGCAGCAACTCGAACGTCTCGGTGTAGCCGAACGTGAAGGCCCGGCCGCCGGCGACGGCGATCACCGGCCGCCCGGTCGTGGCGGGGCGCACCTCGGCCGCCGGATCCCAGGGGCGACCGGCCAGAGCCGGTGCCCGGCCCGCGAGCGTCAGCACCCCGTCGAGGTCGACACTGTCGGCGATGACCCCGGCCAACCGGCTCAGGGCGACAGCCGATTCGGCACGTTCGGCCGCCGGAACCAGCCCGAGGTGCCGCGACGGCATCTCGAGGCCGCTGTCGCGGGGGAGCACGCCCAGCACCGGAATGCACATGGGGTGCAGGGCGTCACGAACCTCATCGGCGTGCCGGTCACTGGCCGCCCTGTTCAGCACCACGCCGGCCACCCGCACCGCCGGGTCGAACCCGGCCAGGCCCGCGACCACGGCGGCGTGGGTGCGGGAGGCGTGCGAGATGTCGACCACCAGCAGTACCGGAGTCGTCGTCAACGCCGCGACGTGCGCGGTGGAGCCCGCACCGGAAGCCCCGAGCCGGCCGTCGAAAAGGCCCATCACCCCTTCGATCACTGCCACATCGGCACCGGCGGCGCCGTGCAGCAGCAGCGGCACGATCCGGTCTTCGCCCACCAGAACGGGATCAAGGTTGCGGGCCGGGCGACCGGTGGCCAGCGCGTGATAGCCGGGGTCGATGTAGTCCGGGCCGACCTTGTGCCCGCTGACGGTCAGCCCGCGCGAAGCCAGCGCGGCCATCAGCCCGGTCGCCACCGTGGTCTTGCCGTGCCCGGACGCCGGCGCGGCCACCACCAGGCGGGGTAGGGCGGTACTTACCATTCGATGCCGCGCTGGCCCTTCTGGCCGGCGTCCATCGGATGCTTGACCTTGGTCATCTCGGTGACCAGGTCGGCCGCGGCGATCAGCTTCGGGTCGGCGCGCCGCCCGGTGATCACCACGTGCTGGCCGTCGGGGCGATGCGCCAGCGTCTCGACGACGTCGTCGATATCGACCCAGCCCCAGTTGATCGGGTAGGTGAACTCGTCGAGCACGTAGAGGTCGTGGGCGCCGTCGGCAAGCCGGCGCTTGACCTCCAGCCAGCCTTCGGCGGCGCCGGCGGCGTGGTCGTCGTCAGTGCCGGCCTTGCGGCTCCACGACCAGCCCGACCCCATCTTGTGCCACTGCACCGGTCCGCCCTCGCCGGTCTGCTCGTGCAGCGCGCCGAGCCGCTCCAGCACGGACTGCTCGCCGACCCGCCACTTGGCGGACTTGACGAACTGGAACACCCCGATCCGCCAACCCTGGTTCCAGCCGCGCAGCGCCAGACCGAACGCTGCGGTGGACTTTCCCTTGCCGTCGCCGGTGTGCACCATCAGCAGCGCCCGGTTGCGGCGCTGCCGGGTGGTCAGGTTGTCGTCGGGCACCGTCGACGGTTGGCCCTGCGGCATCAGGCGGCTCCTTTCCCGGTGGCGTCACGCACGACGCCGGTCAGCGCCTCGGCGCTCACTTCGGGCAGCGCGACGTATTCGGCGCGCAGGCATTCGGCCAGGGTGCGCGCCAATCCCAGTCGCATCCGGGCATTCTCGCAGTCGATCACCACCGACGAAACACCCTGCGCGGCAAGGTGAGCCGCGGCGTCCCGGGACCGCTGCACCGGGTCGGCGCCGGCGGTGGCCCGCCCGTCGGTGAGCACCACCAGCAGCGGACGGCAACCCGGATCGCGCAGCCGTTCCCGGCGAATCACCTCGGCGGCCTCGGCCAGCCCCTCGGCCAGCGGGGTGCGCCCGCCGGCGGGCACCGCGTCCAGCCGGGCCGCGGCGATCTCCACCGAGCCGGTGGCCGGCAGCAGCAGTTGCGCGCCGGCGTCCCGGAAGGCCACCACGGCGACCCGGTCGCGGCGGCGGTAGGCGTCGAGCAGCAGCGCGGCGATCGCGGTCTTGACGTGCCGCATCCGCTCGGCGGCGGCCATCGAACCGGAGGTGTCGACGACGAACAGCACCAGGTTGGCCTCCCGGCCCTCCCGGACCGCGCGGCGCAGGTCGTCGGCCGTCAGGATCAGCCGGCCGCCGCTGCGCCCCCGGGCCAGCTGATGCGGTGCGGCGGCACGCATCGTCTCGAACAGGTGCAGTCCGCTCCCGGCCTCGCCGAGCCCGGTGGCGCCCACCCGGCGCCCGGTGCTGGTGCGGGCCCGGCTGCGCCGCCCGGCGTGCCCGTCGCCGACACCGGCGACAGTGAAAAGCTTTGCCCGGTAAGGCGAATCGGCGCCCACCGTGGAGGCGCCGTCTCGGCCGCCGGGTGCCGGGCCGCTGCCGTCCGGCGGTGTGGCACCACCACCACCGCCGTCGTCGTCGGGCGAACCGTCCGGCTCCGGATCGGGGTCGCCGGGGGGCAGCAGCTCGTCGAGTTCGGACTCGTCGAGTCCGGGCGCGTCGAACGGCTTGCGCCGCCGCCGGTGCGGCAGCGCCAGCCGGGCGGCCACCCGCAGGTCGTCGGCGGTGACCTCGTCGCGGCCCTGCCAGGCCGCATGGGCGACTGCGGTGCGGGCGGTGACGATGTCGCCGCGCAACCCGTCCACGTCGAACGCCGCGCAGACCTCGCCGATTTTCAGCAGTATCTCGTCGGGCAACCGGACGGCCGAAAGGCGTTGCCGCGCAGCATGGATGCGGGACCGCAGCCGGTCCTCGGCGGCGGCGTAGCGGTGCCGGAAGGCCTGCGGGTCGGCGTCGAAAGCGAGCCGGCGGCGCACCGCCTCGGCGCGCAGCGCCGGATCGCGGGGGGCCGCCACCTCGACGGTCAGGCCGAAGCGGTCCAGCAGCTGCGGGCGCAGTTCGCCCTCCTCGGGGTTCATGGTGCCGACGATGACGAACCGGGCGGCGTGGCTGACCGACACCCCGTCGCGCTCCACGGTGAGCTGCCCCATCGCGGCGGCATCCAGCAGCAGGTCGACCAGGTGGTCGGCGAGCAGGTTGACCTCGTCGACGTAGAGGATGCCGCGGTGCGCCCTGGCCAGCAGGCCGGGTTCGAAGTCGATCGCGCCCGCGCTCAGCGCCCGCTCCAGGTGGATCGAGCCCACCACCCGGTCTTCGGTGGCGCCCACCGGCAGCTCCACCAGCCGCACCGGGCGGGTCTGCACCGCGGCGCCCTCGGCGAACGGGCCGTCCGGAGACAGCGGATGCGGGTCGGCCGGATCGGACGAGAACCGGTCGCCGGCCACCACCGCGATGGGCGGCAATACCTGGGCCAGGGCCCGTACCAGCGTGGATTTGGCGGTGCCCTTCTCGCCGCGGATCAGCACGCCGCCGATGTCGGGGGAGATCGCGCTGAGCACAAGCGCCAGCGCCATGTCGTCGAGGCCGCCTGGGGCGTCCGGGTCGCCGCCGAGGACGGCGGGAAACGGGTACAGCTGCTGCATTGAGGCTCCGCTCGTGATGACCAACGCCTGTGTTGGCAACGCGAAGCCGGTATTCGGACTGACCGGGACGCACCCCGAACCGGATGCGTCGCGGAACACCGTAGCGGGCCTGTGCCGGACTCGCACCGGCTTCCCTGGCACCTCGCGAAGCTACCCTAGCACCTGTGCCCGAAACGGAGCGTGTTGTGGTTGTCGGCATCGGGGCGGACGGCTGGGCCGGACTCGCCGAACCGGGGCGTCGCCTGGTCCGCGCGGCCGATGTGGTGATCGGCGCAGTGCGCCAACTGGATTCGCTGCCGGTGCAGCGCGGCCAGCAGCGCCTGGCCTGGCCGTCGCCGCTGCGGGCCGGGCTGCCGGCACTGTTGGAGGATCATCGGGGCGCTCGGATAGTGGCACTGGCATCCGGGGACCCGATGCTTGCCGGGGTGGGCGGCACCCTGGTCGAACTGTTCGGCGAAGACGCCGTGGCGGTGCTGCCGGCGGTGTCCTCGGTGGCGCTGGCCCGGGCCCGGCTGGGTTGGCCGGCGGAGTCCACGGCGGTGGTGCGGGTGGTGGGCCGCGATGCGCACGCGGTGCTGCGCGAGCTGGCGCCGGGCCGGCGGGTGCTGGTGCTCTCCGCCGACGAGCACACTCCCGGCCAAGTGGCGGCGCTGCTGGCCGCCCGGGGCTACGGCGCCAGCCGGCTGACGGTGCTCGGTGACCTCGGCGGTGCAGCCGAATCCAGGCTGGACGCGACCGCCGAGACTTTCACCGGGCCGGCGCCGCGGCTGAACATCGTCGCACTCGAGTTGGCCGGGCCACTGGTGACCGGCTGGGCGAGCGGGCTGCCCGATGACGCTTTCGAGCACGACGGCCAGCTCACCAAACGTGACCTGCGGGCGTCGGCGCTGGCCCGGCTGCTGCCGGTGCCCGGGCAGCTGCTGTGGGACGTCGGCGCCGGCGCCGGATCGGTCGGCATCGAATGGATGCGCGCCCACCCGAGCTGCCGGACGGTGGCGATCGAGGCGAATCAAGCCAGGGCGCAGCGCATTTCACGCAATGCGGCGAAGCTGGGGGTGCCCGCCCTGGCTGTTGTCCACGGCTTCGCCCCCGACGCGCTGGCGGGCCTTCCCGCCCCCGACGCGGTCTTCGTCGGCGGCGGCGGGTCCAAACCGGGTGTGCTGGCGGCCGCACTGGCGGCGCTGAGCCCGGGGGGGCGGCTGGTCGCCCACGCGGTCACGCTGGAGAGCGGGGCGCAGCTGGCGCAGGCCTACGCCGAACACGGCGGCGAGCTGACCCGGATCCACGTCGAACATGCCGCCCCGCTGGGGGCGTTCACCGGCTGGACCCCGGCGCGCGCGGTCACCCAGTGGGCGCTAACCCTGCCCTGACCGGTCCCGGGCGGCGTCGTAGAGGTGACTCTCCCCGGCGCACGGGTCGGGTTGTTCGGCCAGCGTACGGCCGACCAGGATCACCGCGGCCCGGCGCAGGCCCGCCGCCTCGACCCGGTCGGCGATGTCGGCGACGGTGCCGCGCAGCACCAGCTCGCCGGGCTGTGAGGCCCGGTAGACGACGGCGACGGGGCAGTCCGATCCGTACTGGGGTGTCAGTTCTTCCATCAGCGCGCGGATGCGGGTGATCGCCAGGTGCAGCACCAGGGTGGCGCCGGTCGCGGCGAACGCGGCCAGCGATTCGCTCGCCGGCATCGCGGTGGAGGCGGCCTGCACCCGGGTCAGCACCACCGACTGCGTCACCAGTGGCACGGTGAGCTCGCGGCCCAGCGCGGCCGCGGCCGCGGCATACGCCGGCACTCCGGGGGTGACGCGCCACGGCACGCCGGCCGCGTCGAGCCGACGGGTCTGCTCGGACACCGCGCTGTACAGCGACGGATCCCCGGAGACCAGCCGCACCACCGTCAGCCCGGCCCGGTGCGCGGTGACCATCCGGGAGACGATGGCATCCAGGTCCAACTCGGCGGTGTCGACGAGTTCAGCTGTCCCGGAGCAGGTTTCGAGCACCTGCGGATCCAGATATGTGCCCGGGTAGAGCACCACGCCGGCGTCGGCCAGCAGCCGGGCGGCGCGCACGGTGAGCAGGTCCGCCGCGCCCGGGCCGGCGCCGACGAACTGAACCGGGATGCTCACCGGACCCATCGCGGCGTCCACACCCGACCCGCCTCGGTCACCCGGGTTGCCGACGCCCCCACCAGCAGCAGGCATTTCATGTCGATGCCGCCGGTGTCCAACTCGCCCAGCGTGGTGACGGTCAGCGACTCGTCCGCCCGGCCGATGTCGCGCCCGACCACCACCACGGTGTCGGCGGCCCGGTGCTCCAGCAGCACCTTGCGGGCGATCTCGATCTGATCCGGCCGGGCCCGCGAGGCCGGGTTGTAGACGGCGAGCACCAGGTCAGCCGCGGCGATCGCCCGCAACCGGGCCTCGATCACCGGCCAGGGCTTGAGTCGGTCCGAGAGGCTGAGCACCGCGAAGTCGGCGCCGATCGGGGCGCCGGCCGCTGCGGCCACCGCCTGCACCGCCGATACGCCGGGCAGCACCCGCACGTCCACGCCGCGGTACTGCTCATCGCAAGCCGCCTCGAAGACCGCGGCCGCCATCCCGAACACCCCGGCGTCACCGCCGGAGACGACGGCGACCTTCTCGCCGCGGCGGGCCAGGTCCAGCGCGAAGCGGGCCCGGTCCAGCTCGACGGTGTTGCCCGAGGAGTGCCGTTGCAGCCCCGGTCGCTGCGGAACCCGGGCGACGTAGGGACCGTAGCCCACCACATGGTCGACCTTCCCCAGCGCCGCGGCGGCCTCACCGGTCAGCCAGCCGTCCGGCCCCGGGCCCAGGCCGATCACCAGCAGTTCGGCGGCAGCGGAAGCCCGCGCCGGAGTCCGCGAGCGGGGCCCGTTGACCGAATCGCCGTTGACGACGATCAGCGACAGGTAGGGGACGGTGGTTTCATCGACCTCGGCGACCGGCAGCCAGCGCTGCTGCGGGTGGCTGGCCCGTTCGACGTAGCGGGCGTGCTCGAGTCGGCCGGCCGCGGCCAGGGCGCGGCGGACCGCGGGGAAGGTGCGGCCGAGCTTCATGATGATCGCGGCGTCGGTGTCGGCCAGGCGCATCGCCAGCTCATGTTCGGGCAGTGTTGCCGGCAGCACGGTGAGCACGTCGGTCTGCCGCGCCAGCGGCATGCCGAGTGCCGCGGTGGCCGCGCTGAACGCGGTGACACCGGGGATGACCTCGGTGTCGAAACGACAACTCAGCCGGTCGTGCATGTACATGAACGAGCCGTAGAACAGTGGGTCGCCCTCGGCCAGCAGTGCCACCGTGCGGCCCGCGTCCAGATGGGCGGACAGCCGGGCCGCCGAGGCCTCGTAGAAGTCGGCCAGCGCCCCGGCGTAGCCGCCCGGATGGTCGGTGACCCCGGTGGTGATCGGGTAGCGCAGCTCCTCCTCGATGACGCCGGGACGGATCAGGTCGGCGGCGATGGTGCGCGCATAGGAAGCCTTGTTGACGCCGGCGTGGTAGGCCACCACGTCGGCCTCGCCGATCACCCGCGCCGCTTTGCGGGTGATCAGCTCCGGATCCCCGGGACCCAGGCCCACCCCGTAAAACCGGCCGGTCACTCCGCCCCCGAGGCGAGCGCGTTGAGCGCCGAGGAGGTGATGGCCGAACCGCCGCGCCGGCCCCGCACCGTGATGAACGGGATGTCGATGCCGTGGTCTTCGTGCAGCGCGACCAGGGCCTCCTTGGATTCGGCGGCGCCGACGAAGCCCACCGGGCAGCCGACGATCACCGCCGGGCGGGGGGCGCCGTCGAGGATCAGCTCCAGCAGGTGGAACAGCGCGGTGGGCGCGTTGCCGATCGCGACGACGGCACCGCCCAGCACCGGTTCCCACAGCGAGACCGCTGCCGCCGAGCGGGTGGTGCCCCAGTCGCGGGCCAGGCCGGGTACCCGCTCGTCGCGCAGATAGCAGCGCACCTCGTTGCCGGCGGGCAGCCGGCTCGCGGTCACCCCGACCGCCACCATCGTGGTGTCGCAGAGGATCGGCGCGCCGGCCTCCAGCGCCGACCGGCCGGCCGGGACGGCGTCGGGGTGGATCACCAGGTCGCCGACGATGTCGGTCTGCCCGGCACCGTGGATCATCCGCACCGCGAGCTTTTCGGCCGACGTGGGGATGCCCGACAGGTCCGACTCGGCGCGGATGGTGGCGAACGACTCGGCGTAGATGGCCGGGCCGTCGTCGAGGTAGGGGTAGCGCTTGGTAGGCCTGGTCACGAGGTTGCATCCTGCCCCTGCGGGATCAGGATGCCGTGCCAGGGGGTCACCACGAGCTCGTCGGCGTCGCGCAGCGAGCGTCCCAGCTGCGGGGTCAGCACGCCGTCGGGTACCGGTACGTGGCTGCCGCCGGGTACCGGGCCGTAGGGCAGCGGGTTCGACGCGGCCGGGACGCGCGGATCGGCGGCGACGACGGGCCGCAGGGGTCCGGGCAGTTCGCGGATGTGCCAGGGAGCCTCGGGTCCGTCGCCGCGGGCCGACAGGAAGCTGCGCGCGATCTCGGTCAGCTGGTCGGCGGCGCCCGCGATGCTCACCACGGCGCCCCAATTCTCGCCGACGCGCAACTGTGCTTCGGTAGCGCCGAGCGCGACCAGGCCGGTGTCGGCCGGCCGGCCCAGCAGGTCACCGCGGCCGTCGTCGAGGGTGAACAGGAAACGGCCGGGCAGCCGCGCCAGCCGGGGATCGCCGCAGATTCGTGCGTCGAGTTCGGCGGCTACCGGTCGCAGATCGGCGCAGCCGCCGGCATGGCCGGTCTGCGGGGAGACCATGATGTTGCGCACCAGCTCGTGGCTGGGCGAGGGCAGCAGGCCGGTCGACGCCAGGGCGTCCAGGACAGTCGGCGCCAGCTGTCCGTTCCGGCCGGGCAGCCCGCGAATCTGCAGGTTGGCCCGCTTCGTCAGGTGGATGCAGCCGTCGGAGAACTCTTGGCTGATGTCGAGCAGCCGCTGCAGTGCGGTGCCCGGGAGCCGGCCGCCGACCAGCCGCAGCCGGACCAGCAGCCCATCGGCGGCCGGCCAGGGCCGTGACACGCCCGGGCACCGGTCGGTGCGCATCCTGGCCGGCATAGTGGATCAGGCTATGGGATGGCGACCCGGTGGCGTTGACTCTGCGTCCACCAGACAGGCTTCTCGAACTTTTGCGCGGCAGGCGCAGAGTCAACCGGCCGCGGGCCCGGTCAGTGCCGCCACCGCGCCGCCGAACATGGTGGCTTTGATCGCGCCCAGGGTGCCGGGGTCCTTCCCGGCGAGCGGGCGCAGCATCTCGACCGCCGCGCCGGTCACCGCGCCCTCGGGAGCGGTGGCGTCGACGATCCCGGCGGCGGCGGCGTCGGTTCCGCCGAACCGGCGGCCGGTGGTCATCGAGGCCACCGCCGCGGCCGGGGTCAGCTTGGCCTGGACCAGGGCGGCCATCCCGGGGGTGAACGGAATGCGGATGTCGACCTCGGGCAGGCAGAAGAAACCCCGGTCGGCGCGCATCACCCGAAAGTCGTGGGCCAGCGCCAGCATCGCGCCGGCGCCGAACGCGTGACCGGTCACCGCGGCGGCGGTCGGCACCGGCAGGGTCAGCACCCGGGCCAGCAGCGCCTGCACCCGGCCGACATACCAGTCGGTGCGTTCGCCGTTGGCCATCAGCCAGTCCAGATCCAGCCCGTTGGTGTAGAACCTGCCGGCCGCGGTGGTGACCAGGCCCTGGGCGCCGCCGCCGGCCACGTCGTCGAGCAGGGCATTGATCTCGTCGAGAAAGTCCGGTGAGAAACGGTTTTCGCCATCGCCGAGATCAAGGACGGCAATCTTGTCGTCGTAGGACAGGTTCATGGGGTTGCACCTTTCTGGAGCGGTCCGACTGCTGACACCGCACGCACCGCGGCGTGCAGTTGTGCCCTGCGGGCCGCACTGCCGAGGCGGTTGCGGCTCAGCATGATTGCGGTGGGCAGGTCCACGATGCAGGTGGTGATGGTGTCGACGGCGGCGGCATCGCTGCGGTCCCAGAGGGCCGCGGCCAGCCGGATCATCAGGGCGGCCAGCGCGGTGTCCAGAGCGCGCAGCTCACCGGCGAGCGGCTCGGGCAGGTCTTCGGCCAAGAGCTCCTCGCGGCGGATCGCCCAGAGCAGCTGCGCTGAGTCCGGATGGCGTTCGGCGAACACCACCGGCGCATCGGCGGCCGTGACCACTGCTTCCACCGGCCCAGCCGCGTGCTGCACCAACTCGTCCTGCAACGCCAGGAAGCGTCGCCCGGCCCGCAGCCAGGCCGCCGCCAGCAGGCCGGCGCGGGATCCGAAGCTGTGATAGACCGCCCCGTTGGACATGCCGGTGGCCGCCCCGACCGCGCGGATCGTCACCGCCGCCGGCCCGCTGCGCGCAGCCAGCGCGTCGACGGCGTCCAGCACCCGATCGGGGTCGTGGACGCGGGGGCGGGGCACAAGCGGGAGCGTAACAGAGCGTCCGCTCTGTTATGTCCTTCGGGTGTGGGCGTGGAAGGATCGACGGATCATGAGCACCGTCTTCTCCGGCGTCCAGCCCACCTCGGCCTCCCTGCACCTCGGCAACGCGCTGGGGGCGATCACGCACTGGGCGGAGTTGCAGGACGATCACGACACGTTCTTCTGCGTCGTCGACATGCATGCCATCACCGTGCCCGGCTGGGACCCGGCCACCCTGCGCCGCAGCACGCTGGTCACCGCCGCGCAGTACCTGGCACTGGGCATCGACCCGGACCGCAGCGCCATCTTCGTGCAGAGCCACGTTCCGGCCCACGCCGAACTGGCCTGGGTGCTGGGGTGTTTCACCGGGTTCGGGCAGGCGTCGCGGATGACGCAGTTCAAGGACAAGTCGGGCAAGGCCGGTGCGGACTCCACCACCGTGGGCCTGTTCACCTACCCGGTGCTGATGGCCGCCGACGTGCTGGCATACGACACCGACGTGGTGCCGGTCGGTGAGGACCAGCGCCAGCACCTGGAGTTGGCCCGCGACATCGCGCAGCGGTTCAACGCACGCTTTCCGGAGACCTTCGTGGTGCCGGAACCGTTGATTCCCAAGGCCACCGCCAAGATCTACGACCTGGCCGACCCGACCGCCAAGATGAGCAAGTCGGCGGTCACCGACGCCGGGCTGATCAGCCTGCTCGACGATCCGGCCGTGAGCGCCAAGAAGATCCGCTCGGCGGTCACCGACTCCGAGCGCGAGATCCGCTACGACCCG
>CAZGGK010000028.1:0-58011 GCA_964525125.1 uncultured Mycobacterium sp.
CGCCGCCGGCGCCGCCGGCGCCGCCGGCGCCGCCGTTGCCGCCCTTGCCGCCGTCGGTGCCGGCGCCCATCGCGCCGCCGGAGCCGGCGGTGCCGGCCACCCCGGCGCCGCCGTCGGCGCCGGTGCCGCCGTTGCCGCCGAGGGCGCCGTTGCCGCCTTGGCCACCCGCCCCGCCGTTACCGGACAGCGAACCACCCAGGCCGCCGTTACCGCCGGTGCCGCCGGCCCCGCCGGCGACCCCGTTGTTGCCATTGGCTCCCGGGGTGGCCCCGGCCGCGCCGTTGCCACCGGCCGCCCCGCTGCCGCCGGCACCGCCGGCGCCGCCGGTGCCGTGGTTGCCGGCGTCACCGCCGGCCCCGCCGTTGCCGCCGGTGGCCCCCGGCGTGGCAGCGGTGTCGGTGGCCGCGTTGTAGCCGGCCCCGCCGGCCCCGCCGTTGCCCGCCGACGGGGTGACCACAACCCCGGCCGCACCGGCCTTGCCGGTACCGGCCAACCCGCCGGTGCCGGCCGAGCCGGCACCGCCCGCGGCGCCGACCGGGCTGTCGCCGCCCTTACCGCCGGCGCCGCCGTTGGGGTTGGCCACCGTGCCGGTCGCACCGGCACCACCGTCACCACCGGCCGAACCGCCGGCCGCCCCACCGTTGCCGCCGTTGCCGTTGGCTCCGGCAGTACCGGTTCCGGCCTGGGCCGCCCCGCCGTTGCCGCCGTTGCCGCCGTTGCCGCCGTTGCCGCCGACACCGCCGTTGGTGCCGTTGCCGCCGTTGCCGCTGCCGGCATTGGCGAAGCTGCCCGCCGCACCGGCGAAGCCGGCACCGCCGGCACCCCCGTCACCGCCGTTACCGCCCAGCCCGCCGGCCCCGCCGTTGCCGGCCAGCGTGCCGCCCTTGCCGCCGGCGCCACCGTTACCGCCCAGCCCGCCACCGGTGCCGCTGCTACCGGAATTGCCCGCGGTCGCCGCCGAACCGGCGGTGCCGGCCGCGCCGTTGCCGCCGGCGCCACCGGCCCCGCCGCTGCCCGAACTGCCGCCGTCACCACCGGCGCCGCCGTTGCCGCCGGCGGTGCCCGCCGCCGCGGCGGCGGCGTCATAACCGCTACCGCCGTTGCCGCCGTTGCCGGCCACCACCACGTTGACCCCGCCGGTCGCGCCGGCGATCCCGGTCCCGGCCTTGCCGCCGGTGCCGGCCGAACCACCGGAGCCGCCCTTGCCGGCGGTGCCGGCGTTGCCACCGGTACCGCCGTTGCCACCATCGGGATGGGCCGAAGTGCCGGCCGCACCGTTGCCGCCGTTGCCGCCGGCACCACCGGCCGCGCCGTTGCCGCCGGCCCCGCCGTTGCCGTTGGCGCCGTTGGCGAACCCGCCCCCGGCGGTGCCGCCGCCACCGCCGTTGCCACCGGTCCCGCCATTGCCACTGGCCCCACCGGTGCCACCGGCGCTGCCGTTGCCCGAGCCGGCGTTGGCGAACGAACCGTCGGCGCCGTTCAAACCGGCCCCACCGACCCCGCCGGCCCCGCCGGCGCCACCGTTGCCGCCGTTTCCGGCGTCACCGGTCGAGGCGTTACCGCCGGCCCCGCCACTGCCGCCGCCACCGCCGTTGCCGCCGGACCCGATCGGGCCGTCGACGGCATTGCTGCCCGCCCCGCCGACCCCGCCGGCGCCACCGTTGCCGCCGCTGCCACCCTGGTTGGCGATCACACCGAGCTGGTTGGCCATCACCGGCAGCCCGCCACCGGCCCGCCCGGCCCCGCCGTTGCCGCCCAGGCCACCGTTGCCGCCGACACCGCCGTTGACGCTGGCGCCGCCGGTGCCGCCGACCCCACCGTCGCCACCCAGACCGCCGCTGCCGCCCTTGCCGGCGTTGCCGCCGTTGCCGCCGTTGCCGCCGTTGGTGCCCACGACACCCAGGCCACCGCTGCCACCGGCCCCGCCGGCCCCGCCGACGCCCAGGAACCAGCCGGCCCCACTGCCGCCGTCACCGCCCTGCCCGCCGGTGCCGCCGTTGACCCCGGCACCGCCGGTACCACCGGCACCACCCAGACCCATGAACCAGCCGCCGTTGCCGCCGTTACCGCCGGCCAGACCGATCCCACCGGCACCGCCGGCGCCACCGGAGCCGAAGAACCCCGCCGCCCCGCCGTTGCCGCCGGCTACCCCGGTCGCACTGCCGTCGAAACCGGCGCCGCCATCGCCGAACAGCCAGCCACCGGCACCACCATCGGGATGCGCCGCCGTGCCCGCCGCGCCGTCACCGATCACATACGATCCGGCCAGCGCATTGATCAGCCCATCGACCTGCTGGCCCTGGCTGCTGGTGATCCAGGTCTCCACCGTGGTATGGATCGGGGCGTAGAACTGCGCGACCGCGCTGTTCCAGTCGAACAGCGTCGCCGCAGCCGCTCCCGGCAGCTCCGGACCCACCGCCGCCAAGGCCGGCACCTCCAGCCAGCTACTCGACGTCCCGGCGACATCGGCGGGGGACAGCGCGGCGACGATCGGATCGAAGAGGTTGGTCAGCCAGTCGAACTCGTCGGCCGACGCCGACGGCGCAGTCCCCAGTGGGGCCAGCCCGAACGCCAGAAACGCCGCCACCGCCGAACCGGCACCTACCCCCAGCCGCCGCGAAGCCGCACCCGACCGACGGCCGCCCTTTGCGCTGTGCCGACCACTCACATCCATATCCCTATCTCGATGGGGTAACCCTTGGCGTCCGCCGCGAGCTAACCTGCCTTGCCAGCCGTGCCGTCGCTGCCGTTGGCACCGGTGAGGCCGTTGCCGCCGGCCGTGCCGTTGCCGCCGGGAGTGCCGCTGTAGAGGTTCTGGGTAGCCGTCCCACCGGTGCCGCCTGCACCACCCACGCCGCCGAGGCCACCTGGACCGAAGGCGCCCGCCGCCCCGGCGGCCCCGCCGGTCGCGCCGGCGCCACCGGCCGCCCCGCCGTTGCCGCCGTTGCCTCCGTTGCCGCCGGCCGCGCCATTGCTGCCGGCGCCGCCGTTTCCGCCGGCGCCGCCCCGGGCCTGGTTGCTTCCGGTGGCGACCTGCTCCTGAGCGTTGCCGCCGTTGCCGCCTTTACCGCCGGCCATGCCCTGAGCGCCCTGGCCGCCGGTACCGCCGGCCCCGCCGGCCCCGCCGTTGCCGGCGGTGCCCGACACCGACCCGCCGGCCCCGCCGGCGCCGCCGTCGCCGCCCAGGCCGCCGTTGCCGCCGACACCGCCCACCAGGGTGCCCCCGGCGGTGCCGTTGCCGCCCTTGCCGCCCTGTGCGATCACACCCACCGAACTGCCGGCCGTGACGTTGGCGGCACCGCCCGCACCGCCCTGACCGCCGGGTGCGTTGGTGCCGCTGGTGCCGGCGTTGCCGCCGTTGCCGCCGGTCCGGTTACCGGTCAGGAAGCCGGAGTTGGCGGTGCTGCCCGCGCCGCCGGTGCCGCCGATCACCCCGGGACCGCCGTTGCTGCCGGTGGCTCCGGTGCCGCCGTTAGCCGCCGTGCCGGTGGGTGCCGGGACGCTGCCGGCGCCACCGGTGCCGCCCTGGCCGCCGTTGCCGCCCTGACCGCCGTTGCCAGTCAGCCCGCCGGACCCACCGGTGCCGGCGTTGCCGCCCTTGCCGCCCTGGCCTGCGGTGCCGCCGGGGTTGGCGCCGCCGGTGCCGCCCTGGCCGCCGTTGCCGCCGGTGCCGCCCTGGGTGCCGTTGGTGCCGGCGACGCCGCCGTTGCCGCCGTTGCCGCCGAGGCCACCGGTGCCGGCGCCGGAAGCGCCGTTGCCGCCCTGGCCGCCGGCGCCGCCGTTGCCGCCGTTGCCCTGGCTGCCGCCGGTCCCGCCGTTGCCGCCGTTGCCGGCGGTGCCGCCGTTGGCCGCGCCGGTCATGCCGACCCCGCCGTTGCCGCCGTTGCCGACCCCGGTCGGGGTGCTGCCCGCAGTGCCGGCTGCACCCGTGGTGACGCCGGTGCCCGCGGTGCCCGCGTTGCCGCCGACCCCGGAGTCGCCGCCCTGGCCGCCGTTGCCGCCGGCGCCGATGACACCGCCGGAACCGGCCACCCCGGCCGCCCCGGTCGCCCCGACCCCGCCGTCACCGGGGGTGCCGCCGTTGCCGCCGCTGCCGGCATTGCCGCCGGTGCCGTTGATGCCGGTGCTGCCGTGACCGCCGGTGGCCACGCCACCGCCGGTGCCGCCGGTGCCGCCGTTGCCGCCGACACCCCCGGTGCCGCCGCTACCGCCCTTGCCGCCCACACCCTGGCCGGTGCCCGACACCCCGGCTGCGCCGGTCGCGCCGGCCCCGCCGGTGCCGCCGTTGGCGCCGGCGCCCCCGGCGCCACCCTGCCCGCCGTTGCCCAGGATCGAGCCGCCCAGGCCGCCGTTGCCGCCGACACCGCCGCTGCCGCCGGCCTGGCCGATGCCGCCGGAGGAGCCCGGGGTGCCCGGGGTGCTGCTGCCGACCGCACCGGCAACCCCGTTGCCGCCGGCGCCGCCGGCGCCGCCGTTGCCCAGGGTGCCGCCGTTGCCGCCGTTGCCGCCGTTGCCGCCCGAGGCGCCCGAGGCCACCGGGTTGAACCCGGCGCCGCCGGCGCCGCCGTTGCCGAACAGGCCGGTCGGCGAGCCACCTGCGCTGCCGGCCGCCCCCGGGGTGTAGCCGGTGCCCGCGGTGCCGGCCGCGCCACCGGCCCCGGCGCTGCCGCCGTTGCCGCCGTTGCCACCGGCCCCGATGCTGCCCAGCGAACCGGCCACCCCGGCCGCCCCGGCCGCCCCGGCGCCGCCGTCGGCGGGTATGCCGCCGGTGCCACCGTCGCCAGCTGCGCCGCCGACTCCCGCGTTGCCGCTGCTGCCGGTGCCGCCCTTGGCAACCCCGCCACCGGCGCCGGCGTTGCCGCCGTTGCCGCCGGTGCCGCCGGTGCCGCCGTTGCCGCCGTTGCCGCCCAGGCCCTGGCTGGTGCCCGACACGCCGGCCGCGCCGGCCGCGCCGAGGCCGCCGGTTCCGCCCTGACCGCCGGCGCCGCCGGCACCGCCGACACCGCCGTTGCCCGACTTCGAGCCGCCCAGACCGCCGGCCCCGCCGGCGCCGCCATTGCCACCGGTCAGTCCGGTGCCGCCGGTGGCGCCCGCGCCGACGGCATTGCTGCCGGCGCCGCCGCTCGCCCCGTTGCCGCCGGCGCCGCCATAGCCGCCGTTGCCCGTGCTGCCGCCGTTGCCGCCCGCACCGCCCTTGCCGCCGGATGCGCCGGCGGTGATCGGGCTGTACCCGTTGCCGCCGTTGCCGCCGTTGCCGCCGACACCGGTCGGTGCGCCACCGGCGGTGCCGGCCGCGCCGCCGGTGCCCGCGGTGCCGGCGCCCCCGCCGGAACCCGAATTGCCGCCGTTGCCGCCGGTCCCGCCGTTGGGGTTGGCCAGGGTGCCGTTCGCGCCGTAGCCGCCGGTGCCGCCGTAGCCGCCGGTGCCGCCGTTACCGGCCGCGCCGCCGACCCCGGTGCCGCCGCTCTTGCCGGAACCACCGGCTTAACCGCCGCCGCCGGCCCCGCCGTTGCCGCCGTCGCCGCCGCTGCCGCCGTCGCCGCCGTTGCCGGCGTTGCCGCCGGTGCCGCTGTTGGTGCCCCACACGCCGGCCACCCCGCTGCCGCCGACGCCGCCCACGCCACCGGTGCCGCCGGCACCGCCCACGCCGCCGTTGCCGCCGTTGCCGGAGACCGAGCCGCCCAGACCGCCGGTGCCACCCTTGCCGCCGTTGCCGCCGGTCGCGCCGTTGCCGCCGGTCAGGCCGTAACCGCCGGTCGCGCCCGCGGTGCCGGTGCCGCCGGCGCCGCCGGTGCCGCCGGCGCCGCCGTTGCCGACGGCCACCGCGTTGCCGCCGACGC
This sequence comes from uncultured Mycobacterium sp., assembly GCA_964525125.1. Lineage (GTDB taxonomy): Bacteria > Actinomycetota > Actinomycetes > Mycobacteriales > Mycobacteriaceae > Mycobacterium. Next base: position 5,841 of record CAZGGK010000028.1, read on the forward strand.
CGCCGTTGCCGCCGACGCCGCTGCCGCCGTTGCCGCCGTTGCCGGTACCCAGGCCCGCGAATCCGCCGGCACCGCCGTTGCCACCGGTTCCGCCGTCGCCAGAGGTCGAGCCGCCGGTGCCGCCGTTGCCGCCGAGGCCGCCGCTGCCGCCGGCGCCGCCGGCATTGCCGCCGCTGCCGGTGGTACCGGGTCCGCCCTGGCCGCCGTTGCCGCCGCTGCCGCCGTTGCCGGTGGCACCGCCGGTGCCGCCGTTGCCGCCGGTGCCACCGGTGGCGCCCTTGCCGAGAGTGTTGAGGGCGGCACCGCCCAGGCCGCCGTTGCCGCCGTTGCCGCCGTTGCCGGCGCCGCCGCCGGTGCCGCCGTTGCCGCCGGTGCCGCCACCGGCACCGATGGAACCGCCGATGCCGCCGTTGCCGCCGGCCCCGCCGTTGCCGCCGGTGCCGCTGACGCTGTTGCCGCCGTTGCCGCCGCTGCCCGCGGCACCGCCGTTCACGCCGTTGCTGCCGCTGGCGCCGTTGGCGCCTTTGGCAGCGCCGACGCCGGGGTCGCCGGGCGTTCCGTAACCGGCGGTGCCCGCAACACCCACCGAGCCGCCGTTGCCGCCGAGCCCGCCGTTGCCGCCGGCGCCGCTGCCGGTGGAGTTGCCGCCCTTGCCGCCGACACCGCCGGCACCGCCGTCTCCGCCGTTGCCGGCGTTGCCGCCCTTGCCGCCCGCGCCGTTGGGGCCGTGGAAGCCGCCGTTGCCGCCGCTGCCTCCGGTACCGCCGTCGCCGCCCAGACCGCCGCGGCCGCCGTTGCCGCCGGTGACACCGGTGCCGCCGTTGCCGCCCTGGCCGCCGGCACCGCCGGTGTTGCCGTTGCCGCCGTTGCCGCCGGTGCCGCCGGCGGTGCCGGTGGCGGCGGTCCGGTTGTCGGCGCCCTGTGCGCCGGTGGTTCCGGCGGTGCCGACCGCGCCCTGGCCGCCGTCGCCGCCGTTGCCGCCGTTGCCGGTCGTGCCGCCGTTGCCGCCGCTGCCCCCGACCCCGCCGCTGCCGCCGTCCCCGGCGCGCTCGCCGCCGCCGCCCCCGCCGTTGCCGCCGTTGCCGCCGCTGGTGGCCGCGAGACCGTTGCCACCGGCGACGCCGGCCGAACCGGTGTTGGCCGCGCCGCCGCTGCCGGCCGCGCCGTTGCCGCCGCCGGTGCCCGCGGTGCCGGGGTTGCCGCCGTTGCCGCCGTTGCCGCCGTTGAGCGCCGTGGAGGTGCCGTGCGCGCCCGCCCCGCCGTCGCCGGCCCGGCCGGCGTTGCCGCCCTGTCCGCCGTTGCCGCCGTTGCCGTTGCTGCCCAGCGAACCGCTGCCGCCGTTTGCGACGCCGCCGCCGGCGCCGCCCTGGCCGCCGGTGCCGCCGTTATTGCCGTTGCCGCCGGTGCCGCCGTCGCCGCCGGCGCCGAGCGAGCCGCCGGAGCCGGCGGTGCCCTGCACGCCCAGTGCTCCGGTCGCACCGGAGCCGCCGCTGCCGCCGTTGCCGCCGTCGCCGCCGCGGCCGCCGGTGCCGCCGTTGCCCGAGACAGCGCCGCCCAGGCCGCCCGCACCGCCCTTGCCGCCGTTGCCGCCGATCGCGCCGTTGCCGCCGGCGTTGCCGGCGCCGTTGCCGCCTGTGGTCCCCGGGCTGACACCGTTGGCGCCGGTCACGCCCTTGCCGCCGGCGCCGCCGGCGCCGCCGTTGCCGTAGTTGCCGCCGTTGCCGCCGGCGCCGCCGTTGCCGCCGTTGCCGCCGTTGACGGCCGCGCTGGTCGGGCTGAAGCCGGCACCGCCGTTGCCGCCGTTGCCGCCGCTGGTGATCGCGGTGCCGGAGGCACCCTGATGGGCGCCGGCGCCGCCGAAGCCGCCGGTGCCCTGTGCGCCCGCCGCGCCCGCGGTGCCGGCGGTTCCAGATGTGCCGCCGTTGCCGCCCTTTCCGCCGTTGACGTAGGTGGCGGTGCCCGCAGCACCGTCACCGCCGTTGCCGGACTGACCCGCGTTGCCGCCGTTGCCGCCGTAGCCGCCCTGTCCGTTCTGGCCCACCCGGCCGAACGCGTTGTTGGCGGCTCCGCCGTTGCCGCCGTTGCCGCCCTGCCCGCCGTTGCCGCCGTTGCCACCGGAGCCGCCGTCACCGCCGGCGCCGCTGTTGACGCCCTGCACGCCGAGCGCACCTGCCACGGCGACGCCGCCATTGCCTCCGTAGCCGCCCTGTCCGCCGTAACCGCCGGTGCCGCCGTTGCCGGCGATCGAGCCGCCCAGGCCGCCGTTGCCGCCGTTTCCGCCCTTGCCGCCGTCGGTGCCGCTGACGCCGGAGGCGCCGGGGTTCGTGCCGGCTGCTCCGTTGCTGCCGGCCTTGCCTTCGCCGCCGTTGCCGCCGTTGCCGCCGTTGCCGTAGTTGCCGGCATTGCCGCCGGCGCCGCCGTTGCCGCCGGCTGTGCCCGGGGCGGCGGTCAAATCCGCATTCGCGTTGTATCCGTTGCCGCCGTTGCCGCCGTTGGCGCCGTTGCCGATGCCCGGGAAGTAGCCGGTGGACCCGGCTGTGCCGGCGATACCGCCGCTGCCCGCGGTGCCGGCCGCCCCGCCCGAACCCGCGGCGCCGGCGTTGCCGCCATTGCCGCCGGCGCCGCCGTTGGGGTTGGCCGCTGTGCCGGCGGCGCCGTCGCCGCCGTAGCCGCCGGCCCCGGCTGCCCCGCCCTGGCCGCCGTTGCCACCGTCGGCGCTCGTCGCACTGGCGTTGCCGCCGGCCCCGCCCTGACCGCCGCCGCCGCCGAGACCGCCGTTGCCGCCGGTGCCGGTGCCGCCGTTGGCGAAGGAGCCGACGGCGCCGGTGCCGCCCGCCCCACCGGCGCCGCCGTTGCCGCCGCTGCCCGCGTCGTTGGCGATCGCGGCGAGTTGACCGGCCCAGGACGGCAGCGTCACGCCGCCGGCCCGGCCGGCCCCGCCGTTGCCGCCCAGACCGCCGTTGCCGCCGCTGCCGCCGGTCACACCGTTGCCGCCGGCGCCACCGACGCCACCGGCACCGCCCAGGCCACCGACACCACCGTTCCCGCCGCCGCCGCCGCCGCCGCCGTTGCCGCCGTTGATGCCGGTGACGCCGAGGCCGCCGATGCCGCCGAGGCCGCCGGCGCCGCCGACGCCCAGGAACCAACCGGTGCCGTTGCCGCCGTCGCCGCCGTCGCCGCCGCTGCCGCCGTTGGTACCGACGCCGCCGGCCCCGCCGGCGCCGCCGATACCCATGAACGAGCCGCCGTCGCCGCCGTGGCCGCCGGCCAGGCCGATGCCGCCGGTACCGCCGGCACCGCCGCTGCCGATGAAGCCGGCGGCACCGCCGTTGCCGCCGGCCACCCCGGTGAGGCTGCCGTCGTAGCCGGCCCCGCCGTCGCCGAACAGCCAGCCGCCGGCGCCGCCGTTGGGGCTCAGCGCGGTCCCGGGCGTGCCGTCGCCGATGACGTAGGACCCGGCCATGGTGTTGATGAGCGCGTCGACGGTCTGCCCGGTGGGGCTGTTGATCCAGTCTTCGATGCTGGTGTGGAACGGGGCGTAGAACTGGGCGACCAGGCTGTTCCAATCGGTGCCGGCGGCGGCCGCGGGCAGATCGGGGCTGACCGCGGCCAGCGCCGGCACCCCGGTGTCGACGGAGAGTGGCCCGCCCCAGGATGCCGGGTTGAACCACCCGCCCGGGTCGGCGGAGTTGAACGCGGAGAACGTGGTGGTGATCGGCTCGAGAAATTCGGTCAGCCAGTCGAACTCGCCATCGGCGCGGGCCGGTGCTCCGGCCAGCGGGGAGAGCCCGAATGCCAGGAACGCACCCACCGCGCTGCCGGCACCCAGCACCCGGTGACGCCTGGCGCTACCCGATTGACGGTTGCCGTTCGTGCGGTGTCGATCAGCCACGCCTTTACCCCTAGCTCGATGGCGTGACCGGGCGGAACTGTACCCGCGCAGGTCACACCTGGCGTCATCATGAGAAATATCACTAGAACGTAGCAGACTCTCAGGCTCGCAACTAGTTGAAAACCTAACGCATGATGATCAAACACTGAGATTCTCTGGTGGTTCGACTGCGCCTTCGCCGGCGGATCGGGCGACGGCCGCTCGGTGATCGGGGCGACCGGTGCGGGGACGGCCGCGAGCAGGGGGAGCGGCACCGTCATGGCTGGGTTCGCCCGGCGGCGTTACGCTGGTGTATGGCCGCTGAAAGCACGATTCGCATCGCAAGGGTTTACGACGAGCCCAGTCCCGAAGACGGCGAAAGAATACTGGTAGACCGAGTCTGGCCGCGCGGATTCCATCGAGACGACCCGCGGGTCGGCCGCTGGTTCAAAGACGCGGCGCCGTCACGGGATCTGCGCAGCTGGTACAACCACCAACCGGAGTTGTTCGACGAGTTCGTCACCCGCTACCAGGAGGAGTTGCGCACCCCGGCGGGCAGCGCCGCATTCGCCGAACTGCGGGACCTGACCCGGGGCAGGACGGTGACGCTGGTGACCGCCACCCGCGATCTGGAAGGCAGTCAGGCGGCTGTTCTTGCGAAGTTGCTGACAAAGTACTGAGCATTAACTGCCCGTTTGTGCATATCTGTGGCTATGAAGCCCCTGCGGTGGTAATAAGCAGCCCGATCGGGATGCTGACGATCAGTGCCGCCACGAACAACCGGTAAGCGTGCAGTGGCCAGCCGACAGCCGTGCCACCCCGCACGCCGTACAGGAACAGTGCCAACACGACCAGCAGCAGCACCGAGCCCGCGTCGAACACCACGATGTGGTCGGTGACGATGCCCAGCAGAATGGCGATGTTGGCGGTGTTGAACAGCACCGCCGTGACGTTGACCAGGCGCATCGTCGGCGGCGTCGCGGCGAGCAGCGCCTGGCCGGCGCCGAGCACGATCTGGCCCACCCCGAGCACCAGGACCAGATAGGCCGCCGCCCAGACGCCGTGCCGGGTCGGGGCGGGCGCGGCGATGGCCGCGGCGAGCAGGCCGCCGGCGATCACGGCGAGTACCCCGGCGAGCACGAACGGTGTGACAGCGGTTCGGCGGTCCCACAGCAGAAACACCGCGGGCGGTGGTCGCCGTTCGTCGGGCGTCGTTGATGACATGCGTGCGCCTCCCGGCCCGACTCTACCGGGGTCTCGGATCACAGCAGCGCGGCCAACTGCTGACCCAGCGCCGTGGCGGCCAGCCCGACCACCAGGCTGACCACGATGTTTGCCGTGGCAGGCGCACGTTGGCGCTCCTCGCCGAGTCGGTGCGTCTCCAGCATCCAGGTGGAGAACGTGGTGTAGGAGCCGATCAGCGCGGTGCCGGCCAGCAGGGCAACGGCCGAGCTCAACACCAGCCCGGTGAGCACGCCCAGCGCCGCTGCACCGCTGACGTTCACCACCAGCGTGCCGAGCGGAAACGACGTCGGGGCCCGGCGGGCAACCGCACGGTCCAGCACGAAGCGCAGCACCGATCCGATACCGCCGAGCACGGCCACGCCGGCCCAGAGCAGGACCGTCATCGGCGCACCCGGACCCGTCGCACCAGTGCGGTGGCCAGGTGTACGGCCAGCAGTCCCAGCGCGACGCTGGCCGCGAGATAGCCGAGCGCCAGCCCGGGCCGTCCGTGCTGGGCCATCCGCAGCACTTCGACCTGCAGGGTGGAGAAGGTGGTCAGCCCACCGCACAGCCCGGTGCCCAGCAGTGGGCGCCGATAGCTGGACACCGGCAGCCGTTCCAGCAGCCTGGTGGTGAAGTAGCCGAGCAGGAACGCGCCCACGATGTTGACGGCGAACGTCGGCCACGGCCACCGGGCCGGGTCGGGCGCGGCGACGGTCTCCAGCACCGAGCGGGCCAGCCCGCCCAGAGCACCGCCGACGAACACCGCGGCCAGCTCCCGAGGGTCGTGCACGCCAAGCAAACTATCGCGGCATGTGACCACAATGGGTAGCTATGGCGTCCCATCCGCGTGCCGGCCAGCCGGCCCAGCCGCAAGACCTCGTTGACCTGCCGCATCTGGTGACGGCCTACTACACGGTGCAACCCGACCCCGGCGACCCGGTCCAGCAGGTGGTGTTCGGCACGTCGGGCCATCGCGGTTCGGCGCTGGACGGGGCTTTCAACGAGGCGCACATCCTGGCCATCACCCAGGCGGTCGCCGAGTACCGCACCGCCCGGGGGATCACCGGGCCGCTGTACATCGGGCGCGACACCCACGGCCTGTCCGAGCCGGCCTTCGTCTCGGCGCTGGAGGTGCTGGCCGCCAACGACGTCACCGTCATCGTCGACGCAATGGGTCGCTACACGCCGACACCGGCGATCAGTCACGCCATCCTGACCCACAACCGGGGGCGCAGCCAGGGCCTGGCCGACGGCATCGTGGTGACGCCGTCGCACAACCCGCCGCGCGACGGCGGCTTCAAATACAACCCGCCGCAGGGTGGTCCGGCCGACGGTGCCGCAACCGGTGCGATCGCCGAGCGCGCCAACGAGATTCTGCGCGGCGGCGGCCGCGCGGTGAAACGGGTGCCGCTGGCCCGGGCGCTGGCGTCCGCCCAGCGCCACGACTACCTGGGCGGCTACGTCGCCGACCTGCCCAGCGTGGTCGACCTCGAGGCGATCCGGGCCGCAGGGCTGCGGATCGGCGCCGATCCGCTGGGCGGCGCCAGCGTGGACTACTGGGGCGCGATCGCCGAGCGGCACCGGCTGGAGCTGACCGTGGTCAACCCGGACGTCGACGCCACCTGGCGGTTCATGACGCTGGACACCGACGGCTTGATCCGGATGGACTGCAGCTCACCGGATGCGATGGCGTCGCTGATCGCCAACCGGGACGCCTACCAGCTGGCCACCGGCAACGACGCCGACGCCGACCGGCACGGCATCGTCACCCCGGACGGCGGGCTGCTCAACCCGAACCACTACCTGGCGGTGGCCATCGACTACCTGTTCACCCACCGGCCGGCCTGGCCGGCGAGCGCCGGCGTCGGCAAGACCGTCGTCAGCTCCTCGATCATCGACCGGGTGGCCGCCGGCATCGGGCGCCCGCTGGTCGAGGTGCCGGTCGGCTTCAAATGGTTCGTCGACGGACTGCTGGGCGGCACGCTCGGCTTCGGCGGTGAGGAGTCGGCCGGGGCGTCGTTCCTGCGCCGCGACGGGTCGGTGTGGACCACCGACAAGGACGGCATCGTGGCGGCGCTGCTGGCTTCGGAGATGCTCGCCGTCACCGGGGTCACACCGTCGCAGCGCTACCGCCGGCTGGTGGACACCTACGGCGAGCCGACCTACGCGCGGACCTCCGCACCAGCCGACCGGGACCAGAAGGCCCGGTTGAGCCGGCTCTCGGCCGACCAGGTCGACGCCACTGAGCTGGCGGGGGAGCCGATCACCGCCAAGCTGACCACCGCACCCGGAAACGGCGCGGCCCTGGGCGGGCTGAAGGTGACCACGGCCAACGCCTGGTTCGCGGCCCGGCCGTCGGGCACCGAAGACGTCTACAAGATCTATGCCGAGTCCTTCCGCGGGCCGGAGCACCTGGCGCAAGTCCAAGACGTCGCTCAGAAATTAGTAGACAAGGTAATCAGTAGCTAAAGTAATTAGGTGACCTTCCTGCCCCAGCCCCGCCTCCCGCGGGAGATCTGGGTGCTGATCTCAGCCAACACGCTGGTCGCGCTGGGCTACGGGGTGGTGTCGCCGGTGTTGCCGGCCTACGCCCGGCACTTCGGGGTGAGCATCTCCGCGGCGACGGTCGTGATCACCGTGGTCTCGGTGACCCGGCTGTTCTTCGCGCCGGTGAGCGGGGCGCTGGTGCAGCGACTGGGGGAGCGGCGGGTCTACGTCACCGGCCTGCTGGTGGTGTCGCTGTCCACCGTGGCCTGCGCGTTCGCCCAGTCGTACTGGCAGCTGCTGGTGTTCCGCGCGCTCAGCGGCGTCGGCTCGACGATGTTCATGATCTCCTCGATGGGCCTGATGATCCGGGTCAGCCCGGTGGACGCCCGCGGGCGGATCGCTGGCATGTTCGCCACGGCGTTCCTGATGGGCACCGTCGGCGGGCCGGTGCTGGGCAGCCTGACCGCGAGCCTGGGGCTGAGCGCGCCGTTCTTCATCTACGGCAGCGTGCTGGTGCTGGCCGCCATCGGCGTGAGCGTCAGCCTGCGGCACTCGCGGCTGGCCGCGCCGGGCGGAACCGCAGACGAGCCGACCATGCCGCTGCGGGTGGCGCTGCGGCACCGGGCATACCGGGCGGGTTTGCTGTCGAACTTCGCCACCGGCTGGGCGGTGTTCGGCCTGCGGGTCGCGCTGGTGCCGTTGTTCGTCACCGAGGTGCTGCACCGCGGCGCCGGAATGGCGGGCCTGGCGTTGGCGACGGTCGCGATCGGCAACGTCTGTGCCGTCATCCCCGCCGGTCACCTCTCCGACCGGATCGGCCGCCGGGGTCCGCTGATCGTCGGGCTGGTGCTGTCGGCGGGCACCACCGCGCTGCTCGGAGCGGTGTCGTCGCTGCCGCTGTTCCTGGTCGCGGCGTATCTGACCGGTGTGGCCTCCGGCATCTACGGGGCCCCGCAGCAGGCGGTGATCGCCGACATCGTCGGCAACCAGGCCCGGGCGGGTTCGGCGGTGGCGACCTTCCAGATGATGGCCGACTTCGGCGCCATCGCCGGCTCGCTGGCGGTGGGTCAGATCGCCCAGCACCTGTCGTTCGGCTGGAGTTTCGGTATCAGTGGTGTGGTGCTGCTGGCCGCGGTGGCCGGCTGGCTGTTCGCCCCGGAGACCCGGGCGCCTGCCGAGACCGCGGTGACCGTCGACGCGGACTGGCTGCGCTCGGCCGACGGTGATGTCGGATCGGCCGTCGAACCCGTCGGGCAGCTCCGGCACCGGGCCGGCTGAGCCATTCGCCGCGCCTGATCGACGCTGTCCGGCGAAGCGGGCACGATGGAGTCATGGCTGGCGATATCGGCGAAGCACCGCGATCGGCGATCGTGGTCGGTGCCGGCATCGTCGGGCTGTCAACTGCCTGGTTCCTGCAGGAGCGCGGTGTCCAGGTCACCGTGGTCGACCGTCGCGGCGTCGCGGCCGGTGCGTCGTGGGGCAATGCCGGCTGGCTAGCGCCGGGGTTGGCCATCCCGCTCAACGAGCCCGGCACACTGCGCTACGGTCTGCGGTCGGTGTTGAGTTCATCTGCGCCGCTGCAGGTTCCGTTGCTGTCCGGGCCGTCGGTGTGGAAGTTCTTGGCGCACTTCGCTGCTCATTCGCGGATGTCGTCCTGGCTGCGCGCGGTGCGGGCGAATTTGGCACTGAACGCCGAATGCCTGGAGGCCTATGACGTGCTGGTGGCCAACGGGATTGACGCCGCACCGACCGAAGCTCCGATCACCGCGGTGTTCCGCACATCGGCCGAAGCGCAACGGCTGCTGGGCGAGCTGCGCCGGTTCGCCGACGCCGGCCAGCCGGTGTCCACCGAGGAGTTGACCGGGCCGGCCGTGCGCGAGCAGGTACCGCTGGCGTCGGCCGCGGCCGGCTTCGCTGTGCGGATCGACGGCCAGCGCTTCGTGGACCCGGGGCGATTCGTCACCGCGCTGGGCCGCGCGGTGGTCGAGCGGGGCGCCGAACTTCAGATCATGGACGTCGCCGACGTGGCGGCGGACGGCGACGGTGCCGTCGTGACCGCCGGTGACGGCCGGGTGCTGACCGCGGCGGTCGCGGTGATCGCCACCGGTGCCTGGCTGCCGCGGCTGACGCGGCGCTGGGTGCGGGTTCCGGTGCAGGCCGGTCGCGGCTACTCCTTCACGGTGCCGGTGACCGCGCCGGTCCCCGGGCCGATCTACCTGCCGGAGGCCCGGGTGGCCTGCACGCCGCTGCGCGACCGGCTGCGGGTCGGCGGCACCATGGAGTTCCGCGACCCCGACGCCCCGGCCGCCGCGGCGCGCGTCGAGGCGATCATCGACGCCACCCGCCCACTGCTGGACGGCGTGCGCTGGGACGAGCACGACGAGGTGTGGGTCGGCCCCCGCCCGGTGAGCCCGGACGGCCGCCCGCTGGTGGGGGAGGTGTCCCGGCGGATCTTCGTCGCCGGCGGCCACGGCATGTGGGGCATGACGCACGGCCCGGTGACCGGCCGGCTGCTGGCCGAACGGATCGTCACCGGCAAGCACTCCGCGGTGCTGCGCGAATTTGACCCGCTGCGCTGAGGACAAACTAAGCTGCTCGGAAAAGGAGACGCTTGATGACCGATTCGAAACGCATCTGGATGACGCCGGAGTCCCGCCACGAGCTGGAGACCGAGCTGGCCGAGTTGCAGGAGCCGCATCCCGACGCGGATACCGACGACGAGTGGACCGACCGTCAGTCGCGGCAGGCCAGGATCCTCCAGATTCACGACCTGCTGGCCAACGCCGTGGTCGGCGAGGACCCGCCGGACGACGGGATCGCCGAGCCCGGCATGGTGCTGACGGTGCGTTACGACGACGGGGAGACCGAGACGTTCCTGCTCGGTGTGCGCGTCGACGACCAGAGCGGCATGGAGGTCTACTCGCCGCAGTCGCCGCTCGGCAAGGCGATCGGCGGCGCGCGGCCCGGTGAACAGCGCAGCTACCTGGTGCCCAGTGGGGCGACGGTCACGGTCACGCTGGTCGACGCCGTGCCCTACGGGTTGCATCAGACCCAGCACCCGGCCTGACGGCGTGCGGCTGACCGGCGGTTTTGAACCTGAGTTTGCGGTGGTGTAGCTTCGATGAGCACGACATCGCGGGGCTATGGCGCAGCTGGTAGCGCACCACACTGGCAGTGTGGGGGTCAGGGGTTCGAGTCCCCTTAGCTCCACAGAGAAGAACCCCAGGCCAATGGTCTGGAGTTCTTTGCTGATTTGGGTGGGTTCACGCCTGAATGTCCTAACTTTGTCCTGCCCCAGCGGAAAAAACCGCCGACGCGAGGGTTAATCGACCTTGTGCCACGTCTGACAGAGGGATGACGTGAATGCGACGTCGGTCGGTTCGATGGTTACGCGAACCAGTTCCGTGACTGCTCCGCTGTCGATGGCTGGGCCGTCTGGGTCGAGACTGGCGGACCGCACCCAGATGCAGATGCTGCCCGCCTTCATGGGCTGCGAGACGTATGTGCCCGGCTGAATGTCAACCCCGACCCGGAACAATTTTTGGGCCGGAAAACTCCGCCCCGGATACGGGATCATCGGTGCGTCACCTGGAATCGTCGTAGCGCCCACGGCCACGGTGGACGTGACTGTGACGGTCTTCGGAGCGGGGTGAATTGACTGGTCGCCGCAACCGGTGACTTGTAGGGCGACCGCGCCGGATGCCAGTGCGACAACGACTATCCGTGATACCCCAACCGTGTCCATTTGTAGGCTTAGACGTTTGTTAACGCGGTCGTTTGTTCTTGTCCATGCCATGCAGGTGATCCTAAGCAGCGGCAGGCAGTCTGCGGAGCCGAAAGCTAGACGGGATGTCTCCATCCTACCGCTCGCGAGAGTTCCGCCGACGCTGCGGTCAGTCGGTCGTCGGTCACGCGCCCATAGACTGCCTGAGTCATTCGCTCAGTGTGGCCGTGCCAGGCGGCGACGACATCGGCGGCGATGCCTGCCGCGCGCATCCGCGAGATGTTCGAGTGCCGCAGCTTGCCCATTGGAATCGCCTTGAGTCCTGCAGCCTTGCGCTGGGCGGTGAACTCGCGCGAGTAGTCCCGCACCGGGAGCGGGGAGCCGTCGACCCGCGAAAGCAACAGGTCGGTGTCAGCGAGCGGCCGGCCCACGCCCAGGTGCTCGCGCAGGTGAGCCGTACGCATCGCCTTGAGCATTGCCAGCTCGCGCGGTGGCAATGGCAGATCGCGGGCCGACCTTGCCGTCTTGGTCGGGACGATGGTGTCTTTACCGTTGACGTCCACCCGCGCTTGACGGATGCACAGCGTGCCCGCCCCTAGGTCGATGTCCGACCAGCGCAGCCCGCCGACCTCCTCACGCCGCAGCCCGAGCAGTGTCAATGCGAAGCACCCGCCGAGGCGGTGGCCGGCAGCGTGGTCGAGAAACGCGCCCATCTGCTCGGGTGTCCAGATGTCCTCGGCGTCGGTCGCTGTGACGGCCTTCTGCTCGGGCGCTTCGAGGTCTGCCGAGGGATCGTAGGTGATCCACCGCATTTTGCGCGCATGGGCCAAGACAGACTTGACCCGAACGATGGCGCGGCGCTTGGTCGCCGGTGCCAGGGCCTTGCCGCCCTTGCCGGTCAACGCCGCCGACCAGTCGGCCAGGGCCGCAGGGGTGAGCTGCTGCACCGGCACCGCGCCGAATGCTCGGCGGGCATAACGCAAGGACTCGCGGTCGGCGCGCACCGTGTTCGGTCCGACCGAGGCGTCGGCCTCACGCAACGTCAGCCAGTGGTCGGCAACCTCATCGAACGTCTGGCGAGATTTGGGCGCCCACGTCGCGGTGCTCCACTGCTGGCGCTGTTCGGTCACCCAATCCTGGGCAGCCTTTTTGGTGGCGAACACCTTGGTTGGCCGAACCTGCTTGCCGGTCACGGGGTCAGTGCCCAACGTCGGCCGTGCGCGCCAACCCTTGCCGTTCGGTAGTCGGGTGATCGAGCTGTCGGCGCGCTGGCCACGTTTGCGGTCCTGTTCGGTGGTCATCGCTGTGTCTCCTCGGTCGTCGTGTCGCGCTGTCGGGGCGGCGGCCGCCGCGGTAGGTCTGCGCCGTCGAGAAATCCCGCGGCCTTCGCCTTAGCGATCAGGCGGTCGAGCGTAGCCAGGCTGACATTCATCTGCTGGGCCACCGTTCGCCGTACCGGTTCCCCGTTCATGATCGCGGCCTCGACCCTCCAGCCCACCTCGTACAGACGGGGGTCGGCGTTTTCGGGCCGGCGGTGGGTCTCCTCGTAGTCGCCGGGCAGGGCGAACGCACCGCCCGCGCGCTCCATCCACTGGGCCGCGCTGTGGGCCAGCCGGCGCACCGGGACCGATCGCACCGCCGCGTGGTCGACGCCTCGTCCATCGTCGGCGGTGATGGCGAGCTCGATCAGTTTCGGTTCTAACCCTCGGCTGACCGCGACTCTGACGACGTAGCGGTACGGGTGGCCGTGCAGCCGAATCGCAATTTGATCAGCCGGTGTTGGTGCTCGAAAGGGGCCGGTGCGACCCGCCGCGAGGGGGTCGGCAAATCCGACCTCGACAACATCGCCGTGTTCCATGTCAGGTTCCCTCCGGGGCCGCGTGATGTAGTCCTCGTGTCGTGCATAGGTTGATGACTAGATGATGAATGTATAATGTTGACATTCATCACACAAGATGTCATCTTCGGTGTCATGACAAACACGACGACGCCGGAACGGTTCACCGTAGACGAACTACGCGGGGAACCGGCGACGATTTCCGTCGAGCGGGCGGCGAAATACCTTGGCGTGAGCCGCGCCTTCGCGTACCAGATGAGCCGCGAGGGGCGACTCACGACATTGCAGGTCGGCCCGCGCAGGGTGCGAGTCGTCACCGCCGCGTTGCTGCGTGACCTCGGCGGCAATGCCGCGTGAACATCGAGATTCCGACCGGGTTCCGTGATCGTGCACTCAAGGTGGTGGATGCTCGTACGCGCTCACCGCTGCACCCCCTCACAGAGCAGGAGGTCGACGACATCGCCGTCGACCTGGTTACCACCGATTGCCCGCAGGCCGCGGCTGATGTCGTGGAACTGATCGCGCTCTGTATCCGCGCTGTGATCGAGGAAAAGACCGATGGCCTGCTCGGTGGCCGTCTGTACCTCGTCGACGACGATACAAATGAGGCCGAGTAGCCCTCCGTCACAACAGGACTACGGCCGCATCTGTTCCGGCCAGGAAGACGGCCACCTGAGCGCCCAGCATGTCGGCAAGCTTTTCGCCGCTGCGCTACCGCCCAGATGATCGATGCACAAGTTGCGACACCGGTTCGCCACGCGGGCCTTTCGCCACGGCGGCCGAAATCTGATGGCGGTGCAGCAGCTTCCAGGGCATTTCAGCGTGGCGACGACTCAGAGGTACACGGCGGCGGATAGCGACGAGCTACGCGTCGCCGCGCTGGCCGCGATCGACGCGACAACCGAGTGATTGCACCCACCCCTGCAAGTCTCGACACCGCACGACAACCGACCACACCGACCGGAGGACAGGACGATGACCACCGACACCGCTGTACCGCTGCTGCTGCTGACCGAGGCTCAGGCCTCCGAGATCACCGGCCTGCCCGTCGCATCGCTCAAGACTGAGCGGTGCAGAGGTCTCGGCCTGCCTTACGTCAAGCTCGGCCGGCGCGTCCGGTACCGAGCCGATGACGTCGCCGCCTACATCGCCGCCCACACCATCACGCCGACGCCCGCCGCTGACCTCGCCGCCAAGTAGTTCCCCGAAACGCAGCACCGCCCCCGCTCAGATTGGCCTCTGGGTGCGGGGGCGGCGCTTCCAAGTCATCCCGAGGAAGGACGAACGTGCTCCAGACTACCGCCCCGACGGGCACCCGCGCAGGATCACCAGAGGCCAACGGACACAACGGCCATGAACAGAGCCCGTTCCCCGACCGCTCACCGGTGGCGGCCGCCGAGTTGGCCGCAGCGGCGACCCTCGAAGAACGTCGGCAGCGGTGGAGGTTCCGCCACTACGCGGTCGACAACTTGCCGGCAAGTCAGCCGTGGGGGCGCAAGCTCCGGTACGTGACCGACCGGAAGAATGCCGACCGCGATCTCAGGTATCCGCCCAGGTTGACGTTCACCGGTGAGCAGGCGGTCACGGCCGGTGCGACCGACGCACAGATCGCCGCGTTACCTGAGCTGGACACTGCGGACATAGCTGAGCTGCGTATCCGGGCAGCGGCCGAGCATGAGGCCGTGCGGCTGCGCATCCGCGAGGATGCCCGCAAGCTCAACGCAACCCGTACGGCGGCCGACGTACCGATACCCGAGCGCGTCGACCTGGGTGCCTACGAGCCCGAAGAGACGCAGTGGGTCATAGACCAGATGCTTGCGCGTGAGTCCGTGCTCGGCCTGTTCGCCGAGCGCAAGGCGGGCAAGTCGACGGTTGTTCGTGAGCTGATTCGCTCGGCTCTTGACGGGTCGCCGTTCCTCGGCCGGTTCGCGGTGTCGCTCCCGGCCGGCGCCGAGGTCGTGCTGTTCGACACCGAAATGACGTTGCGCAGCTTGCACAGCCAGTTTCATGGGGTCGGGGTGCAGAACTTCGACCGGCTTAACCTGCGGACGCTGCGCGGCCGTGAGCGCGCACTCGATGCCCGTGTCGACGCCGTGCGCGCCCGCTGGTCCGAGCACATCGCGCCGGGGTCGCTGATCGTCGTGGACTGCCTTTACTCGCTGTTCGGCGCGCTGGGCATCTCGGAATCCTCGGATGAGGTCGCGACGGTGCTTACCGGGCTGCGATCGCTGGCGACCGAGTGTGAAGCGATTGGGCTGGTGCTCGTGCATCACCTCGGCAAGGACCCCGACCGTGGCGCACGCGGGCACAGCTCGATCGAGGGGTTTCCCGATGTTCTCGCTCGTATCGTGCTCGACGGGCCGCCCGCCGAGGACACACCGCGGGTGTTCTCTGCCTATGGCCGCGATGACGTGTCGATCAGCGCCGGACTGCTTACGCTGGGCGACGACCACCGGCTGACGATCGGCGGCAACCCTGCCGCCGAGCGGCGCGCAGCCAGGCACCAGGTCGACGACGAGGCCGTCTGGTCGCTGATCCAGAAACACCCCGGCCTGTCCCTGCGAGGCCTGGAGCAACTGCCCGCCGAGATGCGGGGGAAGCTGTCGCGGGATCGCATCCGCGAGGCGGTGGGACGGCTAGAGGTCACTAATCAGATCGTCAACAAGGGCACCGGCAAGGCGTTCCAGTGGCATGCGATCACCGGCGCCGACCCGTTCGCCACGGCGGTGTAGAACCGTGCTTCGGCCCTCCGATTTTGACGAAAAGCCATCCGCGCACGCCGCGCACTCTCTGACCTGGTGGTATACGACAACGCCAACGGTTTCGGCGTTGTGGTGCGCGGCGTGCGCGGTTGTGCGCGGAACGCTACACCGCGCACCCATAACCGCATTTCACGACGTATATCCTCTGGTCGGTGTGCGACGGTGCGCGGGTCGTCGTGCGAGGAGTGCGCGGGGTGCGCGGAACCCCAATAGGGTTCCGCGCACCCGGCCACCCCGGCGCGCACCCCATCGAACCGAGCACCCGAGGCCGTCCGCGTGGGGAGTGGTGAGGCGGTGCGAAACAGAAGCAACAGCGGCCCCGGTTTGTCAAGGACGCAAACACATTGCAAAAGTGGTGTCCAGCGAAAACGAAATATGTTGTATAACAATCGCTTTCGATGTCAATCGCTGCTTGAATGGCAGTGCCATACAACGTGTTTCGCCAGGCAAGCGTGCACCGGCCTCGGTCACAATGCAAAACATGGCCCCCGTGATGAGCCGACAGGACAGCCGAGCCCGCGCCGAGGAAGCTTGGCGGTTGCGGGCGGTGGGTCGAACGTGGGCAGAGATCGCCGTCGAACTCGGCTATGGCAACCCGTCGGCGGCATATGTGGCGGTGCAGCGTTTGACCAAGCGCACGCCGGCCCCATCGGCGGATGTCGTTCGACGTTCGGCCTCGGAAGGGCTGCGGGTCATGCGCGCCACGCTGTTCGAGCAGTTCGCCGACGCCAAGGCTCGCCAGGATAACGAGGACTTGACCCTGTTGGCCCGCGAACTGCGCAACAACATCAGCGAGGACGCTAAGTTGCACGGCGCGCACACTCCGCAGCGCACCGAGGTCGACGTGACTGTGCGCCAGAGCGCAACCGCGATCTTGGAGCGCGCCGAGGCCGACCTGTTGGCGCTGACCGGGCGACAACCTGGGTTGCCGGTCATCGAGGGCGAGGTAATCCCGTGAGCACTACGCAGCAGATCGCGATCAAGGCGGCGATGTCCGTTGCCCGCGATGTCACCGAGGGCAGGATCGACCCCGACGAGCTGGGCCGTGTCGCCGCCGGCCAATGCCGCGAGTTGTTCGGCACCGCCGCCGGTCCCGACGACGCGCTGTGGACGCTGCACGTCGACGTCGCGCGCCAGGTGCTCGCGCTCGGCGGTTTGCCCGCTGACGAACTCGCCGAATGGCTCGCCGTAGCCCGCCAGCGGGCCGGAGGCGCGGCGCAACCATCAACCCCACGGCAAGGCCCCGGCACGACCGAATCGTCGGCTGGCGGGTCACACAGCCCCGAAAACAGCGATGTCAGACCGGCGGCAGCGAACACGAACACCATTGCCCCACAGGATAATGCAGATAACGGTAGGCATTCTGACGAGACCGGAGACAGCCGTGACAGCACCGAGTAGCACGCGCGCCGACATCGACACCGCGGCCGACGACCAACTCGACACCGCGATTCTGGCAGCGTTGACCGCCTGCGGTGGCGGTCCGATCGAATGGTCAACAGTCCGGGCACAGCTTCCGGCGGCGCCGTACTGGCGCAAGGTCGCAGAGTTGGTACGGCTCACCGAGAGAGGCGCGGTGGACGCCGTCAAGGTCGGCGGCCGAACCTACGTGAGCCCGCCGCTGGTACGACCCGCGCCATGAGTACCGCCGCCGCTGCCCGCACGCTGGTCGCGACCCGCACCGTGCAGGAAGTGCGAGGCCGCCAACGACCGGCTACGCCGGCCGAGCTGGGTCGGCGCATCATCCCCGGTTACCGAATCACGCCGGCCGTGGCCGTCATCAGCGACGCGCTCGCCGACGCGATCGCCAGCCCGGACCGACGGATCATCATTACGATTCCGCCGCGTGAATCGAAATCGACCACGGTGGCCGTGGTCGGCACACTGTTCGCCTTGTCCCGTGACCCTGATGAGCGGGTGATCCTGGCCAGCTATGCGGACTCGCTGGCATGGGAGCACAGCAGGTCAGCGCGCGCTTTGATCGCCGAACACGCCGACCTACTCGGCGTCGCGCTGTCGACAGACAAAACCTCGGCCGGCCGCTGGACAGTCGACGGACATAACGGCGGCCTGCTGGCGGTGGGCATCGGTTCGGGCATCACCGGATTCGGTGCCGGGCTGATGCTCGTAGATGACGCTCACAAGAACGCCCAGGACGCCGACAGCGCGGCCAGCCGCGCGCGCGTTGTGGCGGAGTTCCGTCAGACGTTGCTGACCCGTGTTCACCCCGGTGGCTCGGTGGTCATCATCGGTACCCGCTGGCACGAGGATGACCTGATCGGTCAGCTATTGCGCGACGAACCGGACCGCTGGACCCACCTCAACATTCCCGCCGTGGCCGAGGCCGGCGTTCCCGACGTGCTGGGCCGACCGCCCGGGGTAGCGATGACCTCGGCCCTGGGCCGCACCGCCGAGCAGTTCGAGGACCTGCGCCGCTCGGTAGGGTCGCGATCCTGGTACGCCCTATTTCAAGGCGTGCCGAGCAGTCCCGCGGGCGGGCTAGTCAAGCGGGAATGGTTGGAACAGTGGCGACTACCGGCCGCGCCACCGAACACGGTCAAGACCGTGGTCGCCGTCGACCCCGCCGATAGTGGCGAGCGCGACGCGGCCGGGGTCGTCGCGGCCTGCCTGACCACCGAGGGCCAGGTGGCCATGATCGCCGACGTTTCCGCGCACATGACCAGCGAGCAGTGGGCTAGAGCTGCGGTCGACCTGGCGGTCGGTGTGGGCGCATCTGAGATTGCGGTCGAAGCGTTCAGCGCGGGAACGACGTACGTCCGCGTCGTGCGGGAAGCGTTGAGTCGGGCCAACGTCGGCCATTTCATTCGGGTCAGCGGCTGGCCGCCCAAGGGCAGCCCGCGCCGAGGCGATGCTGTCGCCAGGTCGGCCGCGCTGCTGCAAGGGCTGGAGGTCGGCACCTGCCGACTAGCCGGTCAGTTCCCCGAGTTCGAGGACAAGGCGGTGCAGTGGCAGGCCAGCCAGCACCAACCGGACAGCCTGGCAGCTTTGGTCATCGCCCACGACGTGCTGGCACCGATCGCGGGCCAGCGCATCGAGCTGGCCGCACCGATAAGGCCAGGCGAGCACAAGCCACCACCCGAGTGGATGACCCGCAAGGTCGGCGGTCCTGATCGGTCGCTCATTCCTGGCATGGCCGGCGGCAATTCGACCGCCACGCCCAGGCGCCCTCAGCTGGCGCGCTCGGTGCTAGGCGGTGGCTATGACCCCTTGGCCCACAAACGGACGACCCGCCGCACCGGGTGGTGAAGCGGGCCGGGTCGTTCGGGTATAGGGCGATTCACCAGCGAAAGGTGACGGCCTCAAAGCTCCGCATCACGAGACTGATTGGTCCGCGTACCCGTCGCCGCCGTCGGCGCGGTAGTCGGGTCGCACTGTCAGCGCTGTCGACATTCGGGGCGTACCGCGAGACGATCGCGATGAACGCGACTACGAGCACGAGCACCAGCCAGAACCCCATTACGCCACCTCTTCGATCTTGGCCTCGGCGCGCAGGCGCTCGGCAACCTGACCTTCCAGAACGCGCTTGATCGTAGCGGCGTGCCACTTCGCGCCGCCGTGGGCGGTGGGTACCGCGCCGGCGGTCAGCTCGGCGGCGATGGCCCGCAACGACGCGCCGCTCGCCTTGGCCGCAACGATGCGGGCCACGACCTCACGCGGTAGCGCCGAGGGCCGGCCGAGCCGTACACCGTTGGCGCGCTTGACGGCCAGTGCAGCCTTGGTCCGGTCGCTGATCAGCGCACGTTCCAGCTCGGCTACGCCGCCCATGATCTGCGTCGTGAACCGGCCTGCCGCGGTGCTGGTGTCGATGGTGTTGTCGACCGACACAACCGCACCTCGCGCGGCCTCGACGCGGTCGATCACATCGAGGAGGGTGCGTAGGCCGCGGGCAACACGGTCGGTCTTGGCGACCATGAGTATCGCGGCCTCGGCGTCCTCGATGGCCTCGATCGCAGCGGCCAGGCCGGGGCGGCACTCGACACTCTTGCCGCCGCTGATCCCCTCATCGGCGTACCAGCCGACGACGGTCCAGCCACGGCGGTCAGCCTCGGCCTCGATCGCGGCTCGCTGCGCTTCCAGCCCAACGCCTGTGGCGGCCTGGTCGTCGGTGCTCACGCGGATGTACGCGATGACCGAACCGGCCGGGGCGGTGCGGCTGCGACGACGAGGCGCGTTCATGCCGGTACCACCCGCGCGATGAGTGCGACTGACTGATCGGCGGTGCGCCACACGCGGACATAGCCGGACTCATCTCGAGCCGGGGTGTCACCGTGCAGCATGACCCCGCGCTCACGCGCGTAGGCGCGGGCCAACGCCTCGGATTGCCGAACCCCTGAGTTGTGCGCGAACGCGATGGCCTTAGCGATCAACTCATCGCCGCGCGACAGAGAAGCCGTGAACTGCTGGCGCTTCATGCCAGCACCCCCAACAGGATGCCGGCGCCAAGGCACACCTGGCCGCACGCCTCACAAGTCCAGTAGCCGGCGTAGTCGGTGTCGCCGATCACGGTCAGCCAATCGCGCACGGACTCGATGAACGCGGTCACGCTCGCCAGCTCGGCCTCATCATCGAAGGCGGTGTAGTCATCGTTCACGATCGCGGGGCCGCAGGTCTCGCACACGCTGTAGTCGGTCATGGTCAGTTCCTCTCGGGGTTGGTGGTCGCCGGTGTGGTCGGCCAGCGGGGCGGAGGGTGTTGCGAATTCGACCGATTTGTAAACATTCACCCCTCTAGATAACCGTCCGCGATCGTTCGATGCCAGCGAAAGGCGTAGCAGCCCAACCGATCCCGTAGTCATCACAAAATTCTGACTTGAATCCCTGCCGGGATGCGGGGCTGCCCTGCACCCCCGCTGATTACCGTGCCGTGAATGACCGCACCGACAGACAGGGTCGATCCCTCATTGATGGCGCCGACCAGTTGGCAATCCCGCAGGGCCGCACTGTTGTCGCACGGGACGCCGCTCGATGACCCCGATGTCGTCGAGTGTGACCAGGCACTTGTCTACTGGCGCGTCCGGCGGGTAATCGACACCGAGCGAAGCTCGCTGCACCCCGATCACGTTCCCGCGCTAGCTGACATGGTGCGCCACCCGCACCTGGCCATATCGGCATGATGGTGTTCGGCCGCGAGTGCCGAGCGACCACAACGGTCACCCGTCGGTCGCTACCGGTACCGGGCCTACTCCGAGGACGAACAGGGCACGCCGCCGGTATGACTCCGGATCGGCCTCAAATCCGTGGCACTGAAAATGTGCTAACTCGAAATGCCGACGCTGGGCGGTTCAGCGGCCATCTCGCGGATGATGACGACGAGCCTTGGTCCAACTCTCTAGCCGGTCGTCGCAGTTCAGCTGACGGGCGTTGTCGCGCTGAGCTGGTCGACGATCTTCATGGTCTCGACGCTGACTGTGGTTACCTTCTTGATGAGGTCCACGATATAGGTCGGGTCGTCGTGCTCGTCGCACCAGTCGTTCGGGTCGTTGACGATGCCCGACGCCTTGTCGGTCTTCACCTGGTACCGGTCGATGAGCCAGGCCAGCGCGGACCGCGAGCCCAGCATGTACCGCTCGGCGTCTTCGGGGATGCTCGCGACGGTGACCTTGCCGTTGTAGATGATGGCCGAGTGGTCGGTCTTCGACTTCCACTTCATCTTCTCGACCTGCCACGTCTCGCGGTCCTCGGGCTTCGTCCCGGCCTTGAGTTGCACGTCAAGCGGATACGGCTCGACGGCCTCGTAGTTGACGTGCAAGTCGGCCAGCTTCCGGCCAGCATCGGCGAACTGGTCGAACCGCTGCTTGGTCTCCGGCGTCGGGATGTGCGGCAGCATCTTCTTCAGGTCCGCGGCGTACTTCTCGCGGTAGGCAGGGTCGTGGAGCAGGCCGTAGACGTAGTAGAAGATGTCGTCCTTGGTTACCTCGCTGCCGGTGGCCTCGCAGTACAAGACAAGGATGGCGTCGGTGATGTTGTCCACGCGGCGATAGCCGTACTCGTCGACCTCGGTGCCGTCCACAGAGGCGAAATCCAGACCCCCATCGTCCGATTCGGCCTTCTCGTAGGTCCAGCGAGGGAAGAACTGACCTCCACTTCCAGCACCAGTGACGTGCAGGTTTGGCAAGTCATTGAGCATGATCGCGGAGAATGGCACTTCCGAGCCAGAGCCGACGACGTAGAAGCCGACGTTCCCATGCTGGTGGGTTGGGAACATTGATGGCAGCTGATTTTGACGCTCGTTGAGAGTCGCATCGAAGTACGCCATCTGCCGACTGAACGGGCGGTACGTGCTCATCCGCACCCCGGCGGGTTCGAAAACTGGCTTCACACCACGCGCGAATTTGGAGCGCAAGCCTGCTGACCAGTTGATGTAGTCGCCACGGGCAGCATCAGGGTGTTGTCGGAGAAATGCGCTCACGGCCGCCTCAGAGGGCCGAGTGACGTTGCTATCCGCGCAGTACCGGGCGAAGCGCGGCTGCTCGCGAAGGTAATTCTCGATCAGTGTCTTGACGCTCGTCGCCACGGCTCTGGTTGAGTAGTTCACAACCCATGCGTCCCGGTTGGTGGCCAAACCTAGGGAGTACCTAGCGAAGATAGTCTTGGAGCTTGTCCGGTCGCCAATGGCGGGCCATGCTGCGAACGCATCGTCACGCTGGCTTACCCAGTCGCCGTGCTCATTTGGGGCAATGGTCTGCCAATTTAGTGATTCCAGCTGACCGGCGGCCACCGTCTGGAGCTTGTCCTCGCGGGTGAGATAATCGCCGATGTCGTGGTAGAGGAGATCACACCGCCCCGTACGTCCTGGGTCTTTGACGCCGATGAAGATTGCGACCGTATTCCGGCTGCCTGCGCCGAAGACCTTGCCCCCTTCCCGGCGGGACAGTTCGCCGGCGGTGCGTTGATTCCCCCGCAGGTTGTAGACGTAGATGGCCGAGTAGTCATCGGCGAGAGAAAGACGCATGCCGTCGGTGGTATTCGCTTCGATCCAACCGCCGTTAGACACGAATCCAACGATGCCGGCATCCCCAATGCGGTCAGTGGCCCAGCGGAAGGCTCGGACATACGAGTCGTAGAGGGTGCGCCGTGTGGTCGCGGTTGACCGTTTCGCGTAGGTACCTTCAATCCGACCGTCGAGGGTCGGGTATTTCACGTTGGCGTTGAGGTCGTTGGCACTGTCCTGCCCGACCGAGTAGGGCGGGTTGCCGACGATGACGTTGATCGGGGTTTCCAGCTGTTGCTCGATGCGGGCGTTGTTGTGGGGGAACATGATCCGGTCCATCGAATCGCCCGCTTCGCCGATCTGGAAGGTGTCGGCGAGGACGATACCGGGGAACGGCTCGTAGTCATCTACTCCGGCGGTCTTGCCTGTGAGCGCGTGGTAGGTGGTCTCGATGTTGACCGCGGCGATGTAGTAGGCCAGCAGCATGATCTCGTTGGCGTGTAGCTCGACCGCGTATTTGCGCTGAAGGTCTTTCGCGGTGATCAGCCCTGATTCCAGCAGCCGGGTCATGAAGGTGCCGGTGCCGGTGAAGCCGTCGAGGATGTGCACACCCTCGTCGGTGAGGCCGCGGCCGAAGTGCTTGCGGGACACAGTGTCGGCGGCGCGAAGGATGAAGTCGACGATCTCGGTCGGGGTATAGACGATGCCGAGTGCTTCGGACTGTTTCTTGAAGCCGATGCGGAAGAACTTCTCGTACAACTCGGCGATCACCTGCTGCTTGCCTTCTGCGCTGGTGACCTCGGATGCGCGGCGGCGGACGGACTCGTAGAACCCTTCCAGCTTCGCGGTCTCGGCTTCCAGTCCAGTGCCGCCGAGGGTGTCGACCATCTTCTGCATCGTCTTGGAGATCGGGTTGTGGGAGGCGAAGTCGTGCCCGGCGAACAGGGCGTCGAACACCGGCTTGGTGATCAGGTGCTGGGCGAGCATGCTGACCGCATCGGCCTCGGTGATCGAGTCGTTGAGGTTGTCGCGCAGCCCGCGCACGAACTGACCGAACGCCTCGGCTGTCTTGGTGCCCGCACCATCGAGGGAGGCGGTGATCCGGGTGACCAGGGCAGCGGCGATGTCAGCCACGTCGGACGCCCACTGCTCCCAGTAGGTGCGGGTGCCGACCTTATCGACGATGCGGGCATAGATGGCTTCCTGCCAGGCCGACAGCGAGAACAGAGCCATCTGGCGCACCGACTCGGCCTCATCCTCGGCAGCGGTGCCGTCTCCGAGATCATCCAGGGTCGGGCCGATGTGGGCACCCAGCAGTTTGTCGGTGCCCACCCCGCCCTTCTTGTTCGACTCGCTGTTCAGCGCGATCGAGTTGACCATCGCGTCGAAGCGTTCGTCGTGGGAGCGCAGTGCGTTCAGCACCTGCCAGACCACCTTGAACCGCTGATTGTCGTCCAGTGCGGCGGACGGCTCGACGCCCTGCGGGACTGCCACCGGCAGGATGACGTAGCCGTACTCCTTGGCGTCGGCCTTGCGCATCACCCGGCCCACCGACTGCACCACGTCCACCACGGAGTTGCGGGGGTGCAGGAACAGCACCGCGTCCAAGGCGGGTACATCGACTCCCTCGGATAGGCAGCGGGCGTTGGTCAGGATGCGGCACTCGTCTTCGGCGACGACGCCTTTGAGCCAGGTCAGCTCGGCGTTGCGTTGCAGGGCGTTGTAGGTGCCATCGACGTGGTGCACCGCGCAGCTCAGCCCGCGGTTGGTGGCATCGACGCGCTGGCCGTCGTTCTCATGCTCGTCGAGCAGTTCCTGGTAGCGGCTGACGACCACCGGGAACATCTCGGCGACCTGCTTGGAGCTTTTGATGTCGCGGGCGAACGCCACCGCCCGGCGCATCGGGGCATCGCCCGGAGCGAAGCCGGTGCCGTCGGGGGCCGTGCCTGCGCGCTTCGCCAGCCCGTTCCAGCAGCCGACCAGCTTGGAAGCGTCGTCGAGGGTCAGCTCGCCATCGACGGCGGCCAACTGCCGCTGCAACTTCGGGGCAATCACCGACTCGTCGATGGTCAGCACCAGCACCTTGTAATCACTGAGCAGCCCACGTTCGACGGCATCGCCGAACGACAGCCGGTGAAATTCCGGGCCGTAGGTCAGCTCGTCGTCCATCGTCGCCAACTCGGCGGAGTGCTGGGCGGCCTTGTCCTTGACCGACTCGGCGAAGATGCGCGGTGTGGCCGTCATGTACAGCCGCCGGGAGGCGTGCAGGTAGTCGGCGTCGTGGATGCGGACGAAGTTCGACTCGTCATCGCCGGCCAGCGTGACCCCGGTGGTGCGGTGGGCCTCGTCGCAGATCACCAGGTCGAACGCATCGACACCGAGCTTCTGCGCCTCGGCCACCACTGGCAGGGACTGGTAAGTGGAGAACACCACGGTCAAGCCCTTGGCCCGTTTGCGGTATGACATCTCGTCGGCGAGCCGTTGCGGGTCGGTGGTGACCGGGATCGGCACATCGTGGACGTTGTAGTCCTCCACCGTTCTCGACACCTTGGTGTCTGAGCAGACCGCGAACGCCCGCACGTCCAGCTCGGTCTGCGCCGTCCAGGCTCGCAGCGTCTGGCTCAGCAACGAGATCGACGGCACCAGGAACAGAATGCGCGCCGCGCCCCCGTTCTCGGCTGCGGTGCGCTCGGCGATCTTCAGGGCCGTGAACGTCTTGCCGGTGCCGCACGCCATGATCAGCTTGCCGCGGTCATTACCGGCGGCGAACCCGCCGAACACCGCGTCGATCGCCTGTTCCTGATGCGGCCGAGGCTGGTGCTTCTGGGCCGGGGCCAGTTCGATACGCAGGTCACCGGCAGGCCAGGCGATATCCCAGTCGATCGGAGAGTCGGCAATCTCGGCCATCCCGATGCGCTGCACCGGCTTGGTCTGCCCCTCCAGGGCGGCCTCGGCGTTCTTGCCCCAGCGGTCGGTGGTTGAGATGATGACCCGGTTGGTGAACGGCTCCTTACCGGACGCGGTGAAGAACGAGTCGATGTCTTCCTTGGCGAGCCGATGGGTCGGTTCGTAGAACTTGCACTGGATCGCGGTGTAGTTGCCGGTGTCGCGCTCGCGGGCCACCAGGTCGATGCCGGTGTCCGGCTTGCCCTGGCGGTCGGGCCAGTCGATCCACCGCCACACCTGGTCGTACTGCTGCGACAGCATCGGGTCCAGCTCGAAGTAGCGCACCATCAGCTGCTCGAACTTCGTCCCGCGCTCTGAGTTGGACGGTGCGTCCCGGAACGCCTCGATGACCTCGTGTACAGAACCCATACCGGCTGGATATTCCTGTCTGTCCGCTGCCAAAAGTGCCATGACCATACTGCACAGACCCGACAGGGGAGCGGTGCTTGAATCGCCAGGGTGCGGTGATCTTGTCGGCGTGCTGCCCTACGCTGCCGAGCATGCATTGGGGAGATGTCTCATCGTGGGTTGCGGTTGTCGTCTCCGTGGCCGTCGCCGGCCGTGCCGTCATCTCGGAGAGACGGGCCAAATCATCGGCGGATAGGGCCGACGAGCAGCGTCAACGGACCGTCGCAGCCGCGGAGCGATCGGCTCAGGCCGTCGAGGATGTCGCCGCGGCCATCCGCGACTCTGCCGTCGGCAACACTGCCTACCAAGGCCCGACCTGGGACATCGAACACCGATCCGGCGACCTGTACGCCCTCATCAACCAGACCCCGTTCACACAGACTGAGGTCGCCATGTCCGGGGAACAGATTGAGCAGGACGAGGGCCACTACGCCGAGGTAAAGGCATTCTGCGAGGTGCCGCTTCTCGGACTGTCAATCGAGCAATTAGATGACATGGTCACCGTCGAATGGACCGACCAGAACGGCGACCGGCAGCAGTGGTCCAAGCCGCTCCCGCCGAAACGGTGACTGCCGCGTGCCACCCGTGTCTACGATCTACCGGTCAGTAGCTCCTTCTCGGCTTGCTCGGAACGGGTGTTACGTGCAGCGAGCCGGCGGCGATCTGGCGATGAAGAGCGGCAGCTCGTGGGTTGCTCGGCACTTAGTAGTCCTCATGGGGCGGCACCTGCGATACCACGTTGACGATCTGGTGCCCGATCTCGGGCCACGCGAACGCGATCATCTTGTAACTGTTCGCTGGAAACCCGACTCGTGTGAAAGTGATGCCACACGGGCGGTAGATCCGCCGTACTGGTGGCCTCTCAAAACTGATGAGAAGTTCAAACCCCGCTATCTGGACGTAGCCGCCGAGGATTTCGCTGCCCATGCTGGCCGTGCGCAGGCGTACGGCCTTCGGGATGGATGAGCGGTCAGGGTCGTGGTCGACCAGGACGTACAGGCCCCACGTCGCAGGCCATTTCGCACCGCGCCATAGGATTTCAGCCAGTTGCTCGCTCGTCACGCCGAGTCGGAAGCGGTACGCGGCCCGACCGTCTACGGCCATCGCACCGGCTTCGATGGCGCCCCAGATGACTTTGAGCATCCACAACTCGATGTAGGGGCCGCTGACCATGGTGAAGCCGCGTGGGAAGCTGCTGCGGGTGTCGTTGCCCAAATACTTGAAGATGTCCAGGTGGTCCTCCAGGAAGTACCGGAAGAACTCGGAGGCCATCTTGTCCAGAGGAGACAAGGCGTTGTTATGGCGCCGGCATAGCATCTTGCGCGACAGTGACCCGCGGCCGATCGTCTTGTGTCGCTCGATTTTGTCCTGCCACGCGGCGCCCTCGACGACGACAACCTTGCCGTCGGCCGAGATGGCGCCGAGTAGGTCGTCGCTGATGAAGTGTTCGCGAGTCAGTTGTTCGTCACAGTCGCCACTCGCACGGGCGTAGCAGCCAGGGTTCGCGTACCCGGTGCGTGGACCGGTCAGGAGGGGCGGCGGCGGTTCAGCGATCCATGATCCGTCGTTTGCGCGGTGGCAGCGGCTGGCCTGCCGACGTGATCCACAGGGACAGCTGTTCTCAGGAGGCGGTCCATACCAGTGGCTGAGGCGCACGTCGGCGTCTCGGATGACCTGCTCGTCGAGTCGTCTGACAGCCCGCTCCAGCCCCGCACTCACGGTTCCGACGATAGCGACGTGCGCCGACATCAAACCCCAGCGGTTCGTCCGGGAAGCCAACGACCTACGGACTCACCCGTCATGTGAGACCCCACGCACGGGGGCAGTCGGCCGGCGAACGCCTGTTCGGTGTGTCCTAACCGTGTCCTAAGACGGTCGATCACGGGCAAATGCCCGCTGGACAGATCGGCACCAGCCGGGCCCGATGACGTGGACTTATTCGCACGTCGTAGACCCTGCGATACCGGCCAGCACACCCTGTTCCACACTGGCAGTGTGGGGGTCAGGGGTTCGAGTCCCCTTAGCTCCACAAAGAAAGACCCGAGGCCATCGGCCTCGGGTAGGCTAATCCCAATACCGTTCAGTTAGTGCGGGTGAATGGCGGCGTGGGGTGGATGTTCAGGTTGGGGCCAGTGAGCGTGGGCGGCACGTTTGACGTGCCATTTCGGCATTTTGCGTTTGATCACGCGGGGTGCTGACCGTTGACGGCGTGCCGGGTTGAGTCTGTCGAGGATGCGTCGCAGTACGGCCTGCCAGTGTGCTTCGGCGGCGCCGGGGTGCTCAGGGGGGAAAAGCGCCCTGTTGGGCGACGGATTGGCGCACGATGCGCAGGGCGGCGACGAAGCTGACCCGGTCGGGGTCATGACCGCTGTGCTGGGCGGCGTGGGCCATCACCGAGCGGATCGCGTAATGGCAGCACAGATGACCCCAGATCTCTTGCAGGACAAGGTCGGGAGACTTCGAACGCAGCACCATCCGGGGTCCGCATTGGTGGGTCTTGAGTTCATCGAAGACCGATTCGATCTCCCAGCGCTGCGCATAAGCCAGGGCCAACTCGGCTGCGGGTGCTTCGACGGGATCGAGCAGCGTGGTCACCAACCGGTAGACAGTCGGATTCTCGCGTCCATCGTCGAGGGTGTAGTCGATGACACGGGCCAGCATAGGTTCACTCGTGCGGTCGTTGGCGCCACGCAGGTGGGCCAGCCACGACCCGTCGTCAAGATCGCGGACATGCGTCGGCGCCGGCGCACCGCGCCCGCCCACCCGGACCCGCCACAACAGATCGGCACCCGTGGCAGCAGCTTTACGCCACAACGCATACGAGAAGAATCCACGATCAGCCAGCAATAGCATGTCGGCTGCCAGCGCCTCCAACAGCGGCTCAGCCAGTACAGCCTCACCGTCTCGATACGCCCCGACCTGCGCGGCGAACACCGCGTGCGTGCCGCACTCTGCCAGCGCCACCACCCGGGCCTGCGGGAACGCCGCCTGCTCACCCTTGCTCACCCCGGGCCGCCCGAAATGCGCGTCATTGACCGGCGTGTCGGCCACATCCAGGCACGTCCCGTCTATAGCGACCATGCGCCGACCCGCCAGCCACACCCCAGCGGTGTCCGGCATCCCCAGCGGGGCCGCGACCCGCGCAAACAGCCCTTCCACCGGCGCTGACCCTAACCGCTCCCGGGCCTGAAAGATCGCCGACTTACCCGGCAATCGGTACTGCTCACGCCACCCCGACGCCCACGACAACCCATCGGTGAGCTGGGCCAACACATCCTCATAGGAGCCCTCGCCGTACAAGCCCAGCCCGATCGCGAAATAGGCCATCACCCGCGCCGGCAACGCCCGATGCCGCTGCTGGGTCCGCCCCGCCTCGGCGATCACCTCATCAACCAGATCCGCCGGAAAAACCCGCGTCAACACCCCCACCGACACCAAATCCGACAACCGACGATCCGACTCCGGCTTACGCCAACCCGTACGAGGCATACCCCACAAACTACACCCATGTAACCCTAACTGAACGGTATTGAGGCTAATCCACCTTCAGGTCTTCAATCGGAGCTGACATCTAGAACAGCCCTTCTTGGGCTGGACCCGAGGCCTCGATGGTGAACGGGTCCGAGTCGTCGCGGGGATCGCGGTTCTTGATCACGCGGTCGCGGATGGCGGCGAGTTCGGGGCCTGCGGTGTAATGCCGTCCCCGGCGTTCGCCGTGTGGGACGAGGAGGCCATGGTTGGTGAGACTTTGCAGATCGCGGGTTGCAGTCTGTTCACTGACTGAATCCTCGCTTTGGTTTTCGAGGATGGCGCGGTAGACGGCACGCCGGACTCGGAGCCCGGAGGTGGCGTCGAAGAGGGCTTCGAGTGTTCGCTCTGGCAGCCGGTAGCGGGCGACGAGGCGTTCGAGTTCGAGGTAGATGGTCTCGATCTCTTTGGTGCGGCGCAAGACGGTCTTCGCTTGACGCAGGTGGGCGGTGAGTACGTAGCGAATCCAGGGTCGGGTGCTCCTGGTTGGTTGCCACGAGCCGGCGCCGACATCGGCGAGCACGTCGTAGTACGAGCGTGTGTCCCGGCCGAGGTATTCCTCGATGCTGGAGAAGACCGGGGAAACGATTCCTTCCCGGGCGAGTACCAGGGTTTGGAGGCAACGCGCCATCCGGCCGTTTCCGTCCCGGAAGGGATGGATGAGAACGAGGTTGAGGTGAGCCATCGCGGCTTTGACGACGATCGGGATGTCGCCATCGGATTCCAGGTAGGTGACGAGTTCATCCATGAGGGCACCGACGGAATCGACGTCGACGCCCTCGTAGACGATCTCTCCGGTTTCTTCCCTCTGGACGTAGATGGGGCCCGCGCGCCAGCGGCCGGGTCGGCTCTTCAGGTCGTAGTTCGTCATCATGAAGTGAAGGCTCTTGATGAGCTGTTCTTCGAATCGGAACCTGGGCTCCTCCGCAAGTTGGAGCACATAGGTCATCGCATCGCGGTAGCCCTTGATCGCCAGTGCGGTCTCTTCGCTGGCATCCAGAGCCTCTTCGCCCATCTCGATGGCGAGCGCATCGTCGAGTTTGGCTTCGTAGCCCTCGATGCTGTTGGACCCTTGCACTGCTCGGGCGAATTGCACCCGGCGCAGGGAGCCCGCCCAACGACGCGGTTCGTAGAGGCGTGAACGCAGCCGCTGGCGAAGCTCGTCGATCTCGGAGATGACCTCGAGCTCGCGAGCGTCCAGTGCCGGCGGCTCGAACAGCATGACGCAAAACTCCTTACAAACAATCACCATGATAGATATTAACCATCATAACCACTGTTTGTATCAATCAAAACATCACGCAGTGTGGGGGTCAGGGGTTCGAGTCCTGTTAGCTCCACTTCGAAAGATCCGCGTTGGCCCTGCGTCCACCACGTGAAAGTGCGAGTGGGGCGCCTGGCCGGCGCAGAGCCATCGCCGCGAAGGGGCTACCCGGCACCCTGAACTCACATCTCCCCGCGGGAGAAGGCGTGACGCCTATCGTTGACTACCCGGCGCCGCCGGTCACCGTGACGCTGACGCTCGTCGCGCCGCTGTTCGATGCGATGATCAGCACCGGGGCGTTCGGGGCCGAGACCACGTGCCCGCCGGTGACGTCCACCTGGTAGCCGTTCGGGAAGTTGATGGTCGGCACCGAGATGGAGGTCTGCGAGCCGGTGGCGAAGCTGCCCGCCCCGTCGGCCCGCAGGGTGGAGTAGCTGAGTTGGAAGGTGCCGTCGCCGAAGGACCAGGAGTTCGGGGTGCCGGCGATCGCCTGGGGATACGGCTGGGCCAGGGTGGCCAGCATGGCGGTGTTGACGTTGCCGTCGACCAGCGGCTTGCTGGGGTTGGCGACAAGGCCCTCGGTGTAGGCCCACTGCAGCCAGCCGATCTGACTTCGGTCGGTGCTGTGCATCAGATGGGTGATGACCTCGCGGGAGTCGACGGCGCCGAACTCGGTCAGCAGTGCCGGGATGTGTTGCGCCCGTGCGTAATCCATGGCGTTGTTCAGTTGGATGTCGACGAGCGAGCCGCACAGCGACTCCAGGAAGTCCATGCCGGTGGTCGGGCAGTAGTCATGGAACGAGAAGACCGTGTACGGGTCGTCCACGGTGCCCAGCTTCGGCGGCACCAGCAGTTGGGTGAGCACGGTCGGTTCGAACCACACCGGCGTGGTCGAGTCCACGGACCGGATCGCGCTCGTCACCTGGTTGTAGAACGGGGTCAGCACCTGGGCGTCGAAGTGCGAGCTGCCGAACAGGCTGGCCAGCCACTGCGAGCCGCCCGGCCACGGCTCGTTCATGATCTCGTAGCCGGCCACGTTCGGGTCGTCGGCGAAGTAGTGCGCGACGAACTGCCACATCCGCGCGTAGTGGTTCTGCAGCCCCATCCCGTCTTCGACCTTGGCGTTCGACCAGAACGCGTCCCAGGCGTGGTTCTGCGCGGGGTCGAGCGCGTAGCCGAACGGGAACGGCGCATCGCGGTGTTCGAAGCCGCCGGTGTCGGTCGCCCACGCCGGTGCGCCGTTGCCGGCGCCGTCGATGTTGCTGTAGAGATCCTGGTGCAGGTCGAGCAGGCTGACGATGCCGTGGTCGGCCAGGGTCTTGACGGTCCCGGCGATGGAGGCCAGATAGGCCGCGTCGAAGACGCCGGGTTCGGGCTCGACTCCGGCCCACTCCACGCCGACCCGCACCGCGGTGAAGCCGTTGGCGGCCAGGAAGGCCGCGTCGTCGTCGCCGAACCCGTCGGCGGACGGCTCGTATGGTGCCACCTTATAGACCTGGTTGGTGCCGTGCAGGATGATCACCCGCCCGCCGTTGTCGGTGAGCCAGGTTCCGGTGATTCCGGTGAGTCCGGCTGTGTGCGAAGGGGTTTCGGCCAGTGCGCCGAAGTGGCCGACGGTGCCGTGGTTGCCGAACCGGCCGCCGAGGCCGCCGGCGCCGCCCAGGGCGGGCAGTGCGTCGGCGTTGCCGCCGTTGCCCGCGTTGCCGCCGTCGCCGCCGGAACTGAACAGGGCGGTGGCGTTGCCGCCGTCGCCGCCGTTGCCGCCCACCGCGGTCGCCCCGCCGGCCCCGCCGGCCCCGCCGGCGCCACCGGAACCGAACAGCCAACCGCCGGTCCCGCCGTCGCCGCCGGTGCTGGCGGCGCTGGTGCCGGCGTCGAGTCCGGCGCCGCCGGCGCCGCCGTTGCCGATCATGCCGGCGTTCCCGCCGATGTCCGCGGCGGTCAGGTGGCCGTGCGAGTCGACGGCGGCCGCGCTGCCGGTGCCGCCGTCACCGAACAGGAAGCCGCCGTCGTGCAGGCTGCCGAAGATCCCGGAGGAGCCCAGGATCGAGGTGTTGGCGCCGGCCCAGGCGGTGCCGTTGCCGAGCAGGTCGCCGGCGGTGATGCCGTTGCCGATCAGATCCCGGCCGAACAGCGTCACGAACGGCTGGTTCACCAGGTCCAGCAGCGGCATGACGATCGGGCTGGTGATTACGTTCTGGAGTTGGGTGTGCAGGCCGGCGTAGACCAGGTCGATCAGACCGCCCAGGTCGAGGTCGGCGGCCGGAAAAGGAGTGTCCGCCGCGGGGGTCGGCCATGTCGCCGGGTCGAGGAGGCCGGAGAGTTCGAGGTCTGCGTGCGCGCTCGGGATGGTGGCCGGCGATCCGAATGCCAGAAACGCGCCGACCGCGGTGGCCGCGCCCACCATCTGGGCTCCTCGTGAGCGGTGGCTTCGTCCGGGGTGCTGCCCAGCGGCCATCGGTGATTCCCCTAGCGTCGATCCGAGAACTACGTAACGCAAGCGTTAACCCTAGCCCAAGAATTCTCAGAGTTCTTGAGTTTACGGCTTGCGGGGCCGTCGTGCCGGGCTGCCGGCGCCGGGGTGGTCCGAACGGCGGATGCGGACCGCGCTGGCGGAATGTCAGGATGGTTTGTAACACTTCCCGACATCAATCCGAAACGGTAACGAGATGTCCTGTGTGCACGAGAGGTGGGACAGATGAAGGTCGCGCTTGGAGCGGTGGTCACCGATGTGGATGCGCGGATCGCGCTGCTCGACGCGGCGCCGCCGTACACGACGATCGACCAGTCGCGCATCGACTTGGCCGGCGACGGTCTCGGTGGACTGGTCTCGACCCTGGTGTCCACCGGACGCATGCTCGCCGAGGGCGGCCACGACCTGGTGGCGACCCGGGTGTGCAGCGACGACGCCGACACCGGGCGGCAGCTGGTCACCGCGCTCAGTGCTGCCGACCTGATCAATGTGACCGCGGTGTCGCAACCGGACGCGACCACTGCGATGGCGCAGGTGCTGACCGGTGGCCAGATCACCACGACTCTGCGGTCACCCGAGGAGCCGGAGTTCGCGCTGGCCCGCGGTGCCGCGATGGCCGGGCTGACCGGTGCGACCGCTGTCGCCCCGGCATCGGTCGGCACCGCCGCGATCTCAGGCGCGGTGCATCCGTTCGACGCCGGCGGCGCCGTGCTCGATTCGAACGGCGGCCCACAGCTGGCCTACTCCGAGGTTGCCGAGGGCGACGATCTCTGGTCGCCGGGCTACGACCTCCCGGAGGCACTCAGCGAGCCGATGCCTGCGATCGACCCCGACGAAATGGCCGGTGTCGACGAGGATGCCGGGTCGCGGCAGAAGATGCTGCTGTTGGGCAGCACCGTCGGCGCTGTCGTGGTGGTCGGGTTCGCCGCGTTGGCGGTGAGCGTCGCGATCGGTATCCGCCCGACGGTCAGCCAGCAGGCGCTGCGAATGCAGGACCCAGCGGTGCCGGGCCAGTACTTCCCGGTTACCCCCGGCCAGGGAGTGAAGCCGGACGGTCAGAGCTGGACCGAGATCGAGCAGTTGCCGCCGCCCGGCGTGGTTCCAGAGGCGCGCTCCTTCGAGCCCAGGGTGCTGGGTCAGCCGGCCGGCGCTGGGGGCTCCATCATCGACCTGTACCCCGACGGCACGGTCGGTGTGCGGGACGTGGGCGCAGTGGCCGGGGCGGTCCCGGCGGGTGGTGGACAGCCGGTGCCCGACGTCGTCGCCCGGTTGATTCCGGACTTCTCCCGGTTCACCCCGAACGACGTCATCAACCTGGTCGCCGGCACCACGATGGCGACCGCTGGTGCGGCGAGCACGGTGCTGAACTCGCTGGGGATGGTGGTGGCGGTGACTTCGCAACAGGGCCAGCTGTTCGCCACGACCCCGGCCGCCGCCGGCACGACGGGAGCCACCGACTCGGGGACCCCGCGGGTGATTCCGGAGGGCATCCCGCAGGTGCTGTTCCAGCCCGGTGCGACCCCCGAGCAGAAGTCGGCGGTGCTGCCGGAGGGCAGCCGCGAGATCACCCAGCTGCCGGTGAGCGACAAGCCCGGTACCTCGGTGCTGGGCACGCCCATCACCGATGTCGACGAACTCGGCACGACGGGCGTCGTCGGCAACGCGCCGCCGGTGCCCGTCCGAACCGAGTCGCAGCCCGGCGTCAGCGATACCCAACCTGGCGTCAACGGTGACACCCCGGCGGTCACACCCGACGCCCCGATGGCACCTTCGGATGTGAACGTGCCGGAGAGCCCGCCGGCCGTCCCGGGTGATGGTGACGTGCCGCAAGGCAAGCCGGTGCCGGTGGAACAAGTGCCTGCGAGTGAGCCGCCCCCGGTGGACAAGCCGAGTGTGGTGCCGTCGGTGCCGGTCTCGCCGCCGGTGCAGCAGGCGCCGGTGGACACGTCGCCTCCGGCGGAGAAGCCGAGTGTGGTGCCGTCGGTGCCGGTCTCGCCGCCGGTGCAGCAGGCGCCGGTGGACACGTCGCCTCCGGCGGAGAAGCCGAGTGTGGTGCCGTCGGTGCCGGTCTCGCCGCCGGTGCAGCAGGCGCCAGTGGTCTCGGTTCCGGTCTCGCCGCCGGTGCAGCAGGCCCCGGTGCAGCAGGCCCCGGTGCAGCAGGCCCCGGTGCAGCAGGCGCCGGTGCAGCAGGCGCCGGTGGTCCCGTCCGTCCCGTCTGTGCCGATCCCCAAACTGCCGAGCCTGCCGTCCGGAGGCGGGTCGTTCGGTGGCGGGTCAACCGGAGGCGGGTCGTTCGGTGGCGGGTCAACCGGTGGCGGGTCAACCGGTGGCGGGTCAACCGGTGGCGGGTCGTTCGGTGGCGGGTCGTTCGGCGGTGGGTCGTTCGGTGGCGGCAGCGGTAACTGAGATGGCCCGTCCAATGCCGGCATCAGCGGCGACATCTGAGCGGTCCAGCCTCATCGGTGACGTCACCGCGGTGCTCTTGCTGATCCTCGGTTTGCTGCTGCCCTGGAATGTCCACTTCGGCCTGGGTGTCGACGCCACCGCCGGCTGGGTATATGCGGTCTTGGTGACGGTGACGCTGCTGTCGTCGGCCATGCCCGTCGTCGGTGCCGCCGGCCGTGGCCGCACCGCCGACCCGGTGCGGCTGGCGAGACTGCGGTTCGCCCTCAGCGTGCCCTACCTGGCGCTGGTGGTGGCGTTCCTGCTGTTCACCGTTGTCGTCTCGGTTCGCTACGGCGGCACCGGGATCGTCCCGCCCGGCATCGGCCCGGGGGCGTGGTTCGGTGTCGCGGGTGCACTGCTGGCAGCCCGGGCCGATGCAGCCGCAGGGGTTCGGGCGGTCCGGGTGATCGGCTGGGTTTCGATTGTGCTCGCCGTGTCGGCAACGCTGTTCAACCTGTATTTCCGCACCCGCTTCGTGGTTCCGGAGATCCGCGGCGACGTCGCCGTCCCCAACCTGGTGACGGCGCTGGCGGCGGTGCTGTACGGCGTGGTGGCGCTGGTTCCGGTGTTGATCGTCGGCCGCTGGATCGTCTCCGGTCGCCCGGAGCGGCAGCTGGCCACAGTTCTGCTCGGTGGGTCGGCGCTGCTGGCCGGCGCGGTGGTGTGGCTGCTGCCCGTCGGCCGGGAGTTGGACGGCTTCCACGGCATTGCGCAGAGCACCGGCACCGCGGGTGTCGGCTACGAGGGCTATCTGGCATGGGTCGCGGTTGCGGCAATCGTCGGAGTCGGCGCGGTGCGCGCGGCGTTTTCGGCAACCGAGCCGGATCTCTTCCGGAAGGCGACCCGTTCGGGCTTGGTGCTGATCGCGGTGTGGTGCGGCGGCGCCGCCGTGCTGCGGGTCATCGATGTGGTCCTGGCGGCCGTGCTGAGCCTGCCGGCCCCCCCGTACAACAGCACTGCGCTGATGGCCTTCGATCTGACCACCGCGGTGCTGGCGGTGTGGCTGTTCGTCAACAGCGCCAACCGCGCCGCGCCGCGCACCGTGACCGGGCTGCTGCTCGGCACGCTGTTCGCCCTGCTGGTGAGCCGGCTGGTCCTCGGGATCGCGTTGGTGCCGCAGGTGCAGTCGTTGAATCCCCATGCCGTCAACGCCGTGTTCGGCAACCAGCTCTCGCAGCAGATCACCAGCACGTTCGACGTGACCCTGGCCGTATTGGCCCTGGTGCTGGTGGCCGCCGCGCTCAGGCCGGTGAGGCCGGTCCGGACGGCTCCGAAAGCCCGGTCGACACGGTCGATTCCACGCACGGCCGTCGGCGCCTCCCAGTCGGTCCGGATCGCTCAGCCGGCCGGCGCCCACCAGGTACGCGTTGCCCACCCCGGCGATTGAGGGCGGCGCCCTCAACCTGTCCGAGCGGTCAGCCCCGGAAAATGCTTGGTGGCGCGCTGGGTCCGGCTGAAGGGGGCCGGGCCGGCACCTGCGGAAAGCTCGCCGTTGGCTGCTCCGCGGCGGGTGTCCATGCCGGCGGTGCCGGAGCGACGGCTGCGACCGGGGCCGGCGACTCGCGGTTGGCGGCCGGTTCGATGCCGAGCACCAATCGCTGGATGAGTTGGCTGACATCGATCATGTTCTGGTATTCCCGCTTGTCGACGTCGACGTGCAGGGCCGTGCCACTGTCGTTGAAGACGCTCAGGGCGAGGTGGCGGGCCAGCCAGAAGTAGAAGGCGCCCAGGGCGGCCATGGGGATGCCGAGCAGCATCGTGAGCAGCCCGATCGTCGGGGCTGCAATCATCGAAATCAGGCCCGACACCAGAAGGACGGCGCCGAAGCCCCCGTACAGGCCGGCCGTCCTCAGCCGCTCCCGGGACATGATTCGTCCCACCCGCACCAGGTTGAGCCGCTCGATCGGACATGCCGATTCGCTGAAGCCGGTCTTGATCAGGAAGAGGAAATACTGCGGATGGCGCACGATCACCCGACGCTGGGTGACCACCAGACCGCTCTTGATGTGCCGCAGAATCGGGAACGGCGTGAAGTCCGCGGCGAACAGTGTTTCTTCCCCGGGCAACAGGGCGATCTCGCGATGCTCGGGTCCGCCGCCGCCGGGAGTTCCGGACATGTCGAAGACCGGCAGGCCACCCGAACCGCGGGCGGATCCGGCGAACTGGGGTGGGTGCTCGTAGGGTCCGGCGCTGCCGAAGTGCTGCGCGGCCTGCTGACGGTAGGCGCTGTGCGGATCCGGTGCGCTGCCTGGGGTCATGTTGCTCAAGATCCCTTCTCCCTGTCCTTCTCGGTGTTGGTTTCGGCGTAGTCGGCCCGGACTTCCGGTCGGTCAAAACCGTAGTATGCGTCGCGATTGGTGAACAACGGGCTACACGTCGAGGTGTCGCTGCGCCCTGGGGCGTGACGGGTGAATCCTCAGCAGCAGCGTGCGCCGGGGTCGGCGTCGTAGCGTTGCCGCCAGTAGTCCCGCTCGGACAGCACCGGTTCGCCCGGATGGGCTCGGCCGCGGTACTCGAGGTAGCGACGGTAGTGCGTGTCGCCGAGCAATGTGCCCCAGTACCAACGGATTTGGCGGCCGGCCCGGGCTAGGTGCGCTGCAGTGCGTCCCATTGCGCCTGCACCTTTCGTTCTGCTGCGGTGGCGATCAGCCCGGACGGCGCAAACCGTCGCGACGGTACCGGGGTCTCCTCCGTCAGTGGCCTGCCGGCACCCCGGACTGCCCGCAGCGCCGTGATGACTCCGGCCGCGAACACCACCACGACCATGACGGCGAAGAGCACCGACAGGGTGCCCTGGATGAAGGTGTTGCGCACGACTGCACCGATCTGGTCGGCATTGGCAGCCGATCCGAACGCCGTCTCGCCGGACCGTTGCGCCGCCCGGTAGGCGAAGTGCTGCGTCCAGTAGCCCACCCGGGGATCGCCGGAGAAGATCTTCTGCCAGGACGCCGTCAGCGTGACCGTGAGATCCCAGAGCAGTGGAATCCCCGGCAGCAGTGCCCATTTGAGGTCCGATTTCACTCGCGCCTTCTTGATCACGACGACGGTGACCACGGTCAGCGCGATCGCGGCGAGCAGCTGGTTGGCGATGCCGAACAACGGGTACAGGGTGTTGATGCCGCCGAGCGGATCGGTCACGCCCATCAGCAGGATGGAACCCCACCCGGCGACCACGGCCAGGCTGCACACCCAGGCCCCGACCCGCCAACTCGGGTCGACCAGCCGGCGCAGCGGTCCGCCCAGGTTGGCCAGCGCGTCGGACAGCATGAACCGGGCCACCCGGGTGCCGGCGTCGACGGTGGTCAGGATGAACAGCGCCTCGAACATGATCGCGAAGTGATACCAGAACGCCTTGAGGCCGGTGCCGCCCAACACCCGCTGCAACACCTCGGCCATCCCGAACGCCAGCGTCGGCGCCCCGCCGGTGCGCGACACGATCGAGGTCTCGCCGACGCTGGCGGCCGCGGCGCTGATCTGCTCGGCGGTTGCCGGATCACCGGCCAGGCCCAGTGAGTTGACGTACGTTGCGGCGGTGGCCGCGGTGCCGCCGGTCTGGGCCGTGGGCGCGTTCAGCGCGAAATACAGGTGCTGGTTGAGGATCGACGCGGTGATCAGCGCCATCACCGCGACGAACGACTCGGTGAGCATGCCGCCGTAGCCGATCAGCCGCATCTGGCTCTCCTTCTCCAGCAGCTTCGGCGTGGTGCCCGAGGAGATCAGCGAGTGGAATCCGGACAGCGCGCCGCAGGCGATGGTGATGAACAGGAACGGGAACAGTGCGCCGGCGAACACCGGCCCGTCTCCGCGCTCGGCGAACGACGAGACGGCCGGCGCGGCCAGCACCGGCCGGGCGATCAGGATGCTGACGGCCAGCAGACCGATGGTGCCGACCTTCATGAACGTCGACAGATAGTCGCGGGGCGCCAGCAGCAGCCACACCGGCAGCACCGACGCCGCAAAGCCGTATCCGATGACGCACCACGAGAGCGCGGCCGGGGAGAACGTGAACCATGCCGAGCCCCAAGATGTTTCGGCGACCCAGCGGCCGGAGACAACGGCGGCCAGCAGCAGCGTGACACCGATCAGCGAGACCTCCGAGACCCGGCCGGGGCGCAGGAACCGCAGGTAGACCCCCATGAACACGGCGATCGGGATCGTCATCGCGATGGCGAACAGCCCCCATGGGCTCTCTGCCAGTGCCCGCACCACGATCAGTGCCAGCACCGCGATCAGCATCACCATGATGAACAGGATCCCGACGATGGCGGCCGCGCCACCGACGGCGCCGAGTTCGTCGCGGGCCAGCTGGCCCAGCGAGCGTCCGCGGCGCCGGGTCGAGCACCACAGCACCAGGTAGTCCTGCACGCACCCGGCCAGCACCGCGCCGATGATGATCCAGATGGCGCCGGGCAGATAACCCATCTGGGTGGCCAGCACCGGCCCCACCAGTGGCCCGGCTCCGGCGATCGCCGCGAAGTGGTGACCGAACAACACCCGCCGGTCGGTGGGGAGGTAATCGGTGCCGTTCTCGCAGATTTCGGCCGGGGTGGCGCGGTCGTCGCGCGGCCGCACGATCTCGTACTCGATCAGCCGGGCGTAGAACCGGAACCCGAGGACGTAGGTGCAGATCGCGGCGATCACGAACCAGACCGCGTTCACCGTCTCACCGCGGACGAACGCAATGACCGCCCACGCCGCCGCGCCCAGAATCGCGATGGCGCCGAAGACGATCCGGTGGCGAAGCGTGATGGGGGAGTGGTCGATGACGGCCACCGGGGGGAGCTCGGCGTCGGTATAGACGTACTCGATGTGCGCTTCGCCCGGTTCTGTTCGATCTGGCGCAGTCGGTGCCAACGCCGTCACCCCCTTCAGGTTCGGGTCGGGCGTGATTCTCGCACGTCGACCGGGGTGCCGCCCGCGTCGCGGCGGGACACCCCGGCGCGATAGCTTGCTCTAGACACGGCTGCAGCGTTGAGGAGGCCTTGATGGGTATCGCAGTAACCGACGAGCATCGCGAACTTGCGGCTGTGGCGCGCGGGTTCCTGACCGCGCAGAACGCTCGCGGGGCGGCGCGTGAGCTGCTCGGTGCGGCCGATGAGGCTCGCCCGGCGTTCTGGGCGGAGCTGGCCGAGTTGGGCTGGCTGGGCCTGCACATCGACGAGAAGTACGGCGGTTCGGGCTTCGGATTGCCTGAGCTCGTGGTGGTGATCGAGGAGCTCGGCCGGGCGGTGGCGCCCGGGCCGTTCCTGCCCACGGTGATCGCCTCGGCGGTGATCGCCGCCGCCGGCAGTGCCGAGCAGTGCCAGCGGCTGCTGCCCGGGCTGATCGACGGGTCGGTCACGGCGGGCATCGGTCTGGGCGGCGTGGTCGAAGTGGAGGACGGAACCGCCAACGGCGAGGCCGCGATCGTACTGGGTGC
This sequence comes from uncultured Mycobacterium sp., assembly GCA_964525125.1. GTDB lineage: Bacteria > Actinomycetota > Actinomycetes > Mycobacteriales > Mycobacteriaceae > Mycobacterium. Next base: position 47,183 of record CAZGGK010000028.1, read on the forward strand.
GGGCCTGGCCGACGTGTTGCTGCTGGCGGCCGGCGATGACGTACTGGTGCTGGAGCGCTCCCGCGCCGGTGTCTCGGTGCAGGTGCCCGACAACCTGGACCCGACTCGGCGCTCGGGGCGGGTCGCGCTGGCCGACGTCGGCATCGCCGTCGACGATGTGCTGGCCGGGGCCCGGGAGTCGGCGCTGGCCCGCGCACGGGCGTTGCTGGCGGCCGAGGCGGTCGGCGGTGCGGCCGACTGTGTCGAGACCGCGGTGGACTACGCCAAGGTACGCCAGCAGTTCGGCCGGACCATCGCCACGTTCCAGGCGGTCAAACACCACTGCGCGAACATGCTGGTGGCTGCGGAGTCGGCCACCGCGGCGGTGTGGGACGCCGCCCGGGCCGCGGGCGAAGACGAGTTCGCGTTCCGGCTCTCCGCGGCGGTGGCCGCCGCACTGGCATTCCCCGGCTATGCGCGCAACGCCGAACTCAACATCCAGGTGCACGGTGGTATCGGCTTCACCTGGGAGCACGACGCCCACCTGCACCTGCGCCGCGCGATGACGCTGCGGGCGCTGTTCGGCGGCGACGCGCCCGCCCGTGATGTGTTCGACTGCACCGCGGCCGGGGTCACACGCGCCAACAGCCTGGATCTGCCGCCGGAGGCCGAGCAGTTGCGCAGCCGGATCCGCGAGGACGCCGCCGCCATCGCCGTGCTGGACGCCGACGCGCAGCGGGACCGGCTGATCGAGACCGGGTATGTGATGCCGCACTGGCCCAAGCCGTGGGGCCGGGCGGCCGACGCCGTCGAGCAGTTGGTGATCGAGGAGGAGTTCGCCGCCGCGGGCGTCAAACGCCCGGACTACTCGATCACCGGGTGGGTGATCCTGACCCTGATCCAGCACGGAACAGCTTCGCAGATCGAGAGATTCGTGGCCAAGGCACTGCGCCAGGACGAGGTCTGGTGTCAGCTGTTCTCCGAGCCGGAGGCCGGCTCGGATGCGGCCGGCATCAAGACCCGTGCCACCCGGGTGGACGGCGGTTGGCGGATCAACGGCCAGAAGGTGTGGACCTCGGGCGCTCAGTACTGTCGCCGCGGCCTGGCCACCGTCCGCACCGATCCCGATGCGCCCAAGCACGCCGGCATCACCGCGGTGATCATCGACATGAAGGCGCCCGGCGTCGAGGTGCGGCCGCTGCGGCAGATCACCGGTACCTCGGAGTTCAACGAGGTGTTCTTCAACGACGTGTTCGTCGCCGACGAGGACGTGGTCGGCGAACCCAATGCCGGCTGGACCGTGGCGCGGGCGACGCTGGGCAACGAGCGGGTCAGCATCGGCGGCGGCGGCTCGTACTTCGCCGGCGTCGACAAGTACCTGGTGAGACTGGCCGAGGAACGCAAGGATCGGCTGGCCGGAGCCAACATCAGGGTGGGCAACTTCGTCGCCGACGAGCACGCGCTGCGACTGCTGAACCTGCGCCGGGCCGCGCGCAGCATCGCCGGTGCCGGGCCCGGTCCGGAGGGCAACGTCACCAAGCTCAAGCTGGCCGAGCACATGGTCGACGGCGGGGCGATCGCCACCGCGCTGCTGGGGCCGGAGGTGGCGCTCGGCGACGGGGCGGGGGCGCTGGCCGCGCGGATGGTGATGGGTGCGCGCGGGATGTCGATCGCCGGTGGCACCTCGGAGGTGACCCGCAACCAGATAGCCGAGCGGATTCTCGGCATGCCCCGCGATCCCCTGATCAAGTAGCCGCGCGACCCCCCGCGCCGTTCCTGTGCACGCTGGCCGGCGCCGTTGTCGCACCCCGCCGAGCGTCGCCGGGGTGCGGGCGGCCTGGTTGCGTGGCACCCTGCCGGCGACTAGCCTGGGGCCATCATGCGTCATCTTGCGGTAGTAGCCAGTACCCGCAGCGGGATCTGATCCAGACCGACCCCCGCTGTGGGTCGAAGCTACTCCCGTCGGTCGCTCCCTCCGAGCAGAAAAGACCGGGCCGATGACCACACTTCCTCACAACGCGGCCACCAGCGCGAACTCATACTTCACCGAGCGGTTCGGCGTGCCGTTGCCGACCGGGTTGCGTGAGCAGGGCGCGCAACTGTCGTGGGAGCTCTTCTTCTCCGTCTACGGCCGGGCCCCGGGCCCGCTGCGGGTGAGCGAGTGGACCTGCGTCGACGGTGACCGTCCGGCCGCCCGGATCGGACCGCAGGGCCGCACCTATCAGGCAACGATCGGCGTCGGTGAACGAGTCGGCGTCTGCACCGCCGCGGGCAGCGGCCCCGTCGCCGCGCTCACCACAATGCTCCACGAGCGGGGCATCGCGGTGGAGATGGTGCGCTTTCACCAGTTCGGCCGTAGGGATGAGACCGCCACGTGCGTGTACGGCTCCGATGGCCGTTGCGGCGCGTGGGCGATCGGTCTCTCGCCGGAGTCCGCGCTGTCCGCGGTGGATGCGATCGTCGTCTGCGCCAATCGGCTGTTGATGGCGGCGTAGCGAATCGGGGGATGGTCGACACCGCCGACTAGGTGATGGTGATGCCGCCGCCAGTTCAACCGACTCCCGTCGGGCCCCTCGATCCACCGCTATTTGATTCCCTGCCCGGATGGCAGCACGGTAGCGGGCGATCAAGTTCGCCGGCTACGAAATGCGCCTCGGCGGCGAACACGGCGACCAGGGCCGCCTGGACAGGTCGCCGTGTCGTGCCGGCTCCTCTCGCAGCACGCGGAACCGCGGCGCGATCCGCGCTCGTCCATTGTCGGCTTTGCCGGTGCACGCCGCGACGGCTTTCCGGACAATCGTCGTTGGCCGAGCGTGCACAGTCGCACGACAGGGTGACAGCTGGCCGGCATGTCGTCGCATCCGGCGCGTCCGCGTACAGACCCGCACGGTCGCCGGAGAAGGTCAGAGCGGGCGCAGCACGATCGGCATACCGTCCATCGGGATCGGCATCCCGGCGTAGTCCCAGCGCGGCCGGTAGCCGGGCCCGGACAGTTCCAGCCGGTAGCGGCGCAGCAGCCGGTGGATGATCGTCTTGACCTCCAGGCGCCCGTAGTTCATCCCGATGCACTTGTGCGCGCCGCCGCCGAACGGCGCCCAGGCGTACCGGTGCTTCTTGTGCTCGACGCGAGGTTCCAGGAAGCGCTCCGGGTCGAACTGCATCGGGTTGGTGAACAGCTCCGGCAGCCGGTGGTTCATCCCCGGCCAGGTCACCACGTTGGTGCCGGCCGGCACGAAGTAACCCAGCAGATCGGTGTCGCGCACCGCCTGGCGCATGTTGAACGGCAGCGGCGTGACCAGTCGCAGCGACTCGTCCATCACCAGATCCAGGGCCTCCAGTTTCTCCAACGACTCGATGTCCAGCGGGCCGTCGCCGTGCCGGTCCGACTCGTCACGGGCGCGCTCCTGCCATTCCGGGTGGGCGGCCAGGTGATAGACCATCGTGGTGACGGTCGATGTGGTGGTGTCGTGGGCGGCCATCATCAAGAAGATCATGTGGTTGACGATGTCCGCGTCGGTGAAGCTGTTGCCGTCCTCGTCTGAGGTGTGGCACAGCACCGAGAGCATGTCGCTGCTCTCGACGCCGCGGCGTTCGGTGACTCGCGCGGCGAAGTAGTCCTCGAGCAGTCTGCGGCCCTGCAGGCCCCGCCACCACTTGAACGGCGGCACCCCGGACCGGATGATCGCGCCCCCGGCGCGGGTGGTCTGCTCGAACGCGCGGTTGACCTTGGTCACCAACTCGTGGTCCTCGCCGGGTTCGTGGCCCATGAACACCACCGCCGCCACGTCGAGGGTGAGCTCCTTGACCGCCGGGTGGAACAGGAACCGCCCGTCGTTGGCCGGCCAGTCGGCCACGATCGGGGTGATCACCCGGTCCATGTCCTCGACGTAGCTGGCCAGCCGCGGACGGGTGAACGCGCCCTGCATGATCCGCTTGTGATACAGGTGCTCGTCGAAGTCCAGCAGCATCAGGCCGCGGTCGAAGAACGGCCCGATGACCGGGAGCCAGCCCGAGGTCGAGAAGTCCTTGCTGCGGTTGGTGAAGATCGCCTGGGTGGCGTCGGGTCCCAGCGCGACGACCAACGACAGCAGCGGTGACTCGGTGCGATACACCGGGCCGTGCTTGCGGTACAACGACAGCGCGAAATCCGGCCCCTGTCGGAAAACCTCGATCATGTGGCCGATGATCGGCAGCCCGGCATCGCCCATCACCGGCTTCAGGCCGCTGCCCGGTGGTGGGTCGGCCAGCGAAGTCTGCGGCCAGTCCACATCCAGCAGTCGCTTCTCGACCATCCCCATGCCCGGGATGTTGTTCACCGTCGGGATCAGCCGGCGCCGGGCCTGATCGAGGAGGTAGTGCGGGGTGTTGATCGTGGTCATTTTTCTCCTCCGCCGGACGGCAACTCTTGACGCGGCTATCGTAGCTGTGATGTAACCACATCCTTCGATCAAAGTTGACGCTGGTCAAGTGTTATTCCGGCAGAGAAGAGCGCACAGTGGATACGGTGAGGCACCGGAGAGAACCGCACATCGCCAGTCATCGACCGAAGCCCTCGGCGGCGCCGATGACCCGGCGCGACCAGCACCGCCGCGAGATCATGCAGGCGATGCGCGAATTGCTGACCGAGATGCCGTTCAGTGACATTTCGGTCAGCATGATCAGTGACCGGGCCGGCATCAAGCGTTCCGCGCTGTATTTCTATTTCGATTCCAAGAACGCGATTCTGATGCGGATTCTCGCCGAGACCATGGACGAGTTGGACGGGACCCTCCAGCAGTTGCTGCAGGTGCCCCGCGGTGAGTCGCCGGCGAATTTCGTCCGGTGGATGCTCGCCGGTGCGCTCGGGATCTGGACGGAGAATCAGCGGTTGTTGTCGGCGTGCCACGCCGCGCGCAACCTCGACGCCGACATCCGCGAGGCGTCCGACTTGCCGTTGCAGCTCTTCATCGACCGACTCGCCAGCCTGGTCGCCGATGAGGTCGAGGCCGGTAACGCGCATCCGGTCAGCGACGACATTCCGGCCCTGGTTCGAAGCCTGGTCGCCACGACCGCGTTCACGCTCGCCGGCGACTCGGCGTTCGTGGGGCCGAGTCACGACCTGCCACGGGCGATGGGCGTGCTGGAAGACCTGTGGCTGCGCGCGCTGTGGGGGCCATCCGATCGCACTGCCGCCGCTGACGCGGGGCGCAACTGAGGTCGGCGGCGCCCGGGTGCCGGCGGTATCGTCGGCAGGCATGACACAGACCGGGCTTGCGAGGTATTTCACGGGTAAGCGGTGCCTGATCACCGGGGCGGCCAGCGGCATCGGCCGCGCGACGGCCTTGCGGCTGGCCGTGCTGGGCGCCGAGTTGTATCTGACCGATCGCGACGCCGACGGCCTGGCCGAAACCGTGGCCGATGTCCGCGCGCTGGGCGCGCAGGTGCCCGAGCACCGGGTGGTCGACATCGCCGACTACGACGAGGTCGCCGCGTTCGCCGCCGACATCCACACCCGGCACCCGGCTATGGATGTCGTGATGAACATCGCCGGGGTGTCGGCGTGGGGGACCGTCGACAGGCTCACCCACCAGCAGTGGAGCAAGATGGTCTCGATCAACCTGATGGGCCCGATCCACGTCATCGAGACGTTCGTTCCGCCGATGGTGGCGGCGGGCCGGGGCGGCCAGCTGGTCAACGTGTCCTCGGCCGCCGGGTTGATCGCGCTGCCCTGGCACGCCGCCTACAGCGCCAGCAAGTATGGTCTGCGCGGGGTATCGGAGGTGCTGCGTTTCGATCTGGCCCGGCACCGCATCGGGGTGTCGGTGGTGGTGCCCGGTGCGGTGAAGACTCCGCTGGTCAACACCGTGGAGATCGCCGGAGTCGATCGCGACGACCCGAACGTGGCGCGCTGGGTGAGCCGGTTCAGCGGCCACGCGGTGTCGCCGGAGCGCGCCGCGGAGAAAATCCTGGCCGGCGTGGCGCGCAACCGCTACCTCATCTACACCTCGGGCGACATCCGGGCGCTGTACGCGTTCAAGCGGCTGGCCTGGTGGCCCTACAGCGTGGCGATGCGCCAAGTCAACGTGCTGTTCGGCCGGGCGTTGCGGCCGGCGCCGGCACGGCTCGGCGCGGATACCGAGTAGTCGGTTATGGATACCGGTGAAGTGACGGTGCTCGTGCTGGTCGGCAGCCTGCGGGCGGCATCGGTCAACCGGCAGCTCGCGCAGCTGGCGGTCGACAGCGCGCCGGGTCGGGTCGCAGTGAGGGTGTTCGGTCGCCTGGGTGAGCTGCCGTTCTACAACGAGGACCTCGACACCCCGGATGCGCTGCCGGCCACGGCGGCGGCGCTGCGGCAAGCCGGTGCCGACGTCGACGCGGTCCTGGTGATCACCCCGGAGTACAACGGCACCATCCCCGCGGTGCTCAAGAACGCCATCGACTGGCTGTCCCGTCCACTGGGCGGTCGGGTGCTCAAGGGCAAGCCGCTCGCGGTGATCGGTGCGGCGCTGGGCCGCTACGGCGGGGTGTGGGCGCACGACGAAACCCGCAAGTCCTTCGGCCTCGCCGGGCCGCGGGTGATCGAAGAGATCAAGTTGTCGGTGCCGATCGGGTCGCTGGACGGCAAGCACCCACGGGAGCATGCCGAACTGGTGGCCGACATCCGCGAGGTGATCGGCCGACTGGCCGCCGAGGCGCGCTGACCCGCGGCTGTGGCGACGTTTGCTGGCAGCGAGCCGCCCAGGTCGCGGCGAGCCGCACTTGTCGGGGCCGGGTGATAGACCGGACGACATGGTCACCGATAAGCCCGATTGTGACGTGCGACACGCCGAGCGGGGAAGCCGCTCAGGCTTACAACCAGCGAATTTCAACAATGTTGTTCGGAAGATGTGGTATTCCTCCGCGTGGGCACCCACTAGGTGTAGTGTTCGTGACACCGACAGACCCGGAATCGACCGGTCAGCCGGACTGCGGCAAACGACACCGATCAGGTGTCCGCCGCGGCGGCTCGGACCAGGAGTTCCAGGTGCTGGCGGCCCGCTGGACAGTAGTTCTCGAACCGTCATCAAGCCGTTGTCGAACATTCGCTGAGGAGTCGCGTCGCCCATGACCATCACCGTGTACACCAAACCCGCCTGCGTGCAGTGCAACGCCACCTACCGGGCGCTGGACAGTCAGGGCATCGCCTACCGGAAGGTCGACATCAGCCTGGACTCCGACGCACGCGACTACGTGATGGCACTGGGCTACCTGCAGGCCCCGGTCGTGGTGGCCGGGGACGAGCACTGGTCGGGTTTCCGGCCGGACCGGATCAAGTCGCTGGCCGAGACGGCGCTGAGCGCATAGCGGGCCCGGCGGGGATCCGATGAGCTGAAGGAGGTGACGGTGTCGGCGTCGTTCGAGGGTGGCCTGGTGTATTTCTCCTCGGTGTCGGAGAACACCCACCGATTCGTGCAGAAGCTCCACCTGCCCGCCACCCGCATCCCATTGCAGGGACGCATCGAGGTGGACCGGCCGTACGTGCTGGTGCTGCCGACCTACGGCGGCGGTCGACGGACCCCGCGCGTCAACGAGGGCGGGTACGTGCCGAAGCAGGTCATCGCCTTCTTGAACAACGAGCACAACCGGGAACTGCTGCGCGGCGTCATCGCCGCCGGCAACACCAACTTCGGTGCGGAGTTCTGCTACGCGGGCAACGTGGTTGCCCGCAAATGCGGTGTGCCGTACCTGTACCGCTTCGAACTGATGGGAACCGAAGAGGACGTGCAGGCGGTCCGTTCGGGTTTAGCCGATTTCTGGAAGGACGAGACATGCCACCTAGCGTCGCAACTGCAGAGCCGGTAGCCGCAACCACGCACAGCGGGCCGTCGGGCGAGGTCGACTACCACGCCCTGAACGCGATGCTGAACCTCTATGACGCCGACGGCAGGATCCAGTTCGACAAGGACGCCCTCGCCGCACGGCAATACTTCCTGCAGCACGTCAACCAGAACACGGTGTTCTTCCACAACCAGGACGAGAAGCTCGACTATCTGATCCGGGAGAACTACTACGAGCGGGAGGTGCTCGACCAGTACTCCCGGAACTTCGTCAAGACGTTGATGGACCGCGCCTACAGGAAGAAATTCCGGTTCCCGACGTTTCTCGGCGCGTTCAAGTACTACACCTCCTACACACTGAAGACCTTCGACGGCAAGCGCTACCTGGAGCGGTTCGAGGACCGGGTGTGCATGGTGGCGCTGACGCTGGCCGCCGGCGACACCGAACTGGCCGAGCAGTTGGTGGAGGAGATCATCGACGGTCGATTCCAGCCGGCCACCCCGACGTTCCTGAACTCCGGCAAGAAGCAGCGCGGCGAGGCGGTCTCCTGCTTCCTGCTGCGCATCGAGGACAACATGGAGTCGATCGGGCGCTCGATCAACTCCGCACTGCAACTGTCCAAGCGCGGTGGGGGAGTCGCGTTGCTGCTGAGCAACATTCGCGAGCACGGCGCACCGATCAAGAACATCGAAAACCAGTCCTCGGGCGTCATCCCGATCATGAAGCTGCTGGAGGACTCGTTCTCCTACGCCAACCAACTCGGTGCCCGCCAGGGTGCCGGGGCGGTCTACCTGCACGCCCACCACCCGGACATCTACCGGTTCCTGGACACCAAGCGGGAGAACGCCGACGAGAAGATCCGGATCAAGACGCTGAGCCTGGGCGTGGTGGTCCCCGATATCACCTTCGAGCTGGCCAAGCGTAACGAGGACATGTACCTGTTCTCGCCCTACGACGTCGAACGGGTCTACGGCGTGCCGTTCGCCGACATCTCGGTCACCGAGAAGTACTACGAGATGGTCGACGACCCGCGCATCCGCAAGTCGAAGATCAAGGCGCGCGAGTTCTTCCAGACGGTGGCCGAGTTGCAGTTCGAGTCGGGCTACCCCTACATCATGTTCGAGGACACCGTCAACCGGGCCAACCCCATCGACGGCAAGATCACCCACTCGAACCTGTGCTCGGAGATCCTGCAGGTCGCCACCCCGTCGGTGTACAACGAAGACCTGACCTACGCCCAAGTGGGCAAGGACATCTCGTGCAACCTCGGCTCGCTGAACATCGCCAAGGCGATGGACTCGCCGGACTTCGCGCGCACCATCGAGGTGGCGATCCGGGCGCTCACCGCGGTGTCCGACCAGACCCATATCTGGTCGGTGCCGTCGATCGAGCACGGCAACAACGAGTCGCACGCCATCGGGCTGGGCCAGATGAACCTGCACGGCTACCTGGCCCGGGAACGCATCTTCTACGGCTCCGAGGAGGGTGTCGACTTCACCAACATCTACTTCTACACCGTGCTGTACCACGCGCTGGCGGCATCGAATCGCCTTGCGATGGAACGGAACACGCGCTTCGTGGGCTTCGAGCGGTCCAAGTACGCATCGGGGGAGTTCTTCGACAAGTACACCGATCAGGCCTGGGAGCCCAAGACCGTCAAGGTGCGCAAACTCTTCGCCGATGCCGGCATCGACATCCCGACCCAGGCGGACTGGCGCCGGCTCAAGGAATCGGTGCAGGCCCACGGCATCTACAACCAGAACCTGCAGGCGGTGCCGCCGACCGGGTCCATCTCCTACATCAACCACTCGACGTCCTCGATCCACCCGATCGTGTCGAGGGTCGAGATCCGCAAGGAAGGCAAGATCGGGCGCGTCTACTACCCGGCGCCGTACATGACCAACGACAACCTGGAGTACTACCAGGACGCCTACGAGATCGGCTACGAGAAGATCATCGACACCTACGCCGCGGCCACCCAGCACGTGGACCAGGGGTTGAGCCTGACGCTGTTCTACCGCGACACCGCGACCACCCGTGATGTGAACAAAGGACAGATCTACGCCTGGCGCAAGGGGATCAAGACGCTGTACTACATCCGGGTCCGGCAGTTGGCGCTGGAGGGAACCGAGGTGGAGAACTGCGTGAGCTGCATGCTGTAGCCCTGCTGCGCCGAGCGTGCACAGTTGTACGCGGTTCTTCGACAAGCCAGGCACAGCTGTGCACGGTCATTTCCCGCAGCGCACCGGCGAAAGGCCGGGCGCCGTCCGGAATCAGTTCCCGCCCGCCCGCTCGGCGTGCAGCGCCTTCACGCGCCGCTGCTCGCGCAGCACATTTTGGTAGCTTTCGCGTTCGGTGACCAGCCACGGCGGCTTCTCCGCGAGCAGTCGATCGATCTGCTCGGTGGTGAGCGCGGCCTCGACGCCGCCCCGCGCCAGGCCGGCGATCGAGATGCCCAACTTGGCCGCCACCAGGTTTTTCGGGTGCGGCCCGTTTCTGCGGAGATCCTTGAGCCACTGCGGCGGGTCTGCCTGCAGGGCGGCGAGTTCGGTGCGGGTGATCGGGTTCTGCTGGAACTCCGCAGGCGTGGCGGGCAGGTACACGTCCAGCTTCTTCGCCGCGGTGGCGGGTTTCATGGACTGGGTGTTGGGCCTGCTCATGCCAAGCAGCGTATCGATAGCCTGAGGCGGTGACACGGCAGTCCCTGGCCCTCGGATACGTCCCCGGCGGGACGCCCGCGAAGTGGGCGCGGATCTGGGCGGAACGCCACCCCGAGATTCGGCTGCGGTTGTGCGTTGTCGCCGCGGCTGATGCTGCCGCCGCGGTGCGGACCGGCGCGGTCGACGTGGCCTTGCTGCGGTTGCCCGCCGACACCGCCGGGCTGGCCGTCATTCCGCTCTACCAGGAGACCGCGGTGGCCGTGGTGCCGACCGGCCACATCCTGAGTGCCGGTGACGAGATCACCACAGCGGACCTCGACGGCGAGCCGGTGCTGCTCCTGGCGCGTAGCGCTTGTTGGTAGCGCTGGTCTGGGTTGTTGGTAGCGGTGCTCC
>CAZGGK010000029.1:0-12201 GCA_964525125.1 uncultured Mycobacterium sp.
CAACGGCGACGCCGGCCACACCAACGGCGGCAAAGGTGGCAACGGCGGCACCGGAGGCACCATCGGCAACGGGGGCAACGGCGGCAACGGCGGCCAGGGCGCCATCGGCGTTAGCAGTGTGGGCGGCGCCGGGGGCACCGGCGGCAACGGCGGGGCCGGTGGCAGTCAGGCCGGCAACGGCGGCAACGGCGGGACCGGTGGGACCGGTGGGACCGGTGGGACCGGGAACGTCGGCGGCGACGGCACCCCCGGGCAAGGCGGGATTCTCAACGGCCGCGGCGGCGACGGCGACCCCAGCACCGGGTTCGACGGCGGCAACGGCGGCCAGGGCGGCAACGCCGGCACCGCGGCCCACGGCGCCCCGGGCGTCAACGGGAACGGCGGCAACGGCGGCCGGGGCGGTGACGCCGGCACCCCCGGCAACGGCGGTCAGGGCGCAGTCGGCGACTGGACACAGCCGGGCTCGGGTGGCCAGCCCGGCTATGGCGGTGACGGCGGCAACGCCGGCGCCAGCATCGCCGGCTCTGGCGGAAACGGTGGCAATCCCGGCACCGGAGGCACCGGTGGCAGCATCGGCAGCACCGGCACGAGCGGTGGCGTGTCCGTCGTCAGCGGCGTGCACGGCGGCAACGGCGGCGCCGGCGCCAACGGCGACGCCGGCCACACCAACGGCGGCAACGGCGGCAACGGCGGTGGCGGCGCCACCATCGGCGCCGGCGGCAACGGCGGCAACGGCGGCACCGGCGCGACCGGAGTCAACAGTGCCGGCGGCGATGGCGGAAACGGCGGCGCCGGCGGTGACGGCGGCACCCAGGCCAGTGACGGCGGTGACGGCGGCGCCGGCGGTGACGGCGGTGTCGGTGCTGCCGGAATCCAGGGCACCCCGGGCTCAGCCGGGCAAGTCGGAGTGCTCAACGGCCGCGGGGGCGACGGCGGTGCCGGCAGCGGCAACGGCTACGCCGGCGGGAATGGTGGGACCGGCGGCAACGCCGGAACCGCGGCCCACGGCAGTGCGGGCCACAACGGCAACGGCGGAACCGGCGGAAAGGGCGGCGACGCCGGCGCGCCAGGCAGTGGCGGCGACGGGGCACCCGGCGTATGGGGCCAGCCCGGTACCGGTGGCATCGACGGCTACGGCGGCACCGGCGGCAGCGCCGGCACCGGCAGCATTGGACTTCCCGGCGGCGGCGGTGGCGGTGGCGCCCCCGGAACCGGCGGCAGCGGCGGCAGCCCCGGCGGCACCGGCGCTTCCGGCGGCGTCCCGATCGTTCGCGGCGGCAACGGCGGTGACGGCGCCGCCGGCGACGCCGGCAACCCCGGCGGCGCCAACGGCGGGGTCGGCGGAGGCGGCGGAACCGTCGGCGACGGCGGTACCGGCGGCCGCGGCGGCAACGGCAGCACCGGCGCCGGCGGCTGGGGCGGCGATGGCGGCAATAGCGGCTCGGCGTCCGGCAGCGGCGGCAGCGCCGGCAATGGCGGTGACGGCCCAGCTGGCGGCGGTCGGGGCGGCACCGGCGGCAACTCAGCACACTACGGGATTGCCGACGCGGTCGCCGGCAACGGCGGCGACGGCGGCAACAGCACCGGCGGCCCGGGCGGAAGGGGCGGCAACGGCGGCAACGGCGGCATCAGTGACACCGGCGGAGGGAGCGTCACCGGAGGGGCGGGCGGCACCGGAGGCAACGGCACCTCCGGCGGTGACGGAGGCAAAGGCGGCAACGCGGGTACCAACGGAACCGGCAAGGTGACCCCCGGCGGCGGCGGCAACGGCGGTAACGCCAGCAGCGGCACCGGCGGGACCGGCGGCGCCGGTGGCAGCGCTTCCATCGCCAACGCCGCCGCCGTCCTCACCGCCACCGGCGGCGCCGGCGGCCACGGTGGCAACAGCGCCGCCGGTGTCGGCGGTGGCGGCGGCGCCGGCGGCAAAGCCTCCAACTACGGCACCGGTGACGCCGTGGGCGGCACCGCCGGAGCCGGCGGCACTGGACCGGCCGGCGGCGGGTTCGGCGGCGCGGGTGGTGGCGCCGAAAACTACGGAACCGGAGCTGCCACCGGCGCTCCCGGCGCACCCGGCATCGGCGGCGGCGGCACCGGTGCTGGCGGTACGGGCGGAGCCGGCGGCGATGCCTGGATCACCAGCAACGCCAACACACACGTCGCGGTCGGCGGCGCCGGCGGCAAGGGCGCCGACGGCACCAGCGGCGGCGCCGGCGGCCAAGGCGGTGGCGCGGCCACCGCAGGAAGCGGAAATGTCACCCCGGGCATCGGGGCCGACGGCGGTAACGGCAGCACCGGCCAGGGTGGCTCCGGCGGTGCCGGCGGCACCGCGTGGATCAACAGCACCGCGAACACACATACCCCGGTTGGCGGCAGGGGCGGCGACGGCGGCACCGGAGTCATCAGCGGGGGCAACGGCGGTGCCGGTGGGATCGGGGATATCCACAGCACCGGATCCACCGTCGACGCCGTCGGAGGCCAGGGCGGAAGGGGCGGCAATGCCACCGGCCCAACCGGCACAGGCGGTACCGGCGGGACCGGCGGTGTGGCTTACAACTTGGGCAGCGGCGCAGCCATCGGGGCCGATGGCAACGCCGGCGGCACCGGCGCCTACGGCGGGTCCGGCGGCAGCGGCGGATATGCATACAACACCGGAACCGGAGACGCTACCGGCGGCAACGGTGCGCGCGGCACCGATGGCAGTTCCGTCGGCGGGTGGGGCGGGCCCGGCGGGTCCGCGAACATCAACAACCCCGGCTCGGCGGGTACCGCTGCCGGTGGTGAGGGCGGCCGGGGCGGCGATGGGGCCACGGGCGGCCTTGGCGGTTCAGGCGGATACGGCTACACCAGAGGAACCGGAAACGTCACCGCGGGCCATGGCGGCGATGGCGGCACCGGCAGCATCGGCAGCGGCGGAGGCGGCGGTATCGGCGGCACTGCCGAAGTCGACAACCCCGTCAACACTCATGACGCCGTCGGCGGCAACGCCGGTAACGGCGGCAGCGGCGGTGCCGCCGGCGGCGGTGGCGGCTACGGCGGTCAGGGCACCAACCACGGTGCCGCCGCAGCCCACGGCGGGACCGGCGGCAGCGGGGGCACCGGCGGTTACGGCGGAAGTGGCGGGCAGGGCGGTGCGGCGACCAACTACGGCACCGGGAACGCCACCGGCGGCGACGGCGGCAACGGCGGTGACGGCAGCACGGCGAACGGCGGTTCGGGCGGCGACGGCGGCAACGCCTCGACAACACCTCCGGGTGTCGCTACCGGCGGCGGCGGGGGGTTCGGCGGCGCCGGCACCCCACCCGGCCCCAACGGTTCGCGCGGAACCCCGTAGCACCCTGCCCGCAAACGGCCGATCCCCGAAGACTCAGTCGCCCAGCTTCGGGGATCGCGCACCGGGTCCGGCCCCAGCCTCGACGAGGCGAGGTCTGCCGAGCGCACCGTCGAACTCGAGCGCGACCGCACTGACAACCGGACAACCGGCGGCCACATCCGACCTGCCACTGGCGCCCGACGGCAGCGGAGACCGGCCCGCGCGGGGGTGCGCCCTACGGCTGGCCCGGCAGCAGCCGCACCATCAGCGCGTGCGCCTCGGCCAGCACGGCGCCGTCGGCGTCGGTCAGCTCGGCGGAGATGAACGCCTTGCGGCCCTCGGCGGAGTCGATCCGGCCCCGTGCCACCAGTGGGGCGTCGATCGGGGTCACCTTGCGGTAGTCGACGTTGAGGAACGCGGTGCGGCTGATCGGCCGGTTCGCGGCATGGACCACCATCCCGCACATCCAGTCGAACAGCAGCGGCAGCACCCCGCCGTGCACCGCGGAGTTGCCGCCCACGTGGAACCGGCTGAACCGGCCTCGCATCGTGACGCCGTCCGGCTCGAATCTCGTTATCCGCCACGGCGGCATCAGCAGGCTGCCCATGCCCGGCAGCGACGGCACCCGCCCGGCCGGCGCCACACCTTCCGGCGCTGGGAACACCTCGAGCAGCCCGACCAGGTCCTCGGCACGCCCGGCGGCCTCGTCCCAGGTGCTCTCGCCGGGATCCACCGACACCGCCAGATCCTGCAGCCGGCGCATCGCGGCGACGAAGCGGGCGAACCCTGGACCCGGCGTCGCGACCTCGTAATGTGGGAAGCCGCCGTGCTTTTCGTAGTCGGGGTCGAGCAACTCCGGTTGGTCGGTCAAGGGCGCACCACGTCGTGGCACACGATGGTCTGCTCCCGTCCCGGCCCGACGCCGATGCACGAAACCCGCGCCCCGGCAATCTCTTCCAGCCGCCGCACGTAATCGCGCGCCTTGGCCGGCAGCTCGTCGAAGGTGCGGGCCGCGGAAATGTCCTCCCACCAGCCCGGCAGCTCTTCGTAAACCGGTTCGGCGCGGGCGAATTCGGCCTGGGTCATCGGCAGCTCGTCGGTGCGCCTGCCGTCGACGGTGTAGCCGACGCAGACCGGGACGGTCTGCAGGCCGGACAGCACGTCCAGTTTGGTCAGGAAGTAGTCGGTGATGCCGTTGATCCGGGTGGCGTAGCGGGCGATCACCGCGTCGAACCAGCCGCAACGCCGGCGCCGGCCGGTCGTCACGCCGAACTCGCCGCCGGTCTTGGTCAGGTATTCGCCGTGGGCGTCGAACAGTTCGGTGGGGAACGGGCCCGATCCGACCCGGGTGGTGTAGGCCTTAAGGATCCCCAGCACGGTGGTGATCCGGGTGGGCCCGATGCCGGAGCCGACGGCAGCACCGCCGGCGGTCGGATTCGATGACGTCACAAAGGGATACGTGCCGTGGTCGACGTCGAGCAGGGTGCCCTGCGAGCCTTCCAGCAGCACGTTCTCGCCACGGTCCAGCGCCGAGCCGAGCAGCAGCGCGGTGTCGGCGATGCGGTGGCGGAAGCCTTCGGCCTGGGCCAGCAGATCCTCGAGCACCTGCTCGGGTTCCAGCGCCTTGCGGTTGTAGATCTTGACCAGCACCTGATTCTTGAATTCCAGTGCGGCTTCGATCTTCTGGGTCAGAGACGCCTCGTCGAGCACATCGGCGACCCGGATCCCGATGCGGGCGATCTTGTCCTGATAGCAGGGCCCGATACCGCGGCCGGTGGTGCCGATCTTCTTGGAGCCCATATAGCGTTCGGTCACCTTGTCGATCGCCACGTGGTAGGGCATCAGCAGGTGCGCGTCGGCGGAGATCAGCAGCCGTGAGGTGTCCACCCCGCGCGCCTCGAGTCCCGCCAGTTCGTCGAGCAGCACCCCGGGGTCGACCACCACCCCGTTGCCGATCACGTTGGTGACCTTCGGGGTGAGCACCCCGGACGGGATCAGGTGCAGCGCGAAGTTCTCGCCGGTGGGCAGCACGACGGTGTGCCCCGCGTTGTTGCCGCCCTGATAGCGCACCACCCACTGCACCTGCTCGCCGAGCAGGTCGGTGGCTTTTCCTTTGCCCTCGTCACCCCACTGGGCGCCGATGACGACGATTGCCGGCACGGATTTCTCGCTTACTGTCTGCCTTATGGTGTTCCAGCCGGTGACTGAGCCTATCCCAAGTGCAGTGCAAGGAGCATCGTGAAGACCCCCGACACCGCCGTGCTGCTGCGCGACGGCCGAAAACTGTCGCGGTCGCTGCGCGGATTGCCGGTGCTACCGCTCGGCAGCCCCGAGGCTTACGAGCAGTACACCCGGCTGGTGGTGGTCGGCGGCGACGCCGAGCTGGCAGCCGTGCTGACCCGGCTGCTGCGCGCCGACCGGCTCGACGTCGAGGTGGGCTTCGTGCCCGGCCGGGCGGCCAACGGCCGGGCGGCCCGCCGGGCCCGTTCCGGCACCGCCGAACGGGTGCCGCTGATCCGCGACGAAACCGGTGCGGTGCTGGTCGGCGCGGCCACCTGGCGCGGCGTGAACGGCCCGCTGCACGGCGAGGCGATCGTCGACGACACCGTCCTGTTCGACGGTGATGCCCCCGGGGTGCGCATCGAACCCACCCCGGCCATGCCCGGCCTGCGGGCCGGGGTGCTGTCGCCGGGTGGCCGGGTGCGGCGCTGGGTGACCGGCCGGGCCGCGCAACTGGGCAGCACCGGCGCGCTCGTGAGCCGCGACGGCGTCGACGCGCCGCGGCCGGTGCGCCGCTCGGCGTTCTACCGCCACGTCGAAGGGTGGTTGCGAGTTGGCTAGGCCGACCACCCCCAGCCCGGTGTTCCTGGCCCTGGTCGCGCTGACCGGCCTGGGCGGGGTGCTGGCCTGGCGGGCCGGCGCCGACGTACAGCCACTGGCCTACGCCGGGGTGTTCGTGTTCGTGGTCGCCGGCTGGCTGGTGTCGCTGTGCCTGCACGAGTTCGGCCACGCCGTCACCGCCTGGCGGTTCGGCGACCGGGGCGTCGAAGCCCGCGGCTATCTGACGCTCAACCCGCTGCGCTACAGCCATCCGGGGTTGTCGCTGGGGCTGCCGCTGCTGTTCATCGCACTGGGCGGCATCGGCCTGCCCGGCGGTGCGGTGTACGTGCAGACGTCGTTCATGGCACCGGCCCGGCGCACCCTGGTCAGCCTGGCCGGCCCGGCCGCCAACCTGGCGCTGGCCGTGCTGCTGCTCGGCGCAGCCCGGCTGTGCTCCGACGCCGCCCACACGGTGTTCTGGTCCGGGGTGGCTTTTCTGGCTTTCCTGCAGGTCACCGCGCTGGCGCTGAACCTGCTCCCGGTGCCGGGTCTGGACGGCTACGGCGCCCTGGAACCGCACCTGAGCCCGGCCACCCAGCGGGCGCTGGAGCCGGCCAAGGGGTGGGGCCTGCTGGCGTTGCTGGTGCTGCTGATCGCCCCGCGGCTGAACTACTGGTTCTTCTCGATCGTGTTCTGGTTTTTCGACCTGTCCGGGGTGCCGCGCCGGTTGGCGACCTGGGGCATGGCGCTGACCCGATTCTGGACCGGGTGGCTCTAACCCGGCTCAGCGCGCGCCCACCCGGCACGGCGCAATATATTCACTACCCATGGCCGCCGGTCACGATCACAGTCACCACGACGCCCGGCTGTCCCGGATGGCGGTCGCAGCGGTCATTCTGACCGGATTCTTCGCCGTAGAACTGACCGTCGCGGTGATGATCAACTCGATCGCGCTGCTCGCCGACGCCGGGCATCTGCTCACCGACCTGGCCGCCCTTTTCATGGGGGTCGCCGCGGTGATGCTGGCCCGGCGCGGCAGCTCCTCACCGGCCCGCACCTACGGCTGGCACCGCGCCGAGGTGTTCACCGCGGTCGCCAACGCCGTGTTGCTGATCGGGGTGGCGGCGTTCATCCTCTCCGAGGCGGTGGACCGGCTCGGCGGCGCCCCGGACGTCCCCGGCGTGCCGCTGATCGTCGTCGCACTGGCCGGAATCGCCGTCAACACCGCGGTGGTGCTGCTGCTGCGGTCGCACTCGGAGCACAGCCTCGCGGTCCGGGGCGCCTACCTGGAGGTGGTCGCCGACACCGTCGGCAACCTGGGGGTGCTGATCGCCGGGGTGGTCACCGTGACCACGCACTGGCCCTACGCCGACGTGGTGGTGGCGGTTTTCGTCGCGCTGTGGGTGCTGCCGCGCGCCTTCTCGCTGGCCGCGGCCGCGCTGCGGATCCTCTCCGAGGCGTCCCCGAGCCATATCGACGTCGAGGAGTTGCGCGCGGCGCTGACGGCGGTCGACGGCGTCACCGAGGTGCATGACCTGCACGTGTGGACGCTCGCGCCCGGCAAGGACATGGCCACCGCTCACCTGACCAGCGGCGCGGACTCGGCCCGGGTGCTCGACGACGCGCACGCGGTGCTGGCCGCCCGCGGGCTGGGGCACGCCACCATCCAGGTAGAACCGCCCGGACGGACCTGCGAGTGCGCCGACAGCTGCTGACGCCGCGGGCCCGCACCCGAGACGGTCAGTAAGCTGCCAACTAGCCCAGTTCGTTTCGTCAAGCCCCATCCCGAGCGCGAGGACACCAGCCAGTCATGCCGAACCCATCAGGGCCGGACCGCAACGCGGCAGAACCGGCACAGGATCGCGGTGCCGCTGACGAGCACGCCACCGACGCCTACCCGGTCGTGCCCGAAGACCCCGAAACCACGACCGAGGTTCTTGTCACCGAGTCGGCGCAGGAACCGCGCATCGGCCAGCCCATACCGCCGGAGCTCCGGTTCACCGCACCCGGGTTCGATGCCGGCAAGACCGAGATCATCCAGGCCGTTCCGGACCAGGCCACCGAGGTCTTCCGGTCGCCGACAGCGGGGCCGGGAAAGGCCAGGCCGCAGCTGATCCCGCCCCGGCTGGCGGCCAAGCTGCCCGGATCGGCGTCGCACGCCTGGGGCTGGGTGCTGGCCTTGGTGCTGATCATCTTGCTGCTGGCGGTCATCGCGGTGCTGGGCACCCTCTGGCTGACCCGGGACAGCAGGGCGAAGGCCTCCCAGGAAGAGCGGGTCCGCGAGAGCATCTCGCACTTCGACATCGCGGTGCAGAACGGTGACCTGCCCATGTTGCGCAGCCTGACCTGCGGGTTGGACCGCGACAACTACGTCAACTACAACGAGCAGGCCTGGGCCGACACCTACCGCCGGATCGCTGCGGCCAAGCAGTACCCGGTGGTCGCCAGCATCGACCAGGTCGTCGTCAACGGTGACCATGCCGAGGCCAACGTGACCGCGTTCATGGCCTCGGCGCCGGAGGTCCGGTCAACCCGCAGCCTCGACCTGCAGTACCGCGACAATCAGTGGAAGATCTGCCAGTCCCGCACCGAATGACCCCAGCGGATCAGGCCAGGGACTTGCCGGAGCTGTGCAGGTCGTTGCACGCCTCGACGACCCGCTCGGTCATCGCGGCCTCGGCCTTCTTCAGGTAGCTGCGCGGGTCGTAGGTCTTCTTGTTGCCGACCTCGCCGTCGACCTTGAGCACGCCGTCGTAGTTGGTGAACATGTGCGCGGCGATCGGGCGGGTGAACGCGTACTGGGTGTCGGTGTCGACGTTCATCTTCACCACCCCGTAGCGCAGCGCCTCCTCGATCTCGGACTTCAGCGACCCCGAACCGCCGTGGAAGACGAAGTCGAACGGCTTGGAACCGTCGGCCAGACCCAGCTTGGCCGACGCCACCTTCTGTCCCTCAGCCAGGATGTCCGGGCGCAGCTTGACGTTGCCGGGCTTGTAGACGCCGTGCACGTTGCCGAAGGTGGCGGCCAGCAGGTACTGGCCCTTCTCCCCGGCGCCGAGGGCGGCGACGGTCTTCTCGAAGTCCTCCGGCGAGGTGTAGAGCTTCTCGTTGATCTCGGCCTCCACGCCGTCCTCCTCACCGCCGACGACGCCGATCTCGACCTCCAGGATGATCTTGGCGGCCACCGACCGGGCCAGCAGTTCCTCGGCGATGGCCAGGTTCTCGCCGATCGGAACCGCCGAGCCGTCCCACATGTGCGACTGGAACAGCGGGTTGCGGCCCGCCTTGACGCGCTCGGTCGAGATCGCCAGCAGTGGGCGCACGAAACCGTCCAGCTTGTCCTTCGGGCAGTGGTCGGTGTGCAGCGCCACGTTGACCGGGTACTTCGCGGCGATGACGTGGGTGAACTCCGCGAGTGCCACCGCGCCGGTCACCATGTCCTTGATGCCCAGCCCGGAACCGAACTCCGCGCCGCCGGTGGAGAACTGGATGATGCCGTCGCTGCCGGCGTCGGCGAAACCCTTGATCGCCGCGTTCACCGTCTCCGACGAGGTGCAGTTGATGGCCGGAAACGCATACGAGTTGCTCTTGGCGCGGGCCAGCATTTCGGCGTAGACCTCGGGCGTTGCGATGGGCATGGGAACATCCTCCTGGCTGGCGAAACGTGACATCGATTATCTCAAGTCGGGTTTTACCCCGCCGCCCCGGTATGTTAGAGCGTCATGAGCACCACTCTGGTCGCATTGCCCGACCTGGTCGACCCGATGTACTGGATCGGCCCCCAGGGTGTGTTCGCGGCCGCCGTGCTGCCCGCCATCCTGCTCATCGTCTTCGTCGAGACCGGTCTGCTGTTCCCCTTGCTGCCCGGCGAGTCGCTGCTGGTCACCGGTGGCCTGCTGGCCGCAGGCGGCAGCCTCGACATCCGGGTGCTGGCCGTATCGGTGTCGATCGTGGCGGTGCTGGGCGACCAGACCGGGTACTTCATCGGGCGCCGGATCGGTCCCGCCCTGTTCAAGAGAGAGGAATCGCGGTTCTTCAAGAAGCACTACGTGACCGAGTCGCATGCGTTCTTCGAGAAGTACGGCCCGCCGGCGATCATCCTGGCCCGGTTCGTGCCGTTCGCGCGGACGTTCGTCCCGGTGATCGCGGGCGTGTCCTACATGCGCTATCCGGTGTACCTGGGCTTCGACATCGTCGGCGGTGTGCTCTGGGGCGCGGGGATGACGCTGACCGGCTACTTCCTGGGCACCAAGGTCCCCGGCGTCGTCGACCACCTCGAGCTGATCATCATCGGGATCCTGTTCGTGTCGCTGCTGCCGGCGCTGTTCCATGCCGGCAAGGTCTATCTGGCCCGCCGGCAGGGACAGGGGACCGCGCAGCCACCCGTTGAGACTGCGCTCACCGCGCAGAACTGCGAGTAGACGGCCCCAATCGACGTGGTCAGCGCTGAGTCAACGCGCTGACCACCGCGGCGGCCTCCATCAGCATCCAGCCGGACAGCTGGACCGACAGGTCGCGCTCGGGCACCTCGGACTCCAGCACCGCGCCGTCGGCGAGACCCGCCGCGGCGCCCTCGGCCCGGGGCAGTTCGGCGATGCGGTCCCAGAACGGCCCGAACAGCGGCAATCCGGCCACCGGTTGCCGGTAGTCCCACGCCGACTTCGCCGACGAGAGCACCAGGTCCCGGGCGGTGTCGCGAGCCCGGGCGTCGGCGTCCGAATCCCCCGGCAGCGCGGTGGCGACCAGCGCCAGGTAGCGGGCGGTGATCCCGCCGAACAGCCCGCCGTCGCCGCCGCCGGCGCCCTTGAGCACCCCGCCCGGCGCCATCTCGGCGGCCACCGCGGCGACCAGCCGGTGCACCCGGGGGGCATGACGAGCATCGCCGGTGCGAACCGCCAGCTCGGTCTCCAGCCCGAGCACCACCCCCTGGCAGTAGGTGTACTGTGCGCGCACCAGGGAGCCGGCTTTGATGCCGTCGAACACCAGGTGCGTCTCCGGGTCGATCAGGGTGGCGTCGATCCAGTCGGCCATCTGCTGGGCGCGCTTCAACCGGTCGTCGTAGCGGGCCAGGAAGATCCCGGCCGGTCCGTTGGCGGGGGCATTGAAGAATTGGTCCTGTTTGCGCCACGGGATGCCACCGCCGTCTTCGGGCACCCAGGCCTCGACCAGCTGCCGGCTCAGCTTGCTCAGTGCCCGGTGCCGGTCGATGCCGGCCACCCGGCCGGCCCGTTCCAGCGCCAGCGCCAGCCACGCCATGTCGTCGTAGTAGTCGTTGACCCAGACACCGCCGTTGCGCAGCCGGTGCGAGCGGATCTGCCGTTTGATCCGGGTCACCCGGTCGGCACTCGGATCGCGCAGTTGCGCGTCGACCAGGCAGTCCAGCAGGTGGGCCTGCCACCAGTAGTGCCAGGGGCCCGACCGGCGGCGCTGCACCGGCGGCCAGGCCACCGCGCCGAGCTGGGTGGCCGGCAGATGCCAGAGTCGTTTCAGGTGCCGCGCGGTGACGGCGGCCTCTGCGCTGGCCGCCCGGTTCGCCCACACGTCATCCATGTCATGGAATCCTGCCCTACCGGGTGGATGGCTCCAACGCCGACGCGCACAACGACAGAGCAGGCGCCCCTCCGACGGCGGAGACCACCGCAGGAAGGGCGCCTGCCCCGGCTCTCCGGATCAGAACAGCAGACCCAGATCAGCCAGCAGTGAGTTCGCGAAGTCGCCCACGCCGCCGAACAGGTGGCTCGGGTCCAACGCACCCAGGAGCGAACCGGCGTCGCCGAACACCGAATTCACCAGGCCGTCCAGCCCGCCCAGCAGATCACCCGCGCCGACCGAGCCGACGAGCGAGTTCACCAGGTCGTCGGCACCGCCGAACAGGTGGCTCAGATCCAGCGCGCCGAGAAGCGAACCGGTGTCACCGAACACGGAGTTGGCCAGGCCGCTCGTCGCGCCCAGCAGGTCACCCACGCCGACCGATCCGAGGATCGAGTTCGCGAAGTCGCCCACCGAACCGCCCAGGGTCGGGTCCGACGCCGCCGCCGCCAGCGCTTCCGCGCCGTGGCCCAGGCCGAGAC